>DATFFR010000037.1:0-76356 GCA_035249925.1 Actinomycetota bacterium
CTCGAGATACGGGTTGAAGTTGTTGTTGTAGACCTTGTTTCTCTCGAAGACGAGATGCTCCTGCGGATAGTTGGGGTGATCGGTCTCGGAGTCGGACACGAAGCCCACCGCGTTGTCGAAGAACTCGTTGTCATGCACCCATACGTGATTGCCCTGCGTGCCCGAATAGCCCAGAACGTTGTGATACGAGCGGCAGTTCCTGATCTCCATCGAGAATCGTCCAGGGGTCTCGGCCGATCCGCCGGGATAGAGGCCGCCGTCTCCTCCACCAAAGGCTTCACAGTTCTTCATCAGGCCGTGATCGTTCGCAAAGGTAAGGAAGGGGTAGTCGCGGCTGTAGCCCGAGTGAACGCCGTCGATCAGCAGTCCCGCCGTGTCGAGGATGTACACGCCGTGCTCCAACCCGTGCCACACGGACAGGTTCTCGAGGATGATCCCGTCGGCGCGATCGCCGCGGATCACCACGTGCTTCTCGAACTTCGCATCGATCACGACGTCGCGAGGAGCAGCTCCCATCCCCCGCAGCGTGATGTCGCGCTTGCCGACGATCGCGATCAGATTCTGGGCGTGGGGGTTCCGGACGTGGAACTCGAAGGAGTACGTCCCATCCGCATTGTCCGCGGGCAGATCCGGTTGCGCGGCGCTCGGCTCTTCGTTGTAGGTGCCGGGCCAGATCCGGATCAGGGCACCGTCGATCGCGGCGTTGACCGCGTCCTGGATGTGCACGAAGGGGCACTCACCCGTCTTGCAGACATCCAGGACCTGAGTGGGTACCCGGCTCTGATCGGGCACGTGGCCCGGCCGGGCCGGGGACTCGGTGGGCCGCTCCTTGTGGGCCAGCGCCGCCGGAGCCGGCGCCAGGAGGAGAGCGGTGACGAGCACAACGACCATGCGGCGCATAAGAGGGTCCTTTCTCGGCCGGGGCAATAACGAAGAAAAGGGCATTTCTGCCAGAAAGGACTATAAGCAAAACAAGCTGGGCCCGCTCGCGGACCGGCCAACCCACTGCCGTGGCTCGTAGGCGTCGGTCCGGGAAACAATCACCTCCGACGTGGAGGTCGCAGTGAACGCCCCGGCTTTGCGTCGAGAGAACGCATCAACTGCGAAGCCCGAGCGTCTAGGCGTTCACCGGCTGCTCGTACGCCCGCTGCAGCGCATCGCAGTCGATCTTCTGCATCTGCAGCATCGCCTGCATGACGCGGTTCGCAGCGTCCTTGTCCTCGTCGTTGAGCAGCTCGACGAGCAGCTTGGGGATGATCTGCCACGACAGACCGTAGCGGTCTTTCAGCCACCCGCACTGGCTCTCCCGGCCCCCGTTCGCGATCAGCTTGCCCCAGTACTCGTCGACCTCAGCCTGGTCGTCGCACTCGACGTAGAACGAGAAGGACTCGTTGAACTTGAACTCGGGGCCGGCGTTCAGCCCGATGACCTTCTGACCCAGGACCTCGAAGTTGACGACCGTGACGGTGTCCTCGCCCGTTGGGCCCGTGTTCTCGAAGCGGTCCTCTCCGAGGATGCGCGAGTTGGGGAAGATCGAGCAGTAGAGCTCGGCGGCTTCGTACGCTTCCTTGTCGAACCAGAGGTGCGGGGTGATGGTCGGCATGCTCGAAGTCCTTCCTCTTGCCTAGGGGGCCTTCGGGCCCCTCCTTACCCGATTAGACCGAGGGGCGCCCCGAAACTCATCGGTCGTCCCTCAGGTCGGGCGACTGGCTACCAGAAGCAACTCGGGGTGGTCGAGGTCGGGCGGGCGGCGAGCGTAGTCGCCGGGGGATACCGACCAGACGTGCTCGGGGACCAAGCCGACGCCGATCGAAAGAAGGCGCAGTTCGCGCGGTGTGTAGACGCTGGTCCACAGATCCATCGGTTGCTCGGCCCCCGTCTCGTCCTTGATCGGAGCAGCCTCGTGCACCACTCCCTGATCGGCGTCGAATGTGGCCTCCTCGCGGGGATGGCGCGCTTCGAACAACGCGCTGAACGCGGTCATCACCAGACGGCCGCCGGGCTTGAGAGCCTCCATCATCCGCCTGAGGACGACCGAGTCGTCGGAGCCCATCAACCCGAAACCGCCCTGGCAGAGCGAGATCACCGCGTCGAACTCTTCGGCGAACGGCATGCGGCGCGCGTCGACCTCGAAGAACGCTGCCTTCACCCCCGCGGCGCGCGCGTCCTCGGCTGCGATCTCGAGGAACCGACGCGAGATGTCGACGCCCGTGACGGCGAGACCGCTTTGCGCAAGGCGGACCGAGTGCCGTCCCGGCCCGCAGCCGACGTCGAGGACGCGCGCTCCCGCCGGCAGCTTCAAGAGTTCCAGCAGGAAGCCGACCTCCTGATCCGAGCCCTTCGTGAAGCTGTAGCGGAGGTAGCCCCGACCCAGACGTTCGGCGACGTCGGCGAAGTACGGCGACCCGGGATGAGGCCGGACCACTAAGAGCTCTTCTTCTCGCGCGGCGGGATCCGCTCGCCTGCCGGCTCGATGTCGCGCTCGCGCGCCCACTCGGCCAGCCGTCGGTAGGCCTCGTCTTCACCGAGCGGGCCGTCCTCTATGCGCGCGTCCAGCAGGAACGCTCGGGCCTCGCCTATCACGCGGCCCGGCTCGACCCCCAAGAACGCGGCGATCTGGGTGCCGTCCAGATCGGGACGCAGCTTGTGGATCTCTTCCTGCTGGGCGAGAACGCCGATCCGCTCCTCGAGCTCGTCCATACGACCGGCAAGCCGCTTGGCCTTGGCCGGATTGCGCGTGGTGCAATCCGCGCGCACGAGCGCGTTCAGACGATCGAGCAGGGGTCCGGCATCACGGACGTAGCGACGTACCGCCGAGTCGCTCCAACCGAGCCGGTACGTGTGGAAGCGGTGGTGCAACCTGATCATGTTCTCTACCGTGGACACGACCTCGTTCGGGAACCGCAGCGCGCGCAGTCGTTCGCGCGCCATGTCCGCTCCCACGACCTCGTGATGATGGAAGGAGACTCCCTCGGGCCCGATGCGACGCGTCTTGGGCTTGCCGATGTCGTGCAACAGCGCGGCCAGACGCAGCTCGAGGATCGGCGCGGTCCTCTCGACGACCGCGAGCGTGTGATGGAAGACATCCTTGTGTTTGTGCACCGGGTCCTGCTCGAGCTTGAGCATCGAAAGCTCGGGGAGAAAAAGGTCGGTGATGCCGGTGGCATCTGCCTGCTCGAGGGCCATCCCGGGGGCCGCGCCGAGCACCAGGCGCGAGAGCTCGTCGCGGATCCGCTCGGACGAGACCGTCCTCAGCTTCTCCTTCAGGCGCACGATCGCGTCCAGGACTTCGGGAGCGATCTTGAACTCGAGCTGTGAGGCGAACCGGAACGCGCGCAGCATCCGGAGCGGATCGTCGGTGAAGGAGACGTCGGGCTCGATCGGGGTCTTGAGCACCTTGGCCCTCAGATCCGCGAGTCCCCCGTGGGGATCGATCGCCTCCTTCTCGGGGAGCCGGACGGCCATGGCGTTCACCGTGAAGTCCCGGCGGGACAGGTCCACCTCGATGTCCGACGCGAAGGCGACCTCGGGATGCCGGGAATCCGGCTCGTAGCGTTCGGTGCGGAAGGTCGTGATCTCCATCCGGATCCCGCCGATCTCGGCCCCGACCGTGCCGAACTTGATGCCCTGCAGCCATACGGAGTCGGCGTCCGGCTTTACGAGCTCGAGGGTCTCTTCGGGGGACGCGTCGGTGGCGAAGTCGTGATCCGAGACGGCCCGCCCGAGGAACGCGTCCCTAACCGTGCCGCCCACGAGATACAGGGCGCGGTCGCGTTCACGGAACCGATCCGACAACCTGAGAACCGGCGAACCCTCCGCCAGGAGCTCTGCAAGAGGAACCGAGGGGGCTGTGGACACCCTCGAACCCTATGAGACGGGCAGCAATCCCTCCTGCTGCAACGAGATGTCGAAGTCGTGCGGGTTGGTCGCCGCGTTGCGGGCGTCCTCCAGCGTGACGAGACCGGACCGGTAGAGGCTCAGCAGGGCCTGGTCGAAGGTCTGCATCCCGTAGAACGCGGACTCCTTGACGATGTCGAAGATCTCGTGTGTCTTCTCGGGATCCAGAACGAGGTCGCGGATACGGCCGTTCATCACGAGGACCTCGATGGCCGGAACGCGGCCGCGCCCGTCCTTCCGGGGAAGGAGACGCTGCGACAGGATGCCCTTTAGCGATCCCGCGATCGACACGCGGATCTGTTTCTGCTGGTGAGGTGGGAAGAAGTCGATGATTCGGTTGACCGTCTCGGTCACGTCGGTCGTGTGCAAGGTAGAGATAACGAGGTGACCGGTCTCGGCGGCCTGAAGGGCGGCCTTCACCGTCTCCGGGTCGCGGATCTCACCGACGAAGATCACGTCCGGGTCCTGACGCATGGCGGCGCGAAGTGCAGTTGCGAAGTTGTTCGTGTCGAGCCCGATCTCGCGCTGGTTCACGATGGCCTGGCGGTCGGGGTGCAAGATCTCGATCGGGTCCTCGATGGTGAGGATGTGACAGGAGCGCGACGCGTTGATGTGGTTGATCATCGCTCCGGTGGTGGTCGTCTTACCGGACGAGGTCGGGCCGGTGATCAGCAGCAGGCCGCGGTGCTCCTCGGCGAGGGTCCGGACGACCGGAGGGAGTCCGAGAGTCTCGAAGGAGGGGCTGCCGGGAAGCACCCTGCGGAGGGCCATCCCGACGCTGCCGCGCTGACGGAACACGTTCACGCGGAACCTTCCCATGCCGGCGATCGAGTACGCGAAGTCCACCTCGCCAACCTGCTTGAAGCGCATCGCCTGCTCGTCGTTCATCAGCTCCATGGCCGTCCGCTCGCAGTCGGCCGCCGACATCGGGGTGAATTCAGTCTTTACGAGGTGACCGCTGATGCGGACGTAGGGAGGACCCCCGGCCTTCACGTGCAGGTCCGAGGCCTTCTTGTCGACCACATAGCGAAGGAACTCTTGAACGTCGATGGCGCTGGTACTCATTTCAGCCGCTTTCTCCCGGTTCGTTGGTCAGGTACCAATCGGCACCCAAGGAAGCTGCTTTTAGCGTAGTCCACCTCAGCCGCCGCCCAATCATCCCTGTTTCCAGAGATTGTTCAAGGGGTAAGCCTCCCCCTGAAGACGGGCGCCGGAGGGATGCAGGGAGGCAATTCTATGGAGCAGAACCAGCAGACACCCACAAACACCGCCAACAAGATGACGAGGGCCGAGGCTGGACGCAAAGGTGGCCGGACCACCAAGCAGCGCTACGGCGAGGAGCATTTCGGCCGCATCGGCAAGATCGGCGGCAAGAAGGGTGGGGAGACGACCAAGGAGCGGTACGGCTCGGAGTTCTACCAGAAGATCGGACGCCTGGGGGGCTCCAAGTAACGATCGACTTCGCCTGACCTGCACCTATCAAGACCTTCGGGTCCCTCCGCGGCGCGGAGGGGCCCTTTCTCTATGCTGAGGCGAGATGCTCGCCTCCTCCAACGGACCGGCCCTACGGCCTGCCGCAGCCGCCCTCGTCCTGGCACTGGCGCTGTCAGTGGTCATCGTTCGCCCCGCTCCCGCTCAGGAGTTAGAGGTAGAGGACCCGGTCAAGCTTGCTCTGGTCGAGCAGCCTGTGTGGCAGCGCCCGGACGATCCCCTCGGCATCCAGGTCAGGGTGACCAACACGGGGGTCACACCGGTCGAGGGGTTCCTGCTGAGCATCACCGCGCATCCCGTGGTCTCGACCCGCTCGGCGTTGCATCAGGCCTTCGTGGGCAATCCTGGCGCCGTTACCAGCGCGATCTCCGAGGCCCACGATGACGTCGTCGACCCGGGCTCGTCCCTTGTGGTCGCGCTGGAAGCCGATGTCCCGGATCTGACGACGCTGGGATCGATCACGGAGGGTGGCGTCTACCCGCTGACGATCTCACTCTCAGATGACGACGGGGCGATCCAATTCGACTCATTCACCACGCCGTTGATCCTCTATCCCGAGACGGCCGAGGAGCCGGTGCCGCTCAACCTCGCGCTCGTGCTTCCCTTGAACGACATCCCATCTCGGGGACCGGACGGCGTCTTCGACGATCCGCTCGACGGGCCCGACATCGCTCTGGAGACGGCGACGGGCGAAGCCGGTTGGCTGACGGGTCTGGTTGCAGCGCTGCAACAGGAGGCAGGAGAGCTCGAACCTCTAGAGCGAACCGTGCGCGTCCGGCCGCGGCGGCCGCGTCGGCGGGGACCGGTCCTGAGAACGATCCAGGTCCCCCAACGCGGCCTTCACCTCGGCATCGCACCCACACCCCGCATGATCGAAGAGCTGGCCGACATGGCCGGTGGCTACAGGCGCAGGGTTGCCGGCGTCGTCGAGACCGTCGGATCCAACGAGCACCAGGCCCCGGCTGCAAGGGACCTGCTGGATCGGATCGCGACACTCCTCGCGGAAGAGGGCATCCAGCCCTTGCTCACTCCGTACTCGTTCCCCGACCTGCCCTCGCTGACGCGCAACGCGCCCGAACGAATAGACGTGGAGCTTGGACAAGCCGTTGAGGTCGCGTCACAAGCTTTGGGGCTCGAGCTCGAACGGGAGTGGATCTTTCCCCCCGCGGGGCGGATCGCGCTCGAGTCGCTGGAGGAGATGCGCTTCTCGAACGCAGACGCGGCGCAACATGTGCTCTTCCACCCAGACGTTTTTCGCCAGGCCGAGGACGTCGCGCCCGAAGGCTGCCCGGAAGCCTTCGCCTCCTTTACGTGTCCGGTCGAGGTCCGTACTTCCCAGGGCCCCACGGTTGGACTGGTGGGCGACCAGGGACTTCAAGACAGACTGGCCGCGCTCGTACAGGGGACCGACGCGCGCTTGGATCTCCAGAACTTCTTCGCGGAGACCGCTGCGATCCGTCAGGAGATCCCCTCGGTCGAGGGCCGCGTCGCGCACGTCACCGTTCCATCCTTGTGGCACCCCTCACCCCGCATGGCTCAGCTTCTTCTGGCGGGGCTGCGCGACGCTCCGTGGCTCAGAACGATCACTCCGGACGAAGCCGTCTCCCTGCGCGAGCCGGCAGCGCGCTCGGATGAGTTCCTGCAGACGTTGGAGCCGCTCGCCAACGAACCGGATGCCACTTTCTACGGCGAGATCACCTCCACGATCGACTTTGTCGATCGCTTTCGCCGGATGCAGCCTCCTGAGGAGATGGTCGATCGTTTCGTTCGGAACACGCTCGTCGCCCAGAGCCGTTTGTGGTGGCCCAGCGACGAGCTGATGGAGGTGGCGAACGGTTACCTGAGCGGCACCACCGCGGCTGCAGAGGACGAGATAGCGAAAGTCACTATCGGGGGTCCAAGCGAGATCAATCTGACCTCGAGAGAGGGCGAGATCCCGCTCACTGTGTCCAACCGGACCGGCTTTCCCACGACGCTGCGCGTCCGCTTGGAGTCACCGCAACGCGATCTGTCGCTCGACCCGGTCCTCGTGCCGGCTCAGCGGATCGCCGATGACGACAGCCTCCAGTTCACGGTCGAGGCGCAGGCGCGATCCAGTGGGATCTTCCGGATGGAGGTCGTTGTCGAGACGCCCGACGGCGACCTTCTCGTCTCCGAGAAGATCATCACGATCCGCTCGACCGCTTTCAACCGCGTGGCGCTGGGGATCACGCTCGGTGCGTTCGGTTTCCTGGTGGTGTTCTACCTGCTTCGGGTATTCCGGAGGCGTGCCGAGGACGACGAGTGAGCTCGCTGGCGCGGGCGACGGCCGTCATGACGGCCGGCACCGTGCTCTCGAGGGTGACCGGTCTCCTCCGGCTCGCCGCGATCGCCGCCGCGCTCGGCGTGGTGGAGTCCGGGCGCCTGGCGGATACCTACAACATCGGCAACACCGCGCCCAACATCATCTACGAGCTGGTGCTGGGCGGCGTCCTGACGTCTGTCTTCGTTCCGGTGTTCGTGGAGCTCTTGGAGAAGGAGGGCCGGGAGCGGGCGTGGGAGGTCGCGAGCGCGATCATCAACCTGTCGCTAGTCGTGCTAACGGCGATCACAACCATCGGCATCCTGGCGGCTCCGGCGATCGCTCACTTCTATGCCCTCCGGCTCGAGGGGGCCGAAGCAGCACGCCAAGTAGAAGTGTTGAGCTTCCTGCTTCGGCTCTTCATCCCGCAGATGATCTTCTACGGGCTGACCGCGCTGACCGCCGGACTCTTGAACGCGCACAAACGGTTCGGCGCGCCTATGTACACACCGATCCTCAACAACCTCGCCGTGATCGCGGTCTTCGTTGCCTTCCACCAGACGTACGGAGAGATCGACAACCTGGCCGAGGTCACAACCGGGCAACTCTGGATCATCGGTTTGGGTACTACCGGTGGCGTGGCACTGATGGCGATCGCGCAGATCCCCTTCCTTCGAGGTCTGGGCCGATATCGGCCGACATTGCGCGTCGACCACGACGCGGTTCGCAAACTGCTCCGCCTCTCGGCGTTCGTAGTCGGATACGTAATCACGAACCAGCTGGGCTATCTCGTCGTGCAGTGGCTTGCGAACGAGCAGACCGGTGGATACACCGCCTATGTCTCGGCGTTCATCTTCTTCATGCTCCCCCACGGTCTCTTTGCCGTGTCGGTGATCACGGCCCTGCTGCCCGGGATGAGCGCCGACGCCACCAACGAACGTTGGGACGCGTTCCGGGAGCGGCTATCCACGGGGATCCGGACTACCACGTTCCTCGTCCTGCCGGCGTCCGTGGGCTACCTGGTCCTGGGTGAGCCCGTTGTTCGGATCCTCCTGGAACGAGGCGTTATGACCGGCAGGTCGACCGAGCTGATCGCCGGGGTACTTGCGCTGTTCGTGATCGGCCTCGTGCCCTTCTCGATCTTCCAGTTATTGCTGCGCGCCTTCTACGCGATCCAGGACACCAAGACGCCGTTCAAGATCAACGCGCTCGCGGTCGCCTTCAACGTGGCGATCGACATCCCGCTGTTCCTCTGGATCGGTGTCAAGGGGCTGGCCCTGGGTCATGCGCTTGCCTACTCACTGGGCTGCGTGCTGCAGGGCAGGGCCTTGAGCCGCCGTATCGGCGGCATCGACGGACGCCGGCTCGGCGCCAGCCTGCTGAGGATCGGTGCCGCCGCCGCCGGGATGGGAGCGTTGGTCTGGCTCGGCTGGGAAACCATGTCCGGGGCCCTGGGGATGGATGATCCGTTCGAGGAGATCGCGGGGGTCGGCATCGCCGTCGTGCTGGGAGCGGTTTCCTACCTGGGTCTTGCCCTGCTTCTCGGCGTCGAGGAACTGCGCTCCGTAAGGGCGCTCGGAGCGCGGCGCAGAGGATGATCGGAGAAACCCGGGCGGGCACGCGATAATCAGCCGATGTTCACCCGAGATGAGCGCGGAATCGTCGCGGATTGGCTGGTCAAGATCGTGATCGGCCTCGCTATCTTCGGGGTCATCGGGTACGACGTCGGCTCCATCCTCGTGAATACCTTCACCCTCGACTCTGCGGCCGACGACATCGCTGTCGGCGTGTCCCTCGATATCGGTGCGGCCAGCCGGGCCAGCCAGTACACCCCGGACGAGGTCTGGCGACTCGCTAAGGCCCGCGTCGAGGACGAGGACGAAGGGGTGGAGGGCGCCCGGGTCGCGAAGGAAGGAACGTTCATCGACCCCACCGGTGTGGTGCACATCAAATTGCGCAGAGCGGCAAGCACGCTCATCGTCGAACGCATAGGAGCCATCGAGGACTGGGCGAGGGCCACCGCCGACGGACAAGCCGGCACCACGTAGCCGACGCACTAGATGCCTCCCAAGCTCGACACGATTGCCGGGCGCTACGTCCTCGAATCAGAGATCTCCAGAGGTGGCATGGCGACCGTGTGGCTGGCTCGCGACAACGTGTTGGCCCGTCCCGTAGCCATAAAGATCCTTCACCCCCACCTGTCGGAGGACGACGCGTTCCTGGGGAGGTTTCGGCGTGAGGCGCTTGCTGCCGCACGGCTGAGCCATCCGAATATCGTCTCGATATACGACACCGGCACCCACGAGTCCGAGGTCTCCGAGACCGACGTGCAGTACATCGTGATGGAGTACTGCGGCGGCGGGACGCTGGCGGATCAGCTCGCCCGCGGCCCCTTGGACCCGAACCGGGTAGCCGGGTTCGGGGCGACGATCTGCGATGCGTTGGGCTACGCCCACCGCCAGGAGTTGGTCCACCGAGACGTCAAGCCCGGTAACGTCCTCCTCGCCGATGACGGCCTCCTGAAGGTCGCGGACTTCGGTATCGCTAAGGCCGCGTTCGTCAAGAGCGACATCACCACGACGGGCTCCATCCTCGGAACCGTTACATACATATCGCCCGAGCAGGCGCGGGGAGAGGAACCAGACCACCGATCGGACCTGTACGCGCTGGGCGTGGTCTTGTACGAGATGCTCGTGGGGCGGCCCCCCTTCGCCGGCGACACCCAGATCGCCACTGCGATGATGCACGTAAAAGAGCCTCCGCCGACCCTGCGAAGCATCAAGGCCGGGATCCCAAGGCCTCTGGAGAGCACGGTGCTGAAGGCCCTCGAGAAGGACCCGGACGACAGGTTCGCCACCGCAGAGGAGATGGCCGCCGAGTTGGAGTCGGCCGTCGGAGGTGCAGGCGCCACGTCCGTCGTTCCGGCGACTCCCACCGCGGCTCCGGCGCGGTCCCCGGTTGCCGCACCCGCGTCCGGAGGCGACACCGGCTGGTTGCTTCGCGTGCTGGCCGCGATCGCCGCGGTCGTCGTAGTCGTAGTTCTTGCAACGTCGCTGCTCGGTGACGGCGACGAGGGAGGACCGTCCGGCGAACCGTCGGACTCGAACCAGGGGGCGGCCGCCGCGGGTGCCGCGCTGGACGTGGCCTCGGTCGCCGATTTCGATCCACACGGTGGCGACGGCGAGCACCCGGAGGATGCGCCCGCAGCGGCCGACGGCAACGAGTCGACCGCGTGGTCTACGCAGACCTACAGCGCCTCCTTGGAGTTGCAGGGCAAGCCCGGCGTGGGTCTGCTCTTCGACCTTGGAGATGCAGCAACGGTCGAGGGTGTCACCATCACAGGGTCACCGGGGATGAGCATCGAGGTGCGCGCGGGCGACGAGTCGGGCGGGGATGAGACGGCGTTCGAGGAGGTGGCCTCGGAGGACGGAACCGCCGAGAGCTTCGACTTGAGCTTCGACGCCACCGAGGCGCGCTACTGGCTGGTATGGATCACGAACCTGAGCGAGTCGGGAACGGGCACCGCGTCCATCGCCGAGGTCGAGTTCCATGGCGGCTAGCCGCAGCGACGAGGAGCTGCTGCGAAGTTTCCTCGACGGGAACCAGACCTCGTTCGCCGAGCTGATGACGCGGCACGAGGACCGCATCTTCTCGCTTGCCTACCGCATGACCGGCGATCGCGCCGACGCCCTGGATGCCACACAGGAGGCCTTCATCGCCGCGTTCCGCCAGGCGCGCAACTTCCGGTTCGATTCCGCGTTCGGAACGTGGCTTTATCGCATCGCGATCAACGCATGCCACGACCTCTTGAGGAAGAGGAAGCGATGGGGCGGCGGAGATGTCGAGCGGGAGGATCATCCCGACGCCGTAGTCGGCAGCTTCGATGACGCGGTGGTGGCTCGCCTCGATGTGACGCGCGCGCTTGCTCAGCTGCCCGACGAGTACCGCGAGGCCGTGGTCATGTACGACATCGGTGGGGTGTCGTACGACGAGATCGCACGCGCCACCGACACGGTCATCGGGACCGTCAAATCCCGCATCAGCAGGGGCCGGAAGCGGCTGGCAGAGCTGTTGGAACATCGCGACCCCTCGGCCGAGTCAAAGGGAACGATATGAACAACCATCACGAGCGCTGCTCCGAGCTCCTCGACCGGCACGTCGCCGGCACCCTCGACGCAGACGAGTCGAGCTGGGTGGAGGCCCACCTGGCCACCTGCAACGAGTGCGCGGCCGAGCTGACGAGCGTCCGCGCGTTGCACGAGCTGGAATCGGCGTCGCCCCTGACCGAGGTCGAGCGCGCCCGGATGAGACGCGTCGTCCTCCAGGAAGCCGTGCCGCTTCCGGAGGAACCGGCCGCGGCCCCCCTTCCGGCCGCGTCTCGAGGGGTGGGCTGGTACCGGATCCTCGGCGCGGCGGCTCTGATAGCCGTGATCGGAGCGTTCGCCTACCTCGGTTTCGGCGATCCCGGGCTGCTCGGTGGGAGCGATGACCAAGAGGCCGCCACCGGCGCAGGCGGTGACACCGGAGGCGGCGGCGAGGGTGGCAGTGGCGCCGAGCCCGAGACCTTCGAGTTGGAACAGGATGCGGAGGCCCTCGATGCGGCACCGGGAGCCGGAGCAGCCTCCAAGGCGGCCCCTCCGCTCCCTTCATACGAAGGATCGATGGGATCGGTCGATACCGCGGAGATGAACAGGCTGGGTAGACGCGGGCTGCCGCTCGTGCTGTTCTCGCGCTCGTACTCGGTGGAGGACGTCGCCGCCGTGCAGGCCGAATACGTGGAGCAGCTGGCGTCACAGGCTCCCGCCGCGCGCGGTCAGGACATCCGCGACTGCACCGCCCTCGTCACATCGGATATCCAGAACGCGCTTCCTGCTTTCGCAGGGTTCGGCGAATACGAGGACCGCGGCGACATCCTGGTGCTTGCGTTCGCCTGGACCGATGAAGACGCCGGGCCCTTGGACCGCTCGATGGTCTGGGCTTGGGCGATCGGCGATTGTGAGGGCACGCCGGTCCACTACTCGACGAACGTCATCCGGCCGCGGGGCTAGGAATCTATCGACCGCTAAGGCGGTTGATAGGTTTATGAACATGGCCGAGGAGAAACGCCGCGTGACGATCATCGGATCGGGTCCGGCCGGTCTGACCGCAGCCGTGTACAGCGCCCGGGCCAACCTCGAGCCTCTGGTGATCGAAGGTATCCAGGCCGGCGGTCAGCTGATGCTCACCACCGAGGTCGAGAACTACCCCGGATTCGTCGACGGCATCATGGGACCGGAGCTGATGGAGAACATGCGCGCGCAAGCGGCGCGGTTCGGCGCCGAGTTCCTTACCGACAATGTGACGGCCGTCGACCTGAGCAAACCGCCGTTCACGATCACCGCCTCCGACAAGACGATCGCCTCGGACACGATCGTCATCTCGACGGGAGCCTCGGCGATGATGCTCGGCGTACCGGGTGAGAAGGAGCTGCTGGGTCACGGGGTCTCGACGTGCGCCACCTGCGACGGCTTCTTCTTCCGCGATCACGAGTTGGTGGTCGTCGGTGGGGGGGACTCCGCGATGGAGGAAGCCAACTTCCTGACCCGTTTCGCCACCAAGGTCACCGTGGTTCATCGACGGGACACTCTGCGTGCGTCCAAGATCATGCAGGACCGCGCGAAGGCAAACCCCAAGATCGATTTCGTCTGGGACAGCGTCGTGACCGAGGTGTTCGGCAACGGAAAGGTCGCCGGGGTCCGCCTGAAGAACCTCAAGACCGGCGAGGAGACCGAGATGCCGACGGGCGGCGTCTTCGTCGCGATCGGTCACACTCCGAACACGAGCTTGTTCGAGGGTCAGCTGGAGTTGTCGGGCGGCTACATCCTGACGCGCGGCGAGGACACGCAGACGAGCGTCCCCGGCGTGTTCGCCGCCGGCGACGTGGTCGACTTCCGCTACCGCCAGGCGATCACCGCCGCGGGCATGGGATGCATGGCCGCAATCGACGCCGAGCGCTACCTCGAGGCCATGCCGATCACGGAACACGCCTGGTAACTCCCTCAGGTTGGGCCCTCAGGGTTGGCCCTCGGGGTTGAACCGCCGCATCGTTGCGACGCTACGCTCGTTCGATGCACCCAAAGATCCGAGCCTGTATCGCTTTCGCTGCGGTGGCGCTCGCGCTGCCCGCGTCCCAGGCCGGAGCCGCGTCGGGCTATCTAGCGCCCGTCGTGGTCGACGAGATGGTGTTTCCGGTGGCGCGCACCGACTGGTACTCGGTCATCAACTTCAGAGAGGACTGGCACGCGCCCCGCATGCGCTTCTACCCGGGTAGGGGCTGGGTACAGGATGGCTTCCACGAGGGCAACGACATCTTCGCCGAACCGGGGACGCCGGTGCTCTCGATCACCTCGGGCGTGGTCGAGAACGTCGGCTGGCTGTTCTACTCGGGCTGGCGGGTGGGAATCAGGAGCGACGACGGACGCTATTTCTTCTACGGACACCTGCGTCGTTACCCCCCCGGTGTCTCGGTAGGAGATCGCGTCGCTCCGGGCGACACGATCGGAGAGATCGGCAACACGGGCTACGGGGACACCCCGGGCCATTCCGACGAGTTCACGTATCACGTGCACATCCAGATAGGAGAGCCCGACGGCACCTGGACCAACCCCTATCCCCTCCTCCGGAGGCTCTACCGGGCGACGGTGCGCTCGTGACCGACCTGATCCGCGAAGGCGATCGTTCCGAGAAGGTCACGGACGTCCAGCTTCGTCTGAGGTCGCTGAAGCTCAGGGTCGAGGACGATCCAGGTTTCTTCGGGCCCTCCACCAAGCAGGCCGTGCGCGAGTTCCAGCAGCAGCGCGGGATCATCGCGGACGGCATCGTCGGACCTCACACATGGAACGAGCTCGTGGAGGCATCCTGGCGGCTGGGCGACCGCGCTCTGTACCTGCGCGTTCCCGTCATGCGTGGTGACGACGTGCTTGCGTTGCAATCCCGCTTGAATGCGTTGGGCTTCGACGCCGGCCGCGAAGACGGCATCTTCGGGCGGTCGAGCGACTCCGGCGTCCGGGCTTTCCAGCGCGAGTACGGGGTAGCCGAGGACGGCATCTTCGGTCCCGCCAGCCACGCCGCGCTCATGGGCCTGCGCGTCGACCGTCCGGGAACCGCCGCCCGTCTGCGCGAGGAGCTGCGACGCAGCGAAGGCGGGTTGACGGACTCGCTCGTGGTGATCGACCCGGGACACGGTGGCGACGACCCGGGCGACATCGGTGCCGACGGGTTGGTCGAGGCGGACGTCTGCTGGGAACTGGCCCTGAGACTTGCAGAGCGCCTGACCGCGGCCGGTGCGCGCGTCCGGTTCACGCGGACCGAGATCGAGAGTCCCGACCCGAGCGAGCGCGCCCGTCGGGCCAACGCGGTCGGAGCCAGCCTGTTCGTGTCGATCCATCTGAACGCTCATGCGGGATCGGGGGCCGAGGGTGCTACGACGTTCTACTTCGGCGGATCTCGCGCGGGTGAGGCTCTGGCCGACAAGCTCCAGGCCGAGTTGGTGCGACTCGACTTCAAGGATTGCCGGAGCCACGCGCGCTCTTACCCCGTGCTGCGGGAAACCCGCATGCCCGCCGTGTTGGTCGAGCCGGGATTCATCACCCACCCGGACGACGAGAAGAAGATGCAGGACCCGGAGTTCCGCGCGGTGGTCGCGGATGCGATCTCGGTCGGCGTGGCGCGTTATTTCGAGGAGGGCTTTTAGAGGCCCGGCTGCGTAAGGTCCGGCCGGAGTGCCTAGCCCACCCGCGACATCTCGAGAGCCCTCCGTCGCAAACCGCGCTCCGCGAGCGTCAGACCGGCCATCACCAGAAGGCCTCCGAATAGCGCGTTCCAGCCCAGCCGTTCGTCGAGCACGATCCGGCCGGCGACGACTCCGAAGACCGGTATGAGGTAGGTGGAGAAGGACGCCGTGGTCGGCCCGACGTCTCGGATCAGGCGGTAGTACAGGAACAGCGCGATCCCCGTCCCGAATACCCCGAGAAAACCGAGCGCGGCGGTCTCGGCGATGCCGAAGGAGGGCGCGCTCGACTCCACCCCCACGAGCGGAACCATCAGCGCGGATCCGAGGATCAGTTGAGCCGCCGGAAGCGAGAGTGGCTCCGCGCCCGTGTCGGTGAGGTACTTCTTCGAATAGGTGAACCCGATGCCGTAGAGGAACGAAGCCCCCACGATCGCCAGCTGCGCGATAAGGCGCCCCTCGGACTCGATCCCGACGACCACGCCAACGCCTACGAAGCCGAGCGCCACTCCGGCTGCGCGCATCAGATTCATCCTTTCGGACGGCAGCAACCACGCCGCGAAGAGCGCGGTGAACAGCGGGGTGGTCGAGTTGAGGATCGACGCGAGCGCCGAACTCACATAGGTCTCGCCCCACGCGATCAGGAAGAAGGGAAGCAGGTTGGCGACCACGGCCATGAGCAACAACCGGCGCCATGTTTGGGAGTCGGAGGGAAGCGAGATCTTCCGCACCCAGAGGATCGTCAGCAAGGTGACGGCTCCGGCCGCGATCCTTCCGCCGACGATCTGCAACGGAGTGAACCCGTCGAGGGCGATCTTGATGAAGAGATACGAACAGCCCCAGATGGCGGCCAGGGCCAACAGTCGGAGGAGATCCGGCAAGCGCATCATGCGTACGTCACGCTGTCAGAACGAGCGGGGGCCGGGATCCGTGAGGTCAGTCGGCGGATGCGGTGGTTGTTGTTGCACCCTCGCGTGCACCAACGATGATGTCGGTCAGCCGCCGAAGCTCGTCGGTCGAGACGAAGTCGAGAACTATCCGGCCCTTGCGCTTCCCCATCTCGATACGGACGCGGGTCTGGAGGTGATCCGCAAGAGCGCGTTGCGCCTCGGTAACCGCCGCGGAGGTCCCGACGGTGCCGGCATCGCGTCGGGTTCCCGACGCCGACATCGAGCGATACCTGCGCACCAGCTCCTCTAGCTCTCGGACCGACAGCGCTTCGTCCGCCGCGCGGCGGGCGAGGCGGGGCTGCAGAGGGTTGCCCTGAAGACCCAGCAATGCTCTTCCGTGGCCTGCACTCAATCGACCGGCGATCAGAAGCGCTTGCAGGTCGACCGGAAGATCCAGCAAGCGAAGCGCGTTGGTGATCGTGACGCGGTTTCGGCCCAGCCGCGCGCCGAGTGCCTCCTGCGTCATCCCACCCTCATCCATCAGTTGCTTGTAGGCGGCGGCTTCTTCGATCGGGTTGAGATCGGCGCGATGGATGTTCTCGACCAACGCTCGTTCGAGCGAACCCCGCTCGTCGGTTTCGACGACCAAGACCGGAACCTCCGAAAGACCTACGCGCGCAGCAGCGCGCAACCGCCGCTCCCCCGCTATCAGCTCGAAGCCGTCCGACACCTCGCGCACGAGCAGGGGCTGGAGTATCCCCAGCTCTGAGATCGACGCCGCCAGCTCCCGGAGCTCGTCGTCGTCGAAGGAGCGACGGGGTTGCAGGGGGTTCGGGGCGATGCGGTCGACCGGCGCAGTTGCCGGGGCCCCCCGCCGTTCGAGTCCGCCGTCCTGGGTCGGCGGGAGCAGCGCGTCGAGGCCGCGTCCGAGCCCGCCTCTGCGACTCATCTGACCACCGTCCAGGGCTCCCTACGCGGCCAGGCCGTATCCAGCCCGGGTGGTTCGGCGACCGTGACTCCGTACCCGCGCCCGCCGGGACCGGGACCGGCCGCCACGACCACTGCGTCGTCCGGCCGGGGTGGGGGTGGTGGTGGCACGTGTACCTCGAGCCCGTAACGCTCCTCGACCTCGGCGGCAAGCAAGCGATAGGAGATCGCTCCACGCGACGACGGATCGAGGGTCACGACCGGTTCACCGAACGACGGAGCCTCGGACAATCGCACGCTGCGCGGGATGACGGTCTTGAAGACCGCGGCGCCGAAGTGGCTTCGGACCTCATCGGCGACCTGCGCGGAGAGCTTGGTGCGCGCGTCGTACATGGTCATCAAGAATCCCGAGATCCGAAGGTCGGTATTCAGCGAGCGCCGAACCCGCTCGGCAGTGGCCAGCAGCTGGCCCAACCCCTCGAGCGCGTAGTACTCGCACTGGACCGGAACGATCAGATCCTGCGCGGCGGCCAGCGCGTTCAGCGTCAGGAGACCCAACGAAGGCGGACAGTCGAGCAGCACGATCTCGTAGCGCTCGGTCGCGGCGGCCAAGGCCTCCGCGAGCTTCTGCTCCCGCGCCATCGCGCCGGCGAGCTCGATCTCCGCGCCGGCAAGGTCGAGGGAGGCGGGCGCGCAATCGAGCCCGGCGATCGCGGTCGGGCGGGCGACGGACTCGAGCGGCTCGGCCCCGATCAGCAGGTCGTAGGTCGAACGCTCGCTGGCGCGGTGGTCGATACCAACGCCGGTGGTGGCATTCGCCTGCGGGTCGACGTCCACGATCAGAACCTTGTGACCACGCAGCGCCAGGGCGGCGCCCAGGTTCACCGAGGTCGTCGTCTTGGCGACGCCCCCCTTCTGGTTGGCAACGCAGATGAGGCGGCCCCGATCGGGCCCGATCGGGCGCGTTTCCAGGAGCTTCCATTCGGCCGCCTCGGATCCGGCGGGGCCGTTATTTCCAGGAACATCCAGATTTGGTGTCATCCTTTTCGGATTGTAATCAGCCCCGGGGCTGCTTCCTCGGCATCGGGAGGTATTTCTGCGGACTCTCCGACGAAGATCGCCACCGCGCCGCCTACGGCGACGAGCGGCAGGCAGAGGGCGGCCGCCTCCGCTGGCGGCGCCAGCGCCCGGGCCGTGGCGACGAGATGAGCCCCCGCCAGCCTGCCGGCCGCCGCCTGAGAGGCGCTCATCCGCACCACCTCGCAGTCGTGGAGCTCCAGGACCCGCAGACACTCGTCGAGGAACGCGGCCCTCCGGCGGCGAGGCTCGAGCAGCCTCCAGGGGCGGCCGGAGGCGAGGGCGAGGGGGATCCCGGGGAGGCCGCCCCCCGAACCAACATCGATGCAGGCGCCCGGCGCGGCCGCCGTGACGAGTGGAAGCGCCTTCAGGGAGTCGTCGAGGTGGCGTTCCCGCAGTCGGTCGAGGTCCGCCCGAGCCACCAGGTCGATGCGTCGCGACCAGCTACGAAGCAGCTCCTCGTAGGCGGCAAGTCGGCGCTCGAGGTCGTCGGGTTTCACGTTTTACACGCTGTGACCAGGGCTAACACCTACTCGGCGCGGATGACCACCTTGCGGTTGGGATCGACGCCCTCGCTGAAGCTGGTCACACCCTCCACGTCGGCAACCGCGTCGTGGACGATCTTGCGGTCCCAGCTCGACATCGGCTCGAGCTCGATCTCGGTGCCGCGATCCTTGGCCCGCTCGGCGATCGACCGGGCGTAGTCGGCCAGGGAATCGCGCCGGCGGGCCCGGTAGCCCTCGACGTCGACCATGAGGCGGACGCGGGATCTGAGCCGGCGCTGTACCGCCGTCCGGGCGAGCTCCTGGAGCGCGTCGAGGGTCTGGCCCCGGCGGCCGATCAGCACGCCCAGCTCCTCGCCGGCGACCTCGAGCGAGACGCTCTCGCCCTCGATCGACGACTCGATCTGAACCTCCAGGCCCATCGCCTCGAGCAGGCCGGTGAGGAACTCCCGGCCGACCTCGGCCACCTCCTCGGGCGCGGCCGGCTCGACGATCTCTTCCGGCGCGGATCCCTCCGACGGAGAGGCTTCAGTGTTCTGCCGTTCGAGGTCGGTGGGCTCGTTCTGATCGGTCACCTCGGGCTCCTCGCTCATCGCTTCTTCTTCTTCTTGTTCCTCGAGGGCTTGCTGGCCTCGGCGCGGGATGGATCCCCCGCCGCGGGCTTGCTCGGAGCGCCCTTGGGGGGCTTACCCGTCGCAGGCTTGGTCGTCCCCTTGCTCGGCGCCGGGGCCGGCTTGTCTCCGCCGGCCGGGGGGGCGGACTCGTGCGGAGCGACGCGCAGCATCAGGTACTGCTGGCCGATGCTCCATACGTTGGTCGTCAGCCAGTAGAGGGTGAGGCCTGCGGCGAACGTGAAGGAGAAGAACATGAGCATCAGAGGCATGATCTTCATCATCATCTGCATCTGCTGCGCTCCGGGGTCGGTGCTGGGCCCCCGCTGCGCCTGCATCTGACGCTGCTGGTAGTAGGTCGTGAAGCCCATCAGGAGGATGAGGATCAGGTAGGGGACGAACGCCGCGATGTCCGGCCAGACGTCGGCGGGCTTTGCGTTGAGGTCGAACACGCCGAGGAAGCTGTTGACCTCGTCCCGGGCCGTGTCCAGTCCCCGCGCCAAAGCGGAATCCTGGACCTGTTGCATCACACCGGAGACGTTCGCTCGAACGTAATCGTTGCCCTCCAACCGATACCCCATGTAGTCGAGCGGTGTGCTGATCAGGCGGTAGAGGGCGATGAACACCGGGAACTGCATCAGGAGCGGGAGGCAGCCCCCGAAGGGGTTGACCCCGTGCTCCTTGTACAGAGCCATCATCTCTTCGTTGATCTTCTGGCGATCGCCTTTGTGCTTGGCCTGGATCTTCTTGACCTCGGGTTGGATGCGCTGCATCTCGCGCATCGAACGGGTCTGCTTGATGGACAGCGGCAGCAGCAGGATCCGGACTGCGATCGTCAGCAGGATGATCGCAAGGCCGTAGTTCTGCACGAGCGCGTAGAACCCGGCCAAGGCTGCAGCGAAGACCTCGAAGAATCCCATCAGGCCCCTCTAGGTGGCACGGGATCGACGCCGCCCACCGACCAGGGATGGCAACGGCCCAGCCGCCGGACGGCCAGCACCGTGCCTCGCAGGGCGCCGTGGGTGGCGATGGCCTCGACGGCGAAGCTCGAACACGTCGGGTGGAAGCGGCAGTGGGGGGCGAACAGCGGCGACACGAAGCGGCGATAGACCCCGATCAGGGCGATCAGCAGCCGGGCGATCATGCCGCTCCCCCCAAACTCTTTTCCAGTTCCTGGAACGCCAGCGTGCGCGCCTCGGGGGCGGCCCGGATCACTACGTCGTGCCCGATGCCGGTCCAGGCCGAGCGGAACGCGGCGCGGAGCCGGCGCTTGGTCCGGTTGCGGGCCACGGCTCCCCCGATCCGGCGCGACACGATGAGGCCCAAGCGCGCGGGGCCCGCGGCGTCGGGGCCGGGCGCGACGTACACGGTGCCGGCCGCGGTGTCCCGGCGTCGACCGTGCGCGAGGACGCGGCGAAAGTCGCTGCTCGTGGACAGAGAAGTGGGGTGCGGCACGGTGGGTCGGCTCAGGCGGACAGCCTGGTGCGTCCCTTGTCCCGGCGAGCCTTGAGGATCGCCCGGCCGGCCCGCGTCTTCATGCGGGCGCGGAAACCGTGCTTGCGCTTGCGGCGACGGTTGTTTGGTTGGTACGTGCGCTTGGTCACTGGACTCGTCCGATCGTGTCGTGCCCACCGGATCTCACACCGCAAACATGGTCGCGAAATCCTTGGGGCTCCTGGGCGTTCGCGGGAGTATAGCGGAGGTGCATTTCCCCACGTAGAGGCCGGTCGCGAAGGAATCTTCTACGTGTTTCGGGTAACGGGCTTGAGCCTCGCGGCGACTGTTGTCTACGATGCCCCCCGGTCTGGAGCCTCCGGAACCTGTTGGGGGACAGGACTGCGGCACTTCCCCGTTGTACCGGTTGAGCTACGCACCCCCCCGACCGGTGGTTGTCCACACTTGTGGATAAGGCTGTGGACCGGCGCGAAGTGCCTGCTCAGACCCGCTTTCCTGATCCGTCGCGTGCGCGGACGCGGCGCCCCCATGTCGGTTTTTCCGGACCGAGCGGAATTTCATCCTGTGGATAGCAATGTTGGCAAGGGGGGCTCGTGGACAGTTCGAACGACGTCGTGGTGGCGGAGCGCAGGGCAAGCGATCCCGGTTATGTCGAGCCGGAGGCCGACGAGCTCGAACCCCCGCCGGTTCTGACCCTGTGGACGGTCGCCGAGCAAGCCCTCAGGGACGAGCTCGGCGGGAACTTCCCGGCTTGGTTCGGGCGCACCCGGCCGATCGAGCTCGAAGGAGACACGTTCGTGCTCGCGGTCCCGAGCCTCTTCGTCAAGGAGTGGATCGAGGAGCGTTACGCCGACCAGCTTCGGGCCGCGACCTCGGGGGCCGCCGAGCGCGAGGTCTCCATAGCCCTCGTCGTGGACGAGACCCTCGCGGCCGACACCGATCCGGGCGGAGCGATGGCCACGGTCGCGCAGGAAGCACCTGCACCTCCACCACCTCCCCCCGTCGACGACGCTCCGGCGTTCCATCCCAAGTACACCTTCGAGTCCTTCGTCATCGGATCGTCGAACCGCTTCGCGCATGCGGCGGCCCTTGCCGTCGCCGAGGCTCCTGCAGAGGCTTACAACCCGCTGTTCATCTACGGGGCCGCCGGCCTGGGCAAGACCCACCTCCTGCACGCGATCGGCCGTTACGCGCGCGAGTGGCACCGAGGCTCGGTGGTTCGCTACGTCTCCACCGAGCAGTTCATGAACGATTTCATCGTCGCTCTTCAACGCCGCACGATCCCGAGCTTCCACCAGCGCTACCGCGCCGCGGATCTTCTCCTGATCGACGACATCCAGTTCCTCGAGGGCAAGGAGCGAACCCAAGAGGAGTTCTTCCACACCTTCAACGCGCTCCATCCCAAGAGCCAGATAGTGATCACCTCGGATCGCCCCCCAAAGAAGATCCCCACCCTGGAGGAGCGCCTGAGGACCCGGTTCGAATGGGGCCTCATCACCGACATCCAGCCGCCCGATCTGGAAACGCGACTTGCAATCCTCCGCAAGAAGACCGAGACCGAACACCTCTCGGTGCCGCCCGACGTCATGTCCTACATCGCCAGCCGGATCCAGACGAATATCCGTGAGCTCGAGGGTGCGCTGATACGCGTCGCCGCCTACGCCTCCTTGACCCGTTCGAGCATCACCCTCGAGGCCGCGCAGGGAGTTCTCCAGTCCCTTCTCCCGAACAGCAACGAGGCCCGGGTCACATCCGATCTCATCATCTCGGTGGCCGCCGAGTACTTCGACGTAACGCCCGATGAGATCTGCTCACCCAGTCGGTCCCGCCCCCTCGTCAACGCGCGCCAGATGGCGATGTACCTGTGTCGCGAGCTCACGGATCTTTCGCTTCCGAAGATCGGCGAGCGTTTCGGTGGTCGAGACCACTCGACCGTCGTCTTCGCCGTCAACAAGGTGCGCCAGCACATGCAAGAGCGAGAGAGCTGGTACGAGCAGGTACGCGAGCTCACCACACGGATCCGCCAACAGGCCGCGCGTGTCTGACCCCCACATGGCCCCGCGATCCCGTGGACAACTCGAGCGACCCTCCGGTGGTCGCGCTGACACGCGTCGCGAGCCAGGAGTTATCACCCGCAGGTTCAACACCCTCACAGCCGCGGTGACCTGCCCTAACGGCGTTTATCCGCATCGCCAACAGGACCTACTAGTACGTACGAGAGAAATACTTATAGATGGAAGAACCAAACCTGTGCAGAACAGAATCTGTCACACAAGCTGGCTACATTCGGTTCACTGTGATCGAGACGGAGGCAACTAGATGAAATTCCGCTGCGAGCGTGACGACCTTCTCGGCGCCGTGCAGTTCGCGTCGAGAGCGATCTCCAATCGGGCGACTTTGCCGGTGCTCTCGGGGCTGCGTCTAGAGGCTTCCGCGGATGGTCGGGTGCGAGTAGGCGCGACCGACCTCGAGCTCACCATGGAAACGGCGTTCAGCGCGGCGGTCGACGAACCGGGAAAGGTGATCGTGCCGGGTCGCCTGTTCGGGGAGATGTCGCGCAACCTGTCGAGTGGCCAGGTCTCGGTGGCGGGGACCGAGGGCGAGGTTGAGATCGGCTCGGGACGGGGCCGCTTCCGGGTGCGGTCGCTGACGCCGGACGATTACCCCGCCCTTCCCATCGAGGACCGCGACGAGAGTGCAGGCGTGCAGGTTTCGATCGAGGCGGCCGAGCTTGCCACCGCGCTGTCGCAGGTGGTGCGGGCCGCGTCGGGTGACGAGAGCCGGCAGATCCTGACCGGGGTTCTGTGGGAGCTGGGATCCGGATCGGTCACGCTCGCGGCAACGGATTCGTATCGCCTCGCGGTAAGGGAGCTGGTGGCATCGGGCGAGCTGACCGAGGACCGCAAGGTCGTGCTGCCGGCGCGGACCCTGGCCGAGCTGGCGCGCGCGCTTCAGGGTGCTGCCGGATCGGTGACGGCCCTGGTGAAGGAGAACCTGGTGGCGTTCTCGATCGCAGGTGCAGGAGAGAGCTCCGAGGGCGAATGGGTGATCGGCTCGCGTTTCATCGAGGGCGAGTTCCCCAAGTATCGCCAGCTGATCCCACAGGAGTACCCGAACACCCTCGTGGTCGACCGCGAGCTCCTTCTCGAGGTGACACGACGGGTCGGGCTGCTGGCGCAGAACAATCTCCCGGTCAAGCTGCAGCTCGCCTCCGAGCTCGAGGTCTCGGCGCATACGCCGGATGTCGGTGAGGGCCAAGAGGTGATCGACGCCGAGTACAACGGGGAGCCGCTAGTGATCGCGTTCAACCCGCAGTTCCTGTTGGACGGGGCGTCCGCGATCTCCAGCTCGCGGATCGAGATGCAGGTCGGCGACGGACTCAAGCCGGCGATCCTGCGCGGCGAGAAGGGAGACTTCACCTACCTGCTCATGCCCGTGAGACTGTCGTAGCCCTGCGATGACCGAACCCGCGTCCATCTCCCGGGAGACCCGCGCTCGTACCAAGATGTAGAGCGTGCGGGTAGACGAGATGGTTCTCGAGGACTTCCGGAACTATGGGCGCGAGTCGGCCGCCTTCGCCGGCGGGCTCAACCTCGTGGTCGGCCGCAACGCCCAGGGAAAGACGAACCTCCTGGAGGCGATCCACTGTCTGGGCGGACTTGGCTCGCCTCGCGCCGAGAACGCAGCCCTGGTTCGACGCGGCGCCGCGACGGCGCTGATCCATGCCGACCTCACGCGGAAAGAACGTCCCCTCCACGTGGATCTCGAGATCCGCCCCGGTCGAGGCACGCGTGCCCTGGTCAACCGCTCGGCCGTCTCACGCACAAGCGCGCTGACGGAGTTCGTCGTGACGGTGTTCTTTGGCCCGGACGAGCTGTCGCTTGTGAAGGGGTCACCCGACGGGAGACGTCGGTTTCTGGACGAGCTCGTCGTGAAGCTTCGTCCCGCGCGGGACGCGCTCCGCCGCGAGCTGGACCGCGTGCTGCGACAGAGGAACGCGCTCCTCAGATCGTTGGCCAAGGGATCCGGATCGGGCGCCGAAGGCCTCGAGGTATGGGACGCAGCGCTCGTCCGCGCGGGATCGGCGGTCGCGAGCGCGCGGCTGGAGACGCTGCGAGACCTGCTGCCCCATGTCCGCCGGCGCTACGAGGAGATCGCAGGCCGCGGCAGGCTCGAGCTCGTTTACACGTCCTCGTGGCTCCCCGAGGACGCAGGCCGGCGGATCGTTACGGACGGAGGTGCGATCGATGAGGCGACGTTGTCCGCCGGCATCACCGCGCGCCTCCACGAACTCAGACGAGCCGAGCTGGAGCGGGGGACGACCCTCGTCGGACCCCAGCGGGACGACGTCTCGGTGCAACTGGGATCCGGCGCCGACGGTACCGAGATGATGGACGCGCGGACTTTCGCGTCGCAGGGGGATCAGCGGACATGCGCGCTCGCCCTGAAGCTCGCGGAGAGGGACCTACTCGCCGCGTCTCTCGACGACGACCCCATCTTGTTGTTGGACGATGTTTTCTCCGAGCTCGACCCGCACCGACGGGCATGGCTGAGCGACGCGGTGAGAGGCGCCGGCCAGACGATCGTCACGTCGGCCGAACCCCTGGCGCTGGAGAGCCTGAAGGCGGACGGGTTGATCGAGGTCGTCGAGGGAGCTATCGGTGTCCCCGCGTCCTGACGACGGGCCCCAGCCGCTGCGTGGGCTCCTTTCGGGAGCGGCCGGCCGGTTCGGTCTGGACGATGCCATGTCCACCGGAGCGTTGTGGAAACGCTGGAGCGAGATCGTCGGAGCCGACGTCGCCGCTCATGCGGCGCCGACCTCGTTACGGGGCGGGGTCCTGCGCGTCCGGGCCGACTCGCCGGTGTGGGCGCACGAGATCGGCTACCTGGTCGAGGAGATACGCACGCGGGCCAACGAAGCGCTGGGAGCTCCGGCGGTGACCGAGGTGAGGGTCTACAACGCTCCGGCGGACGGCTCCGATCCACCCGCATCCGACCCCGGCGAAGCGGCCGCGACGGAGGCCGCGAACCGGGCCGCGCCGCCTCTGCCGGAGGCCCCAGAGGAGGCCCTGAAGCGCGCCCGCGAAGCCTGGCTCCGGAGGGTCGAGGAAGAGGACGATCGGCGTGTTTGAGAGGACCGCGAAAACCTGGAAAGTCCCTGCTAGATGGTACTATTTAGGCCCATGAACCCACCGTCGACGCCCCTCTTGAAACGCGCCCCGAAGCGTGTTTCTGGACGGGTCACCGACGTCTTCAGATCCAAGGAGTGAGTACCTCGGCCAAGAGCAGTATCCCCGCCACCAAGACGCGGGATGTGACCTCCTATACCGCCCAGGACATCACGGTCCTCGAGGGGCTCGATCCGGTCCGGAAACGGCCGGGGATGTACATCGGGTCCACCGGCGCGCGTGGCCTGCATCACCTCGTCTACGAGGTCGTGGACAACGCCGTGGACGAGGCCATGGCCGGGTTCTGCGACAAGATCGTCGTCGAGCTCCTGGCCGACGGCGGGTGCCGGGTCACGGACAACGGCCGAGGCATCCCCGTCGACCCGATCAAGGTCCCCGGTCCCCACAAGGGCAAGGCCGCAGCAGAGGTAGTGCTGACCACCCTTCACGCCGGCGGGAAGTTCGAGGGCAAGGGCTACCAGGTCTCCGGCGGTTTGCACGGCGTCGGCGTCTCCGTCGTGAACGCCCTGTCCGAGCGGCTCGAGCTCGAGATCCAGCGCGACGGCAAGGTCTGGACCCAGGAGTACTCCCGCGGGAAGCCCAAGGCCAAGCTCAAGGCGGGTCGGGCGATCAAGCGCACCGGCACCATGGTCGGGTTCTGGCCCGACCCCGAGATCTTCACGGAGGAGCGGGAGTTCCGTTTCGACACCCTGGCGCAGCGCATGCGCGAGATGGCGTTCCTGAACAAGGGCCTCGAGATAAAGCTGATCGACCACCGCGTCGAGCCGGTTCAGGAGGAAGTGTTCCGGTACACCGGCGGGATCATTGACTTCGTCAAGCACTTGAATTCGGCGCGCGACCCGGTCAACAAGCGCGTCGTCTACTTCGAGGGCAAGGGCGATCAGCACGAGCTCGAGATCGCGATGCAGTGGACCACTTCGTTCAACGAGTCGGTCTTCACCTTCGCCAACAACATCAACACCCACGAGGGCGGCATGCACGAGGAAGGATTCCGTCGCTCGCTGACCAAGGTGGTGACCTCTTACGCCCGCAACAAGGGGTTGCTGAAGGAGAAGGACCAGGCCTTCATCGGTGAGGACTGCAGGGAGGGCCTAACGGCGATCGTTTCGGTCAAGGTCGCCAGCCCACAGTTCGAGGGCCAGACGAAGACCAAGCTCGGTAACACCGAGATCCGGTCGTTCGTCGAGACCACGATGAACCGGTTGTTCACCGACTACATGGAGGAGCATCCCTCCGAGGCGCGGGCTATCTGTCAGAAGACGATCTCCGCGCAGCGGGCCCGGCTCGAGGCGCGCAAGGTGCGCGATCTCGTTCGACGCAAGTCGCTTCTCGAGTCGTCGATGCTCCCCGGAAAGCTGGCGGACTGCCAGACGCGCGATCCCGACAAGGCCGAGCTGTTGATCGTCGAGGGAGACTCCGCCGGCGGCACCGCGAAGAACGCGCGGCAGCGCGAAACGCAGGCGGTGCTTCCGTTGCGCGGCAAGATCCTGAACGTCGAGCGGGCCCGCCTGGCCAAGATCCTCGAGAACAAGGAGATCCAGGCGATCATCACCGCGGTCGGCACCGGCATCGGGGACGACTTCGACATCACGAAGTGCCGGTATCACAAGATCATCTCGATGGCCGACGCGGACGTCGACGGGTCGCACATCAAGACGTTGCTGTTGACGTTCTTCTTCCGCTTCATGCCCGAGCTGATCGACGCCGGTTATCTCTACGTCGCCCAACCTCCGCTGTACCGCGTGCCCTTCAAAGGCAAGGTTCACTACTTCAAGAACGACGAAGAGCTGAACGCGTTCCGGGCCGAGCAGCAGAACGGGTCCAAGATCGAGCCCCAACGCTTCAAGGGTCTCGGCGAGATGGATGCAGAGCAGCTCTGGGAGACGACCCTCGACCCCGAGGCGCGCACGCTGCTGCGGGTGACGATGGAGGACGCGGCGCTCGCGGAGGAGATCTTCTCGACGCTGATGGGCGAGGACGTCGATGCCCGCAAGACCTTCATCCAGCGCAACGCCAAAGACATCCGGTTCCTCGACATCTAGGACGTCATGCCTAAAGAACCCTTCAAGGACAAGCTTCCGATGGACCCGGGCGGACCCGGGGACGGCATCGAAGACATCTCGCTGGCGGAAGAGGTTCAGTACTCGTTCCTCGAGTACGCGATGTCCGTCATCGTCAGTCGCGCGCTTCCGGACGTGCGCGACGGCCTGAAGCCGGTGACCCGTCGCATCCTGTACGCCGCATTCGACACCGGGCTCCGGCCCGACCAACGCTTCCGCAAGTGCGCGGCGTTGGTCGGAGAGGTCATGAAGACCTATCACCCCCACGGCGACCAATCGATCTACGACGCGCTGGCTCGCCTCGCGCAGGACTTCTCGACGCGCTACCTTTTGATCGACGGCCAAGGAAACTTCGGCTCGGTAGACGGCGACGCGCCGGCGGCGATGCGATACTGTCTCTCCGGCGACACGCGTGTTCGCACCGCGGATGGCACGACGCGCATCGACTCCCTCGCGCACATCAACTCCGATTCAGAGCTCGACATCGAGCTGAAGGTCCTGGATCGCAACGGCGACCCAACGCGCGCTACGAAACTCTTCCATAGCGGCGATCACTCCACTTTGCGTCTCAGAACCAAGGAGGGCTACGAGGTCACGGGTACCCACAATCACCCCGTCTTGTGTCTGGTCCCGGCCGCGGGCGTACCGATGCTGCTGTGGAAGTTGCTAGAGGAGATCGAGCCTGGAACCCATGTCGTGCTGAACCGCACTCCCCTTGAAGAGGAAGATGTGCTGTCGCAGCAGGAGTGGGAATTGGCCACGCTGACCGGCGCATGGCTGGCTGAGGGTTTCGCATCTCCTAAACGAGCGGGCTTCAACAACGTCGACCCGAGCTACTTCCGCGATGTACTTGCGGCTTATGACGCGGTGGTTGGGGGTGCGCGATACGTCTATGAACGGACGATCAAATCCGGGAACTTGCTACACGAGCTCGACGTGCAGGAGATGAGCTTCTTCGGCTCAAGCCCGCTTGGTGCGCTCCTTGACCAGAAGAGCGATCTGAAGTGCGTGCCGGACTATGTGTGGCAGGGGTCGGCGGCTTTCAAGCGGGCCTTCCTTCAAAGTCTGTTCGAGGGAGACGGCAGCTCGTCGCTCCTGGGTCGCAACACCGGTCAGATCAGTTACTCAACCCGCAGCTTCCAACTGGCTCAAGACGTGCAGGAGCTCTTGCTGGAGTTCGGTGTGGTCTCGCGACAGTCCCTCTCCACACGTGGCGAGATCAAGGTCTACATCGGCAACAGGAGAGACATCCGTCTCTTCGCGGCTCGGATCGGATTCTTCGGGGACAAGCAGGAGAAGCTGCTGCGTGATCTGAACACCATCCCGGTCTCAAGCACGGCGATGTCCTCCGACCACGTTCCCTACCTCGCCAACTACATTCGCCACGAGTGTGGCGGCACGTGGAAGCAACGCGAGTGGCTGATAAAGCACAACGTCGACCGGATCGAGCGCTGGGAGCGAGATCGCGACCTGATCCTCGAGAACATCTGCTCCGACGAGGTGAAGGCCGTGATCGAGCCGCTGGTCGGCGGCCAGTACTACTTCGCCGAGGTTGCCAGCATTGAAGAGGCAGGCGTTCAGCCGGTCTATTCGATCAGGGTTGACTCCGACGATCACTCCTTCATCACCAATGGCTTCGTCAGCCACAACACCGAATGTCGGTTGTCGCGGCTTTCTATGGAGCTTCTGCGGGATATCGGCGAGGAGACCGTCGACTTCACGCCCAACTACGACGGCGAGGACTTGGAGCCGTCGGCGTTGCCGGCGCGCTTCCCGAATCTGCTTGTCAATGGTTCGACGGGCATCGCGGTCGGTATGGCGACCAACATCCCCCCGCACAACCTGGGCGAGGTGATCGATGCGGTGGTCGAGGTGCTCGAGAACCCCGAGCTGTCGAAGGACCCGGACCAGATGTTGAAGTCCGTCATGAAGCACATCAAAGGTCCCGACTTCCCGACCGGCGGCGTGATCCTTGGTAAGCAGGGGATCAACGACGCCTACACCACCGGCCGCGGTTCGGTGAAGATGCGCGCCGTCCTCGAGATCGAGGAAGGGCCGAAAGGCAACCCGCGTATCGTCGTGACCGAGCTGCCGTACCAGGTGAACAAGGCGCGGCTGGCGGCGAAGATCGCGGAGCTCGTCAACGCGAAGACGGGCCGGCTCGAGGGGATCGCGGACCTGCGGGACGAGTCATCGCGCAAGGGGATGCGACTGATCATCGATCTGAAGAAGAACGCGGTGCCCCAGGTCGTGCTGAACACGCTCTACAAACGGACGCAGCTGCAGGACAACTTCGGGGTCAACATGCTGGCGATCGTCGATGGGGTGCCTCGCACGCTGAACATCGCCGAGATCATCCAGGAGTACATCGCCCACCAGATCCAGGTGATCGTCCGCCGCACCCGGTATCGCCTGCGGAAGGCAAAGGAGCGCTCGCACATCCTCGAAGGGTTGATCATCGCCCTCGATCACATCGACGACATCGTCGCGTTGATCCGGGCGGCGGCCGATGTCGAGGAGGCTCGGAACGGGCTCATCGCGCGCTACGGGCTCAGCGAGATCCAGGCGAACCACATCCTCGACATGCCGCTGCGCCGGCTCACCGCCCTCGAGCAGGACAAGATCCGCGAGGAGTACGAGGAGCTTCAGGCGACGATCGCCGAGCTCGAGTCGATCCTTGCCGACGAGTCCAAGGTGCGGTCGATCATCGCCGAGGAAGCGCGCGAGGTGAAGAAGCGCTTCGGCGATGACCGCAGGACGCAGTTCGCGCATGACGAGGGCGAGTTCGACATCGAGGACCTGATCGCCGACGAGGATCTCGCCATCTCGGTCTCGCGAGACGGTTACATCAAGAGCGTGCCGCTGGACACCTACCGGCAGCAGGGCCGCGGTGGACGGGGCGTCAGAGGGGCCAATCTCAAGGAAGGCGACATCGTCGAGCACCTGATCACCACGACGGCTCACGCCTATCTGCTCTTGTTCTCGAACTCCGGGCGCGTGTACCGCATCAAGGCGCACGAGATCCCCAAGCGGGATCGCACGGCTCGTGGAACGGCGGTGGTTAACGTGGTGTCGACGAAGCCCGAGGACAAGGTCGCCGCGGTGATCGACACGCGGGACTATGAGACCTATCGCTACCTGCTGATCGCGACCAAGAACGGCATGGTGAAGAAGACCTTGTTCCGCGAGTACGACTCGTCCCGGCGCGAAGGGATCATCGCCCTCAACCTCAAGGAAGGGGACGAGGTCGTCAGGGTCCGTCCCACCTCCGGAAAGAACGACATCCTGCTGATCACCAAGAAGGGCAAGGCGATCCGGTTCTCCGAGGACAAGGTTCGTCCCATGGGCCGCACCGCCACCGGCGTGATCGGCATCCGCCTCGATCCCGACGACGAGGTCGTTGCGTGCGACATCATCCACAACGAGACGGACGAGCTCCTGGTCGTGACGGAGTTCGGCTACGGCAAGCGAACCAAGCTCGGAGACTTCCCCCGCAAGGGCCGCGGAGGCAAGGGCGTCATCGCCGCCAAGCTGACGAAACCGCGCGGCCCCCTCGTGGGAGCTTCGGTAGTGCGTGCAGGCGACGAGGTGTTCCTGATATCGAGCGACGGCGTCGTGATCCGCATGGCGGTCAACACGATCTCCCGCCAGGGCCGGCCGGCTACGGGTGTCAGGGTCATGAATCTGAGTCCGGGAACCAGCATCTCGGCGGTTGCTCCCGTCGTCGGCGAAGACGAGACCTCCCAGGGGCGCCTTACCTAACGCTCCGTCCTCCCGCGGTGCCGGGCATACGCCGCGGTTTTCACCCATACTGGACCGGCGAATTTCGTCAGATAGGGAGGCGGTTTGTCCTCACGGGAAGAGCGGACGGGACGGTTCCACGAGCCGGAGGTCGGCGCGGCGTCGGGCGGCCATCTCGCGTCCGGAGGGGGCACCGGACCTCTGTTCGACCCACTCGACGAACCGCTCCCGTCCGAGAGGGCCAAGCGCGAAGCAGATCGGGCACCGGCGACCGAGCCCGACCCGGCGGCGGAGCGCACCGAGGCCTTCCCGCGCCGCAGCGAGGTCCGAGCCGAGGCGACCCGGGCCCAACCGCGACCCCAGCCGGCACGACGGAGGGCGGGACTGCGTCGGGTCAGGCGCACGGTCCGTCACGTCGATCCGTTCTCGGTGCTGAAGCTCTCCGGCTTCTTCTACGCGATCTTCGTGCTTCTCTGGCTGGTATTCGTTGCCATCGTCTACTCGTTCCTGGACTCGACAGGAGTCTTCGACGCGATCGAGGAGTTCGGGGACCCCTCCGGCATGGCGCTGTGGGAGGAGCTGAACATCAGTCTGGGCGTGGTCGAGAAGTGGGCGCTGTTTATCGGCATCACCTTCGGGATCGTCGGCACCCTGGTCAACACCGTCATAGCGGTCCTCTACAACGTCGGTTCCGATCTCCTCGGTGGCCTCGAGCTCACCTTCGTCGAGAGGGACGTTGGAGCCTAGGCCGACCCCGCTACAGCGCGTGTGGTTCTAGCCGGGCGAACCTGATGCCGCGCCCGGCAACCGCTCGGAGGAACGGTTTGGCGGGAAAGGCCTGGTCGGGCGTAAAGACCCCCGGTCCGACGCTCGACCAAGACAGCGCTGCCTGGGCGAGTGGGATGGACGCGAGGTTCACGAGGTGATCCACGACGCCTAACGAGATGGTCCTCGTCTTTCCGGCGGATCGCCCCCGGACGTCGGTCCTCAGCGCCGTCCATGCACCCGCTCCGGGGGAGACCTTCTCGAGCAGGGGCCGTAACGGGTTCGCGGCCTTGAGCCAGATCCGCCGGCTGCGGTCGCCCGTCGTTATCCGGCTGGCTATTGCCGCCCGAACCGCGTCCATCACCGCTTTCTCCCCCAGTCCTATGCGGAAGCTGAAGGCGCTCAGATCCGGGCGCGAGCGGAACGCGGCCATGGCCTCGGGGTGGCCGCAGCCGAACGTCTCGACCCAGCCCACGGGCTCTGGGAAATAGACCGGGTGCGGAGCGCGGGCTCCGTCGCCGAAGTCCCGTTCGCGGGCCGCGCGGTCGAGCATCGCGAGGAAGTGGAGGTCCCCGGCGGGCCCTCCGGCATCGGCCGAGGAAGCGGCGAAGGCGACCTCGACCTCGTCCACCGAATCGAGCTCGGTTGCCGCGAGCGTCATCAGAAGGTTCGAGATGCCGGGGGCCGCGCCGCAGCCGCTCACGACGGTCACGCCGGCGACTTTGGCCTCGGCGTCGCGAGCAGCCACGTCGCCCAATGGCTCCAGATCGTCGTTCAAAGACAGGTAGCTCACCCCGGCCTGGATCGCGGCATCCACGCACGGAACCTCGAGCTCCGTCCCGGGCCCCGCGCAGGAGACGACAACGTCGTGCCCGGACATGCGGTCCGCCAGCCCGGGATCGAGGATGTCGAAGCTCTCCAGAGCGAGCGCGGCGCGTCCCCGCAAGCGGTCGACGAGAGCCTGAAGGATCGCTCGATCCCGGCCGGCGAGTGTCATCCGGTCCACCTCGGGAGAGCGGACCAGTTCCGCCGCCGTGCGCCGGCCGACTGCTCCACTTGCCCCCAACAGCAGGACGTTCATGCGGATTCGTCGTCCAGCCGCAACTCGCGCCAGCGACCTTCCGGGGGTGCGTTCTTGGAGTGTGCGAGTAGTCGGAGCCACCACCCCAGCAGACCGAGTCCGACCGCGGTGAGTGTGCCCTTCGTCAGCGAACCGCTCATGACTTCACTATAGGAGCCGGGCTTCGGGCCGCGGCCCTCCCTCGTCGGCCTCCTAATATGCGGCCATCCGAGCATCGGAGGCCGTACGTGACCGACGAAGTGATGATCTCCCTCGAACGCGTGACGAAGCTGTGGGATGGCTCAACGGCGCCGGCGGTGGACGCGCTCTCGATGGACGTCTACCGCGGCGAGACGGTGGTGCTGGTTGGACCTTCCGGTTGCGGCAAGACGACCACTATGAAGATGATCAACCGGCTGATCGAACCGACCTCGGGCGCGATCGTCGTCGACGGGACCGACGTGACGAAACAGGATCCCGTCCGCTTGCGTAGGGGCATCGGTTATGTGATCCAGAGCATCGGTCTGCTGCCGCACAGAACCGTGGCGGCAAACATCGCCACCGTGCCACACCTGCTGGGGTGGGACCAGTCACGTATCGATGCCAGGGTGCGCGAGCTGAGCGACATCCTGGAACTGGACGACGCGTTGCTCTCCCGCTATCCGGCGGAGCTCTCCGGAGGGCAACGGCAGCGCGTCGGGGTCGCGCGGGCACTGGCCGTCGACCCGCCGGTGATGCTGATGGACGAGCCTTTCGGTGCCGTCGATCCGATCGTGCGAGAGCGTCTGCAGGACCAGTTCCTCGAGATACAAGAACGCCTGCGAAAGACCATCGTCTTTGTCACCCATGACATCGACGAGGCGATCAAGATGGCCGATCGCATAGCGATATTGAATCGCGGTGGAGTGATCGAGCAGTACGCACCACCCGAGGAGATCCTGCGGTCGCCGGCAAACGATTTCGTCAAGCGGTTCGTCGGCGCGGAGCGCGGCCTGAAGCGCCTGGCTCTGATCAAGGTCGCCGAGATCGACATCGAAGAGGGCCCGGTGGTCACCTCGTCGACGTCTGCCGCCGAGGTCGTCCGTGCGATGAAGTCGTCCGGATTCGACTGGTGCAGCGTCGTCGACGACGGAGAGCTCAAGGGCTGGGTTGATGCCGAGATGGTGCAGGGTAAAACCACCGCCGGAGAAGCAAGGCCGCGGCCGTTCAGCGCTTACGTCACGCGCGACAGCACTCTGCGCCAGGCGTTGGACTCCATCGTCACCTCCCGTACGCAGGTTGCCGTCGTCGCAACTGAGGCACAGCGGTATGCCGGGATACTCACTCTCGAGAGGATCTCACAGGAGATCGTGTCGTGATCGTGGCGCAGGTCGATCGCCCGACGATCCGCTGGTCGTGGGTCGCCGACAATTCGGACAAGATCGTGGCCGCCTTCGTAGAGCACATCCAGTTGACCGTTCTAGCGGTTGCGATCGGCTTCGCGATAGCAGCTCCTCTAGCGGTCTACGCGTACAGGCATCGGTGGTTCTACGGACCCGTCACGTGGGTCACGGGCATCCTCTACACGATCCCGAGCCTCGCCCTGTTCGCGATGCTTCAGCCGTACACCGGCCTGACCGTGCGCACCGCAGAGATCGGACTCGTTAGCTACACGCTTCTGATCCTGATCCGGAACATCGTTGCGGCGCTGGCCGGTGTCCCCGCCGACGTCCGCGAGGCGGCGCGAGGGATGGGCTATTCGGAGCGTCAGCTGTTGTGGCGCGTGGACCTTCCACTAGCGCTTCCGGTGATCATGGCGGGGATCCGTCTGGCCACCGTCACCACGATCGGCCTGGTCACCGTCACGGCCCTGATCGGTCTCGGAGGCCTGGGGTCTTTCATCCTGATGGGGATGCGCATCGATTTCGTGACGGCGACCCTGGTGGGCTCGGTTCTGTCACTGGCCCTCGCGGTGATCGTGGACGCGGTCCTGGTCGTGACGGAGCGTCGGCTGACCCCGTGGTCGACGACGCGCGGTAGCCGTCCCGATCAGCCGTCCGGAGCCTCTGTCTGATGGAGCTTCTAGGCGACGTGTGGCTTTGGTTTACGACCGCATCGTCGTGGACGGGCGAGGGCATCGACCCCGGCATCCTCTTTCGCATCTACGAGCACATGTCGATGTCGCTCCAGGCGGCCGCGCTCGCGGCGGCTCTCGTTCTTCCCCTCGGGCTCTACGTCGGCCATGCACGCCGCTTCGAGTTCGCCGCGGTGACCGTCGGCAACTTCGGCCGTGCGCTCCCGTCCTTCGGCATCCTCGGTATCACTTTCGCGATCACGATCAGCTGGCCGGGGAACCTCGGTTTCTGGGCGACGTTCATCGCTCTTTTACTTCTGGCGATCCCGCCGATCCTGACGAACACGTACGTGGGGGTGAAAGGGGTCGACGCCGACACGATCGAGGCGGCCCGCGGCATGGGGATGACCGAGATGCAGATCCTGCTCAGGATCGAAGTGCCGCTCGCGGCCCCTTTGATCGTCGCCGGCCTGAGGCTGGCGACCGTCCAGGTGGTTGCGACGGCGACGCTCGGCGCGGTGGCGGCATGGGGCGGCCTGGGCCGTTACATCGTCGATGGGTTCGCGTCGGGAAACGACGTCGATCTCCTCGGCGGCGCCATCCTGGTGGCCGTCCTCGCCATCGTGACCGAGCTCGCCTTCGGGTTGGTGGAGCGCCTCGTTCGGCCTCGCACCGCCGCTCGAGCTGCGGCTCCCCGCCCCGCCGGCACCCCCGTGGCCGACCCCGGTGCGGCCGCCTGACGTCGTCCTTACTACATAGGCAGTACCGGTAGGGTGCCCCCGTTCGACGAGGGGTTGTGCCACAACCCCCATACGGAATGGAGGAGACCCATGCGGAGGTTCCGCAGCAACGCTCATGGGGCGACTCTGTTGGCAACCGCGCTGGCGCTGGTGCTGGTGATGGGGGCTTGCGGGTCGGGTGTGAGCGACGACGACGAGCCGGACACTTCCTCCGGCGCTACCGACGCCGGCGGGGAGCCGGTCGCTTCACAGATGATCCTGGGCGGTCCCCCCGAGTGCCCGGAGCGGCCTTTCTGCCTGCCCGGTCTGGAGGAGACCTACGGGATCGAGTTCGCCGAGTTCAAGCCGCTCGATATCGGCGGTCCCCTTACCGTTAGGGCACTGAAGAATGGACGGATCGACGTTGGTCTCCTCTTCTCCACTTCCAGCGCCATCGTTGCCAACGACTTCGTGCTGCTCGAGGACGACCAGGCTCTTCAGACCGCGGAGAACATCGCGCCTCTCGTGTCGGAGAAGGTCGACGACCAAGCCGCGGCCGCGCTGGAGCAGGTCAGCGCCGCGCTCACTACCGAGAACATCACCGAGCTCAACGGCAGAGTCGAGCTCGATCAAGAAGATCCCGCCGACGTGGCGGCCGACTTCCTCGAGCAGGAGGGCATCTCTGCCGAGGGAGGCGGCTCGGGAGAGTTGACGGTCGGGGCGGTCGCGTTCGCCGAGAACCAGATCGTTGCCGAGATGTACGCACAACTCTTGGAGCAAGCCGGTTATTCGGTTGAACGTCAGACGGATCTCGGCGCGCGCGACATCCTGTATCCCGCGATGAAGAGCGGGGAGATCGACGTGGCCCCCGAATACCTCGGGTCCCTGCTGTTGTTCCTGGATCCCGAGGCCGAGGCGACGGGTGACCCCGAGAACAACGCCATGCTGATCGAGCCCCTGGTCGAGAAGGACGGGCTCCGGTTGCTGCAATACGCGCAGGCGAACGACCAGAACGCGTTCGTCGTGACGAGGGAGACCGCCGACGAGTTCGGCCTGCAGTCGGTCAGCGACCTGGCGGAGCCGGCGGCATAGCAAGACGTCCCGTCGAAGGGGGCCCGTGAGCTCGATGCGGGCCCTCTTCGGTTCCGGCTACAAACGTTCGCCGGCCTCGATCGCGATGTCGAGCCGGTTCGCCGGAGGAGCCAGCGGACAGACCCACGCGGGGTCGTAGGAGCACGACGGGTTGTAGGCGAAGTTGAAGTCGAGCACCACGGCTCCGTTCTCGGCCCCCAGATCGGCCCCCTTCACGGTGTCGAGGAGGTACCGCCCCGCGCCGTAAGTCGTGTTCCCTGCGGTCGCGTCGCGGAATGGGACGAAGAGGCCACCTCCGTACGAGGTCAACCAGTAGGCCTCCAGCTCCACAGCGGCGCCCGCGACCTCGAGCGTCAGAACGCCGACGCGCTCGATCGCCATCGGGTCCTCTCCCGATGTAGGGATCTCGAGGTGGAGTGCGTCGCCGGGACGGAGCGTCGCGGTTGCTCGCCACCGGGGGTCGTAGTCGAAATAGGCGAGGCCGGCAAAGGACGCGCGCGCCTGAGTTGCGAGCGGAGACTGGGGATGGGTTCGGAACATTCGGTCGCGCGTCTCTCGCCACAGCGTCCACCCCCGCGCCGGATCGTTCTCTACGCGCACGCGTGCATAGAGCTCTGCGATCCGCCGTCGCCAGTCCAGCAGGTCGAGCACCTCGGCCGCGTCCGGCCCTGTCACCAAACGTCCCCGGTTCGCCAGTCGCACGTGAGAGGCCGCGTCACGTCGAGCTCGGCGCTGACCGACGTGCGGAGGATCAACACCGCGTCATCGTCGTCGGCCGTTCGCAGCCGCCCCTCGGGGGCATCCGTGTAGGTGGGCCCTCTCCACCGCTCCCAGCCGAGGCGCAGATAGAACTCGGGAAGCCCGGTCGCCAGCGCCCCCAGCTCGTAGCGCGCCCGGATGATGTCTGCGACGGCGTTCATCACCGCGGATCCCAAACCCCTGCCTCGACGAGATCGAGGGGTGGCGACGCCCTCCACATAGCCCGTACGAAGAGGCACCTCCCCCGCGGTAAGCATGCGCGGCACTACCGAGGCATGCGAGGCGATGGCGCCGTTCTCCTCCGCGAGCACGTGGTGCCCTCCGATCGTGTGGGCCCAGTCATCGTCGGTGAAGCCCTCTTCGAAGGCCTCGTCCAGCAGACGGCGCAGCGTCACGAGCTCGGCACGAGCCAGCTCGGGGGTCGCAGCCACCCGGATCACGGCCATAGTGCGGATCCTTTCAGTCATCGTCGCGCGAGACGAGCGGCCGGCCGCCCGGAACGAAGAAACCCCCGCCCGGCGGGGGTCTCTGAGTGGGCCCAGATGGACTTGAACCATCGGCCTCACCCTTATCAGGGGTGCGCTCTAACCGAGCTGAGCTATGGGCCCCACAACGGCGCAGATACTAATGGTCACGCGTGAGAGGCCGCCCCGACGGGCGGCCTCTCCCCTGATCTACGTGTGGGGGGTTTCCTACCGGAAGCTCCAGATCTGGACCTGCGGGTTCACTTCGCCTTGCTGGTTGAGCGGGCCGCGGCCGAAGAACTGGGTGGTCTTCATCGACGTGGTGCCGTCGAACTCGTACACACCCACGCCGTGCTTGGATGCGTGATCGTTGGTGTAGATGCGACCGTTGTACCAGTACGACGACCACGTGTCTTGCGTTGCGCTCTGGGAGTTGTCCCTTCTGTAGCGACCGATCTCCTTTGCGTCCGCCGGGTTCGAGAAGTCGACGACCGCGATTCCCCCCAAGTAGTAGGAGACCGCAAACAGGTACTTCTTCGGGTCCTTCATCGGGATCACGCTGAAGTTGTGGTTGGTCCAACGGGGACGAGCGCCCGTGATCGCGTCCGTGCCCATCTCGGGCGGTCTGGGGTAGGAGTGGTGACCCAGCAGCTCGGGGTTCTCCGGGTCCGACACGTCGTAGAACCACGCGGCGCCGATGAACGAATCCTCGCCTCCCACTCCGCCACCCGCGGCGGCGCCACCCGCCTCGTCCCCGAGGATCAGGACCTTTCCGTCCCAGGTCATCGCGGTTGAGTGGTGGATCTGCATCTGCGGGTTGGTGATCCGCGCCAGCTCCACCGGCTTCGCCGGGTCCTTGATGCTCCAGACGATCGACTGCGAGACGCAGGCACCGAACATGAGCTTTCGCTCGGGGAACGTCGTGATGTCGTGGCAACCGATGTTCGGTGTCACGTCGATCGCCTCATCGAGCAGCTTCGCCTTCTTCGGGTCGGCGTTTGGGATCTCCACGATCTGCACCTTGCGATGCACGGCGTAATTGCAGTCCACGCCCTGCCCGCTGAGCGGATACGACTCGATGTAGACGTGTGTCTTGGTCTTGCCGGGCAGGATCGTGTTCGTGTGGGATCCGCACGGGATGTCGACCGACGTGACGTACTCCGGCCGAGTGGGGTCGGAGATGTCGATGATGCGGATGCCTTCCCAAGCCAGGCCCGCCGCGTACACGGGTGCCGAGGCAGCCGTCGTGTCCTCGGGCTTACACGTCGGCCCGACCAACGGACTGTCGACGGAGACGATGACGTAGTCACCCATGACCGAGACGTCGCCCTGCCCGCCGTTGCACGGGATGAAGCCGATCTGCTTGAGGTAGGGCTGGGACTCGAAGGTCTTGTAGATCGCGGTGCCCTCGTAGGCACCCGCGATCACCAGGTCGTCTTTGAACGCCAGGTCCGACCCCTGTCCGTACACGTCTTTGCCCAACTTGATCTCCTCCAGCGCGAGCTGCCTGAAGTTCTTGGTGTGGTCGTCGTCGTTATGGCCCGCTTGGGCTGGGACGGTCGCCATCACGCCGGCTGCGAGCATCAGGACGAGGAAGATTGCTGTGGCCCGAGATCTCATGCTGCCCTCCAGGGATCGGTCGGATTTCCCGTTCTGTATGGGTTCGGCCTAAAGGAGCAGATTCCCTGCTTTTGGGCGGTCCGGACGCGGAAACGGCCCCTCGAAGGGGCCGCTCGCGGTCTGGATGCTTCGTTCGCTTAGGCGTTCAGGCCGAGGCCCATCACGATGTCGTCCTTCGGCCGGGCGCCCACGACCTGCGCCTTGACGCCACCGTCGATGAAGAGCGCGATCGTGGGGATGCTCATCACGCCGTACTTCGACGCGATGCCGGGCGACTCGTCGATGTTCAACTTCACGACCTTGACCTTGTCCTGGTACTCGCCCTGGATCTTCTCGAGCTCGGGGTGCACCAGCCGGCACGGGCCGCACCACTCGGCCCAGAAATCGACGATCACGGGGATGTCGGACGCCAACACGATCTCGTTGAAATCCTGCTCGGTCACGTCTGGCATGTTGGCCATTCAAAGCCTCCTGATAGGTGGTGCTTGGATACCTGAGGAAACGCCCAAAAGCAGCCTATATTCCCGCGTCGACACGCCCTGCGCCGGTATCTCCGCCTGCATAATGGGCCTCGAGGGGCGGTAGCTCAGTTGGTAGAGCACCGGCTTTGCAAGCCGGGGGTCGTCGGTTCGAGCCCGATCCGCTCCACTTTCTTTCTTGTATTGCTGGGTGAAGTCCCGCTACCTCCGTCGCACATTGGCCCGGTACCTCCCGGAGCCTGCCGTCCCTCCTCAGATCTGGACATTCGGTGCTTCTCTTCCTAAATAGCGGAGGGTGGAGTGCCGTTTACCTCCCTAGCCTGATTCGTGGCGGGCAAAGGGAGGTTCAATGCGGTCGTGGAAAGTGGCTGCGGCGGGAATGCTGGTAGTGGCGGTTACGGCGTCCCCCGCATATGCGTGTCGGAAGGTTGACGGCAAGGTCCGGCACCGGCCGTCTCATCACAACCTGAGTTGGCAAGACGTTTTGTTCGGCGGCATCGTCCGCGCGACCGAGAACGCAGACAAGCGCGCGGAGAAAGAGAAAGCGGCGCTGAAGGCCCCGGGCCCGGTCGACCTCTCGGCGTATGAGGGCCTCGCGTCTTGGGTCGACATCTTCAATCACCGCCCCTGGGACAACCCCTCCGGCGCGGTCAAGAAGATGGCGAAGCGGGGGGCGGAGGCGATCTTCCTGCAGACCTCGACCTACGGGCAGGGCGGAGGTATCTACGACGAGGACGCGGTCGACGAGTTCCTCTATCACGCGCACAAGCGGGGGATGAAGGTCATCGCTTGGTACGTGCCGTCCTTCGATCAGCAAGACGTCGACTTCCGCCGCATCAAGCGCGCGATCCGTTACACGAGCCCGTCGGGGCACCGCTTCGATTCGTTCGCGCTGGACATCGAGGCAACGAACGTGAGCGACATCGGCCTGCGCAACAAGCGACTGGTCAAACTGTCGAATCGGATCAGGCGGGAGGCCGGTGCCGGCTATCCGCTCGGTGCCATCACCCCCGATCCGATCGCGTCCCTCTACTGGCCGGACTTCCCCTACAAGGAGGTGGCCGACCGCTACGACGTGTTCGTCCCCATGGGTTACTTCACGTTCCGGGCCGACGGCTACAAAGAGGTCAAGGACTACACCGCTGCGAACATCAAGAAGATCCGGAAGGAAACCGGCACGCCCGACGTCCCCATCCACTTCATCGGCGGCATCGCGGACGACGCCGAACCAGCGGAGCTGAAGGGATTCGTCAAGGCCGCCCGCGAGAAGCAGGTCATGGGCGCCAGCCTGTACGACTACCCGATCACCAGCCGTCGTAGCTGGTACGAGCTCCGGGCTCTCAACGAGCGGATCGCACGAGCGCGCCGGGTCGAGGCCGCCGCAGAGGCGGAGGCCGAAGCGGAGCGGAGGCGACTGGCTCGCAAGAAGGCACGGGAGGCCCGAGCCGAGCGACGCGCGAAGGACGGCAAGAGGCGGGCGAAGAAGGACGGCAAGGACGAGGGCAGGAAGCAAGGGAACAAGAAGCCAGGAAAGCGGAGCGGAAAGAACGGCAGGAAGCGCTAGGGAACGACGTAGTCCTTCGTTGTCTGCATCCCGTCGGGGTAGACCGTTGTCGCCAAGAGATGAACGTGAGCGTCCACGTCCCCGTTCTCGAGACCGTCGGCGCCCGAGATCTTGACTCCGCTCTTGGCTCCGATCGTCTTCAACGGCACGATGATGCTCGCGTAGCCGTCGGCCGGGTCGTACGTACCTTCGGGGCTCTCTAGCTGCTCGAAGGCTCCGTCCTTCTCTTCGAACAGGAAGAAGAGGGGCCCGTCGGCCGATGCAACCGCCTCGGCGATGAACCGGCGTCCCTTTACGTCGAAGACCCACTCGATACCCGGCAGGTCCGGGTATCCCGCAACCACGGGCAACATCTTGTCGATTCCGATCCGGATCTCGAGGGCCGAACCGGTCTTACCCACCTGCAGGTAGGTGACGTCCAGAGCGGGGACGCCGTCACCGGCGGGATCGGTACCGAGCTCGACGAAGCGCGTCTTGGCCGCGCCCGACGGGGCCAGAGGAAGGATCATCAAGGCGGTGATCGCCGCTATGAGCACTCTGCGCATAAGGGCAGGATTCGCTTCCGAGTGGCGGTCTCCTCCAGGGTTGCGAGAGTCACGGGCGGGCGACGTCCTGGAGGATTACCCCCGTCGGCGCCGTACGCTCACGATATGAGGACCTTGCGCATCGCCCTGGTGGCTTCCTTCGTGCCCGCTCTGCTTGCTGCAGGCGCCACGGCTGCTTGGGGCCATGCCGCGTACAAGGACTCCGATCCGGCCGATCGGGAGAAGGTGTCGTCGGCTCCCTCCCGGGTTACCGCTGAGTTCACCGAGCCGCTGGCCGAGGGCTCTTATCTCCGGGTGACCGATCCCTGTGGCAGCCGGGTAGACGCCGGAGACGTCGAGATCGTCGGCTACGAGATGTCGGTTTCGATGTCCGGATCGACCGGCGGGACCTACGTCGTCTCCTACCGGGCGTTCTCACGCCTCGACCCTCACGTAACCCAAGGCGATTTCACGTTCACGGTTTCGGAGGGACCGGCCTGTGCAGGCGCCACGGTCGAGCAGCCCGGCCAGACGGAACCGGAGAGCGGATCCGAGCCACCTGCCTCGTCCGAGACCTCCTCGGAAGAAGCGGTGGAGGCAGCTTCGACCGCCGGGCGCGAGAGCTCCGGTCCGGTCTCGCGTAGGGAAGAACGACGAAGCGAGGGCAGTACCGCCGGTTCGGACCGGCCCTTCAGGTTGCGCGGACAGCGGGCGGTCGTGCCCAACATCCAAGCGGCCGCCGCCCGGGACGAAGAGCAGGAAAGCGTCTGGGACGGCATCCCCACCGCTTCGTTCGTCACCGGCCTCCTGCTGGCGGCCATCATCGGGGCCGCCGGCGGCAAGATCTACGCCGGGATCATGGGACCCCGGGCCTAACCAGGCCGAAAACAGGACTCCGCCGCCTCTCGGCGAAACCTGAACGAAGGCAGCACATTTCAGGCGGATCGATCGATACCGGGAGTTGAGCGAGATGAATAGGTTCCTGCTGGCCGGACTGTCCCTCGTGCTGGTCGCGGCTCCTCTCTCCGCGTCGGCGCGCGTCGACGGTCCGACGGTCGTGGTCGCCGACGGCAATGCCAAGGGCACCGTCGAGCAGGTCGGTCATTCGCCTCTGGACAACCGCGGGATGAACGCCGGACTGGCGGTGCGGGGTGACTACGCCTACATCGGCAGCCGCACGGACGGAGGGCCGAAGCCGTTCGACAACGGTGTGAAGGTGGTCGACGTCTCCGATCCCAAGAACCCCGAGGTCGTCTACACGATCGGAGAGCCCGACGAGGACAACGAAGGTGAGACCTCGCGCGAGCTCCGCATCTGGCAGGACCAGGAGCTTCTTATCGTCATGAACCTCGGTTCGAACTGCGCCGCGTACCTACACGGGTGCTCGCCCCGGGCCGTCGACGACAACTTCCGCTTCTACGACATCTCCGGGAAGAACGCGGCCGAGCCCAAGCTCGTTGCCGAGTACAAGCCGAGCGTCAACCCGCATGAGATGTATCTGTGGCAGGACCCGAAGAAGCCCGGCCGCGCGCTGCTCTTCCTCTCGACTCCGGGTGGCGGCACGCAGATGCTCGTGACCGACATCTCGCAAGCTCGCAAGGGCAAGTTCGTCGAGCTCGGCGCGCACAACTTCATCGTCGGCGAGGCCGGTAACGACAACCGGCTTCACTCTCTGACGGTCACGCCCGACGGGAACCGGGCGTTGTTCGCCTACCTCGAAGCGGGCTTCTATGTAGCCGACACGTCGGACTACGCCAAGGGTGTCAAGAAGCCGGAGGCGAGGCTCATCACAGATCCCAAGTCCGCCCCGATGTGGGCCGATGCCGTCGGACCAGGCGACCACAGCGCGGTCCCGCTGTTCGGCAGTGACTTCGCGCTGGCCACCGACGAGGTCTACGGCGAGGCCCTCAGAGCCCTGGACTCTGGCGGTTGTCCGTGGGGTTGGGTTCGAATGCTGGACATCGCGAACCCGACGAAGCCCAAAGTCGTGGCCGAGTACAAGCTTCCGCAGAACGAAGAGGACTTTTGCACCACCGATCCACCGAGACCGTCGTCGAGCTACTCGGCCCACAACCCGACGCTGACGGAGAACCTCGCTTTCGTCACGTGGCACTCCGGCGGGCTGCAGGTGATCGACGTTTCCGATCCGAAGAAGCCGACGCAGGCCGCCGAGTTCCTGCCGGCCCCCGAGCTCTACGCGCTCCAGGAGGACCCGGCTCTCAGTGCGGGCCAGGACAAGGTCGTGATGTGGAGCTTCCCGGTCATCCAGGACGGCCTCATCTATGTGGTCGACCTGCGCAACGGCCTCTACATCCTCGAGTACAAGGGAACCTTCGAGAAAGAGGTCTCGCGGATCGACTTCCTGGAGGGCAACTCCAACCAGGGCGACGCGCTTAGGCTCGGGAAGCTGTAGCCGCGCTGCTTCGGCGCTAAGGGCTAGGGCTCGGGGTCGAGCTTCTTGCCCGGCCCTCGCAGACGAGCTTCTACTTCCTCCGGAGTCGGGGCGGTCCCGCCGAGGTGGGCCGGCAGCCACCATCGGTCCGTATCGTCGGCGGGCTGCTGCGGATAAGCGTCCTGCGCCTGCTTCAGGAGATGACCGACGCTCTGCATCAGCTCGTCGGTCAGCGCCCGCGGATCGTCGCTCGGGTCCGTCTGGATCGGCTCGCCGACGTTTACGAGGAGCGCGAGCTTGCGCTGGAGGTTCTTGGGTCGTCCCTTGGTCAGGATCCGCTGTGTCCCCCATACCGCGGCGGGGATGAGTGGAGCACCGACGGCCTGCGCCATACGCGCCGAGCCGGTCTTGCCGCGGCGAGGGACGAACGATGGGCTGATCGTCGACTCCGGAAACATGCCGATGATCTCGCCGCGCCGTAGCGCGTCGATGGCCTCCGCGTAGGCCTTGGCAGGGTCCTTGTCGCGATCGACGGGGATATGGCGCATGCCGTTCATCAGGATCTTGGCGGTCTTGTTGTTCCAGACCTCCCGCTTGGCCAGGAAGCGCACCCGACGGCCGCGTTGGTTGGCGGCGAAACCGGTGAATACGAAGTCGAGATATCCGACGTGGTTGGACGCCAGGATGGCGGCTCCCTCCGCGGGGATGTTGTCCTCCCCGGTCACGCGCACGTCGTAACCCATCACTCGCATAGCCGTCTTGGCGACCACCTCTATGAACGGATAGACGTATTCCACGGGGCGAAACTCTACTCGCCGACCCGCCGCACGCCCGTTTGACCGAAGTCGCCGTTGTCGCTAGGTTCCGTGTCCGGAGCCCCAGGGGCTCCTTTCTAGTTGCGGGCAGGCAACTCTTGGCACCCCTCGGAGGTGGCGGATTGAGACGTATCGGCGCGGTGTTGTGCGCGCTCGCCTGTCTCGTCGCGACCGATGCTGCGGCACACCACCGGGGCTTTCGTGGGAACGCGCTGTATTACTCCGACGAGTACGCGGGAGACGCCATGGCCTGTGGGCCGGCCTACCAACCGTGGAAGATGGTGGCCGCGCACAGGGAGCTGCCGTGCGGTACCAAGCTGAGGGTGCGCAATCTCGCAAACGACCGAGTGGTGACCGTGACCGTGCAGGATCGTGGACCGTTCACCGACGGCTACGTGCTCGACGTCTCAAGGCGCGCGGCGCGCCGGCTGGGGTTCATCCGGCAGGGGTCGGCGAAGATCCGAGCGGTGATCAGGCACTAGCAGGCCCGGCCGCATAACGCAGAGAACCCGCGCTCCGGGTTGCTCGGAACGCGGGCCCTCCACTGCATCTGCTCTAGTACTCGACCTCGACGTCGCTTGCGGCTTTGGGCATGGCATTGAAGACACCTTGCAGCTGCATGAGCTTCATCATGTTGCCCGTGACCTTCAACTTGCCCTGCATGAAGGCGTTCTGCGCATTCAACTCCTGCTTGACGATGGCCACAGCCGTTTCGTAGTTCTGCGTGATCGTGGCCTCGGCATCGGTGGCCTCGCCGAGGCCGATCTCGGCGGTGCCGCCGTCAAGGTTGAAGTAGTACTTCGTCTCGCCGCCGTCCGGGGTGTCGGTGACGACCTGCTGCAGCTTCACCTGCTGGCCGGTGGCCGCCTTCTTGAAGTCTTCGGACGAGTTGAGAGCGTCGGTCATGGTCGAGGCCCACTCTTCGCTCAGGAACTTCACTGCCACTGCTGCCTCCTTGCGCGTGTCGACTGTCTGGGGCGCAGAACATACCGTTTCCCTCCATGACCACGACTGAGCCCGGCTCTGCGGCCGTGAGACAGGCGGCCACCCTGGTACTGCTCCGTTCGTCCCACCGGGGGCCGGAGGTCCTGTTGACGACCCGCCCCAAGCACCTGCGGTTCATGGGAGGAGCGGCCGTGTTCCCCGGCGGGGCCACGTCGGAGGCGGATTGCGACCCGGCGTGGCAGCGATGCTCTGCCCTGTCTGCAGGATCGGCGGCGGCGATGCTAGATCACCCCGATCTCGATCGGGCCCTGGGCGCCTTCGTCTCCGCGTTGCGGGAGACGTACGAAGAGGTCGGGCTTCTGCTCGCCGATGGTCCGGTCGACCGGATGGTCCGCGCCGATGCCGACGACCCCGCGGTGTTCCTTCGACGGTGCACCTCGCTCGGCCTCATCCTGCGGACGGATCTCCTCCAGCCGGCAGGGCGCTGGGTGACCCCTCTTGGAGCCCCCGTTCGCTTCGACGCGCGCTTCTTCGTCGCCGAGGCCCCGCCGGACTGGGTACCCGAGCCCGATCCGAACGAGGTCGACCGTTGCTGGTGGACGACCCCGGCGGAAGCTCTAGCCGAGCTGTCGACGGGCGCTCTGTTGATGGCGCCACCGACCATCGAGATGATGCAGCGGCTACGGGATCACACCACGCTCGAGGAAGTGCGCGAATCGCTGCGCGACGCGCCCGTCGGCATGCACGGAGACATCATCTCGGTGAGGTTGTCTCCTCTGGTGCACGTGGTCCTCGCGCCTAACCCGGGAGTGATGACGGGTCCGGGGACCAACACGTATGTCGTGGGTTCGTCCCCTGCCATCGTCATCGATCCCGCCGTCGACGACGGGGAGTACCTTGCGGCCGTTCGCGGCGCAGCAGGCGACATCGCGCAGATCCTGGTGACGCACAGGCATCCAGATCACGTTGGTGGGATCGCCGCGCTGGTGAGCGAAACGGGTAGTCCGGTCCGAGCCTTCGGCCCGGCGGAAGCGGGCGGCGTGCAGGTCGATCCTCTGCGAGATGGCGAGGAGATCTCGATCGGCGGTGGAACTCTGCGCGTGTTACACACACCGGGCCACGCGTCGGATCACCTGTGCTTCCATCTGACTGAAGCCGCCAGCCTGTTCGCGGGGGACAACATCCTCGGGGAGGGAACTGCCGTCATCGCACCACCCGACGGCAACATGCGCGCCTATCTGGACACTCTCCGGCGCTTGCGAGACCTTCCGATCGACCGCATCTATCCCGGACACTTTCGCCCCCTGGACGGAGGCCGCGCCGTGATCGAGGGCTATATCGCTCATCGCGAACAGAGGCGGATGGCGGTGTTGGAGGCGATCCGGTCCGGCTCGGGGACACCCGAGGAGATCGTGTCCGCGGTTTACGCCGACACACCCGATCATCTTCACCCGGTTGCAGCGGTCCAGGTCCGCGCGATGCTGGAGTTGCTGGAGGAGGAGGGGGACGTGATCCGCGCCGAGCAACGGTGGAAGCCCGCGCACGTTGATTAGGCTGTAGAGATCGGCCGAACGAGGCAGGGATGATGCTCTCGAGGGATCGGCAAGCCGTAACCAAGGGCAGCTGGCGCTGGGCGGTTCACATCGCCGAGCTGACGGCTTGGGGCACGGTGCTCCTCATCCTCGCCATCCTCCAGCTTCCGGAGCTGAGCTCCACTCAGTACCGGAACGGGCTGATCCTCTCCGGCCTCTTGGCCGTGTGGCTCCTGCTCTTCTTCCGCGTCTTCCTGTTCAAGGCGCTCGACAAGAGGTGGTTCCCGTGGGCGGGTGTCTTTGTCAACGTCGCCTTCGCGTGCGGCTTCTACGGTCTGTTCCGAACCGACGTGCCGGGCATCCAGCTGATCTTCATCCCGGTGATCCTCGCGAGCGGGCTGCTGGGCACGGTGTTCAAGGCCCTGGCGGCGGCTGTGCTGGCAGTCGGCGGGTACCTGAGCATCTCCGCCATCACAGGCTTCCTTCCCGATCTGGTCCCCGGCGCCATCACGTCGGGAGTGTTCCTGCTGTCTGGGGCAGTCGCCGGTCTGCTGGCGGGCGAGCTGAGAACGCACTTCCGCGGTGAGAAGCGCGAGCACCAGCTGGCTACAGCGGTTCGCCATCGTCTGCTGGCGGTCCTCGATGCGGTCGATGAGGCGATCGTGTTCCGTGACCGACAGGGGATCGCGCGAGTCATCAATCAGCGGGCGGGCCAGCTGTTCGAGATCGAGCCGGATCACTTCCTGGGTGAACCGGTCGTCGAGCTCTTGCGCACCGTTGCGCGTCTGACGGAAGAGCCCGAGGATTTCATGGAGACCTTCCAGCAGCTACGCGATGAGCCGGATGCGGAACTGCGGCTGAGGATCGAGCAGATCCTTCCGACGCGCCGCAAGCTGCGGATGTACTCGGCCCCCGCCTTCGACGAGGTCGGAGCGCTCGTCGGCAGGATCGATGTCTTTACCGATGTGACCGACGCAGCGGCGCGCGCCGAGGAGGTTCAGCAGCTCTACGAGGCCGCGCGCAAGACCGCGGAGAGCTACCAGAGAGCACTCCTTCCCGACAAGGTCCCCACGCTCCCGCGTGTCAGCCTCGTGGCCAACTACGTGGCCGCGGCGGGCAGCCGCGCCGTCTGCGGCGACTTCTACGACTTCGTCACCCTGCGCGACGGACGGATGGCCATAGTGCTGGGCGACGTCTGCGGCATCGGTCCGGTGGCCGCCAACGACGCCGCGCTGACCCGGTACACCCTCAGGTCGCTGGCCGCGAGCGATAGCGACGCCGGATCCCTGCTCCGCTCGATAAACGACCTGGTTCACGCGCAATCGACCACGGAGCGCTTCACCCGCATCCTGCTCGGGGTCCTGGATCCCGAGCGTGCGGTGCTCGAATACGCGAACGCCGGCCACGTCCCTCCGATCCTGTACCGATGTTCGCGCGGCGAGGCAGAGTGGCTCGCCGAAGGCGGCCTGCCGCTTGGGATCGAGGACGGTACCGATTACAAGGTGGCCCGCATCGAGTTGGAGCCGGGCGACATGATCGTCTTCTATACCGACGGTCTCACCGAGGCACCGCGCCATGGTCGTCCCTTCGGCCAGGCCAAGTTCGCGGATCTAGTGACCGAGTACGGGGTCGGGACGCCGGGTGAGCTGGTCCAGGCGCTGCGACGTGCGGTCGACATGTGGGTGTCGGACGAGCTGCGAGACGACCTGGCAATCGTGGTCTGTCAGGTCGTGCCCGACGCGACGTTGCAGGAGCCCTCCCGCGAGCTCGTGCTCCCGAACGAGCCCATGCGCGTGCCCGAGATGAGATCCTTCGTCGCCGCCTTCTTGGCCGACATCCGGGCACCGATCGATGTCTCCTCGGAGATCCTGCTCGCGGCGGGCGAGGCCGCGGCGAACGCATACCGGCACGGCCGCCGGGCCGAGGGCCGAAGCGAGGTCCGCCTCCAGTGCAATTTCGACGGTTCGGAGGTCTCGATCACGGTGGCCGACGACGGGCCCGGCTTCGATCCCACGCGGCTTCAGGATGCGGACCTGCCCGATCGTTTCGCGGCGGGCGGCCGAGGCCTCTACCTCATGAGGGAGCTGATGGACGATGTCCGGGTCGACACGTCCTCGGGCGGCACCTCGGTCACCATGACCCGGGTGCTCGGCGGCCCCCCGACCTGAGCCCCCTCCCACCGGAGCTAAGGTGGGCCTCGGATGCGATACTTGACCTGTCGGTCAAGAAAACCCCTCATGAAGGAGCCGTCCCATGACCCGTGAGGCAGTCATCGTTGAAGCCGTCCGCAGCCCGCTCGGCAAGCGCAACGGCCGGTTGAAGGATTGGCATCCGGTGGATCTTCTCGCCACCGTGTTGAACGAGACGATCGACCGCTCCGGCATCGACGCCGCTCTCGTCGATGACGTGATCTGTGGGTGCGTCTCGCAGGTGGGCGACCAGTCGTTGAACGTCGGCCGCAACGCCTGGCTGTCGGCGGGTCTTCCCGAAGAGGTGCCCGCGACAACCGTCGATCGCCAATGTGGGTCCTCGCAACAGGCCGCACACTTCGCCGCGCAGGGGGTTCTTTCCGGCGCGTACGACATCGCGATCGCCTGCGGCGTCGAGAACATGACCCGAGTACCGATGGGCTCGAGCGCCCAGACGGCGGGCTTTCCCTTCAGCGAACAGCTGATGGCGCGCTACGAAGGCGGTCTAGTTCCTCAGGGCATCTCCGCGGAGATGATCGCCGAGCGTTGGGAGCTCGGGCGCGAACAGCTCGACGAGTTCAGCATGCGTTCGCATGTCCGCGCCGCCGAGGCGACCGCGTCGGGGGCATTCAAGAACGAGATCTTTCCGATCAAGGTGCAGAACGATGACGGCACCGAGCTCTTCGACACCGACGAGGGCATCCGCACGCCGAATGCCGAGAAGATGGCCGCACTACCCCCTGCCTTCAAGGCCGACGGCGTGATCACAGCAGGCAACTCGTCGCAGATCACAGATGGTGCAGCCGCTCTGCTCATCACCACCCCCGAGAAGGCGGATGAGCTCGGACTTACGCCGCGCGCGCGGTTCGTGTCGTTCGCGCTCGCGGGTACCGATCCGGTCACGATGCTGACCGGTCCGATCCCGGCGACCAAGAAGGCACTGGAGCGGGCCGGCCTCTCTCTCGAGGACATCGATCTGGTCGAGATCAACGAGGCGTTCGCCAGCGTCGTGCTGGCGTGGAAGAAGGATCTCGGCATCGAAGATTCGTGGTTCGACGAGCGCGTCAACGTGCACGGCGGTGCGATCGCCCTGGGTCATCCGCTCGGGGCTTCGGGAGCGCGTCTGATGACGACGTTGGTCAACGCGCTCGAGCAGCGCGGCGGCCGTTACGGTCTGCAGACGATGTGCGAGGGCGGCGGACTGGCCAACGCGACGATCATCGAACGACTGAGCTAGAGGCGCCTCGGCGCTAGACCGGTCGCAACGGCGGGGCCTTCGGGCCGACGTTGATGAGCTCCATCTTCTCCCGGCAATGGGTCGGGGCCCGGTCGGTCGTCGCGGTTTCGACCTTGAGCTCGAGGCCGCACATCCGGCAGACATAGCGGAGCCCCTCCTCGCTCACGTCCTCGGTCTCGATGTCGGGAGGCACCCGGCCGGCGGCGGTGAAGTAGCTGAACCCGAGGTAGAGGATGCCGGCCGCGAGCAGCAGAGCGATCGCCGCGCGGCCGTAGCCGTAGAAATAGCCGAGCACCACGAGAAGGATCCCAACCGCGGTGGCGAGTGTCGCCTTCATGGGCTTCCCAGGGGCGGACGGACGGGGTTATCCACAGGCCTCTCCACAGGCGTGGATAAACAACAGACTTGTGATTCACCGTTCTGGGGGACCCGCCGGGTCAGTGCCACTGCGTGGCGACCACGAAGGACGCCGAGATCAGGCCCAAACCCACCCAGAGCTGGTAGCCCTGGGTGCCTCCGGGGAGGACGCCGAGGTAATGGCTGATGATGATCAGCACCCCCGCCGCGATCAGGGTGAAGAAGAGAGCGCCGACCCAGGGAGGTGACTGCTTGGGCTTGGGTTTCGGTGGCGGCTGACGCGTTACCCGCTTGGAACGACTCTTCGGCATAGCTGCAGATAGTAGCCGCGTGCCCTGATAATCCTTACGGTGATCAACCCGTGAAGGCCCTTCGCATATTCGGCAAGTTCCTGATCTCCGTCGGCGTCGGGATCCTCTTCTTCGTCGTCTGGACGTTGTGGGGGACCGGCTATTACACGCAGCAGCAACAGGTCGAGCTTGAACGACAGTTCGAGGCCCTTCCGACCTTCGAACCTCCGGAGGAGGGTGAGCCCGAAGGGCCTCCGCCCGGCTACTCGCCGGGGCCCGGCGATCCCGTTTTTCGACTCTTGGTCCCCAAGATCGACCTGAACTGGTTGGTCGTCGAGGGGGTCGGCACCGAGGATCTGAAGAAGGGCCCCGGTCACTACCCGGGCTGCGGGGAGGATTTCCCCGAGCCTCTCTGTCTCCCATGGGAGGCGGCATGGCCGGGTGAGGACGAGCGCGTGATCGTGTCGGGCCACCGGACGACCTACGGCCGGCTCGGCGAGCTCGGCGGCCCCTTCTTCAACATCGACAAGCTCGTGGAGGGCGATGAGATCGTCGCGCGCACGAAGTGGGGCGACTTCACCTACGAGGTCACCGAGAAGCGCATCGTGCAGCCGAACTCGCTCGCGATCACGATCCCGTCGGGAGAGGCCGAGATCGTGCTCACGACGTGTAATCCGAAATACTCTGCCGCGCAGCGCCTCATCGTCTTCGGAAAGTTGGTCACCACATGAAACGTTCGTGGAAGTCCAAACTGGGCGAGCTCTTCCTGTGGCTCCTCGTCTCGGTTGCAGTGGCAGTGATCATGGTGCTGCTGTCGGAAGAGATCCTTCCCACCAACTTCTAGAGGTTGCCCGGCGCCGTTACCGCTGGCCGGGGGCACCAACCCGGCGCACGACCTGGCTCATAGCGTCCACGGCTCGCTCGAAGGCGGCAACCTCGACGCGTTCGTCGTGACCGTGGATCGTGCCCAACAGGTCCGGGTCCACCACCAGCGGGACCCATCCGTAGGCCGCCGCGCCACGACTTCTCAGGAAGCGAAGGTCGGTCATCCCCGACGTGAGCGACGGCACCGGGATCGGCCGTTCGGCCATCCGTTCCGACACGGACACGATGGCGTCGAACAGGTCGGTCCGTGCGCTGACGGGTCCGCCGTGGCGCGCCATCTCGCTCACGGTCACGTCGTAGCGCGCGCAGACCTTTTCGAGCTTGCGCTTCATCGCGTCGATATCGGTGTCGGGCAGCAGACGACAGTCGAGAGATGCGCGGGCCTCCCCCGGAACGACGTTGTGTTTGTAGCCGGCTTCGATCCGGGTCGGGGTGAGCGTGTCGGAGAGCAGCGCGGCGATCGCCCCCGACTTGCTCAGCGGCTTCTTCAAGGCGCGCGCAACGTTGTTTCCGGCACCCGAGGCCAACGCTTTGAACGCCGCGGCCCGCCCCCCGCCAACGCGCTCTCCGAGGATGCGGAACTGTTCCCGCATCACCGGATGCACGCGGGTATCCCCACGCCCGCTGATCTTGTTGAGCGCCCGGGCAAGGTTCAAGGGCGCCTGGTTGAGCGGGGGCAGGGCGCCGTGGCCGGGATCGCCGCGCGCCTCGAGCTCCAGCCACAGCGCCGACTTCTCTCCGACGACGACCGGCATCAGCGGCCGATCGAGGATCCCGGACAAGCCGAACGCTCCCTCTCCCAATGCGTCGGGCGCGGGCCTGCCGTCGCCGAATCCGAGCGCGTCTGGGACCTCGCCCAGCACCGATCGCGCTCCGTGCGCTCCGCCGGCCTCTTCGTCCGCGAACGACGCGACGATCACTTCACGACGTCCCGCTTCATCGGACCCCGCGAGCGCCGCCACTGCGGCCACGTGCATCACTGCGATGCCCTTCATGTCCAGTGCCCCTCGCCCCCACACGCAGCCGTCGACCAGCTCGCCTCCGAACGGGTCCCGAGACCAGCCGTCGGCCTCCGCGGCCACCACATCGGTGTGGCTCACCAGGACGAGTGCGGGTCTATCGGACGGACCCTCGAGCCGAGCGATCAAGCTGGGCCGGCCGGTATCGCTCGTGTGGATATGGGTTTTCAACCCGGCATCATCGAGGACCGACCGCAGCAGATCGGCAGCGGGTTCCTCGTTGCCGGGCGGATTCGTGGTGTCGAGACGGATCAGCTCGCGAAGCAGCTCGGTCGGGTCCATGCTGGAACTGTAGCGGCGCCGACGATCTGGGTTTGTGGTACGCAAGACGGATGAGGCTTCTGATCGTCGACAACTTCGATTCGTTCGTGTTCAACCTTGCGCAGGCGTTCGGTGCGCTGGGAGCCGAGCCGGTTGTGGTGCGAAACGACGCGTCGTTGGCCGACCTGTCCGCGACGCGGCCCGACGCCCTCGTCGTTTCGCCCGGCCCGGGTACCCCGGACGACGCCGGCGTATCGATAGAGGCCATACGTGCCTTCGGCGGGAAGATGCCGGTGCTAGGAGTGTGTCTCGGTCACCAGTGCATCGGCAGCGCGTTCGGCGGCACGATCTCCCGCGCCCCCGTCGGCCCCGTGCACGGGAAGACTTCGAAGATGTCGCACGACGGCCGCCGGATGTTCGTAGGTCTCCCCGACCCTTTCACCGCGACCCGCTATCACTCGCTGGCGATCGAAGAGGACTCCTTCCCCGAGTCCCTGGAGGTCACCGCGACGAGTGAGGACGGGGTCGTGATGGGGGTCAGGCACCGCACTCTTCCGATCGAGGGCGTGCAGTTCCATCCGGAGTCCGTGCTGAGTCCCGAAGGTCCGGCCCTGTTGCAGAACTTCCTGGGACTCGTAAGCGCGGGCTAGTCGCGTCGATCAGCGACCGAACCACAAGAGGAGGCCGGCGAGGGCCGCGCCCCAACCGGGCAGAGCGGCGTCGCCCGGCTGGACGTAGAGCGTTGCGCTGTCGCCCTCCGCGACCGGCGTGCCCGGTTCGGGCTCTTGGCGGCACACGGTGCCCGGCGGGGTCGCCGCGGCACATGCTTCTTCCGCCTGCGAGACGTTGAGCCCAAACTCGCTCTCGAGGAACGCTTCGGCGTCGTCGGCGTCCTGCCCCGTCACGTCGGGCATCTCGCGCTCCTCGGCCCCCTCGGAGACGGTGATCGTCACGATGTCTCCGGGTTCGGCCTCCGCGCCGCCCTCCGGGTCCTGCGCGATGACCACTCCCTCGTCCTGGTCGCTCGGCGCGGTGAGGACGTCGGCGCTGAGCCCCGCCGCCTCGATCTCCTGTACCGCGGTCTCCTCGCTCTGGCCGATCACAGACGGAACCCTGACCGCCTCGGGACCGCCCGATACGACGAGATCGACCTCGCTCCTTACGTCCACCTCTTCATCGGGCTCCGGCGACTGCGAGATGACGCGGCCCTCCTCGAGCTCGTCGCTGGGCTCGGTCGTCACCTCGCCGACGGTGAGCTTGGCGTCCTCGATGGCGTCCTCGGCTTCCTCCTGGGTCAGACCGACCAGATCCGGGACCATCGTCTGTCTGCGGCCCTCCGACACCGTGATCTCGACGATCTCGCCCTCTTCGAGACGTTCGCCTCCTTCCGGGTCCTGTGCGATCACGCGGCCGGCGGGGCTGTTGCTCCTGCGGTCTACGACGTCGACCTCGAAGCCCGCGTCCTCCAGTGTGGAGATGGCCGCGGCCTCCCGATCACCGACGACGTCGGGCACCTCGACCATTTGGGCGTCCTCGCCGCCGAGCAGGTTGTTCGCCAGGAGGTATGCGAGAAGAGCGAAGAGTCCGAGGATGACCAGAGCGGCGAGCACGTAAAGTCCTGCGCGGTTGCGTTCTTCGGGCTCGTCGTCCCACTCGTCGTATCTGTCGATCACCTGGGTGCCGGTGCCGGCCGGGCCGACCGTCGTGGCCTCCGCCAGCAGCGGTGTGGCGAGAACCTTCTGTCCGGACGTGAAACGCTCGAGGTCTTCGCGCATCTCCCGGGCGGTCTGGTAGCGGTTGTCCGGGTTCTTCGCTAGGGCTTTCATCACTATCGCGTCGAGGGCCGCGGGGATGTCGCCGTTGACACCGGATGGCTTCTCGGGGTTCTCACGGACATGTTTGTAGGCGATGGATAGCGGCGTATCTCCGGTGAACGGGGGCCGTCCCGTCAGCATCTCGTAGAGAACGCAGCCCAGCGCGTAGACGTCCGAGCGAACGTCGACCGGATTGCCCTGTGCTTGCTCGGGAGACAGGTACGAGGCGGTCCCTATCACCATGCCGGTTTGGGTCATCGTCTGCTCGCCGTCGCCCAGGGCGCGCGCTATGCCGAAGTCGGTGACCTTCGTCTGGCCGTACGAAGTGATCATGATGTTGCTCGGCTTTATGTCGCGATGGACGAGCCCGGTCGTGTGCGCGCGCTCCAGGGCGCGGGCCACGTCGGAGGCGATCTCGGCGGCGCGCTCCGGCAGCAGGGGTCCGTCGTCCGAGATGACGGCCTCGAGGCCTCGGCCGTCGATCAGCTCCATCACGATGAAGTTGGCGCCCTCGTCCGAACCGTAGTCGTACAGCGAGACGATGTTGGGATGGCTCAGGTTCGCGGCGGCCTGCGCCTCCCGCCTGAACCGTTCGACGAAGCTCTTATCCGATGAGAGCCGGTCGCTGAGGACCTTGACGGCGACCTCGCGACCGAGGAGATCGTCCCGCGCCCGGTACACCTCGGCCATGCCGCCGAGGCCGACGCGTTCGATCACCTGGTAGCGACCCCCGTAGGTCTTGCCGTCCGCGCTCACGCTAAGTGTCCCGTCTCAGGAGTCCGCTGATGAATTCGGCGAGAGATGGGCGTCGCTCGCAAGGACGACGACGGAGGCAGGGTGTACCCCCTGGTGACGAGGAGGACGCCGCGAGCGGCGTTCAGATCCGCCGAATTCGCGGCATGACTTCTGACTCGGGGCACCTAATCGTCCTCTTCCTTGTCGTGGCCCTTGCCCTGGCTCTTGTCGGGCTTGTCGGGGTTGCCGTGCTCGGCTTCCTCGTCGTCGTCCTCGTCGACCTCCCCGGTGCTCACGACGAGGGTAATGGTGTCGCCCTCTGCGACCCGCTCCCCGACCGCGGGATCGGTTTCGAGGATGGTACCGGCGGGCTCCTCGGAATCGGCCTCCTCTGTGTTCACCTCGAGGCCCGCCGCCTCGAGCTCCGGAAGTATCTCCTCGTAGTCCGCCCCGATGATCTCGTCGAGGATGACGAAGCCTTCCTGGGGCTCCTGCGTCTCCACCTCCTGGGAAGGTTGACGCTCGGTCGCCCGCGAAGGTTGCTTGTCGCCGGCGTCCCGCAAGCGCAGGAGCAGCAGCGAGAACGCGATCAGGGCCAGGACGGCGAACCCGATAAGGACCATGCGGCCTAGCCGCTGTGGATCCCATCTCGTTCCGGGGATCGGCCACACGGTTTGGTCCATGACCTCGGTCTCTGCCCCCGCCATGGCGGCCGGACCGGCAGCCTCGGCCGTCGGACGCATCGCGCTCTCGATCGCTTCGGCCATCGCGGCGGTACCGGCGAAACGCGCGCCGGGCTCCTTGGCGGTGGCGCGAGCTACGACGTCGTCGAGACCGCTGGGGATGCCGGCTACCAGGGCGCTGGGGGGCGGCACGTCGTCCGAGATGTGCCGCATGGCGACCGCGACCGCCGAGTCCCCCGTGAAGGGGAGGGAGCCGGTCAGCATCTCGTACAACACGATCCCCAGGGAGTAGATGTCGCTGGCGGGCCCGACCTCGGATCCACCGGCTTGCTCCGGCGACAGATAGTGGGCCGTACCGAGAACGGAGCCCGTCGCGGTCAGCGTGGAGTCGCCGGCGGCTCTGGCGATGCCGAAGTCGGTCACCTTCACGCGGTCGGCCTCGTCGACGATCACGTTGGCCGGCTTGACGTCCCTGTGCACCACGCCGGCTGCGTGGGCGTGGGCCAGAGCACGCGCGATCTGCGAGGCGATGCGCGCCGCTCTCTCGGACGACAGTGGCCCTTGCTCACGAAGGGTGCGCGCCAGATCGCGACCCTGTGCCAACTCCATGACCATGTAGTAGCGCTCGCCGTGTTCGCCGAAGTCGTAGACGCCCGCAACGTTGGGGTGAGAAAGCCCCCCTGCCGCTCGTGCCTCTCTTCGGAAGCGCTCGACGAAGCGCGGATCGTGAGCAAGCTCCTCCTTCAGGACCTTCAAAGCGACGCGGCGGCCCAGACGTTCGTCGTTGGCGACGTAGACCGCTCCCATCCCGCCCACAGCGAGTCGTTCCTCGATGCGGTAGCGACCCGAGAGGACTGTCCCCGTCACCATCCGCGGATCTGTCGATCGATTTCCATGATCTGTTTCGCGATCGGCGCGGCCACGGCGCCACCGGTCGCCTCCGAGCCGAAGGTCCCACCGTTCTCGACGATCACGGCAACGGCGATCTGCGGATCGTCGGCAGGCGCGAACGTGATGAACCAGGTATGCGGGTTCTCTCCCTGGACCGTCTGTGCGGTCCCGGTCTTGCCGGCCACCTGGACGCCGGGCATCTGGGCGGCCGTCCCGGTCCCGCTCTCGACGACTGCGGTCATCATCCGGGTGACCTCACGAGCCGTGTCCGACGACATGGCTTCACCGATCGTCTCGGGCTGGAACCGCTCGACGATGCCTCCGGACGGGTCGATGACCTCCCGGACGAGCCTCGGCCGAGGGACCGCCCCGCCGTTTGCGACGCCTGAGGCGACGAGCGCCATCTGCAGCGGCGTCGCGACGACGTCGCCCTGACCGATCGCGATGTAGGCCTGGAACGGTTTGTTGTCCTCACCGACCTCCGGGAACGTGCTTACCTCGGTACCGACGTCGAACGGGATGGGTTCGTTGAAGCCCATCTCGTTCGCGACCTCGCGGACCTCCTCGGGGATCTCCATCCCGATGATGGCGAAGGTCGTGTCGCACGAGATCTCGAGCGCCGTGAACAGGTCGATCCTTCCTCCGGCACACGTCGTCTTGGTGAAGTTGGTCAGCGTCTCGTCGGTCTGAGGCAGCTCGAGCTCGGCGGGATCTTCGAAGGTCGAGTCCGGCCGGTAACGCGACTCGAGTGCTGCGGCGGCGGTCACAACCTTCATCGTCGAGCCCGGCGGATAGCCGCGCGAGGTCGCGATCGAGACCATGGGGCTGCTCGGCGACTCGGGGTCGAGCGAGCTCCGGTGGCGCTTCGCCTCGCGCGCGCTATGGGACGCCAAGGGGTTGGGATCGTAGGACGGGTTGCTCCACATGGCCCGCACTTCGCCCGTTTGCGGATCCATCGCCACCACCGCCCCGGTGTTGCTGCCGAGCGCGGACCGCGCCGCCTCCTGTAGGCGCGAGTGGATCGTAAGGCGAACGTCGTCGCCCTCCTCCCCGGCGCCGAGGAACCGGTCCTGGATGTCCTGCATCGAGACCACGCCCGCCTCGCCCAGGAGCTGGTCGTTGTAGGCCGACTCGATGCGCGTGTTGCCGTAGTTGATCGAGTAGAAGCCGGTGACGTGCGCGTAGAGCTCGCCTTCGGGATAGGTCCTCCGGTACTTCAGTCGCTCGCCGGTTGGTTCGCTCACCGCCACGCGGGTTCCGTCCAAGGTAAGGATGTCGCCGCGCTGGATCGAGTACTCGCGTAAGAGCGACCGGATGTTGGCGTTGTTCGAGGCGATGTCCTCGGCCGCGAAGATCTGTACGTAGTTCAGCTGCAGGAAGACCGCCATGAATAGCATGACCAGTCCAACGCCCACCTTCCGGATCTGTCCGTGCATCAGAGCCGTCCGCCGATCAGGATCTCGCCGGTCATCGCGGGATCGGGAGCGGCCGCCGTCTCATGCGAGACCCGGATCAGGATCGCGATCAGGATGAAGTTCGAGATCAGGCTGGATCCCCCGTAGGACATGAACGGGAGCGTGATCCCTGTGAGCGGCATCAGACGTGTGACGCCGGCCAGGATGATGATCGTCTGGATCCCGAAGATGGTGACCAGACCCATCGAGAGCAATTGTCCGAAGTCGTCACGCGATTGCATCGCGATCCGCAGGCCGCGGGCCACGATCAGCATGAAGCACAGGAGAACCCCCGCCGTTCCAAGCATGCCGAGCTCTTCTCCGATAACGGCGAAGATGAAGTCGGTGTGTGCGGCCGGGATGAGGTCGGGCCGTCCCTGACCGAGTCCGGTGCCGAACAGGCCGCCGGTTGCAAGGGCGAACAAGGACTGCGCGAGCTGATACCCCTCGTCGGAGATGTATCTGGGATTGAAGACGTCGAGCCAGATCTGCACGCGGTCCTGGACGTGGGTGAACAACTGGTAACCGAGATACGAACCGGCCAGGAACAGGAGCAGACCGAACGCCACGTAGACGATGCGGGCGGTCGCGACGTACAGCATCACCAGGAAGATCGAGAAGAACAGAAGGCTGCTGCCCAGGTCCCGTTCGAAGAACATCACCGCCAGGGACAACCCCCACATCACCAACAAGGGGCCGAAGTGCTTCAGGTCCGGCACATGGAAACCCGCCAGGCGCCGCGACGCGATGGCCAGCAGCTCTTTGCGTTCCGCGAGGTACGCGGCGAAGAAGACCACCAGGCACACCTTCGCGAGCTCGCCCGGCTGAAAAGACATGGGACCCAACGCGACCCAGAGGCGCGCGCCGTTGATCGTGGCGCCGATGCCCGGCGCCAGCGGAAGCAGCAGCAGTGCCACTCCGGCGAATCCGAGGATGTACTTGTAGCGCGCCAGCACCTGGTACTCGCGGACGACGAGCAGGGTCGCGACGAAGCAGCCGATGCCCACGACCGTCCACGTGATCTGCGCAGGACCGAACTCGTCGGGCGAGAGCCTGTAGACGGCGGCGAGTCCTATCGCGTTCAACACGGCTGCGAGCGGCAGGATCAGGGGGTCCGCTTGTGGGGCCGCTCTGCGAACAGCGATGTGAGCGCCGACGTAGAAGAGCGACAGAAGCACCATGAAGGGAGCGGCTTCCCCGACATCGCCTGCGTCGCGAGCCAGGGCGACCAGCGCCAGCGCGCCGGCACCCAGGATCAGGGCCAGGATCAGCAGGGAGAGCTCGCGGTTGCGACGGTAGGTCAGCTGCGCGCTCAGTTGTCCTTCCCTCCGCTTGCACCCGAGGTCTTGTCGAAGTCTCTGTCCTGCGCCCTCTCCTGGAGGTCGGCGACCTTGTCGCGAGCGTCCTGCAGAGACTCGGCTTTGATCCCTTCCTCGACGTCGCCTTGGATGAAATCGGGGAGGTCCTGGAGCGACACGTGCGTGGACTCCTCGGATTCCTTCAGGCTCAAGCCGACGATCTCCTCAGGGATGCCGCGGTAGATCGTCACCCTGCCGGAATCGTCCGCGCCGACGAAGTACGAGTTCGCGAGCGTGTATCTCCCGGCCGCGTAGGCACCGCCGGCGAGGAGCACCACGATCAACAGGCTCCACGCGAGGGCGCGCCCGATCCCGCGTCGGCGTGGGGAGATGTCCGTGGTGTGGAGATCCGCGATCCGGTGCACACCGGTATCGACCGCCGGTGGCGGCGGAGCGGCATCGGGTTCGGTGGTTTCGCGCGGCACGCGGGCCTCGTCCGTGGTTGTCGAGGGGGCCGCGGCGGGCGTCCGTGCATCGTCGGAGGCGATGTCCACGAGAACGACCGTCACGTTGTCTTCCCCACCAGCGTCGTTGGCGCGCTGGACGAGTTGTTCGACTGCCGCGTTCGGGTCCTGCGCGCTCTTCAGTACATCCTGGACGCTGGCGGTGTCGATCATGGAGGTGAGGCCGTCGCTGCAGATGAGGTAACGGTCACCTTCCTCTACCCCCATGGACAGTTCGTCCACCTCGACATCGGAGTCCACTCCGAGGGCACGCGTGATGATGCTTCGCTGCGGATGGCGTTCCGCTTCCTCGGGTTGAAGCCGGCCCTCGCGCACCATCCTGCTGACCAAGGTGTGGTCCTCCGTCAGCTGCGAGAGCTCCCCCGCGCGGTAGAGGTAGGCGCGGGAGTCGCCAACGTGCGCGATGTGCAGCTCGCCACCGTCGAGCATGAGCAACGTGCAGGTCGTGCCCATCCCGCGTAGGTTCGAATCGCCCTGCGCCTTCTCCCAGATCGCGCTGTTCGCCCGTCGCACTATCTCGGCCAGGTCGCCGGTATCCGAGGGACGCTGCCTGTGGATGCTGTCTTCGATGACCTCGACCGCGGTCGCCGACGCGATGTCGCCGGCGATGTGACCACCCATGCCGTCGGCGACCGCGAAGATCGGCTCCTCTACGAGATAGGAATCCTCGTTGCCCTGCCGGACGCGTCCGACGTCTGTCTTCGCGGCGACTATCGGCTTCACTTGCGCATCTCCAGTACGGTCTTGCCGATCTTTAGCTGATCACCGCGTTGCAACTGCGTCGGCGACGTGATCCGCCGCCGGTTGAGGTAGGTGCCGTTCGTGGATCCGAGATCCTCGACGCGGAAGCCGCCCTCCTTCGAGAAGATCCGCGCATGCATCTGGGAGACGTAAGAGTCGTCGAGAACCAGATGACACTTCTCAGCCCGTCCGATGATCAGCTCGTCGGCTAGGTCTATCGAGCGGCCCTTCTTGTCCCCCTCGATGATCGCCGCCTTGCGGAAGTCCTTCTTCTTGCCGCGCGCCTGCGCCTGGGGCGGTGGTGTCGACGCACGGCGGCCCGCCGACGCGGTTGCAGGACGCAGCTCGAGGAATATCGCCCGCACGGCGCGCGCGATGAAGATGTACAGCACCGCCAAGAAGACGTACTTCAGGAGATCGAGGACCAGGTCAGGCATCGCTCGAGCCCTTGATCTCGAACACCAGCTCGCTGGTGCCGAACGACATGCGGTCACCGTCGTTCAGCGGGTGTTCCTTGGCGAGCTTGCCGTTGACCAGGGTTCCGTTGGTCGACCCTAGATCGACGAGCATCCAGCGCGATCCATCCCGCCTGAGTTCGGCGTGCCTGCGACTGACATTCGAGTCTGCGAGCACGACGTCGTTACTGGACAAGCGTCCGATAACCACGGGATCGCGCGTGATCGAGATGGTTTCCTTGCGCTTCCCCTCCTCATCCAAGACAACGAGTCGCGCTCCGGAGCCCGCAAGGCCGAGCCGGCTGGCCGTGTCGGACGAGACCGCCCGGCTCGAGCGGTCCTCGGCCTCGGACGGTTCGTGGGTGGACACCCGGGATCCGCGCACGTCCTTGTCAGCGACCAGGGAGGCCTCGACCTTCATCTCGCCCTTGCCCATCTCGTCGACCTTGTGAAAGGAGATGCGTGGCAGCCCCATGAGGTTCCAGCGCTGCTGCTTGGCTTGCTCGATCACGAGCTCGGAGAACTCCCGCTCGAGCCCCGCTCGCATCTGGTCGAATCGCTCGTGATCGTGGGGGCCGAGGAAGACCCGGAACTCGTTCGGAGCGTAGACGCGGTTCACCGAAACGGTCCTGTTCTCCCCCATCTCGCGCAGGATGCGGCGGCCTACCTCGACGGGTTGCAGCCCCGAGCGGAAGGCCTTGGTGAAGAAGCCCTCCACCATCCCCTCCAGCCGCTGCTCGATACTCTTCGCCACACCCATGAGGCCCGATTATGCCCGCCGCCCCTGGGTCTCATACGTGGACGGCGTTCTATATCCTTAGGCGGCCTCCGCGGCCTCCGCCGCGGATGGTTCCCGGGCGAGTGGTGGAACGGCAGACACGCTGGCTTCAGGTGCCAGTGCTCGCAAGAGTGTGGGGGTTCAAATCCCCCCTCGCCCACTCCTTCACTAGGCGCCGTCGTTTATCCGACGACTAGGCGCATGAGCACTGCTTCGGAAGGGCTTCGGCCCGTTCGGAGCCCTTTCGGAGTAGCGCGGTCCCCGGTGGCGCTAGTCGCTTGCTCTGGGCTCGGCGTACTATCTAGCCCTTACCTCCTAGTGGGAAGGGGCAACACATGGCACCGAGGAGACGGCAGCCCCTGGCGGACGTCCTGGGGCCCCTCGAGGGCGAGGTCATGGAGATCATCTGGGAGCGGCGCGAGGTAACCGTGCGCGACGTGCACAAGACGCTGGCCGGCAAGCGTTCGATCGCCTACACGACGGTCATGACGACCATGGGCAGGCTGACCGAGAAGGGCATCCTGCGCCGGGTCGAGGACCAGCCGGCCCACCGTTACTTCCCGATCGTGACCAAGGAGCAGTACGCGAGCTCGACGGTCAAGTCGGTAGTGGACTGGCTGGTGAACCACTTCCGCGACCCGGCGGTCGCCTACTTCATCGATCGCGTCGAAGAGGAGGATCAGGCCGTGATCGAAAGCCTGCGCGAGGCGATCGAGCAGCGCGAATCAAAGTCCTAACGGGGAAGATTCGGCTCTAGCCGGGGGGTAAAAGCCGCCAATATGGTCACCGCCGCGCCAACGATCGTCGCGATCGAGACGAACTCTGCTTGGGTCGTCATCCTTGCGGTCTCTCTCGTCACCTTCCCCGCAGCGTTGCTGCTACGGCGTCTGATCAACAGACCCGGTGCTCTTGCGTCGTCTCTGCTTCTGGGCTTGCCGCTGGGACTCCCATTGATCGCGGCGGCCTTCTTTCAGAAGAGCGTCTTGCCCGAGGTCTCTGTCCTCCAGCCGTTGGCGCCGGAGCTGTTCGAGAAACCCGACTGGAACCTTCTCCACTTCATGTTCGTCGCGGACGAGAACAGCGGGGGGCTCGTCCCGTATGCGTTCTCCGGCGCTCCCGGCCGCTGGTTGTTGCTATTGGGCATGGCCGTCAGCTCGTTCATGCTGCTGCGAAGGCTCGCCGGCACGCTGGCTTTGCAGCGAGTGATCCACCGGTGTACCGAGCCGGACCCGCACGCGGATCGCGCTCTGCTCGAACGCGTCGAGCGTCTTTCGACGGCGGGGGGACTCAAGCGGCCACCTCGGGTCCTGTTGCTGCCCGAGGGAACAACGGGGGCATTCGTCACCGGGGGTATGAGAGCGAAGATCCTTATCGCCCCGTCGCTCATCGCCGAGCTCAGCGATGACGAGCTGGACGGGATCGTTGCTCACGAGATCGCACACGTGGCCTCGCTCGACCTTCCCGTGATGATGGTTGCAGGGCTATTACGGGACCTCGTTGCCTGGAACCCCGTCGCGCATCTGGCGCTGCGCCGTTTGATCGCCGAGCGGGAGCTCGAAGCGGACCGGTGCGCCGCCCACATGACCGGCAAGCCGCTCGCCGTTGCCTCGAGCCTGCTGAAGATGTGCGAGCTCATGAAGACGCGAGGCCGCCGGGGCGCCCAACCGGCGCTCGCTTTCGCGCGCAGCGGCGCGGGACTGCGACGACGTGTGGCCAATCTCCTCGCCGTGGCCGACGGCACGCTGTCGTCCGTCTCGGTGGGCCGGCTTCCCTACGTTGCCGCGGCTTGTCTGGCGGCCATCCTCGGCCTGCAAGCCGGGGCGCAGGTGGCGCGCCAGGCCGACTTCGCGATCGTCTGGGACTCCGCCGACGTGGACGTTCCCTTCTGGTTCAAGGGCTGGGAGAAGGTCAGGAACGACGGCGCGCAGATCGCGGGAGCGAAGAAGGAAGGCAAACCGGTGAACGCCAAGACCTTCCCCGCCGCGAAGTACCCGGTCTTCGGAGACGGCTACGCATTGCGTGAGAAGGACTTCAAGCCGTGGATCAAGGCCCTCGGGGTGTGGGCGAACAAGCGTGGCTTGTCGGCCCGGACGTTGACCAGCGAGGTGAGCAAGGCTTGGCACGCGGTCCCGGTGTCGGGGGCTCCCCACATCGGGCCGTTCGGCTTCTATCGGATCGACTTCGTCGACCGCACCCTGCCGGGCCAACAGCGTTAGAAACCCGCGGGAAGGCTCTCTACTACAGTTGTAGGAAACACGCTACTATAGTGATAGTAGAAGGTCTCGATGACCTCGGGGGAGGCGTCGGGAGGGGCCCTCCGGGCTAGTCACAGAGAGCCATCGGGGACCTAGTCCCTCAGCCTACTACAGTGGTAGCATCGGCCGATTCGCCGTGCGCAGAAGCTCGGCGACGAACACAGGAGGGGAAATGCGACGAACCAAGAGGCTGTCGCTCATGTGTCTGCTCCTCGTACTCGCTCTCGTGGCGGCTGCGTGCGGAGGCGATGACGGTGGAGACACGGGCGGCGACACGGGGGACACCGGCGAGGTCACCGGTGGCGAGTTTTCGATCCAGATCTGCGAGCCCCAGTTCCTGCAGCCGGGCAACACGCAGGAGACGTGTGGTTCCCAGGTCCTTCAGGGCATCTTCGATCCCCTCGTCGAGTTCGATCCCGACACGGCCGAGCCTTCGAACGACGTAGCCGAGTCGATCGAGAGCGAAGACCTTCAGACGTGGACGATCACGATCAAAGAGGGAATCACGTGGCACAACGGTGACCCGCTGACCGCGCAGAACTACGTCGACTCCTGGAACTGGACCGCAGACTCGACGAACAAAGCACTGAACAGCTACTTCTTTGCCAACATCGAGGGGTACGACGACCTGAACCCCGAGAAGGGCAAGCCCACGGTTCACGAGATGAGCGGTCTGAAGGTCATCGACGACACGAGCTTCGAGGTCACTCTGACCGAGCCGTTCAGCCAGTTCCCCCTGACGGTCGGTTACGGCGCGTTCTACCCCGTGCCCGAGGGCTACGCGGACGACCCGGACGCGTTCAACGAGGCCCCGGTTGGCATTGGCCCCTACATGATGGACGGCAAGTGGAAGCACGACCAGTTCGTGAAGGTCGTGAAGTACCCCGACTACTGGGGTGACGAGCCCAACGCAGACGCTATCGAGTTCCGCATCTACGCCGACGTGAACACCGCGTACACGGACCTCCTTGCCGGCAACCTCGACATCACCGACACGATCCCGACCGAGAGCCTGGCCGCGGCGCCGCAGGAGTTGGGCGAGCGCTTCATCCAGGTCCCGAGCTCGTACTTCGGCTACATCGGCTTCCCGATGTACCAGGAGCCGTGGGACAAGCTCGAGCTTCGCCAGGCCGTGTCGATGGCGCTCGACCGTGAAGCCATCACGACTGCGATCTACCAGGGCACGTATCAGCCTGCGAAATCGATCATCGCTCCGGTGGTGCCCGGTTTCCGCGAGGACCCCTGTGGTGAGTTCTGCGAGCACAACCCCGAAGAGGCCAAGCGGCTCTGGGACGAGAACGGTGGTCCGGACGAGATCATTCTGTGGTTCAACAACGACGGCGGCCACGAGGAGTGGATGGAGGCGTTCTCCAACCAGCTCCGCGAGGCGCTGGGCGTCACGACCAAGTTCGAGTCGCTCGCCTTCGAGGAGTACTTGACCCTGCAGGACGAGCACAAGCTCACCGGCCCATACCGCGGTGCCTGGGTGTTCGACTACCCGAGCCCGCAGAACTACCTCGAGCCGATCTTCAGCTGTGACGGCTCCTCGCAGGAGTTCGGGTACGAGGACCACGGTTGTGAGGAGGCGTCCGATCTGATCGAGGAGGCCAACGCCACCGAGGACCTCGATGCGGCCATCGAGCTGTATCACCAGGCCGAGGACGCGATCCTTGCCGACCTGCCGGGCACGCCGACCTGGTTCGGTGTGACGAACGCCGGCTACGGCGAGAACGTCGACAATGTCATCGTCGACGTCTTCAGCTTCGTCCGTCTGGAGGACGTCCAGGTGCTGGGCGGTGGAGACGCCTAGGCAGCTAGCAATACTCGAGGTGAGTAAGTAGCATCCAGGGAACGGCCGGCACACGTGCCGGCCGTTCCTCGTCATAAGGGGGGAGTTCCGTGGGACGTTTCTTCATCAGGCGGACACTCGAGATCATCCCTGTCTTCTTCGGGGCGACCTTTCTGATCTTTGCGATGGTCTTCGCATTGCCGGGCGATCCGATCCGGGCGCTCGCGGGCGAGAAACCCCTATCACCTGCGGTCCAGCGGCAGTTCCGCGAGGAGTACAACCTCGACGACCCGTTGCCCGTTCAATACGGCAAATACATCGCGGGTTTCGCGCAAGGTGACTTCGGTCAGACGTTCCGCGGCGAGCAGGTCGTCGACATCATGAAAGAGAAGTTCCCCATCACGGCGAGGCTCGCGTTATTCGCCTTCTTGTTCGAGGCAACCCTCGGGATCATCGCCGGACTCCTAGCCGGTTTGCGACGAGGTTCGTTCGTGGACAACCTGGTCCTTGTGTCGACGATCACCGTCGTGTCGGTTCCCATCTTCGTGCTGGGCTTCCTGGCGCAGCTGATCCTGGGTGCGGAGTTGGGCTGGTTCCCGGTCGCGGGTATACAGGACGGCACGATGAGCTACCTGCTACCGGCGATGGTGCTCGGCTCGCTCTCCCTGTGTTACGTGGCTCGGTTGCTGCGCACCAGTCTCGGCGAGAACCTGCGCGCCGATTACGTGCGGACCGCCACCGCCAAAGGTCTCTCGCGCATGCGGGTGGTCGGACGGCACACCTTGAGGAACTCCCTGATCCCGGTCATCACTTTCCTGGCCGTCGATCTGGGATATCTGATGGGTGGCGCGATCGTGACTGAGTCGATCTTCAACGTCCCCGGCATCGGACGCGAGGTGTTTCTCGCCATCCGCGGCCAGGAAGGGCCGCTGGTCGTCGGTATCGTCACCGCCGGCGTGTTGATCTTTATGTTCGCCAACCTGGTCGTGGATCTGCTCTACGCCGTTCTGGATCCCCGGATCCGGTATGAGTGATCCGCGCGGCGGGGGCCCAGAGCCCGGCGCGCCTCGGCAGGAACCGGAGGGCTTGGAGCTCCCGGTTCTGGAGGAGCCCCAACAGGAAAGCATCGACCAGGGGCCGACCATGTCGGGCCCCGACCCCGCCGGTCCCGGAGCCGCGGTCACCGCCGCTGCTGGCGACGCGCCCCTGCGGCAGGCCAGCCTGTGGGGGGACGCGTGGCGCTCGCTCCGGAAGAATCCCTTCTTCGTGGTCCCCGTCATGCTGCTGATCGTCTACACGGTCATGGCCGTGGCACCCCAGTTGTTCACGGACGGAGATCCACTGGCCTGTAACGTGCGTAACAACATCGTCGATGGCCAATTGCTGATCAGGGGACCGACCGAGGGCCACCCGTTCGGGTTCGACATTCAGGGCTGCGACTACTACACCCGCGTGATCTACGGCGCCCGCGTGTCTCTGACCATCGGCTTGTTGACGGTCTTCTTCTCCTCGCTGATCGCCGTCACGCTGGGCTCCCTGTCCGGTTTCTACGGAGGCTGGGTGGACGGGCTCATCGCGAGGTTTGCCGACATCATCTTCGCCATTCCGCTGGTACTGGGCGGAATCATCGTTCTGAACACGATGGACAGCCGTGGAGTTCCCCAGGTCAGCTTCGCGTTGCTTCTATTCATATGGCCGACGACGATGCGATTGATGCGATCGTCGGTATTGAGCATCAAGGAGATGGATTACGTCGCGGCGGCGCGGGCTCTAGGTGGTAGCGACTGGCGCATTCTCCGGAGCCACATCCTGCCGAACGGCATGGCCCCGGTGATCGTTTACTCGACTATCACCGTCGGAATCATCATTGCCGTCGAGGCCACGCTGTCGTTCCTAGGGGTTGGGCTGCAACTGCCGGCGGTCTCGTGGGGGCTGATGATTAGCGGCGCCCAGTTCCGCATCCTGGAATACCCGCATCTCCTGTTCTTCCCGGCCGCCTTCCTGGTCGTGTTGGTATTCAGCTTTATCTTGTTGGGCGATGCCCTCCGCGACGCGTTGGACCCGAGGCTCCGTTGAGCGATAGGGCCACCGGCGTCATCCACGAGACGCGCACGCGCGATTACGAGGGGCATCTCCTGGAGGTCGAGGATCTCCAGGTCGAATTCCGCACTCCCTACGGTGTGGTCAATGCCGTCAACGGGATCAGCTACACCCTGGATCCCGGCGAGACCCTGGCCATCCTGGGTGAGTCCGGGTCGGGTAAGAGCGTGAGCGCTCAGGCGATCATGGGGATCATCGACAGCCCGCCCGGCTTCGTAACGAATGGCTCGATCCGATATAAGGGCCGAGACCTGCTCAAGCTTCCGGAGTCGGAGAAAAGGGCAGTTCGCGGTCGCGAGATCGCGATGATCTTTCAGGACGCGCTCACCGCGCTGAATCCCGTGTTCACCGTGGGGTTCCAGATCGGTGAGATGTTCAGGGTCCATCGCGGCGCGTCGCGCCAGGAGGCGAAGCAGAAGGCGATTGAGCTCATGGACCGCGTTCGCATCCCTTCTGCCAAGGAACGGGTTGGCGACTATCCGCATCAGTTCTCCGGTGGGATGCGTCAGCGAGTCATGATCGCGATGGCTCTGTCGCTCGATCCCGACATCCTGATCGCCGACGAGCCGACTACGGCTCTAGACGTCACGGTGCAGGCTCAGATCATGGAGCTGCTCGACGACCTCCAGTCCGAGACCGGGATGGGTCTGATCCTGATCACCCACGACCTCGGCGTCGTCGCCGACGTGTCGGACCGCCTCGCGGTCATGTACGCCGGCAAGATCGTGGAGACCGGTTCCGTCTACGACGTTTACGGCAATCCCGCTCATCCCTATACCGAGGGTCTTATGGCCTCGATCCCGCGCATCAACCAGAAGGGAGAAGACCTCAGCCCGATCAGGGGAGCCCCGCCGAACCTGATGCGCATCCCGCCTGGTTGCCCGTTCCACCCGCGTTGTCCGTACGCACGTCAGCGCTGCACCGAGGAGGTCCCGCCACTGTATGAGGTCTCGGCCGACCGCCGTAGCGCTTGCCACTATTGGGAAGAGGTCATCTCCAGTAAGGAGCCGCAACGTGGTTGATGCAACTGCCGAGGTCGCCGAACAGCCGACGCCGGCGGGCGAACCGATCCTCAGCGTGCGGAATCTCGTGAAGCACTTCCCCTTGACCCAGGGGATCCTCTTCAAGAAGCAGGTCGGTGCCGTCCAGGCCGTCTCCGACGTCAGCTTTGATCTCTATCCGGGCGAGACGCTGGGTCTCGTCGGGGAGTCGGGATGCGGCAAGTCCACCACCGCGAAGCTTCTGCTGAGACTGGAGACGGCAACCTCCGGGCAGGCCATGTACAAAGGCCGCGACATCTTCACGATGAACAAGAAGGAGCTCCGCGCCCTGCGCCGCAACATCCAGATCGTCTTCCAGGACCCGTACGCGTCGCTCAACCCCCGCATGACGGTGGGTGACATCATCTCGGAGCCCTGGGATATCCATCCCGGCGTCGTACCCAAGAAGGAACACGGCAAGAAGGTCAAGGAGCTACTCGAGGTGGTGGGCCTGGACCCCGGCCACACGAACCGCTATCCGCATCAGTTCTCCGGCGGGCAGCGCCAGCGCATCGGGGTCGCGCGCGCTCTTGCTCTCAACCCCGAGATCATCATCCTGGACGAGCCGGTGTCGGCCCTCGACGTGTCGGTGCAGGCGCAGGTGGTGAACCTTCTCGAGAAGCTGCAGAACGAGTTCGGGCTCGCCTACATATTCATCGCCCACGACCTATCGGTCGTCCGACACATCTCCGATCGTGTCGCGGTCATGTATCTGGGCAAGATCGTCGAGATCGGACGCCAGCAGGAGGTGTACGAGAAGCCATCGATGCCGTACACGCAGGCGCTGCTGTCCGCCGTGCCGGTGCCGGATCCCCGAGCTCGCGAGAACAAGAAGCGGATCATGCTTCAGGGCGACGTGCCGAGTCCCGCCAATCCACCGTCCGGCTGCAGGTTCCGGACCAGGTGCTGGAAGGCCGAGGACATCTGCGCCGAGGAGACGCCGGCGCTGATCGACCGGGGCCAAGGGCACCCCTCGGCGTGCCATTTCGCCGAGATCGAGGAGATCGTCGCAACCGAGTCCGCCTGACGTAGCAAGGGGAGCAGGCCCACTACAAAAGTAGTAGCCATAGGCCCGGCACGCACCTATACTGGCTCGGTTCGCAGAGAGAGCCGCTCTTCGGGGGGAGAAATATGCGCAAACGTCTGAGGTTGATCACCGTTCTCACCATCCTGGCGCTGCTGACCGCGGCGTGCGCGGACGAGGGGGCCGACGAACCCACCACCACCGAAGAGGGCGGCGGCGGCGATGCGACCCTGACGTTCGGGACCTCCGCCGACCCGGTCGTGTTGGATGGGGCTTTGGTCTCCGATGGTGAGTCGCTCCGAGCGATCGACCAGATGTTCGAGGGCCTCGTCACGCTCACTCCGGGTACCACCGAGGTGGAACCAGGTCTGGCGGAGTCCTGGGAGGTCTCGGACGACGGCCGGTCGTACACCTTCCAGTTGCGCGAGGGAGTGACGTTCCACGACGGCACCGACTTCAACGCCGAGGCCGTCTGCTTCAACTTCGACCGCTGGTACAACTTCAAGGGCTCGTTCCAGAACCCGGCGGCCAGCTACTACTGGCAGACCGTGTTCGGCGGCTTCTCGGACGGAAAGACCGACTCGCTCTACGAGTCCTGTGAGGCGACGAGTGACACCGAGGTCGTCCTTAACCTCACGAAGAACTCCGCCTCGATCCTGGCCGCTCTTGCGCTTACCAACTTCACTTTCGCGAGTCCCGAGGCGTTGCAGCAGTACGACGCCGACAAGGGCAAGGTGGACGCGGAGGGCATCTTCAGCCCGACGGGCACCTATGCGACGGAGCACCCGACGGGGACCGGACCGTTCAAGTTCGAGTCCTGGGAACGCGGTCAGGCTCTCACGATGGTGCGCAACGACGACTACTGGGGCGACTTCGAAGGCAACATCCAGACCCTGATCTTCCAACCCCTCGCCGATCCGGCGGCTCGTCTGCAGGCACTGCAGAACGGCGAGATCCAGGGGTACGACCTCGTCGATCCTCAGGATTACGAGACCATCCAGGGCGACGAGAACCTGCAGCTCCTGAACCGCCCGGCGTTCAACGTCGGCTACGTCGGCTTCAACCAGGCCGCTGCGCCGTTGGACCAGCTGCCCGTGCGTCAGGCCATCGCCCACTCGATCAACCGCCAAGAGGTCGTCGACGCCTTCTATGCCGGCCAGGGTGAGGTTGCGACCCAGTTCATGCCGCCCGAGCTCTTCGGCTATGCCGACGACGTTACCGAGTACGAGTACGACCCGGACAAGGCCGCGCAGATCCTCGAGGACGCCGGTATCGAGACGCCGGTCGAGATCGACTTCGCGTATCCGACGGATGTCGAGCGGCCGTACATGCCGGACCCCCAGGCGAACTACGAGGCCATGGTTGCCGACCTCGAGGACAGCGGCCTGTTCACGGTCGAGAAGAAGTCCGCGACCTGGAGCCCCGACTACCTCGACAATGTCGACAACGGTCGCTACGGGCTGTACCTGCTCGGATGGACGGGCGACTTCGGAGACCCCGATAACTTCGTCGGGACCTTCTTCCAGACCGAGCAGCCGGCCTGGGGCTTCAACAACGAGGAGATCTTCAGCTGCCTCGACGAAGCCGAGGCGGAGACCGACGAGGACACGCGTGTGGGTCTCTACGAAGAGTGCAACCGTCTGATCATGGACTTCCTGCCGGGGCTTCCGTACGTGCACACGCAGCCCGGTCTGGCCTTCACGGCCAATGTCTCGGGCTACGCGCCGAGCCCCGTATCGCTGGAGCCCTTCTCCATCGTCACGGTCGAGGAATAGGCACCACGAACAGATAAGAGTCCGGGGGGCGGGAGAGATGATCTCCCGCCCCTTACTCTTTCCCCCATGCTGAAGTTCGTCGTTCGGCGTCTCCTGCAGATGATCCCGATCCTCGCGATCCTCTCGGTGCTGCTGTTCCTTTTCATCCACTCGCTGCCCGGGGGGCCCGCCATCGCGTTGCTCGGCGAACGGGCGACCGAGGAGGGCATCGAGCAGATCGAGGAAGACCTGGGACTGAACGATCCGCTGCCGGTTCAGTACACCCGCTACATGAAGAATGTTCTGCAAGGAGACCTAGGGTCGAGCACGCGGACCCGGCAGCCGGTCGTCGAGGAGCTGAAGCAGAGGTTCCCGGCAACGGTCGAGCTGGGGCTGGCTGCGATGTTGTTCGCGGTCGTCGTCGGGATTCCCTTGGGTTTCATAGCCGCGAAGCGGTACCTCGGCGTCCTCGACAACACCAGTCTGTTCCTATCTTTGATCGGGATCAGCTTCCCCGTCTTCTTCCTGGCTCTGTTGCTGAAGTATCTATTCGCGATCAAACTCGGCTGGCTGCCGACCATCGGTCGGATCGACGTTACCCGTGGCCTGGACACACCGACCAATTTCTATCTTCTCGACGCGGCTATGGCGCGTGACTGGGAGGCCTTCAAAGACGTTCTGCGACATCTGGTGCTTCCGGCGATCGCGTTGGGAACGATCCCCTTGGCCATCGTCACGCGTATCACCCGCGCCGCGACGTTGGACGTGCTGAACGAGGACTACGTGCGCACCGCGCGAGCCAAGGGATTGGATCCAAGCGTCGTGGACCGCAGGCACATCATGAAGAACGCCATGCTTCCCGTGGTGACGATCATCGGTCTACAGACCGGCCTGCTGCTGACGGGGGCCGTTCTGACGGAGACCGTGTTCGCGTGGCCGGGTGTCGGGAGTTGGATCCTCGACGCGATCCGCAACCGGGATTACGCCGTGTTGCAGGGAGGCATCCTGTTCTTTGCAGTGATGGTTGCGGTGGTGAACCTGTTGGTCGATGTGTCGTACGCGTTCCTGAACCCACGGATCCGGCTGAGGTGAGGCGCGCATGAGCATCGCTCAAGCAGAGGCGCGGGAGCTCATCCTCGAACAGCCCGCGGGCTTGTGGTCGGACGCCTTCGACCGGCTGAAACGGAACCCCAGTGCGATCCTGGGCGGCGTTCTGATCCTGACCTTTGTGCTCACTGCGATCTTCGCCCCCTGGATCGCGCCGCACGGTCCGGGCGAGCAGGTCGGCAGCCTGAGCGGCAACGGCATCCCCCCGGGCGATGGCCACCTCTTCGGTCTGGACAAACAGGGCCGGGATTACTTCTCGCGGGTCGTATACGGGGCCCGGCTATCCCTGCTCGTGGGAGTCGTGTCCGTCGGTGTAGGGCTGAGCTTGGGTTTGCTCCTCGGGGCTACGGCTGGCTACTTCGGCAGGTGGGTAGACAACCTGATCATGCGGGCCATGGACGTGGTGCTTTCCGTTCCGGCTTTTTTGCTGGCGATCGGCTTGGTCACGCTGTTGGGACGGGGATTGGTTCAGATCATGATCGCCGTGGGGCTGACGACCGTTCCGATCTTCGCGCGCCTTTTACGAGGTTCGATCTTGGCTCAACGCGAGTCCGAGTACGCGTTGGCAGCGCGGTCCGTCGGTGTCCCGGGGCGCCGATTGTTGTTACGCCACATCCTCCCGAACTCCATTTCGCCCGTGATCGTGCAGGGAACGCTCACCGTTGCTACCGCGATCATCGAGGTGGCCGCGCTTAGTTTCGTCGGGCTGGGACCTGCGGATCCGGGGCTGCCCGAATGGGGAAAGATGCTGGCCGACAGCGCGAGTCGTCTCGAATCCGGCGCTCACCTCGTGCTCTTCCCCGGCATGGCGATCGTCATCTCTACGCTTGGCTTCAACATGATCGGCGACGGTCTGCGGGAAGCCATCGACCCGAAGCTACGCTCGTGAGCCTGCTGTCGGTGCGCGACCTGAAGGTCAGGTTCGAGACCCGCAGGGCGACGATCTACGCCGTCAACGGGATCTCGTTCGAACTCGAGGCGGGTGACACTCTCGGCATCGTCG
>DATFFR010000038.1:0-7932 GCA_035249925.1 Actinomycetota bacterium
GAAGCCGCCCGATAGGTCCCTTTTCATCCGCTCCATTCGAGATAACCGGCGTTCATTCGGCGTCGCCGGTTGACAAGGCAAACGTCGTCCGGTTAACTGCGCAACACCTCAGCAACGTCGCCGGGGCATTTGTCGGAACGAAACGGAGAACCAGATGACCCGCCGAGCGACGAAGACCTTCATCTTCACCCTCGTACTTATTACCTAAGCGCGCGCCCGGGCCATGGGCCCGAACGGCGTGCGCTAACCCTCCGGAGCCCCGGGGGGTTTTTTAGTTCCCGGAATGTGCAGTTGTCGTGTTGGAGCAGTCGAGAGAAGGGGGATCCACATGCAGTTCGAGATCGAAAACGGCGATTTCGTCGGGACGGCCGAGTGGCAGGGGCCGGGGCAGGTCGCCCTGGACATGCCGGACGGCACCAAGCGGGATTGGTTCTCGCGCTATTTCGAGGCCGAGGACTCGGTCATGGGCGGGCCGGTCGACTGCGCCGAGATGACGTCCGAGCGGCGCGATGCCTCCCAGGAGGCGTTCCAGCGGGCCGCCTTCCAGCTGGCCGCCTACGCCTACACGGTTCGGGCGAAGGGCGATTCTCGCCGGCATGAGGCGCGCACGTAGTGACCCGCATCCGCATCCAGAAGCGAAGGACCCGGCCATGAGCGTCACGGGGGCGCAGTCGCTCATCCGCTCGCTCGAACATGCCGGCGTTGAGGTCATCTTCGGCATCCCGGGGGGCGCCATCCTTCCGGCTTACGACCCGATGCTGGAGTCGCCGATCCGCCACCTGCTCATGCGTCACGAGCAGGGCGCCGGCCACGCGGCCGAGGGCTACGCGCAGGTCACCGGCAAGCCCGGCGTCTGCATGGCGACGTCCGGCCCCGGCGCCACGAACCTGGTGACGCCGATCGCCGACGCGTTCATGGACTCGATCCCGCTGGTCTGCATCACCGGGCAGGTTCCACGCCCCGTCATCGGCAACGACGCGTTCCAAGAGGCCGACATCACCGGGATCACGATGCCGATCACTAAGCACAGCTACAAGGTCATGGACGCCGCCGAGATCCCGACCGTGGTGGCCGAGGCGTTCCACATCGCCTCGACCGGCCGCCCCGGCCCGGTCCTCATCGACGTCCCCAAGGACGTCCTGCAGGAGGCCACGACGTTCGAATGGCCGGGGCAAGTTGCGCTGCCCGGCTACAAGCCGACCACCAGACCGAATCGCAAGCAGATCGCCGCTGCGGCGGAGCTGATCGCCCGCGCCGAGCGCCCGGTCTTCTACGTTGGAGGAGGGGTCGTGAAGGCCCGCGCCGCGGCCGAGCTGCTCCGCCTGGTCGAGGCGGTGGGTGCACCCGTCGTCACGACGTTGATGGCGCGCGGTGCGTTCCCCGACGACCATCCGCTGTGCCTGGGGATGCCGGGGATGCACGGTTCGTACGCCGCGGTGACCGCGATGCAGCGTGCCGACCTCTTGATCACCTTGGGCGCTCGGTTCGACGACCGCGTGACCGGGAACCTCACGGGGTTCGCTCCCGGGGCGAGGATCATCCACGCCGACATCGATCCCGCGGAGATCGGAAAGAACCGCGCCGTCGACGTGCCGATAGTGGGCGACGCCCGCAGCACGATCGCCGACCTCGGCGCCGCCATGATGCCGCGGCGCGAGTCGTTGCCCGACCTGTCGCCCTGGCGCAACGAGGTGGACCTCTGGAGCAAGACGCATCCGTTGCAGTACACCCAGGCCGACGACGGGCCGCTCAAGGCGCAGTTCGTCATCGAGCGCTTCGACGCTGCGCTGGCCGGCGACGCGATCGTCGTCACCGGCGTTGGGCAGCATCAGATGTGGGCGTCGCAGTACATGCGTTGCAACGAGCCGTACTCGTTCGTCTCTTCGGGCGGGCTCGGCACGATGGGCTTCGCGGTGCCGGCCGCGCTGGGGGCCAAGGTCGCAGCACCCGACCGCACGGTGGTCGCTATCGACGGCGATGGGTGCTTCCAAATGACGGCGCAGGAGCTTGCAACCGCGTCCATCGAACGCATCCCGATCGTCGTGGGGATCATGAACAACTCGTACCTGGGGATGGTCAAGCAGTGGCAGGAGCTGTTCTACGGGTCGCGTCTCTCGGAGGTGCACCTGCCGCAAGTCCCCGATTACGTGAAGCTCGCCGAGGCGTACGGCGGGGTCGGTCTGCGCGCGGAGTCGCCGGACGAGGTCGACAACGTCATCGACAAGGCTCTGGGGATCGACGACGCTCCGTGCGTCATCGACTTCCGTACGGATCCCGAAGAGATGTGCTTCCCGATCATCCCGGCCGGCGCATCCAACGACGACATCATGCTCGAGGAGCCGGAGGTGATCGGGTGACGGTCGCCTCGCACACCTTGTCGGTTCTCGTCGAGAACAAGCCGGGAGTCCTGGCACGGATCTCGGGCCTGTTCGCTCGGCGGGGATTCAATATCGACTCGTTGGCAGTGGGGGAAACCGACGACCCCGCCGTCTCGCGGATGACCATCGTCGTCTCGGCCGACGGCAAGCCGCTCGAGCAGGTGACCAAGCAGCTGCACAAGCTGATCAACGTCTTGCGCATCGCCGAGCTGCCGCGGACGACCTCGGTGGAGAGGGAGCTCGCCCTCATCAAGGTCGGTGCGCCGGCAGGCCGCAGGGCCGAGGTCCTGGAGATCGTCGAGATCTTCCGGGCCAAGGTCATCGACGTCGACGCCGAGGCCGTCGTGGTCGAGGCCACCGGCGCGCCGGACAAGGTCGACGCGCTCGAGCAGCTCTTGGCTCCGTTCGGGATCGTCGAGATGGCACGAACCGGGATCGTGGCGCTTGCCCGCGGGGGCAACGGTTTGAAGGCGCCGACACTTCGGCCGGTGCAACTGCCGGCCCGTACGGCCTGATGGACTGTCGCGGAAGCAGCGTGGATGCCCAGAGCGTCACTGTGCGCCGAGGGCAAGGCGCGAGGAGGGCGCATACCCGGAGGGTATGTAACCGACGAGGAACGCAGCCATCGGTGATGCAGGGGCGATCTGGCGCCACGGTGATTTCCGTGGCGGGACATTAAGGGGGGCCGCAGATGGCAGCGAAGGTCTATTACGAGAAGGACGCATCGCCCGAGGTTTTCGCAGGCAAACGATTGACGGTTCTGGGATACGGCTCGCAGGGACGCGCTCACGCGCTGAACCTGAAGGACTCGGGCTTGGACGTCACGGTCGGGCTGCGCAAGGACTCGAAGTCGTGGGAGCGGGCCGAGACGGACGGCGTCGCCGTCGCCGGAGTGCACGAGGCGGTCTCCGGCGCGGATCTGGTCGCGATGCTCGTGCCCGATCAGCATCAGGCATCGTTGTACGCGGAGGCGGTCGAGCCGAATCTCGATCCGGGCGCGGCTCTTCTCTTCGCTCACGGCTTCAACATCCATTTCGGTCAGATCCGCCCGCCGGCCGATAACGACGTCGTGATGATCGCCCCGAAGGCGCCCGGACCACTCGTCCGCCGAACGTTCGAGGGCGGAAGCGGCACGCCGGGACTCCTGGCCATCCACCAGGACTCGACCGGTCGGGCTCACGAGCGTGCCCTTGCGTACGCGAAAGGGATCGGCTGCACGAGGGCCGGGGTCATCGAGACCACGTTCGCGGAGGAGACCGAGACCGATCTCTTCGGAGAGCAGGCGGTTCTGTGCGGGGGAGCGTCGCGGCTCGTGCAGGCCGGTTTCGAGACCCTCGTCCGCGCCGGCTACCAGCCGGAGATCGCCTACTTCGAGTGTCTCCACGAGCTAAAGCTCATCGTCGACCTGCTCTACGAGGGCGGCTTCAAGAACATGCGCAGCGCGATCTCGGACACCGCCGAGTACGGCGACCTGACCCGCGGCCGGGCGGTGATCGACGAGCACGTCGAGGAGTCCATGCAGAAGGTGCTCGACGACATCCGTTCGGGGGCCTTCGCACGCGAGTGGGTCCTCGAGAACAAGGCCGGCACGCCCGTGCTCGACGCGGCTCGGCGCCATCAGGCCGAGCTACCGATCGAAGAGGTGGGCGAGAAGCTGAGGGGGATGATGTCGTGGCTGGGGTAGTACGCATCTTCGACACCACCCTGCGCGACGGCGAACAGTCGCCGGGCATCTCGCTCAATCTGAAGGAGAAGGTCGAGATAGCCGAGCAGCTGGCTCGGCTCGGCGTGGACGTGATCGAAGCCGGCTTCCCGATCTCGTCGGACGGCGAGTTCGAGGCCGTGCGCGCCATCGCTCGCCGGGTAACCGGCCCGACCATCGCCGGTCTCGCCCGTGTGGACCCGGCCGACATCGATCGGGCCGCCGAGGCGCTGGCCGATGCTGCGCGGCCTCGGATCCACACCTTTATCGCCACCAGCGACATCCACATGCGCTCGAAGCTGCGGATGTCGCCTCAGCAGGTCATCGAGGCCGCCGTCGGGGGTGTGGCGCGAGCGAGGGGCCACGTGCACGACGTCGAGTTCTCGTGCGAGGACGCGACCCGCTCGGATCCGGCGTTCGTCGCCGAGGTGTTTCGCTCCGCCGTTGCGGCAGGAGCGACGACGTTGAACGTGCCCGACACCGTCGGTTACGCCCTGCCGTACGAGTTCGCCGAGCTGATGCGATATCTGATCGACGAAGTCCCGGGAGAAGTCGTTTGGAGCGTGCACACACACGACGATCTCGGTCTTGCGGTCGCCAACGCGCTCGCGGGCGTCGAGGCCGGGGCAACTCAGGTCGAGGTCGCCGTCAACGGCATCGGAGAGCGGGCCGGCAACTGTTCGCTCGAAGAGATCGTCATGGCGCTTCGGACGCGTACCGCGGCAGCGGGTGCGGATACGACTGTCAACTCGCGTGAGATAGCCCGGACGTCTCGTCTCGTATCGATGCTGACCGGTTACGCCGTTCCTCCCAACAAGGCCATAGTCGGCGCCAACGCGTTTGCCCACGAGGCCGGCATCCACCAGCACGGCGTCATGGTGGAGCGCACCACCTACGAGATCATGGATCCACTCGACGTGGGTCTCGAGGGATCCAAGATCGTGCTCGGCAAGCACTCCGGACGCCACGCCTTCGTGAACGCACTGGAGGAGCTGGGCTTCTCGCTCGACGCGGCCGACCGCGAGCGCGCCTTCAAGCGTTTCAAAGAGCTGGCCGATCGCAAGATGCGCATCACCGACATCGATCTCGAGGCCATCGTCGTCGACGAGATCGGCTCCGATGCCGAGGAGTACGAGCTGGTCTCGATCCAGGTCGCCGGCGGGACGCACATGGCGCCCACGGCGACGGTCCGCCTCTTGCTCGGTGAAGCCCTGGTCGACGAGTCCGCCATCGGCGACGGCATGATCGACGCCGCATGCGGCGCGATCCAGCGCGCCACCGGAGTGGAAGCTCGGCTCGAGTCGTTTGCCGTCTCCAGCGTTACTGGGGGGATCGACGCCCTGGGCGACGTCACCATCGTGCTTGGGGTCGGCGACGGCACTCCGAACAACCCCGTCCGCCGGGCGACCGGCCACGGCGTCTCCACGGACGTCGTCGAGGCATCCGCACGCGCATATCTCTCGGCGGTCAATCGGTTGCTGCACCTGCGCCAGCGGACCGTCGTAGGAACCGCGTGACACGGCAGACGCTCACCCAGAAGATCCTGGCCGCACATGCCGGGCGGGATCACGTCGCGATGGGCGAGATCGTCATGTGCAAGGTCGATCTGGCCATGGCGAACGACGTCACCGCGCCGGCCGCGATCGCGGCATTCGACAAGATGGGCACCGGCACGGTGTGGGACCGGTCGAAGGTAGCGCTGGTCGCATCGCACTTCGCGCCGGCCAAGGACATCGCCTCGGCGGGGATGCTCACCGCGATGCGCAGGTTCGCCGCGGAGCAGGACGTCGAGCACTTCTTCGACGTGGGCCGCGGTGGGATCGAGCACATCCTTCTTCCCGAGGAGGCCCTGGCGTTGCCGGGAAAGCTGATCATCGGGGCCGATTCTCATTCGTGCACCTACGGGGCGCTCGGCTGTTTCTCGACCGGGGTCGGCTCCACCGACCTTGCGGCGGTGTGGGCTCTCGGCGAGATCTGGTTGAGGGTCCCCGAGAGCATGCAGATCGTCTACCGGGGGCGCCCCGGGCCTTGGGTGGTGGGCAAGGACCTGATCCTGCACGTCATCGCACGGATCGGCGACGACGGTGCCCGGTACATGGCGATGGAGCACACCGGTCCCGCCCTTGCGCACGTGTCCATGGAATCCCGCCTGACGCTGACGAACATGGCGATCGAGGCCGGTGCCAAGTCGGGGATCATCGAACCCGACGACGTCACCCTCGACTACGTCGCGGCGAGGCAAGCGGATACGGGCCGTTACGCGTCGTTCGATGTCATGAAGGCGGATCCGGGCGCCGACTACGCGCGCGTGGTCGACGTCGATGTCTCGGCTCTCGAACCCATGGTCGCGAAGCCGTCGCTGCCATCGCGCGCCGTCCCGGTCTCGCAGGTCGAACGCCGTCGCGTCGACCAGGTGTTCATCGGGTCGTGCACGAACGCACGGATCGAAGACCTGAGGATGGCGGCCCATGTACTCGGGGACCACTCGCTCGCGCCGCACGTCCGCTTGATGGTGATTCCTGCGACCCAGCGCGTGTGGCGTCAGGCGAATGCGGAGGGACTCCTCGATCGCTTCGCTGCCGCCGGAGCGACGGTATCGACGCCGACGTGCGGCGCGTGTCTCGGCGGTCACATGGGCGTTCTGGGCCCCGGCGAGGTCTGCATGTCGACCTCGAACCGCAACTACGTCGGACGTATGGGTCACCCGACCGCCGAGGTCTATCTGGCCAATCCCGCGGTGGCGATGGCGACCGCGGTGGCAGGGGAGATCGTGCACCCGTCCGAGGTTCGTGCGGAAACGCTTCAGGAGCCCGTCCTTGTCTGAGCACGCGAGCCGCGGCCGGGCGTGGTGCTACGGCGACAACGTCGACACCGACGTGATCATCCCTGCGCGCTATCTGACGACCAGCGATCCCGCCGAGCTCGGCCCCCATGCTCTTGAAGACCTCGATCCGTCCTTCTCCGGTTCAGTGGAGCCCGGGGACGTGGTGGTCGCGGGGGCCAACTTCGGATGCGGCTCGAGCCGAGAGCACGCGCCGCTGGCTCTGAAAGGCGCCGGAGTCAGCGCCGTCGTGGCGGAGTCGTTCGCCCGGATCTTCTTCCGCAACGCGATCAACACCGGACTCAGCGTCGCGTCCTGTCCGGAGGCGGTCGCGGCAACCGACGCCGGCGACGTGCTGGAGGTCGATCCCGCCCGCGGCCTGGTGCGGAACGTGACCAAGGGCCTGACCTTCGCGGCCGACCCTCTTCCTCCCTTCGTGCTCGACATCGTTGCCGCCGGGGGCCTGGTCGGCTGGGTGCGGCAGAGAACGGGGGCCGCATGAGTCTCCGCGTCGCGGTTCTGCGAGGGGACGGGATCGGCCCCGAGGTGATCGGAGTCGCCCTGTCAGAGCTCCCGTCGCACTACGAGCTCGTCGACATAGGTGCCTCGGCCGAGCGGTATCTCGCGACCGGCGACCTTCTCACCGACGAGGATCTCGAGCTGATCTCAGGCTGCGACGCGCTCCTGCTCGGCGCGGTCGGGGACCCCCGCATCCCGGATGGGGTACTCGAGGGCGGGGTGCTTCTGCGTCTGCGGAGGGAGCTGGACCTGTACGTGAACCTGCGCCCGTTCCCCAAGCTCGACCTCGTGTTCGTCCGGGAGAACACCGAGGGGCCGTACGCCGGGGTCGGTCGCAGGATCGACGACTCGGCCTTCGAAACCAGCGTCAACACCGCGTCGGCGATCGAGCGGTGTGCCCGCTACGCCTTCGACCTCGCCACTACGCGTGCCGGCACCGTGACCCTCGTCCACAAGACGAACGTGCTCGTGCACGGCGGGGGTCTGTGGCGCGAGGTCGTCGAAGGGGTGGC
>DATFFR010000039.1:0-22532 GCA_035249925.1 Actinomycetota bacterium
TTCGAAGCCATCCCAAGGTCTAGGGAAGTGGGTCGACGACCTCCTAGGGGACAAGAAAGCCCGCCAGCGTGCAGCTCTCAAGGCTAAAGAGAGGCGCGCAGCCTTCAGCCAGGATCCTCGTTAGATCCGAACACTGGCACCTTCAGCATTCGGGGACTGGGGCGCGTCGCCCACCCTGACCTCTCGGGTCGCATCTGTGCCGGCAGTCGGAAGTGGTCCTCACGGTTGTCTTGTTCCGAATGAGATGTCAGGCAGTAGGTCAAACGGCTTCTAGCAGGAGGCTTTCTTCAGGCGTCAGATCCAGCAGAGCTGCTTCCGATTTAGATGCGGAGCTAGCCTGCGGCGGGCTGTCGAAGTCGGCCCACTTGACTACGCCCTTCCCCTCAACGCTGAAGGCGACCGTCGTGGGTCGAGGCGAAGCCGTCAGCCTGCGGAGCGCTTGATCCCGAGGCTCATTCTCGAGCTCATGAACTTCATGATCGCCGATAGCCGCATACCCCCAAAGCGAACCCTGAGTCACCTCGCCACGTATGCACCAGAAGTAATAGGAGGTGCCATGCTGGCTGATGATTCCGGACAACGGCATGTCGTAGTGATGAAGCACTGAGGCGAGCTCAGCACCGTCGGGGCGCCACGGGAGGTCGCCTACCCGCAAATCGATCCGATCAGCCATCCTCATCCCCCGAGTCTGAGAAGCAGGCATGGAACGCCTCACATACTTCTTCGGTCCATTCTCCCTCGAACTGGACGGAAACGTGTGCCTGATAGGGCGTTTGGTCATGAATCAACTGAAATCCCGCGTTGGTCAGGCGCTCGGCTGTCGAATAGCGAACCGCGTCCTGAGCGGTCGGCTCGCGACCAAAGGCCGTTCGCACAGCCCAATCCACATCCCACTGGCCAAGCAGCAGTGACATCGCCCTTTCATGCGAGCGTGGGGCGCATCGGAACCCTCGTTTCGTCACCGTCCGTTTCAGGCCGATCTGGCTGAGGATCTCTGCGCCAGACAACTGGACAGCCCTGATCATTCAACGACTGTACGCGTGCCCTGTGACCAACTTCGAAACGACACCTCATACAAAATGCGATGCCCGATCCGAATGAAACGTGGGGCCAAAGCGCGCTATACGATTGGGCGATGTTGTCCGTTCTCACGGAAGGAGGGTGCGGAGGTCTTCCCTTCAGTCTCACGCCCCTATAAGGGGCCTGACTGAAGAAGGGAGCACCCGTGCCTTATCGCCTTCGCACACGCCGGTTTCTTAACGTTCTCGGCTACAACGCTGGTGCATACATCCTGGCCGTTGTCGAAGACTCGTCACGCCACGTAAAGGGGAAGCACGGGTGGCCGTACGCCGAGATCGATCTCACCATCGCAGACTGCGACCGGGCGGTGAGCTTCGACTTCGACTTGAGCACGCGCGGGGCGCGTCGCAACAGCCTGCGGAAGATCGACATCATGATCGAGACGTTGAAGGCGTTTCGGGACGCCCTCGCTGACGAAGCCGCGGTTGTCGCTGCTCGGGACCGGGGCGGCGCCACCTAGCCCGGATTACTCGCTGAACAGGACCCGGGCTATCGCGTCTGCTGCATCTCTCTGCATGTGTGGCACCGCATGGCTATAGACATCGAGCGTCAGCGACACCGTCGAGTGGCCAAGCCGCTCTGACACGATCTTCGGATGGACACCGGCCTCAAGAGCCAACGTCGCATGCGTGTGCCGAAGGTCGTGCAGCCTTATGCGCGGCAGTCCCGCTTCCTGTGCCAGGTCGCGAAACCGCTTGGTCACCAGGGTCGGGCTCACCGCTCTGTCGAAGAAACATCCGAAGACGAGATCGGACGCGTCGGCATCCGGGGAGCACGCTCGGTGCTCCTCGAGCACCTCGCAGGTTCGTCGGTCGATCGCTACGACGCGCCTGCCGCGGGCGGTCTTGGGTGAGGAGACCCGCAATGCGCGGCCCGCCTCGACGAGGTTCTGACGAACCGCCAAGTGGCCGGCCCGCAGATCGACATCGCACCAGCGCAGCCCGAGTGCCTCTCCCCTGCGCATGCCGGTAGTCGCGAGCACGAACCACAAGGGATAGAACCTGTCGCCTCGGGCGAACTCCAGAAAAGCACGCAGCTGCTCCGGCGACCACGTCGTCATCTCTCGGGGTCCCTCGACCCGGAGCTTCGGAGGATCGGCTGCGTCGACCGGATTGGTGGACAGGTAACCCCAGCGGACCGCGTCCTTGAGCGCTTTGTGCAACGCCGCATGGAGCCGGCGCACGGTCGATGCGGCGAGTCCACCCTGGCGGTCGCGTCGTCCCTCCGAGAGGAGCTGTGAATAGAAGCGGTTGATCGTGCGGCCGTCTAACTCGGTGAGCGCCAGGTCTCCCAATCGAGGCACGACATGTGACTCGACGTGGCTGACGTAGTTGAAGTAGGTGGCGGGCCGAACCGTCGACCGGATGGCGGGGAGCCACTCTGCCCGCAGGAATTCCGCCAACGTCGTGTCCGTCACGCCCAGAGCGCGGTGGTCTCTCTCAGCGAGACCTGGTGACCTTTAGTGACGAGGTGGTGGTCGGCGACCGGAATCCCAGCCGCAGCGCCCGCCTCGATCAGTCGAGCGGTGAACGCCAGCTCAAACTCATCCGGGCCATCGAATGGTCCCGTCCCGCTCGAGACGTAGGCGACGGCCGCCGCGTCCACCTCGCGAGGCCGCTCCAGCAGGAGATCCAGGGGCAACATGTTCTTCGGTTGCGTGGAGGAGGCCAGGCACTCGATGTCAATGACCTCGCCATCGGCGTCCAACGAGATCTGAAACAGAACCTCGCCATCGATCTCGGAAACGATCTGAGCCAGGTTGGGAAGGATGTACTCGACCAAGCGCGTCTGGGCCGTAGCCACGATGAACTCCTCTCATTCGGGTCCGAGGAGACATCGCAATACGAACCGGCTTGCCTACCTGTGAAGGCGACCACGCCTACCAACTTGAGCCGGCCTGGAGCACAATGCATCCGTGGGGGAAAGAGACGAGGCGATTCGGGCGGCAGCATTCGCCTTCTTGCAGGCCCAGGCACTGCTTCATCCAGATGCCATCCCGTACGACGTCCTGCGCCGAGGCTTCACCTTCGACGGCAAGCGAGTGCCGCTTCTTGGCCCTCAGGGAATTTTCAAGCCTGCCGTACTAGAGGACGGCATGGCCCTCACGATCACGACGGCGCCGGCGGTGGCCGGACGAGAGCGTCCATACGAAGACGCGTTCGATGAGGACGGGCTGCTGCTCTACAAGTACCGAGGAACAGACCCTAAGCACCATGAAAACGTCGGCCTGCGGAAGGCGATGCAGACGCAGACCCCGCTCATTTACCTGCACGGGCTCGTGCCTGGTCAGTATCACGCGGAGTGGCCCGTCTTTGTAGTGGGAGACGATCCGGCAACCCTGACCTTCCGCGTCGCCGCCGATGAACCCAGCGCCCTTCTGCAGAGAACTGAAAACGTCGCCGACCTCGAGGTCAGAAGGAAGTACGTGACGGGTCTCGTCAGACGTCGTTTGCATCAAGCCGGGTTTCGGATGCGCGTCATCGAGGCATATCGCCGGACCTGCGCCGTCTGCCGCCTGAAGCACATCGAACTACTCGATGCCGCACACATCCTTCCGGACGGCCATCCGCGCGGGGAGCCGGTGATCCCGAATGGTCTCGCGCTCTGCAAACTGCACCACGCCGCGTTCGATCAGAACATCATCGGGATCCGCCCCGACTTCATTATCGAGATCGGAGAAAAGATCCTGGCGGAGATAGACGGCCCGATGCTCGTTCATGGGCTCCAAGGTTTCCATGGGGCGAAGATCCATGTGCCCAGATCCCAGAAGAACAAGCCCTCGAGCGAGTTCCTCGAGGAGCGCTACGAACTGTTCCGAGCCGCCGGCTGAACACCGACGAAGCGCCACATCCAACGTAGCTAGGAACGCGAAGGCAGGTAGAAACTGTCGCCTTCGAACCGGGCCTTGAAGTCCCTCTTCCCTCGGTAGCGCGGCGGCACCTCTATCGTTGCCCACCCATCGGCGTCGGTGGCGGCGGATCCCACCCTTTCGGACCCAACATAGAAATCGATCGTGCGCGAAGCGATTCCTTCCGAGCTGTCGAGGTCGACAAGTCGGGCACGCAATGTCTCGTTCGATTTCCCCTCGACCTCAAGGATCGTGGTTGTGTCTTCCCGGGCGACGATGAACTCGGTAGCTGCGGCCGATGGCCCGTAACTCCTGTCCCCTGCGAAATCCACGGTTAGATTGATCGAGCCCGGCGCCTCGCTGATGGTCGTGATGGCCGGCGCCACACCCTGGCCGTCGGTGATCGCGTGAAGACTCCGAGACCCCTCCGCTCCCGCGAGTGTGAACGTCACCTGTTGCCCGGCAATGGGGGTGCCGTTGGCGTCTCTGAGAACGGCTTCGAAGATCGCTTCGTCGGAAAACTGCGCCGTGACGGCAGAGCGCTCGGTAAACGCGATCTGACTCGCTGAGACACTTATGTCTCCCCCAGTCCACAGCCTGACCGAGTTCAGGATCTTGCTCGGGTTCTGCGGAAGCCCACCCATTACCACCACGCCATCGAGAGGTGGGAATGCGGCGGCCATGGCCGACATCGCCGGATACGCCGTGCCGGCCGGAGCCAGCTGGCGCCACGCTTCCCCGTCCCACGCCCACGTATCCGAGAAGACGGTGTTACCCGCCGGGTCCGACACGCGATCGATGCCCCCATGCAAGATCATCTGTCGGGTCGAGACGTCGTACTCCATCGTTGCCAGGTATCGCTTCGGTGGCATGACGCCGGGGGTCTCACGCGTCCAGCGGCTCCCATCCCAGGTCCACATGTCCGCGTAGGACGGCCGCAAGAAGTCCGAAGGAGAATGGTCGAAGCCTCCGAAGAGCACGACTTCCCCGCGCGCCTGGTCGTAAGCCATTGCTGCCAGCGAGCGGGCTTCTGGTCCACCGGTTTGCGGGTGCTCGGTCCACGACTCTCCGTCCCACGTCCACGTACTCGTAGCCGAGGCCGATCCACCGAACAGCACGAGCTGATCCCGTGCGGCGTCGTAGACGATCGACGCACCGCTGGAACGACCAGTGACCTGGGGTGGCGCAATCATCGGCGACCAACCGGCGCCGTCCCACGTCCACGCGTCGTTGCAACCGATGGATCCACAAGAGCCGCCCACCAGAACGACCAGACCGCTCCCCTCGTGAAACTCCATCACCGCGTGCTGGCGATTGAGAGGTGCGATGGTCGTCTCCTCTTGGGTCCACCTCGCCCCGTCCCATGTCCAGGTGTCGCCGAAGGTCGCCGAACCGCAGCGCGGGGATTGGTTCGCGACCTGGGGTGAAGTGTTGGAGTTGTTCGGACTGCAGAAACCACTGAACATCACCAACTCACGCCGTTCCGAGTCGTAGGCAGCGGCCGCGTCCATCCGCTCCGACGGATCGACGATCGCCAGGCGGGTCCAATCGACCCCGTCCCACGTCCAGGTATCCGTATCCCACCAGCCACCGGCGTTGAGTCCACCGAATAAGACAACGTCTCCGGACGCGCCGTCGTGCGTCATCATCGGCATGCGCGCGCCGGGACTCGTCGCGGGAGCGGCGTGCGACCACGACGCTCCGTTCCAGGTCCAGGTATCGCTGCGCATCGCGAATTCGGGCCCACTGCTGAAGCCGCCGTAGAGCACTACAGATTCGCTGGACTCGTCGTACGCGACTCCGGCCAGGAGTCGGGCGGGAGGTGAGGGCTGTACCGCAGCTTCGACCCAGTCGCCGTCCTTCCACAACCACGTGTCGGCCAAGCCTCTCCCACCCGAGAAACCTCCAAACAAGAGGATCTGATCGTGAGAGCGATCGGACACCATGGCCGCGCTACTTCGTCCCGTCGGCGAGTGAGCGGGTGTGAGCTCGATCCAACCGTCGCCGGTCCACGTCCAGGTATCCGCGAGATCGCATCCGCCTGCATCACATCCTCCGAAGAGAACGATCTGGCCCGACACCGGGTCGAATGCCATCGAGGCGGAGTATCTCGGTGGCGGCGAGATCGCGGTCGGCTCGTGGGTCCAATCGTTGCCGTCCCAAGTCCAAGTGTCTCCCAGGATGTCTCCCGCGCTCCGTCCCAGACCCCCGAACAGCACAACCTCGTCGCGCGTCTCGTCCAATGCCATCAACGGGTAGGACCGCCCAGGCGGCGTGTGCGCGGGATGGAGCTTGCTCCACCCGCCGTTGCGCCACGCCCACGTGTCGGGGAGCGGGGTGCGCGCGTCGATACAACAACCTCCGAACAGAATCGTCTTGGATCCGTCGTACGCCATCTCGCCGAGCTCGCGACGGAGGGGGTTGACCGAGAGATCTAGCCACTCACCGTCAGACGCGGCGGACGCAATGGATGCCTCCATACCTGCGGGCGAAGTTGAATCGCTGGCTTGGCATTCAGCTACTTGGCCTACCGGCGCGAACGGCAGATGACACGTCGAGCTTCGTGACGCGCCCTGGAGCGGATCCACCAACGACGGCACCGGCTGTCGCGCTGAGGGCAGCTCTGAGATGGACGCGAGAGCGCCCGGTTGGAGGCCGAGTGCTGCGGGCATCACGGCAATCAGGCCGAGCAGCAGCCGGTAGACACCTCTCGTCCTCATGACGTCCCCCAGTTTCGGGGCGCCCACGCGGTGCCCCCGAACAAGACTTCGCCGAGCAGTGTCCGACCCCTTCCGGCGTTCGGAGTGGCGTGATCCGCTGGCTTCTGAAGGGTGGCCTAGGGGGCAGACGGGCCGCTGAGCTAGCAGGCTCCCCAGAGGCCTCGGTCCGCATTCCGTGCCCTTCTTTGAAGGCGGCGCAGCTTCGTTTCGTAACGATCGTTCGGCTCGTAGATCTCGACCGTGGCGAACCCGCGGCGGACGAGAGTCGCGTTGAAGAGGCGGCCGTCAAGCCACACGTACACCAAGGCCCGGTCGTAGGGATCGATGCGATCGATGTCGTAGGTGACCTTGATCCGGTGACTCTCCAGCTTCCTTTTGGTGAAGTTGCTGGCACGCCGCCCAAAGCACTCCGTCGTCCCATAGACCTCCGGGGTATCGACGCCGATGAAGCGGGCCTTGCGACCGGCCCAGCTGGCCGCGGTGGTGCCGTAATCCAGATTCGTCATGTAGGCCGTGTCGCCGTCGGAGACATGCGTGACCCGCGACGAGAACGCCTCGGCGGGCACGGCCCCCGCGGAAGAGACCGCTCCGAGAACCAGGCACATGACAATAAGCAGGACACGCGCCCCCGCTCCCGGCCGCAAGTCCCGGCCTGATCCCTCGCCCCGACTCCTCACAAACCCTCCTCGTCGACCCCTGTGTTAGAGGTCGGCGCGAAGCCGCTCGCGCGATATGGCCCTTTTGGGTGATCTTGCTTGGGTTGCCGCCGACCGGCGCCGGGCCCTACGACCGCGCCCGGCCCGAACGGGTCGGGGCGAGAGGGCCTATCGGGCCTGGAGCGCGTCCATCCCCACGGCTAGGGCGAGGATCAAGCGGCGATCGATCGTGCGCTGGGGGTCGCCGGACATGTCGATCGTGTACACGTCGATCAGCTTCCATAGCTGGCGGCGGTGACTCCCCAGCTCCACTTCGCCGCGCAGGAAGACGAAGTCGTACGGGATCGGAAGCCAGTTGGCGAAGTTCTCGATATAGGGAATGAACCCGACAAGCCTTCGAATCAAGGCGACCGCCAAGCTCTTCTCGGTTACGTGGGCGACTTCGCGTTCCTCCGCGTCGTAGAGCAGGTAGGTCGAGCGCAGCAGGCTCTTCCCGAAGACCTTTTGGATGTAGCCCACGCGCGTGCCATCGGCCGCGACCACGTCGTACTTCGCCGCAGGATCGAACCGCTGCCGGGCCTTGATCCTCATGAGCTCGACCGAGCGGCTCGCGTCGGAGTAGAAGCGGATGTCTTCCTTGAACTTGTACGGCTTCTGGCGCACGAAGCAGAAAGGCGTTCCGGGAGCCTCGGCGCCCGCTCCGGGAAGAGAGAACTCGTATTCGTTGACCACGAAGCGGAACTTCTGGCGCAGGATGAAACGGTCGTGCTGGTTGACGTCGATCTGAGCGAACTGGTTCATCCGCTCACGGTAGCCGACGTTTCCCCCGGGAACCGACCCGGAAGAAGGGGCCCGTGCCAATCGTCCGGGGCCCCGGGTAGGAGGTGATCCCAGGCCCGGCGGCGAAGTCTCAGGAGCGGACGCAAATCATCCAGTGGGCGTTTCGCGAAAGGAGGAACCGTGAAACGAGCAACCTCGATCCTCGTCGGGACCTGTGTCTTGTGGGCGGCGGCCGCGACTGTCTCTGCGGCGCCCAAGGTGACGACCGTCCTCGAGGATCCGGCAGAAGACGCCAACGGACTGAACGACCAGGGCACCGGGGACGGATCCATGGGCGACAACGTCACTCCCGCCGACGCGAGCACGGTCACGGACCTACTGTCCGTCGACGTCTCCAACGATGCGAAGAACCTGTTCGTAACGGTCGAGACCCAGACCGCTCCGCCGGCCACGCAGGGAGTTGGCTTCCGGGTTCGCTTCAACCCCGACGGCGCGGGCGGAAGCCACTGCATCGTGCTCGAAGCCTTCTACCCGGGAGCGGGGAACGATCTGACCGCGGCGGTCGGACAGCTGCGCGACACGTGTGCGGGCGGCGACCCGGTCCCCTTCGACGTTCTCGGGCCGATGTTCGTCGTCCCCCGTAAGGCAAGCAAAGCCTTCGCCAAGGGCGCGGTCCTGAAAGCGCCGCAAGCGCAGGCGTTCGTCTACGTGGGCAGCAGTCCCCCGGCCGGAGCGGCGCTGATCCACACCGACACCACGAAAGTCGGCAAGGACTACAAGCTGGTCAAGTAGCAGCAATCGAAAGAGACAGAAAGAGGAGTCGTCCTCGTGTGGGACGACTCCTCTTTTCTTTGTCCGGTTCGATTCGAGGCCGGGGCGGAAGCTCCAGCTTCTCGCCGGCTACTTCCGGTTGAAGCGCAGGATCTCTAGACCGCGGCGATAGTCGTGGACGTAGACGATGTCGTCTGAGATCCACTCGGCAGAAGAGGTGTGGCCGGCGATCGGTTGGAAGTATCCGACCTCTTTCATCTTGCCGTCGCGGCTCACCTCGAGGAACCGGGTCCCCCAGTCGTAGTGGCCGATCGCCACGATGCCGCCGTCCTTCCAGTCGGGGTGCGGGTCGAACCAGTGCCCGCAATAGAGCGTGTGAGCCGGAGCATTGCCGTCCGCGTACGCACCGCGGCCCGCGACCCGCCACTCCTGCAGCTTCTTGAAGACGACGCCGGGACGGGGCCCTTTCTTCACGGCATCACGGGCGTCGAACGTGGCAAGCGCGTGAACGTCGTCCTGAGCGCAGTCGCTGCCGGCCTCTCCCGTGGCGCCGGCGGTCGCGACCTCGGCCCCCATGAGAAGGAGCGAGTCCTTAGCCTGACGCGGCCAGATCGCCGAGTGGTAACCCAGCGAATGGAACTCCGGGCTGAAGGCAGACAGCACCTTCGGCTTGGTCGGCGTGCGCATATCAAGATAGAACGACGGCTGGCCCGCACCGAGGAGCAGGCCCGGCGCAACCTCTTCGAAGTCGTGCATGTAGTTGGCGCCGGTGGCGCTCTTTTTCCAGTCGCCGATCTCCTTCGGCTTCGCCGGGTTGCGGAGGTCGAGGATGTAACCGGTGCGTCCGATCGCGTACTTGCAGTCGAGGAAGCACGTCCAGGTGTGATCCGAGATCGCGATCGATCCGATCACCTTCGGCGCGGCCTTGTCCCTGACGTCGATGACGAGCAGGTCGGTCGCGCCACCGCCCTCGGTGTAGGCGTTCAGCAGCAGGATCTTGCCGTTGGTGTCGGGATCCTCCTGAGCCAGCGCCAGGCCGGTCCCGATCTGCGGTGCGTTGAGCTCCCCCACCAGCACGGGGGCCGCCGGATCCGAGGTGTCGTAGATGAAGAGTCCACGCGGGTCGGTCAGGTAGTAGTGCTTTCCGACGAGCTTGCCTCCCGAGGTGCCGGCGTGGCGCGGGTTGATGCTGATCCACTCCACGTTCTCGCTCGAGAAGCCGGTGTTCTCGGCAACGGTCGCGACGCCCGGGTCGGCCGCCGCCAACGGGGCCGCCATGAGCACGGCAAGCGCCGCTGCAACTATCGATGCGATTCGGTTACGCAAGTCAACCCACCTCCTGGATGTCTATCCGAAGGATTCGACATCCAGGCGCCCCACCCCTGCTCACGCGACGTGGCCTGGCGCGGCGCAGCCCGGCCGTAGAGTCGCCGCCACAGACAGCAACCCGAGCACGGGAGGGACATGGCAAGCCAGCCGGCAGCACCTTCGAGCGCCACCCTCGCGGCGTTCGCCGGCGCCGTGCTCATCGGCGGGTCGAACTACATCGCGGTCAAGTTCAGCAACGAGGAGCTCGATCCGCTCTGGGGCGCCGCCCTCCGATTCACGACGGCGGCGGTGCTGCTGCTGGTGATCTGCGCGATCGGCAAGTACCCGCTCCCCCGCGGCCGCTCTGCGGTGGGGGCCACGATCTACGGCCTGCTCGGCTTCGGCCTCTCCTACGCGTGCGTCTACTACGCCGTCGTCGGACTCGGCGCCGGGCCCACCGCGGTGGTCCTCGGCGCGGTACCGCTTGCCACCCTGCTCCTCGCGATCGTGCACGGCCAGGAGGTTCTCACCGCTCGAGGCGTCGTCGGCGGCGTACTCGCCGTCGCCGGGATCGCGATCCTGTCCCTTGGATCGCTGCAGCGGGACCTCGAGCCGTCCTATGTTGTCGCCGCGTTGATAGCCGTCGTCGCGATCGCCGAGTCGAGCGTCGTCATCAAGGGCTTCCCCAGCGCTCACCCGATGAGCACCAACGCCGTCGGCATGTCCGTGGGTGCGCTGTTCCTGGTGATCGCCTCGCTGTTGTTCGGCCAGACGTGGGCGCTTCCGAGCGCACCACGAACGTGGGCCGCGCTGGCATGGCTGGCGCTGGTCGGCTCGGTCGGCCTGTTCTGGCTCTTCCTCTACGTCATCGGACGCTGGACCGCCTCGGCATCGGTGTATGCGTTGACGCTGATGCCGGTGGTAGCGGTGCTGCTCGGCTCGTTAGTGGCCGACGAGCCCATCACGGTCGAGCTGGTGGCCGGCTGCGCGCTCGTCCTGGTCGCCGTCTACATCGGAGCGATCGGTGGTACGAAAAGCCACAAGGAAGTCGAGGCCGTCCCCGATGCAGGAGCGCTATCGGCCGAACGCTAGTCGCAGGCGGGGTGGGTCTTGAAGCCTTGCTTCCCGTCGGTCTTGCTGGCCGGGTCCTTCTGTTTGGCGTTGTAGCCCAGGCCCCGCTTTGCGAAACCGGCCCAGATATCGCACTGGTTGTCGCCATCGGTGAGCGCCTTGTCGGCCGCAAGGATCGCGTCGCGCGCATCGACGAAGCCCGGGTTGCACGGCTGGAACTTCATCCCGTCCATGATCAGCTGCAGCGCGAGGTTGTTGCCGCCCGTCTTCCAGCCCTCGTACGGGTTGGGGTTGAAGCCGTGCTTGTCCACGAGGTTCCAGTAGACCTCCCACAGCATCGTGGCCCAGACGTAGCCGACGCCGTGGGGCTCGGCCGCGGACTTGATGCTGTCGTAAGTCGACGGGTTAACCGTCTTGGAGGTCGAATACGGCGTGGGGCGGATGCCGGCCGACTCGCGGTTCTCCTGCCCCAACACGTATGTGCCCATCCCGCGCGGGGTCACGCCTTTGTCGCCGGGTCGGGCCGTCATCGCGATCGCGTAGAAGTCGCTCCAACCTTCGCCCTCACGTTCGTCGTGCTCTCGAAGGCAGTCCGTCTTCTTCGGGCCACCGGTGAGGCGATTCGATACGCCGTGCATGTACTCGTGGATGATCACGCCGGCGTCGAAATCTCCATCGATCAGCTGGCGGTGGCCCACGTTCGGCCACAGATACATCTGCATCCTTGGGCTCTCTCCATCCGGAGGTGTGGCGAAGTTCGCGTTGTTGGCGCCGCCGTGGTCCTGGGCCTCGGCCTGCACCGGGTCCGCTTCCTTCCCACCGTTTCCATAGTTATTGACCTGGAAGTTGCCGGACTTCTCGTCGAACCCGTAGCGGTAGAGGACGTCGTGGATCACGTTGTTCCAGAAGAACAGATTGGTGATGGCCGCGTCGCGGTTCAGGTGCGGGGGGCTTGCGAAATCGAGCTCGAAGTCGAAGCTGAGACCCTGACCGCCTTCGGCCTCGAGGAGCGGGTTAGGGATGTTGCCGACGCCCGTGTAGTCGACGTAGGCGTGTGCGTTGTTGCCTTCAGTATTGGTGTGCTCGGCGCCGGCTTTCGCGTCCGTGTCGTGCCATCCCCATGGCGATGCGAGCGCGTCCGCCGGGTTCCGCATGAGCTTGCGCTCCCCATCGTTGGGGCTCTCCAACGGAAGCGGATACACGCGGTACTCCGATGAGTCGTTGGCGCGCTTGGGTGGCATCGGCGTCGGGCCGTCGGAACCGCCGCGACGCGACTTGGCGACCGCGGCTCGGGTTGCCCCGCTGTTCTCGCTGTCGACGTAGTCGATCTTGTCGAGAAGCTCTCCCGTGGCGGCGTCCACCGTGACGTCCCACCAGTGGCGCTGGGAGACTTCCTCGATCGCGAGGTTCCATGCGAGACGCAGGTCCCCGCCGACGGGTTGGTAGACCAGCCGCGCCGGTATGGGCGACAGGGCGATGCCGGCGTCGCTCAGGACGGTGGCGCGCTCGGCGCCGGCCGGACCCTCGAGCGTGCGAACGACAGCGAGCGGGCCGAGACCCAGTTGCCGAGAGGCTGCTTGCAGCGCCTGCTCTGCGTCCAGCGCGACGGATCCAGAGGCCGCCCCCGTTATCCCTGTCAGGAAGCGCGAACCCAGGTGGAGGACGTCGCCTTCGGACGTGACGTTGACGGTCATGGCCGATCCGCGCACCTGAAGGCCGCCGATGCGCTGCTCTAGGTAGACGTGGGTGATGCCGTTGTGGTCGGAGCGGTAGGCGTCCGAGATGGCGAGCTCCGAGACGTCGCTCGGACGGAGACCGAGCTTGGCGTGGTGCTCGAGGACGTGGTCGATCGCCACTCCCACCGCGGCGTCCACGGTGACCGCCTGAGTTGCACGAGCTGCCTTCGGGGCGGGACGAGCGGGGGCGGCGCCGGCCACCAGAGCCTGGCTCAGGAGCGCGAGCGCCATCAGTCCGGCCACAGACACGGTCCTCGACCTCATCGTCTCCCCCTCGTTCTCTGGATCGCCCGGCGCTCTGAGAGCGAACGCCTCCCGCCGCTCGTGCCACCCGGCGTCCGCCGCTCGATCCAGGCGCCTTGGCGCCTGTAGTCGTCACCTGGAATGTTGGACACCGGCGCCCAGAGACCTGCCTGGAACGGACATACGGGACGGGCAACATCCGGCAGGACTCATCTCCCGGCCGCCGAACCCTTGGGGCAAGCGGACAAAGGAGACCTAGTTGCGCAAGCCTCTTTCGATCGTCGCGGCCCTCGTGCTGGTGGGTTCGGCCCTCGTCGGCCACGCCTCGGGCGGACCGACCACCGGCGGACTCGCCACCGACAACATCGAGCACGTAGCCCATATCCCGATCGCCCAGAACGGCGTCGGCGGCCGCCTGATCGGCAAGTACTTCTACATGAACGACCAGAACAAGGTCATGATCTTCGACGTCTCGGACCCGCTCGATCCGCAGATGACCGGCTTCGTCCCCATGCCCCAGGAGTGGCAGTTCTCCCGCGAGGACCTCGACGGCAACGGCAAGATCCTGGTCGTCCCGAACACCGTGAGTGGCCAGAACGACGGCAATCCGCAGACCGCGTCGCCGGCCAACGCCGTGTACATCGTCGACGTCGAGGACAAGACCAACCCCACGATCATCTCCAAGGTCCCCGGCGTCGCCGAGCACACCTACTCCTGCGTGCTCTCCTGCACGTACGCGTGGGGCTCGAGCGGCACGATCATCGATCTCCGCAACCCCGCCAAACCCAAGGTCCTGAAGGACAAGTGGGGCGACGGGTCCACGGCCGGTAGCGGTGGCCACGACGTCGAGGAGGTGGCTCCCGGCCTCGTCATGACCGCGACCCAACCGATGATGCTGCTCGACGCCCGCAAGGACCCGGCACACCCCAAGGAGATCGCGCTCGCCGAGCGTCGCGAGGACTACCCCCACGGCACCAAGTGGCCCCGGGGCATGAAGGACAAGTTCCTCTTGGCCGCGTCCGAGACAACGTTCAACGGCCGCTGCAACGAGAACGCGGGGTCGATCCAGACCTGGGACGCATCGCAGTGGAAGCGCACGCGCTCGTTCCGATTCATCGACGAGTGGCGGCCGGTCAACGGGATGGTGGTCGACGGGAATCCCGTGGCCCAGCGCAACTGCACGGCTCACTGGATCGAGCAGCACCCCGACTTCCACAACGGCGGCTACGTCGCTGCCGGCTTCTACGACCACGGCACGCGCTTCTTCGAGGTGACCTCAACCGGCAAGCTCAAAGAGGCGGGCTACTTCATGGCGTACGCCGGTCAGGCCAGCGCCGCCTACTGGATCACCGACGAGATCGTCTACACGGTCGACTACAACCGGGGCCTCGACATCCTCCGCTTCACCCCACCCAAGGCCTAGTGCCGATCCGCCTCTAGCTGCGCAGTTCCTCGCGGACGCGCTTCGGCAATCCGTCGAGGACGAGATCGTAGGAATCGTCGATCCAGCCGCGCACGACGTCATCGGGAACCGTCCCATCCAGCGTGACCGTGTTCCAGTGGCGCTTGTTCAGGTGGTAGCCGGGCGCGACCGCCGGGAAGCTCTCCCGCAGCATCGGCGCCTCCTCCGGGTCGCACTTCAAGCTGATCGTCAGCGGGTCGGCTTCGTCGGCCACGATCGCGAACAACTTGTCGGCCACCTTCATCACGAGCGCGCCCGGCCCGAACGGATAGACCTCGGTCGTGCCGGGCTTGACCGAGCAATAGGCGCGCAGCTCGTCGAGATCCATGGCTCTAGAGTGAACCCATGCGCGTCCGGCTCCTGATGCTTCGAATGGCGATCTGCTGGGTCCTCTTTATCGGTCCCCGCCGCCCCTCGCCACTCGCGCCAGAACTTCGCCCCGCCTACTAGCGCCAACCGATTGCCGCCGGGCTCCAGCCCACCTCCTCCAAGATGGATCGAGCACAACATGTCGAAGGGGGGCCCGCCATGCCGAAACACGACGCGACGACCTGGAAGCTGCCGAAGGGCTACGAGGGCCTGGTCGGCAGCGCCAACATCGAGATCGAAGTGCGTCAGAGCAACAAGCCGGCACGCGGCAGGAGCGTGAGGGCGCGCAAGAGCTCGAGCGACCTCCTGGGGCACCTGCTCATCTCCCGCGGCGGGATCGAATGGCGCCCGCGTGCCGGCAAGTACCACCGTCGAAAGACCTGGGAACAGTTCGCCGAGATGATGGAGAACGGCTAAGCCCCTCCGGAGCCCTAGAGAGTTCGCGAAAAGAAGCGGTCTGTGGCTTTCGTCGTATGCGTGCGTTTCATTCACCTTGACGCTTGCTCTGCTCGGGAGTGGACTGGAGAGGTCCGAACGTCCAGGCACAGGGAGGTGCCCATGTCCGCCGCGATCGACTACCGCGCGCTCGCGCAGGAATGGCTAGAGGAAGTCAACAAGCACAACGTGAGCGCGTTCGATGACTACCTCACGTCGAACTTTGTCGAGCACGAGGAGGTTCCCGGGACGGAGAACCTTTCAGGTGCCGATGTGCCGAAGGCCTACTTCGGCATGATGTTCGAGGCGTTCCCCGACGTGCACATGGAACTGATGGACATGACCGTCGACGGCGACAAGCTGTGGTGGCGCTACCGCTTGACGGGCACGAACACGGGACCGTTCTTGGGTATGCCGCCGACCGGCAAGAGGATCGACATCCAGGGCATCGACGTCTTGCGGATGGAAGGCGACAGAGCCGCGGAACACTGGGGCGTAACGGACGAGCTGAAGATGATGCAGCAGCTCGGGCTCGTGCCCGATATGGCCTCAGCCTGAAAACAAACTGGGCCGGACTGCTTCGGCAGCCCGGCCCAGATCACTCTCTATCTATCTACCTGGCAGCCAGCTGCCCCGACGAGGTCTCGAACGCCTGGTCGCCTTCGAAGGTCGCCGTGTAGGCCGTCTTCTTGTTCCCGTACTGCGCCGGCACCGCAAGAGTGGCAACACCGCTCTCGTTCGTGACCGCTTCGCCTAGTCTCTGCGCGTCCGCGTAGAACACGATCGTGCGGCCGGCGACCCCGGGACCATCGTCCTCGGTCAGCGTCGCCACCAGGCTCGCCGTACGCGCTCCCTTGTAGGTCGCGCTCAGCGCCGTCGCCGTCGTCTCCTTGAGTACCAAGAACGAGGTGTCGGCAACGGTCGGTAAGTACGACTCGTCGCCGGCGAAGGAGATGCGCAGCCCGTATTCGCCGGGAAGCTCGTCGAGTCCGATCGTGAATCGTGCGAGTCCGGCAGAGTCGGTCGTCGCGGTAGCGGTCTCCAGAACGCCCGACGCCGTGCTGAGGTCCAGCGCCAGCGGCGCCCCTTCGATCGGAGCTCCGAGGTCGTCGACCAGAACCGTTTCGATCGTCGCGTCGTCGGTGTGCTGACCCGACGACGCACTCGTCTCGGTGAACGACAGCGTCGTCACGAACGGGGCCTCGCGCGGCTCGATGCGGCCGGGGTTGTCCCACTTCATCAGGTTCTCGAACACGATGTACGCGGTGTACGTGAGCGCGTACGACGCGAGCCCGAAGCGGTGGTCGGAGAACTCGTCCGGCTCGTAGATCGGGTCGGGGAACATCTCGCCCGCGATCCGGATGCGGCCGTCGCCCAGTGAGATCTCGCCGAGGTCCACCTGCCCGATGTTCGACGTCGTGTTCAGGTAGCGGTTCTGCGTCACGAGCGCGGTCGTGCAGTCCATCGCGTCGGGCGCGGTGCACGCGTTGTTCCAATCCGGCACCCTGACGCTCCAGATCGGCATCCTGGGATCGGTGTCGAGGCCGGAGTCGGGCGTGTAGCCCAGCGGGACGGGCTCTGCCGCCTGCCGGCGGCCGCGCGTGCCCTCTGCCGCACCGGGCAGGTCGACGCCGGCCGTCAGCGGCCACCGCTCGGGATCCTCGTACGTCAGCGCACCGTTCGAGACCAGCGAGAAGTTGAAGCTGCCGGCCGGGTTCGTCGCGTTCTCTTGAACCGCGCCGTCGGGCACTACCCCCATCGTGACCAGAGCCTGCAGAGCCGCATCGGTCAGCACCAGGTTGCCGCCGGTCTCGACGTAGTGGCGCAGATTGGCGAAGTAGGCATCGGCCTGTTCGGACGTGAGACCGAGCTGCTCGACCAGGTAGTTCTTCGAACCGATCCTGTTGACTACGACCAGCGAGTCGAACTGACGGGCGAAGCTCGGGTCAGCAGCAACGCTCGCAACCTCGACCGCGGTGAGCTTGGCCTCGTCCGGAACGAACTTGTTGAGATCGGTGAAGAAGTCCATCGATGAGGCATCGATCGGAGCCTGGCCCGGCGACGCCTCCGCGGTGTGGGGGTGGAAGTCGATCCTTATGCGGCTCGGCATCATGCCCGCGCCGGTCATGGCCACGCGCCAGCGCCCGGCCTCGGGGTCATTGACGGTCACGATCTTGCCGGCCTGGCTGTAGTTCGTGCCCTCGGACGTGCGGCTGACGGCGATCCTCTGCCAAGTCCCCTCGTCGAGGTACTCGAGCGCGACGTTGCCGACGGCGCCCGGCGAGATCCCGTTGGCGTTGGGCCCCGTGTACTCGACGGTGACCCCGCCGTTCCAGATGCCCTCGTTCGAACCCTTGATGTCGAACTCGAACGTGGGCGCTGCAGCGGCGTTGAACGTCCCGCCACCACACGAGCCCTCGAGGTTTCCGGGCACGTTCGCGTCGCAGGGCAGCACGACCTCGATGTCGTTCTGCGCCGGCATGCCGGGGTTCGGCATGCGCTCGGTCGCCGCGACCTGGACCCGGTTGGGGTTGTAGATGTAGCCGATCTCGTTCTCCGGCTCGTAGGTGTGCGGCTCTTCCAGCACGAGAGCGGCGAGCTGCGAATAGATCAAGCCCTTGTTGCCGTCGATGTGGGTCTGCTCGAGAGCCGGCTCGAAGACGTTGTTGGGCGCGAGGTGGGACAGGTACATCTCGTTGTCGATGCCGACCGCGTCGAGCCCGATGGGTGAATCGAACCAGTCCCCCATGCCGCCGGTGATCTGGTAGCCGAGGGTGTCGATGACGCTCCCCCACGAGTCGGCCACGGGAGCCGGAACGCCGCCCCCGAACACGGGCTCGGTGAACGTCGTCTCGCCGCTGTCGACCTGTCCGTTGCCGTTCGCATCGGCCACGTACGGCGACCACTTCATGCGCAGCGTCTGGTCCTGCCACGTGCGCAGTGCCGTGTCGAGCGTGATCGCGTTCTTGCGATAGTCGTGCTGCCCGGCCCCCAGCAGCGTGTAGCTGAAGGCGCGCGCCGTGGCCATCCCGTGCAGGTCGAGGCCGCCGGTGAAGTGGCCGGACGAAAGGTTGTTCTTGATCTGGGTGAACACCTCGCTGAAGGCCTTGGTCTCGGGCTCCGATCCCGGCGAGTAGGGCCGATACGTGAAGCCCTCGGTCGGGAAGTCCCGGTTGAGGTCCACGCCGTTGCCGTTGAAGCGCTGGAACATCGCGCCCGGCAGGTAGTTGATGTTCGGCGAACCGTCTTCGATCTCGACGGGTGCGGTCTGACCGCGCGCCCAGCCGTCCGGGTTCGGCAGCGCGAACCAGAGAACGGACTGCCGAAGGGTCTCCCCCGCCGTCGGGACCGGCTTCTCGCTCGGCGACTCGACGATCTTCTTCGGGAACGGGCCTTCGTCCATGCAGGCCGGGGTCGTCGTCGCGAACTCGGGCTGCTCACACGCGGCCCAGGTGACGAGGTCCTCCATCGCCCGCACGCCACCTTCGAGACCGGCGCGCTCGATGCCGTGGATCGACAGGGAATATGCGAAGTGGTGCCGGTCCTTTTCCGGAACGGGCGACTTCGAGTCTGTGACCTTGAACATGTAAAGCGGCCTGCGGTCGCGCGCCAGCGGCTTGGGCTTGCCGTCGTCGATCGCCACCGTGCGCGGTATACCGGCGGAGCGGTAGTTGGGATTGTCGAAGGCCTGATCGAGCCGGATCACCTGCACGAAGCGTCCGAAACGGCGCGACAGGAACTTGGCCCCCTCGATCACCTCTTCGTAGGAAAGGAACTGGTCCGCGCAGGCGCGGCCCTTGGCCCACGGGGAGATGCCGCGGGGTGTGTCCTTAACCCCGTCGCCGTCGCCATCTTCCACCCCGTAAGCGAGACAGCCCTGGGGGTCGGGGAAGACCCGCCCGAACGCCTGGTAGGTGGGCTCGTCGGTTGCCACCGGGTTCGGCAGCGCGATCGCCGGCGCGATGCCGGTGGGAAGGGCGCCCCCGAGGAGAGCCAGACAGAGGATCGGAGCGACGAGACGACGGAGAGCTCGCAAGGAATGGTCCTCCCGCTTCGGTGGGGACAAAGAAGGCAAGGCGAAACGCCGCAGAAGTGCCCCGCGAGAGCTCCTGCAGTGAGGGGTGGTTTGACGCCCGGGCTTGCCTTCCTTCAGGGATCTCGACAAATCTCGCCGGAAAGGGCGCTTCCGGCCACGGCCACGGCGTCCTTGGCTAGACGGGCCGAGCGCCAGGAAAGAGGGCGGCAGTGGCGAGATCGACCCGGGGATGGCTCTACTTCATCGCACGACTGATGGGCGACCCGAGCGCGGTCAAGAAGGGCCGCGTCGGGCGCCGCATCCGGCGCCGCATTGCCGGCACGGGGACGGGTCGGGGCCTCGGCCGCCTCTTCCGCTAGACCCCGAGCCGGGCACGAGCCCCGAAGTGAGCTAACGCTTCTTGGGTGAGGGCGGTTCTCCGTTCTCGGGAGGCGGTGGCTCGCCGTTGCCGGAGGCCGGGCCTTGCCTTCCGTCCAGATAGCGCGCTATCAGCGAGCTCCGGCTCGGTGATCGATAGAGGCGGCAGGCTAGAAGGTCAGGACCTTGTCGGCTTCCTCGCATTTCTTGGCGGCCTCCGGTGGCGTTATCCAGGTGCCGTTGACGTTGGCGAGATCATCGTCGGTCGCCCCACGGGCGACTGCGCATCCCTTTCAGACGAAGACGGGGATGTTGTGTTTGGTCACCTTCTCGAACAGCTCTCGCATCGATGGGAGCCCAACGCCCTCCATCGTGTTGCGGTTGTCTCCGAGGATGATCTCTGCCGCATCGCCCGCGAGGACGACCTCGCAGTCGTGGCCCACCTCGACCGAGCCGTTGACCATCAAGTGGAGCGGCATCGATGCCCTGGTCGGATCGCTCGTGCCCGTCGTTACCCAGTAGAGGAACTTCAACCCCGCACCTCCCGCGTCGTCGGACGAACGCCCATCTAACCGCGGCACCCGGGCGCGCCGCCACCCCGTTCGGCTAGGCCGATCGTAGGGGGGTCGGAGCCGACGCCGGGCGCTCCTCCACCTCGAAACCGGCTCCGAGCGACTCGCGTAAGCGAGCGCTGAGCTCGGCCCACTCGCCCTCCGACATCGTGAGCGTGCCGCAGTACACGAGCGTGTCGTCCACGCCGGCGAGGACGTTCATCGTGACGTGCGGGTCGTTGCCCTGGGTCCGAGCGCGATATCGCCCGACGACCACGAATCGATACCTGAACCGCTCGGCCCCTTCCGCCTGAGAGCCCACGGTTCAACGCTACCTCTCGGCCAGGGCCTGCGGTTCTGGGGCCCAGTCGCGTGATGGCGATCGGGCCCCATGAACTCGGTCGCGCTCATCACGATGGCGCTCAACAAGGCGATGGAGCGGGGCGAGGTCCGCAAGCGCCCGGCCATGCCGCTGGCCCAGCTCCTGTTCGGCGCTCTATGTCGGGGAGCGATGGTGGTGGCGCGCTCGGACGACCCCCAGACGACCGTGGCCGAGATGCGCAAAGAGTTGCGAAGCCTGCTCGACGCGATCCAGAAGGGCTAAACCCCGGGCTCTGGGCCGCCGTACCCGGAGCCCGATATCGCCGGAACCGGCAACTTCGAAGGGTCGTTTCCGCTCGCGGCGGCCGGGTATAGGAGCGGGACCGAGCGGCCCAGCGTGGGCCTCCCGTTGAACGTCAAATCGACCCTGGAGGACCGATGCCTGCGAACGATCCCGACTTCCTCGACGGCGCTCGTCGGCGCCTCACGGACGAGCGAGACCGCTTGACCCGTCTGCGGGACGGCGTCAGCGAAGAAACCTCCACCGACGAGACCGAGCCCACGGACATGCAGGAACTCTCGGTCGTCGACCAACACCCCGCCGACGTCGGCAGCGAAGTGTTCGAGCGGCAGAAGGACATCGCGATCGTTCAGGGCTTCGAGACCGAGCTCGCCGACATCGAGACCGCCCTCGGCCGCATCGAGGACGGCACCTACGGGACCTGCGAGACGTGCGGCAAGACGATTCCGAAGGAACGCCTCGAGGCCAAGCCCGCGGCCCGCTTCTGCGTCGAGGACCAGGCCCGCGCCGAAGCCGTCTAGCCCGACCCGCGCTTTGGCATCAACCGTGCGTTAAGCGCACGCCTAGTCTCAAAGCAGCTACTGGGGACGCGGCCCCCACTCGGGATCGAACTCCTGGGCTGCGGTCCTGGTCAGGCGCGTGTGCTCGGAGCCGTCGGCCTTGACGGTGAACAGCTCCCACTCCGGCAGCGGATCGGCCGGCACCTGCCCGATGAACACGATCTTGGCCCCGTTGGGCGACCAGTCCGGGGAGAACCCCTGCAGCCGCTCGCGGCTGACGGCCAGCTCGCCGGTTCCGTCCGCGTTCATCACGTAGACGCGATCGGCAGGTTCGTTGCCTTCGAGACGGCCGCGCACGAACAGCAGCCGGCTGCCGTCGGGCGACCACTCCGGCGCGTAATCGTCGACCGGGTCGGTGGTTAGTTGGGTGCTCGAGATCACGCCATCGACCGTTACCAGGTAGAGATCCCACTGGTCGTCGCGATGCGACGCGTAGACGATCTGCGTCCCGTCCGGCGACCACTCCGCGAAGCTGTCGTTGACACCCTGGTCGGTAAGCACGGTGGTTCCCGGCTCGCCGAGCGTCACCATGACGATGTCCTGCGAGTGGTCGTCGATCTCGCCGGTGATGTAGACCAAGCGCGTGCCGTCGGGGGACCAACGCGGGTCGGCGTCGGTAGCGAGATCGTCGGTTACCCGCTCGCGGTTCGTCCCGTCGGCATCCATCACGAAGATCTCTGGGTCCTCGTTGCCGACGTACCGAACGAAGGCCAGCCTCTGTGAATCGGGCGACCAGATCGGCAACTCGTCGTTGACCCGGTCCTTGGTCAGACGCACCGCCTCGCCCCCGGCACTCGGCACCTTGTAGATCTCGCCGCCGTTGCGACCGAAGCGGGCGAACGCGACCCACCGCCCATCCGGCGAGACGTCTACGTACTGCTCGTTCGGCTCCGAGCGCGTGAGATTCAAGCGGCCCCGCCCCGAGGG
>DATFFR010000040.1:0-6650 GCA_035249925.1 Actinomycetota bacterium
TCGGTTCCGAGCTGGCGACGAACCTCCAGCGACTCGGTCACGACGTCGTGATCATCGACAAGAACAAGAAGTCGTTCGAGCGCCTCAAGGCCGACTTCTCGGGCAAGAAGATCGTCGGGTTCGCCTTCGACCGCGAAGTGCTGGCCGACGCCTCCATCGATCGCGCCGACGCCTTCGCCTCGGTAACCAGTGGAGACAATTCGAACATCCTGGCGGCGCGGGTCGCCCGGGACCATTACAGGGTCCCGCACGTGGTCGCCAGGATCTACGATCCTCGCCGCGCTCAGATCTACCAGCGCCTCGGGATCCAAACCGTTGCCACCGTTCGGTGGACCACCGACCAGATCCTCAGATCGCTGATCCCCGACGAGGTCCCGGTCGAATACACCGTCGACAACGGTGAGGTGGTCGTGACCGCGCTGCCGGCCCCGAGCGAGCTGGTCGGCAAGAAGGCGTTGGAGGTGGATGAGCCCGGCCTCCGCAGGGTGGTCGCGGTCAGCCGCTTCGGCATCCCGCGCATCCCCGACAAGGGCTTCACGATCCAGGAGGGTGACATCGTGTACATCTCGGCGGCGCGCGCCCATCTGGGCGACATGGACGTTCAGATCAAGAAGGTTGGCGAGCCGGAGTGAGCCCGAAGTCCATCCGGATCGCGATCGCCGGCGCCGGCAACGTCGGCACGTTCGTGGCGAAGGACCTGAAGTCCAAGGGCCACGAAGTCGTTCTGATCGAGCAGAACGAGGCGATCATCGAGACGCTGAAGGACGAGCTGGACGTGAACTTCGTGCGCGGCGATGCCTGCGAGCTGCACACGCTGGACGCCGCGGTGCTGACCTCGTGTGAGGTGATGGTCGCCGCGACCGGAGACGACGAAGACAATCTGGTGATCTCCCTTCTCGCCAAGCAGGAATTCACGGTCCCGCGGGTCGTCGCCCGCGTGAACCACCCCGACAACGAGTGGCTGTTCACCGAGACCTGGGGCGTCGACGTGGCGGTCAGCACTCCTCACCTACTTACTTCGTTGGTCGAGGAGGCGGTCTCGGTCGGCGATCTGGTGCGGCTCCTTCAGTTGGAACAGGGCAAGGTTGCGCTGCTCGAGGTGACCCTTGCCGAAGGCTCTCCCGCCGACGGGAAGACCGTCGGCGACTTGAAGATCCCACCCGACTGCACTCTCGTTGCCGTGGTGCGCGATCGCCACGTCGTCGCTCCGACCAAGGAGACGCCGTTGCACGTGGGTGACGAGGTGATGGCCCTCGCGTCGCCCGAGGCCGAGGCCGACTTCAAACGGGCCCTCACAGGGGAGTAGTTGCAGTGGAGCGAGATGCCGCCCTCGAGATCGTTCGCAAGTACACGACGAAGGAGATCACCTATCGCCATCTGATCTCGGTGGAGGGCGTCATGCGAGCTCTCGCGCGCCATTTCGGCGAGGACGAACAACGGTGGGGCTATGCAGGGTTGTTCCACGACCTCGACTACGACCAGACCGCCGACGACTTCGCGAAACACACCCAGCTGACCGTTCAATGGCTGCGCGAGGAAGGCTACGCCGACGACGGGGTCCTCAACGCGATCGTGGCCCACAAGGAAGCCGAGTACCGGACCGATCTGATGTCCCGCGCGATCGTCCATGCGGACGCCGTCGCGGGTCTCCTGGTTGCGAGCGCTCTCGTTCGGCCCGAAAAGGCCAACGGGATGAAGGTCTCGTCGGTCAAGAAGAAGCTGAAGGAGAAGTCGTTCGCGCCGGGGGTCGAGCGCGAGGAGATCCGCGAGGTCGAAGAGAAGATCGGCCTTCCGATGGACGAGTTCATCGCCATCTCGATCACAGGGCTCCAGGAGGTGGCCCCGGAGATCGAGCTCGCCTAATCCCCCGAGTCGATCGCTGCTAAAGCTCGACCGGCGCGTTGCGCGCCTTCTGCTGTTTCCTTCTACGCAGGTACCAGATGCCCGCGGCGGCGATCACTGCCGTCGCGATCAGCAGCGTGGGGAGGTCGAAGTAGCCCAGCACCTTCTCCCAGTTCTCGCCGACGACGACGCCGAGATACGCGAGGCCGAAGGTCCACGGAACCACTCCGAGGAAGGTGTAGATGCTGAACTTGCCGAACGGCATCTTCGCGATCCCGGCGGGAAGTGAGATGAACGTCCTTATCACCGGCAGCAGACGGCTGAAGAAGGTGGCCGCCTCGCCGTGACGTTCCCACCAGACCTCTGCCTTGTCGATGTCGTGGCTGCGGATCAGCACGTAGCGGCCGTAGCGGTCGAGGAGCGCGCGGCCCGTCTTCCGTCCGAGGAGGTAGGCCACCCATGAACCGACGAGGTTCCCGGCTACTCCGGCGACCGTGACCCAGAACAGGCTCAGGGAGCCCTCCACCACGTAGAACCCCCCCACGAGCATCGTGACCTCACTGGGGAACGGGATGCAGGCAGATTCGAGCAGCATCAGGAAGAAGATGGCCCAGTACCCGTAGTCGGCGACCCACCCCTCCATCAGGTTGATCACGGGCTCTACCAGGGCTTCCACGGGCCGGATGGTAGCCGTCCGGGACCGTCCGGGCCCCCCTCGGAACAAGCCGTCGGGCGGGGCGGTTGATTGACAGCGGCTGATAGTAATGAGATACAAGCCGCCGCCGGCGGCCCTCTATCCACGGCGCCAACCGCCCGGTGGGAGCGCCGGCGCACCCCCGAACCAAGGAGATCCGTGGCAAAGAACCTGGTCATCGTCGAGTCGCCCGCGAAGGCGAAGACGATCAGCAAGATCCTCGGCAAGGACTTCCTCGTGGAGTCCTCTATCGGGCATATCCGGGACCTTCCCGAGAGCGCGTCGGAGATCCCGGCTGCCTATAAGAACGAGGCCTGGGCCAAGCGTCTGGGGGTCGACGTCGACAACGACTTCAAGCCGCTCTACGTCGTGCCGCGCAAGAAGCGGCCCCAGGTGACCAAACTCAAGCAACTGTTAAAGACGGCGAACGAGCTGTACCTCGCGACGGATGAGGATCGCGAGGGCGAGTCGATCGCCTGGCACCTCCTGGAGGTGCTGTCGCCCACGGTCCCGGTGAAGCGGATGGTCTTCCACGAGATCACACCACAGGCCATCCGGGAGGCGGTCGAGAACCCGCGCGATCTGGATCGCCGGTTGGTCGATGCCCAGGAGGGACGCCGCATCCTCGACCGCCTGTTCGGTTTCGAGGTGTCGCCGGTGCTGTGGAAGAAGGTCATGCCCGGCCTCTCCGCGGGTCGCGTCCAGAGCGTAGCCACCCGCATGATCGTCGAGCGGGAAGAAGCCCGTATGCGATTCAGGTCGGCGACGTACTGGGACGTCGAGGGTCACTTCGCACCGATCGGCTCGACCACCGACATCTTCGCCGCCACGCTCCAGTCGGTCGACGATGTGCGCGTCGCCACCGGCAAGGACTTCGATTCCACGGGGCAACTCTCGCGGGAAGACGTGGTCGTGCTGGACGAGACCACGGCCACGGAGCTGGCCCGCGGGCTGGAGGATTCGCCGTTCTCCGTGACCTCCGTCGAGCAGAAGCCTTTCAAGCGATCACCGTCGGCGCCATTCATCACATCGACCTTGCAGCAGGAGGCCGGGCGCAAGCTCGGCTTCACGGCGAGCCGCACGATGCGCGCGGCGCAGACCCTGTACGAGAACGGGTTCATCACCTATATGCGAACCGACAGCGTCACGCTGTCGGGCTCGGCGATCTCGATGGCCCGTGGCCTGGCCAAGGATCTCTACGGGCCGGACTACATCCCGGAGCAGCCCCGCGCCTATACGAAGCGATCCAAGAACGCGCAGGAGGCGCACGAGGCGATCCGTCCCGCGGGCGAGACCTTCCGGATGCCCGATGAGGTTCGCTCTCAAGTCTCCGGCGACGAAGCGCGTCTGTACGAGCTGATCTGGATGAGGACCGTCGCCTCGCAGATGTCCGATGCCCGCGGCCAGAGCGCGCAGGTGCGGCTCGCCGCAGAGGCGACGTCGGGTCAGCGCGCAGAGTTCGCCGCGAGCGGCAAGGTGATCACGTTCCCGGGCTTCCTGAAGGCCTACGTCGAGGGCAGCGACGATCCCGACGCGGCCCTCGAGGATCGCGACGTTCGGCTTCCCGCGCTCGAAGTCGGCCAGAGTGTTCGGGCCTCGGATCTGCAGCCGCGCGGCCACGAAACCAAGCCGCCGGCGCGCTTCACCGAAGCCTCGTTGGTGAAAGAGCTCGAGGAGATGGGGGTCGGCCGGCCGTCCACCTACGCCAGCATCATCCAGACGATCCAGAGCCGCGGATATGTGTGGAAGAAGGGCTCGGCCCTCGTTCCATCGTTGACCGCGTTCTCGGTCGTTCGCTTGCTCAAGGAACACTTCTCCAGGCTGGTCGACTACGACTTCACCGCCGCGATGGAGCAGGACCTCGACGAGATCGCGACCGGAGAAGAGGAAGCACTCCCATGGCTGCGCCGCTTCTACTTCGGGAACGGGCAGCCGGGGCTGCACGCGATGGTGTCCCAGCGACTCGACGAGATCGACGCACGGGAGGTGAACTCGGTGCCGATCGGCAAGGACGATCAGGGTCGCGAGATCGTCGCCCGTGCCGGTCGCTACGGTCCTTACCTGCAACGCGAGGACGAGACCGTGTCTATCCCCGACGACCTTCCACTCGATGAGCTGACGGTGGCGAAAGCCGAAGAGTTGCTTGCCGCGCCGAGCAACGACAGGGTGCTTGGGAGCGACCCGACGACGGGGGAGCCGGTCCACCTGAAGATCGGCCGGTTCGGTCCGTACGTGCAGCGCGGCGACATGGAGGAGGGCTCGAAGGAGAAGCCGCCGACGTCGTCGCTCTTCGCCTCGATGGATCCCGCCACGGTGACGCTCGAGGAGGCGTTGCGCCTCTTGAGCCTGCCGCGCACGATCGGGGTCGACCCCGCCGACGGCGAGGAGATCCAAGCGCTCAACGGCCGCTACGGGCCCTACCTGAAGAAAGGGAAGGACACGAGATCGCTGGAGAGCGAGGAGCAGCTCTTCACTGCAACGGTCGAGGATGCGCTGGCTCTCTTCGCCCAACCGAAGCGCGGTCGGGGTCGAACGGCAGCCGCTCCCTTGAAAGAGCTGGGCAAAGACCCGGCCACCGGCGAGGACCTCGTCGTCAAGAGCGGGCGCTATGGGCCATACGTAACCGACGGGACCACGAACGCCTCTCTGCGTAAGGGGCAGGAGCCCGAAACCATCACGCTCGAGCAGGCGGCCGAGATGCTGGCCGAGAAGCGGGCGGCCGGACCGGCCAAGCCCCGCAAGAAGACGACCCGCAAGAAGACCACCGCGCGCAAGAAGACGACCCGCAAGAAGACGACGGCCAAGAAGCAGGCGACGTGACCGGGCCCCACCCTAGGATGATCCCCAGGCTCTTCTAGGAGGGACAAATCCAGCCTGCACAGCACCGTCCGGATCTGAAGGTCCTCAGCAGCGACGCTGGGGCCGTCTCCTATTTTTCCCTTCTTAGGAACAACGGCAACTTCCTGCGGTTCTTTCTCGCACAGTTCATATCCAGCCTGGGGGACTGGATCGGCGTCATCGCGATCGCCATCTTCGCAGACAAGATCGGCGGGGCGACGGCGGTCGGCACCGTCCTGACGGCACGGGTCCTGCCCGGCTTCATCGTGGGGCCTCTGGCCGGCGTCATCGCAGATCGGTGGGACCGGAAGCGGACGATGGTCGTGGCCGACATCATCCGCGCCGGGATCATCTTTTCTCTGCCGTTCTTTCCGAACCTGGTCTACCTTCTGCTCGCGTCTGTGGCGTTGGAGAGCCTGACCCTGATCTGGGGTCCCGCTAAAGACGCCTCCCTCCCGCACTTCGTGAAGCCCTCCGAGCTCACGCACGCAAACTCCCTCTCGCTGCTCGGGGTCTACGCGCCGTGGCCCCTGGCCGCCCTCGTCTACTCGGGCCTTTCGGCGTTCGGCGTGTTCCTCGGACAGAATGTGCCGGCGCTCGAAGGCCTCAGCGACAACAGCGAAGCGTTGGCCCTGTGGTTGGACTCGCTGACGTTCGTCTTCTCGGCGGTCATGGTCTCGACCCTGGCCATCCCAATGACCCTCAACCGCGTCGGCCATCTAGACCTTCGTCAGATCCGCCGGGATCTGGTCGAAGGTCTGTCCTTCGTCGTTCGTCACAAGCAGGTGCGGCCCTGGATGCTGGGCATCGCCTTCACGTTCACGGCAGCCGGCGCCGTCTTCTCCTTGGGGATCAGCTTCGTTGACGATGTACTCGGGGGAGGAGGGGAGGGGTTCGCGTTCCTCGTGGGGTTCCTGGGCACCGGAATGATCATCGGTCTCCTGTCCGTCGGCCTTCTGTCGAAGCTGATCCAGAAGGACGTGTTGTTCTCTGCCTCGATCCTGCTGTTGGGAGCCGGTCTCGTTGCTCTTGCGAGCATGAACAGTCTCAACACGGCGATCCCGGTCGCGAGCGCGCTGGGTTTCTTCGGTGGGGCCGCATACTCGACGGCCTACTCGTTGATGCACGAGAACACGACAGACGAGTTGCGCGGCCGTACCTTCAGCGCGGCCTACACAGTGATCAGGATCGGGACGTTGATCGGTCTGGGTCTGTTCCCTCTGGTTGCCGGGGCCGTCGGCGACAGGACCGTCGCGGGTGTGCTCATCCCGGGCAC
>DATFFR010000041.1:0-6568 GCA_035249925.1 Actinomycetota bacterium
GGACGCGGTGGCCGCCACCGATCCGGCGCTGGCCGGGCGCATCAGGGCCGAGCAGAAGTGGCGTAAGAACTACATCCCGTATTTCAGAGGAGCGGTCGAGGCCGGCGCGCGGTCGTCCAAGAACGCCCGGATGATCGCGTCCAACGGGTTGGCGTCGTTGCACGACCACCTCGAGGTCACCGGCTCGGACGTGCCCGTGCGGGAGTGGATGCGCGGAGGGACGCCGTTCGAAACCACGATCGTGCGGGGTTCCGGCGAACGCGTCACCGAGTTGGAGGTCCCGTTCGGGGGTGGCCTGCTGCGCGGCGGGGCGTTGGACCTACGTCTGGAAGCGTGGGTGGCGAGCGGGGCGATCGAACCCTCGTGTGCCGAGGCCCTCCGGCTGGTGGCGACGCATCCCGAGTGGCTGGACCTGTCGGATCAGACCTTCGTTCTCCTCGGTGCCGCATCGGAGATGGGCCCCTTCGAGGCCCTGAGCGGGTGGGGCGCGCACGTCATCGCCGTCGATCTCCCGCGTCAACATCTGTGGCAGAAGATCATCTCCCTGGCGCAGGCCGGCTCCGGAACCCTGCACGTACCTTCTCGTCAGCCTGTTGGAAACGGCGACGTCACGGCTGCGGCCGGGACGGATCTCCTCACCGATCTTCCGGACATCAGGGCGTGGCTGGACACGTTCGACGGAACCTTCGTGTTGGGTAACCACGTCTATGCCGACGGTGCGTCGTTCGTCCGGGTCGCCGGAGCCGCCGATGCTCTGTGTGCCGATTTGATCGCGACCAACCGCTTGTCCGCGCACGCCTATCTGGCCACTCCGACCGACGTCTTCGCCGTTCCCGAGGAGGTAACGGTGGGGGCGCGGACGCGACGTCCCGGAGTGGGGTCGCGCATCACGCGGACTCTCAGCGCCGGCACGCTGCGGGTGCCGAACTACTCCACGCTGATCGATTCAGAGAACGGGCACCGGTGGGGGATCGCCGATGTGCTGGTCCCGGTGCAGGGTGCGAACTACGCGCTCGCGAAAGCGGTTCAGCGCTGGCGTGCGGTGGCGATCAGGGAAGAGGATCGCATCCTCTCCTCGGCAAACGTTGCGCCGGCGACCAAGACTGTGTCGGTGGTCAAGAATCGGATGCTGGCCGCGGCCTATCGCGGAGCGCCTCGCTTCGGCGTCGAGGTGTTCGCTCCCGAGACCAGCAGGGCGTTGATGGCGGCGATGCTGGTCCACGACATACGCAATCCGGCTGCCGCAGCGCGGCCCGAGACGCAGCTGTCCCATCCGTACGATCTGTTCGCTCAGGGTGCAGCCCATGGTGGTGTGTGGCGGTTGCCGTGTGAGGCCCGCTCGCTGCTTCCGCTCGCGCTGGCGTTGGGGTTGGTGAAGCGGAAGTAAGAGGGAGGGTCAGCGCGCGCTGGCCAGACGCTCCAGTCCCTCCTCGTCGATCACGATGACGTTGCCCTCGCTCGTGATGATGAGACCCCTGCGTTGCATGTCGTTGAGGATCGCGGCGACTCCCGCCTGACTGCCTCCCGACAGAAGCGCGAGGGTCTCGAGGTTCGAGTACGGCTGGATGTCGCTCGAGCTCTGGGCGACCTCTCTCAGACGTTCGACGACCTCCTCCGCGGACATCGTGTCGGTCGCGGTTACGGGATAGACGCCCCGGCCCTCCGCATCGAGGAACATCAGGAGTCGCTTGGCCACGCGGCCCTCGAGGTTGAGGAAGAGCAGATCTTCGGCGATGACGTCCGCGTCCAGCAGATAAACGGCCATCGAGGTCGCGATCTCGACCGCGACGGTGGGCTCCGATTCGTACAGCTCGAGGAAGGCCTCCCGCTCGATGGCCCACAGGGCCGAAGGTTTCGCGGCTTTGGCGGTTGCGGTGCGAGCGTGGCCGCCGAGGATGCCGAGCTCGCCCAGGATGCGTCCGGGACCGAGGGTCCGTTGGACCTCTTCGGTCCCGTCCATCAGAAGGCTGACCACATCGACCGCGCCGTCCTGGATCACGTACAGCGCGCTCGGGGGATCGCCCTCCGAGAAGATGACATCGCCCTCGGCGAACTGCTGCAGCTGGGTGTGCTCTACGACGCGGGCCCGCCCCCGCGCCGAGGCGCCGGAGAGGAACGAGATCGATTGGTCCGCAGCCGGAGCGGTCTCCTCCACCAGGCGATTGTATGGAGTTCTAGGGAGTGGAGGACAGGGGCGGCTTCTGTACCTCTTCCCCCGGCTTCCACGTCAGCAGGATCTGGGGGTTCTCTCTCATCGCGTTGATGTCGTCGGCCAGCGAGAGGAAGAGCTCGGCTAGGTTGGGGTCGAACTGGCTCCCACCGTTCTCCTTGATCAGGTTCATGGCGTCTTCTGACGCCCACGCCTTCTTGTACGGCCGCTCCGAGGTCAACGCGTCGTAGACGTCGCAGATAGAGGTGATGCGAGCCACGAACTCGATGTCTTCGGCGGCCTTGCCGTTCGGGTAGCCGTTGCCGTCCCAACGTTCGTGGTGCTCGAGCGCAATCAGCTTGGCAAGTTGCATGACGTCGGAGCTGCTTCCACTGAGGAGCTCGGCCCCCATCGTCGTGTGGGTCTTCATCACCTCGAACTCTTCCGGCTCTAGCTTGCCGGGCTTCAACAGGATGCTGTCGGGGATCCCGATCTTGCCGATGTCGTGCATGGGGGCCGCATGGAGCAGAAGCTCGCAGTCCTTCACGGACAGCCCTGCCGCGTGTGCGAGCCGCGCGCAGTAGCGGCTCATGCGCGTGATGTGAAGGCCGGTGTCGTCGTCGCGGAACTCGGCGGCCTGCCCGAGTCGCCGGATGACCTCGAGCTGCGTCTCGCGTAGCTCGGCGGTGCGCTCGCGCACTTTGTCGTCGAGCACCCGGTTGTGTTGGACGACCTGCTCGCGCGCCACGGTGAGCGAGGCCGCCAGCGATCCGAGCATCTTTCGAGCCGCCGCGGGGTCCTCGTCCAGGACGTCGCCCACCGTCTTGCTGTCGATCTCGAGCAGCTCGGAGACGTCGATAGCAACTGCCGAGGCCGAGCGAGGGGCCTCGTTGAGGACGGCCAATTCGCCGAACGCCGCCCCCGGTTGGAGGGTGGTCAGGGTGGTCGTGGGGTCGTTGGCCCGCACGATCTTGATCAGGCCCTTCTGCAGGACGAAAAGTGACGAACCGGGGTCACCCTCGAGGAACAGCGTGCTGCCGGCCTCGGCCCGTACGCGTCGGGCACCTTCGGCCAGCCGCTGGATCTGATGCTTGGTCAGGCCGTTGAACAGAGGCACCTGCTCGAGGGCCGAAACGTCCGTTTCTACCTGCATGCGTATCAAAGTGAACCCCCTAGGTACTCCCGTCAAGGGCCTTGAAGGCCGGCCTCGATGCGCTCATGCTTCATGGAGGCGACGGCGAGGACGGCAAGGCGGTGGGATCGCGGCGGCCGGCGCCCGGTCGAAGAAGACCCATCAGAACAACGCCGCGGCCACCCCTTACGGAAGGGATCTCCGGCCGACATGACGATCGTGAAGAGAAACACCAGGATGACGGCGGTCGTTGCGTGTGTGCTCGCGGCCCTTGTGGCGGCACCGGTCGCCGTTGTGGCGGCCGGCGAGAAGCCCCGGGCGTCGATGCAGTTCTCGGTCGAGGGCGAGGAGTTCGAAGGTGGCCAAGCCGTCGAGATGTCCGGTCGCATCCAGCCCGCCACGGTTCGAGAGCGCATCAGGCTCGAGACGCAGCAGTACCGCAACGGTGCCTGGCGCGCCTACGACGTCAAGTCGACCATGACCACGCGCCGAGGACGCTTCTCGTACACCCACGATGCTTTCCCCGGCGGCCGCCGTTACCGCACCCGTGCGAAGTGGGCCGAGACGGTCGATCACCTCGCCGGTCGGACGATCTGGGACAGGTTCTTGGTCCGCCGGGGGCACGCCTAACCCCGAGGACTCGAGGCGCCGGAGCGTGGTGTCTCAGAGCTTGGTTGCGATGACCTTGGAGCCGCCGCGCCTCTTCATAGGTATGGCGGCCAGCCCCAGCACGCCGAGTCCTAGCGCGATCGCGACGGGAAGCAGCCAGGTCGGCCGGTCGTTGACCGCGGGCTCCGTTTCGGTCGCGGAGGCCGGGGAGGCCGGTTCGTCCGTAGTCGTCGAGGGCGGCTCGACGATCACGGCTCCTGCGGTCGTCATCTTGCCCTTGCCGTCGCCGACCACGATCGCCCCGCCCATGCCCGGGTGCAGGAGGCAGACGTACGGGTAGACGCCCTCGTTGTTGAACTTGTAGGACACCGAGGCCCCCATGGGAACTTCGGTGTGCAGATCCCCGAAGACGTTCGTTACCCCGCCGACCATGTGGAGCGTCCTGTCCTTGTTGTGGAAGGTGACCGTGTCGCCCGGCTCGATCCTGGCGACCGTTGGCGTGAAGCACATCTCGGCCATGCCGATCTCGGTCGTGGCCGTGTCGCTGAATCCGGCCTGCGAACAGAATCCGCCGGCGCCGGCCGTGGAGACCGGGGGCAGGAGGCCGATCATGCCGAAGACGATCGCGAGCAGGATCAGAGGCCGATAGCGCCGAGACATCGTTCGGTCCTTTCTCTCGGTGGACGCAGGTGTTACACCGCCGCCCACCGCGTGGTTCCCTAGCGGGCCGACTCCGCCAGCTCGATGGCCGCGTCTCTCGACAGGGCGGTCTCGAGGCGGAACACGATCCCGTCTCGCTGCCACAGGAGAGTGTTGCCGGCGAGGCGGACCTGATCGGTGCGCACCTCTCCCTCGGCATCGAGGTAGGCGATCGAGTGGGGGCCGCCCCCGAGCCAGTAGCCCCGTGCGCCGGCGACCTCGACGATCTCCAGCGTGCCGCCGGCGCCCAGCACCTTCTTTTCGGTCACGTCCTCGTAGGTGGCCCGGAACTGGCTGAACAGCGCGCCGACGCCGGTCTGGTCGGCCCTGGGCAGGCCCTCGGCGGCCTCGTACACCAGCGCGACCCGTCCGCCCGGCGGGTCGTCCTCGACGACGTAGACCTCGTCGGGGTCGCCCAAGGCCCCGAGCACCTCGATCTCGAACTCCATCCGGGCGGCCGCCTCTTCCAGCGTCACCCGGTCACCGAGGGCGAGGCCCTCGGCCAGCTTCTCGGCCGGACGCGCTTTGGGTTCGTCGCCGAACGTGATCCGCACCCCGTCGAGCCCGATCCAGTCGGCGACGGCTTCACGGGTGGTCGGAGAGAAGACCAGCAGCGCGGCGGTCGTAGCCACGAGGATCGTTGCCACGGCGAACGCAGGACGCCACGATGGCATCCGGCGCCGGGCGGGCACGCGGGCGCTTTCGATCTGGGTCCGAACGCGACCGGCCAGCTCCGGCTCCGCGGGGAACGCCAGACGGGGGCCGAGCGCGACCAAGGCGTCTTCGAGCGAGCTCATGGACATCGAACGGTCATCCATCGAGAACCTCCGCTTCGGTGGCCGTTTGCATCAGGCGGCCGCGCAGTTTCGTGAGGGCCCGTGACAGGCGGGACTTCACCGTTCCCTTCGCGATCGAGAGCGCGGCGGCCGTCTCGGCTTCACTTAGGCCGAGGAAGAATCGGCAGGCGACCACCATGCGGTCCTCCTCGCGCAGCGTGTTCAACGCCGCGATCAGCTCCTCGTCCCGCTCCTTGGTGAGAGCCGCGTCCTCGGGAGATGGGGCCGCATCGTCCCGAGGGCGGCCCTCTGCGAGCCGGAGCTCCAGGCCGATCCTCCGCCCCGCAGACCTCCGCTTGTTGCGCGCCTCGTTGGCGACGATCTTCAGGAGCCACGGCCGGAAGGGGTGGCCGGATCTGAACCTGTCAAGCGCGTAGTAGGCCTTGACGAAACCCGCCTGCGCGGCCTCCTGCGCATCTGCTGCGTCGCCGCACACGACGTAGGCGGTTCGGAAGGCGATGCCTTGATACGTCACCACGAGCTCCTCGTATGCGAGCGCGTCTCCACCACGCGCGCGCTCGATCAGTTCTGCTTCGTCCAGTGGTCGGCCCTCCACAGACTTTCTATCCGTTCGCGACTACACCGCGCCGGGGGTCGGGGTTCCCTGAGGGGTTTGGGCTAGTCGGTCGGGTTCTTGCGCAACTGGCGCTTCTTGCGGGCCTCGGCCAGCGCTTCGTCGTCGCCCGAGCGCGCCTTGGCGTCGAAGTTCGGATGCTCGAGAGACAGGTGCTGATCAAGCTCGGAGGAGAACCGGAACTTCAGGTCGCACACGGGGCACTGCAGGACATCCATGGGAACCATCCTAGGTCGCTCCACGTCCTAGCAATAGTGCCGTGGCAGGAAACGTGCGCCGAAAACACGCAAAGGGTCCTGACACGGCACCAGGGATGCGGACTAGCGAAAGGCGATGATCGAGATGAGACGCAGTGTTCCGACGTTGTTGATGGCCGCCCTGTTCGTGATGTTGCTGGCCGTGCCTGCGTGGGCCTGCGGTGGTCTCGTGAATCCCAACGGAACCGTGAGTCTCGTACGCACCACCACGATGGTCGGCTATGTCGACGGCATCGAGCACTACGTCACGTCGTTCGAGTTCGCCGGCGGCGGCGCCGAGTTCGGTTCGATCGTTCCGCTTCCCGGGATCCC
>DATFFR010000042.1:0-15899 GCA_035249925.1 Actinomycetota bacterium
GGATGCGGGCTCGACGGCGGCGAGTGCCAGCGGGATACGCACGTGGAAGGTAGCGCCTCTGCCGGGTTCGCTGTCGACCTCAACGGATCCGCCCATCGCCTCCACCGATCGCTTGGCGATGAACAGGCCGACCCCCGGGCCCTGGGTCTCGCGAGTCAGGACATGGCCCAGCCGAACGAACCGATCGAAGATCCGGTCCTGATCGATCTTGGGTATGCCGGGCCCCTCGTCGGTGATCGAGAGCCGCGCGTACCCGTTCTCTGTGGCGATCTCGACGGTGATCATGCCCGTCTCGGGGCCGAATTTGCGCGCGTTGTCCAGGATGTGCTCGATCGCCTGTGCGAGCTTCTCCCGATCGGCGCGCACGGTGACGTTCTCGTGTGCATTCACCTCGACCTGAGGATGGTCGATGAGGATCGACGCGATACGCGCCCTCACCATCTCCTCCAACGGGACCTCGTCCGGATAGACCTGGACGTCACCCGCCTCCATCTGCGATACGGCCAGCAGGTTCATCACCAGACGTTCGAGCCGGTCCGATCCCCGCTTCATGATCTCGATCATCTGCTTGCCGATGTCGCTCTGGGGAGCTGCGTTGGGCCGCGACATCACCTGCAGCGATCCCTTGATCGTGGTCAACGGCGTTCTCAGCTCGTGCGAGATCGTCGACAGGAAGTCCGACTTCGATTCCTCGAGCTCGTGCTCCGCCGTGATGTCACGCACCAGGATGACCCAGCTCTTCTCGTCCTCGGACTGCATCTCGCCCGACATGATCGCGACCCAGCGCGGGGGCCCCTTGCGCGTGACTAGCTCGAGCTCCTCGTCAGGAGACACCGTCACGATGTCGAGACCCTCGACCCGCTGGTGGTGACGGTCGCGGACCAAGATCCGCTCGAACCACTTCTCCCCGATGATGTCTTCCTCGTCGAAGCCGGTGATGCGTGCAAGGGCCGGGTTCCAGGCCCGGATCACTCCCTCCTCGTCGAGCAAGCAGATGCCCTCCTTGGAGCCGGCGAAGATCTGCTGGAATCGCTCGCGCTCCTCGGCGACCTCGGCGAAGAGCCGATACGAGTCGAGGGTCAGCACCAGCTCGTTACCGACCGCCTCCAGGAGCCTGACCTCGCTTTCCCCGAACTCCTCGGCCCCCACACGGTCCAACACGACTAGGCATCCCACGGTTTCCCCGTCGTCGACCAGAGGCACTCCGACCAGACTGGTCGCGCCAAGCGCCTCGCGGAGGTCCTTGGATGCTTCGTCGTCCTCCTGAGCCACTATCGGGGTCGGATCGCTCATCAGCTGATCCAGGATGTCGCCGTGGGGGCCCTCGTCTACTTCCGTCAGATCTGCCACGGATGTCCCACCAGCCACCGCCGAGTACAGCACCTTGCGTTGGTGCATGACGAGGGCGAAAGCCTTGGACGCGGACGTCATGTCTGCGATGGACAGCAAGAAGCGCGACAGCGCTTCACCAAGGTCGGGTGAGGAGGCGAGGGCTCGGCTGGCTTCGTGCAGGTCCTGAAGGCGCTCTCGCTCGCGACTCTGCCTGACGACTGCGCGGTATCCAAAATGCAACGCGCCCAGCGGGAGAAGGAACAACACTATCGTCCAACTCGCCGCGACATAGGCAGCTGCGAACAACAACCCGAGGGTGACGTTGCCCAGCACGTTCCATCCGATCGCCTCGGCGACATCCTTCGTCAGGTCGCTGAACCGCTTCCTCTCAGCAACGGAGATCGCGATGGCGACGAAGATGTGGGTGGCAACCGCGAACACCAGAACGCAGGCGGCCGCGACCGCTGCATTGCGAGGGGTGAAGACCGGGCCGGGGGCAGAGAGCCACGTCCACAACCCGGAAGCGATCGCCGCCGAGCATCCGAACTGACCGATGTTGAAAGCCTTCTTGAGCGGCGCGACGCGGCGATCGGCGATGTAGGCCACGGCTGCCCCGATCGTGATCCCCCAGATGAACTGCGGCGCAGAAAGCGCCACGAGCATCGGAAGGACCATCGCCTCGGAGGTCGTCAGCCCCTGACGACCTCCTTCGTGGTGAAACAACATGGCCCCGTACTCACTAAGAGCGAAGAGGAGGGTGAGCGCCAGCCACTCAGGAAGATGAGTTGCAAGGTCCCCTCCGGCGAGCGTGACGCCGGCGAGGATCCCTGCAACGGTTAGGCAAAGAAGACCTATATAGACCCGGACGGCCATGGCTGAAGTGGTTCCCCTCCTCCCTATGCTCCCTTTTTACTATCGGAGCACAGGGGTTCGCTCTAGAGGTGGATCACTCCCAAGCGACGGCGTACCAGTGGCTCCTCCAGCTAGAGGCACGCCACGATGAGGCATCCCAATCACTGACTCGCCAAGAGGAGGCGTCCCAGTCTTTGTTGTCCCAGACGGTGCCTCTCCAGGACGAGGCGTCCCACTCAGTGGCTCTCCAAGAGGATGCCCTCCACGAAGAGGCCGCCCAGTCCTCGACCCTCCAGCTCGAGGCACGCCATGAGGACGCGTCCCATCCGGAGCTGGTGAAGTTCAGGCCGACGTAGGGAAGCAGACCGGTCGGGTTGTCCACGCTGATGCCACTGGGGTCGAGCTGTGCGTTGAACTCGCCCGCTAGAGAGATCTGGCCGGCGGGGGTCACGACCTCGACGTCCATCGTTCCCCGGTCGAGCTGGAGGGAGCCGAGCCCGGTCGAACGGGGGTGCACCTGCTTGGCGACACCGACGACCGTTTCCGTGGCAGCGGCGTAGGCGTCGATGACTCCGGCGCCGGCCTTCAGCGGGTCGGACTCGGCGATCTGACGAGCCGTTGCCTTGAGGCGCATCTTGACCTCGTCGGGGCTCAGACCGGGGTTTCGCTGCAGCATCTGAGCAACGGCACCGGAGGCGGTGGCGGTTGACATCGATGTGCCGGAGCCACGGAAGTAAGAGCCGTCCACAACGGCGGTGGCACCGTGGTTGTTGTCGATGGCGCTACCGGGCGAGCGCAGCGAGATGGTGTGGACACCGGGTGAGACGACATCGGGCTTGCTCAAGCCGTTGGCACGGGTGGGGCCGCGGCTCGAGAACACCGGGACCATGTCGTCGCGGATGTTCATCGAGCCCTCATCGTTCGAAGATCCGACAGTGATGACGAAGGGATCGTCACCGGGCTTCATGACGGTGCTGGCATCGGGGCCGCTGTTACCGGCAGAGACGACGACCGCTATGCCGGCGTCCCACGCGCGCTCTACGGCGTAGTTCATGGGCGACATGCGGTAGTCCTGTGCGGAATCGGAACCAAGCGACAGGTTGAGCACCCGGATGTCGTACTGGTCCTTGAATGCGACGAACCACTGGATGCCGGCGAGGATCGTCGACACGTCCGTCGAGCCGTCGTAACCGGACGCCTTGACCGAAACGATGCGGGCCTCGGGAGCCGCGCCCTTGTACTTGCCGTTCGAGGAGGTGCCGTCACCGGCGATCAGGCCGGCCATGAACGTTCCGTGCCCGAAGGTGTCCTGGCACTCGGCCGCGGTGCCGGCTTCTGCGGTCAGGTCGGCGCCACAGATCACGCGGCCGGCGAGGTCGGGGTGGTTGTAGACGCCGGTGTCGAGCAGGCCGACGGTGACGCCGCGGCCGGTCAGACCCTCCGACCAACCTTTGTCGGCGCGAACGACCTTCTGGATCCGATGAGTGATCTCGCTGCCGTCGGCGCTTCCGTGGAAGCCGACCTTCTCATTGGGCGAGACCTGGAAGATCGACGAGTTCGCCTCGAGCAGGCTCAGCGCGTCGGCGGGGACGTCGGCGGAAACACCGTTGACGATCGAGAGGTCGCGGGTCACGGTACCGCCTACGGACTCGACGGCCTCGCGCGCCTCGGTGGAGCCGTTGAAGCCCTGGACGATGACGGAGACGAACTTGGTCGCGCGCTCGGCCGCGTCCTCCGACAGGGCGGGGGCGACCGGAGCCATACTCAGCATGAGCACAGACGCCAAGACCGCAGCTACGAGGCTGCGGCTCACTTTGATGGCCGGTCGAGCAGTCGCTTCCAAGGTCATCCGCGAGTGCCTTTCTGTTCTCCCAGTTGTTGTCTTCAGGCAGAACATCGGCCGTGGGTCGGCGCAGGCACATGGCCTATACAAACTAAAAAGGGCGTAGCCCGGACGGACTAGTCACGCAAGATAAAAGTGCAGGTCACTGACCATGCGAAGCGGCCAGTTCATCCAATAGCCCGACGAAGGCGGCATATAGCCCGTCAGCCTCAATAGATGACTCTCCTATACACGTCGCCCCCACCTTGCCGTAACCCCTAAGGGCGCCCAGGAGGTGGACCAGGATCCCCGTCTGGTTGCGCCGATGGAACGCCAAGCCCTCGCTCTTCAACGCGGCGATCACCTCGATCGGATCGATGCCGACGTAGCGCTCGGACTTGAGGTTGTCGGTCGCCACGTAGACGCGCGGCCCCCGGTCGGTCATCAACTCGCCCGTGACCTCGTCGTAGCGCCCGCCGCTGGCGAAGCGGGCCATGAGGAAAGGATGGGTCGTCCCGCCCATCCGGAGGTTGATCTCACTGAGATAAGCCTCGCGGTCGAGCGTCACCACGAAGTCCATCGCGAACGACCCGATGACACCCTCGGCTGCCAGGACCTTGGCGATGTTGTGGGCGTGGCCCTGGATGAGATCACGGTACGAGTCGTCGGCCGGGAACCGGCAGCCCAGGTAGACCTGATCGTCGGGACCGCCGAGGAGCTGGTCGTGGGTCGAAACGATCTCGTGATTCCCGTCCGGAAGGATGCGCATCTGCACGCTCGGCGAAGCCGGGCGCGGGTCGCGCATCAGCAACTCGACGACCGCCCCGCCCTGCTCGACCTTCGGTCCGTAGGTTTCCCAGCTCTCTTCCGCCGCGCAGAAGACCGTCGGCGTCTCCGGAGGTGTCGCGCCCAGGGCGTCGAGGCGCACGACGGAGTTCCCCTGTCCCGAGAAGCCGTCGTTCAGCTTGATGACCGCCGCCGTCGCGTCCGGATGCTCATCTCGCAAACGTTCCAGCTCCCGCTGCAAGGTCACGAGGTCGAAGACGTCCTCGGCCCCGGGGAGGATCGGCACGCCGGCCCGTTGGGCGACTCGGCGCGACCCGCTCTTGGAACCCAACGGAACGCGATCGAGCGGCGGCCCATATAGAGGTACGCCGGTGACCTCGCTCAGCCGGACCTCGAGCTCCGACACGTTGAAGGGAAGGATGTACGACTGGTGCGTGGCCGCCCCCAGCTCCGCTATCCGTTTGGGGGCGTAGGGATCGTCCAGGACCTTCTCGGTCAGGGCCCGCGGTGAGGGGTCGTTCAACGACAGAACGAAGAGCCGGTCGGCGGCATCCCTCGGATCCTCCAGGTGAGCCAGGTAGTAGTCGACGACGGGCTCCGGCACCCGCATCGAAGATACGAACAGCATCCGCAGCCGGGGGTTTCGAAGCAACAGTAAGAGACAGAGGAGGCGCTCCTCGTAGTGCTGGATCGCGACGATCTTCCGAAGCTCCTCGGGGGGGAACGAGATCGAGGGCAGAACGACGATCGTGCCCTCGTCCAGCTCCGAAGGCGCCAGCGGTCCTATCCCTCGGATCCTCGCCCCGCCCCCCGTTTCCATAAAGGGAGGGTAATCGGAAGGACCGGGACCAAAGCGCGAAGAAATCTCCTACAGGTTTCGGGCGGACAAACCGACACAGATGCCAACTAGGCGAGCGAGAGGCAGATGCAACAGTTCCAGACGGAGCCCCATCCGTGTGAGGCAGCTCTCATCTACTCCGTGCCGGCCACCGGCAAACCTTTCTATGCGGCCTATTGCTCGTGCGGTTGGTATGGCTCGCCCCGCCACTCGAAGCGCCGGGCCGTCCACGATGCTCGTGAACACACACCTGTGGTGGACACCCAGGTCCACGGCCTGGAAGCCCGCGGTGTTCCCCCAGACCTTCGCCGTGTCAGACTCGACGACTCAACCGGAGACATCTTCCTGCGTTAGGGCAAACATGACGTGGTCCTCCCAGACCCCGTTGATCCTGAGGTACCTGGGCGACAGTCCCTCATGGCGGAAGCCTGCCTTCTCGAGCGCACGCATCGACCCCGGGTTGCGCGGCATCACTCCGGCCTGGACCCGATGCAGTCCCAGCTCCCCGAACGCAGTGCGGGCCGCCAGACGGATCGCCTCGGTCGCGTAGCCCTTGCCGTTCTCGGCCTCGTCGATGAAATAGCCGACGGTCGCGTTCTGCCACGCGCCGCGCGCGACGTTCGAAAGGGTGATGGTGCCCACCATCCTGTCGTCTGGGGTGAACACACCAAAGTGGTACGCCGTATCGTCGTCCGACGCGGCCTCAGCATGTCTGAGTTGTGCTCGCTGGGACTCGATGGTCGGCGGGCCGCCGGCGCGGCGTGGTTCCCAGGGACGAAGGAACTCGAGATTGCGCAACCTGAGCTCGAGCAGCGCGGCCGCGTCGTCGACGCGCAAAAGGCGGATATAGACGAGGGCGCCGTCCGTCCGTATCTCCCTGGACTTGCGGTCATCCTGCAACACTTCTCTATTTGACACGAAGACGGCCCGACCCGATACACCTGCTGCCGCCTTCCCGGGTCGTCCGGCTACGAACCTTCCTTGACCTCGAAGATCTCGTCTGCGACGAGGCCGTGCGCCTCTTGGTGAACCCGCGCTGCCGTCTGGGCATCGGGGGCGTCGACGAGGCAGAAGATCCGGCCGGCGCCCTCATCCACCCAATAACGAAGGTAGTTGACGCCGTGCTCGCCCTGGACCTCGAGGTCCTTTTCGTGCGCGCCGGCTACGTCAGCCGCCGAGACACCGCCTTCCATGCGATGCACATCCATGAAGAGAGGCATTGCTGCTCCTTTCCCACTGGGGACCCGACAGGCTCATCGTGGGCGCCTCCCGTGTGAACGGGCGTGTGAAGGAAGGCTTAGGTCTGGAAGTTTTCTTCGACCTGAGCCACTAGAACCGGGTTGTCGACTTCCGCTACGAGTGAATGGGCGGCGACTGCAGCGTCGGTGTCGCCTAACCGTGCACGGTAAACATGTGCTCGGACCAGGAGCTCCCGCATCCCCGTGCGGGCGGAAAGCGATTCGAGATCATGGATCCATCGCGTCGTTTCGCTCAGTCTTGCCCGGCTGCCGATATCGCAAAGGGCATCAAGCGAATAGCCCTGCATCCAGAGATATCCGTCCGGGAACTTCACACAGAGCCGACTGGCTTCGAGCAGATGCTCGACCGCTTGATCGACGTGGTCTTCACCGGCCGCCACGATGCCCAACCCGCGCATGGCCGCTCCCTCCCAACAGGGATCACCGATGCGCCGCGCTAGGGATAGAGCGCGCTCGAGCCGTGGTGTGGCGTCCTTCCCTTCGAGAAGCTCCACGTCTGCCAACAAGGCCTCGGGCCAGGGCAGGATCGAGGACCACCCATACCGTTGGGCGAGGTCGAGCGAAGTTTTCAAACTTGTTCGGGCGCCCGTCAGATCACCTCTGAGCAACTGAAGTCTCCCCAGAAGGCAGAATGCGTATGCCGTTTGGTTGGGAATCTCTGGCTGGGGCGCCACGTCGAGACAGAGGTTCAGCCGGATCAACGCCTCGCCGTGACGCCCGGTGTCCGAATAGCAGATCGCCTGATATGCGAGCGTCCACGCCCGCCCCTGAACGTCGTCGCTTGAGAGGGCGAGTGCTCGGTCGAGCCAGCTGAGTGCTCGCTCGTATCGAGCAACGAGCATCTCGATATAGCCCAACTCCCTGCTGGCTGCTCCTTCAAAGTCGGATCGTTCCGTTCGCTGAGCTATCGCCAAGGCGCGGTGCAAAAGGGACGACGCTTCGCCGTCACGTCCCCGAACGGAGTGAACGAGCGCGTACCCGAGTGCAAGAAGTGCCTCCGCTTCTAACGACTCATCGCCCGCGTCTGTCGCGATCGCGACGGCCGCGCGAAGGCTCTCGAGACCGGTGTCGGTCGCGCCGGCCTTGATCGCGGCCTCGCCCAGTTCCAACTCGGCAACAGCTGATGCAGGCGTCGGAGGAACATGTCGGGCGCCGCCGACGCGAGGAGCGTTCAGCGCCGAACGGAGGCCGGGTCCGGGTTCGGTTGCAAGGTCCTCTCTGAACAATCGAGTGCACCGATCGAGAGCGTCCCGCGCTTGCGCAGGCTGACCCAGCGCGACGTAGGAACGAATCAACAGTTCATGCCCGACCTCGTCGTAGGGATCAAGGGCTACGAGCTGCGCCGCGTGCCGTGCGGCAAGCTCCGGTCGGCCGGACCCTAGGTGCGCGGCCGCGGCCTCATGCGCGACACTCGACGCCACCGCCGCCAGGCGGGCGCGTTCGACCATGAGCCACGTCTCGAAGGCCGGCTCGGATGCGAACGACATGCCTTCCAGGAGGTCGCGGCCCAGTCCGCGAAGCGCTATGGCTTCAGTCCAGGTCCCTGAGTTCAGAACGTTCACGTCGACGACGGCTCCGGGTGGCAGCTCGAGCCCGACCTGCCTCCCCTTGAGCGTCTCCGGCAGGCGGAGAGCGCGACGGAGTTCGGCAAGATTCCATCGAACCGCGCCCAAGGGATCGTCGGCGCCGGAGAAAAGGAGAGCTGCGAGCCGCTCACGGCTGGACGGCGCAGGCGTAAGCAGCAGATAAGCGAGCAGTCCCCATGCCTTGCGTCCCTTCACCCCTGGGCTGGGCGAGCCTTGGACCTCCAGCCGCGGCGGTCCAAGCAATGAGATGGAGAGCTTCACCGAAGCCCGGACTCGGTCCACGAGCTCGACAGCCGCTTGAACGAGCCCGCTACTCGTCGTAGGCGGCCGAGGTAAGCATCACGTTCCGGATCAGTGCCATCACGTGCTCGCATTGCTCATCCCCTTGCCGGTCCGCGCCATCAACGCTAGCAATCGACTATGCCGCGGTCGAGCGAGTTCCTACGTTCTGTGAACCTTCAACGGCGCCTGCCAACCTCCCTACTGGCCCGAGTTCATGCCGGACGACGGTAGACGAGCGAGTATCGGTCATACATGCGACGACGGATAACGGCGCCCGGCAGGAGGGATCCGGAGACCTTCCGGATCTCCCCCAACGTGTCGTGCCAGTCCGCGATAACGCCCTGCGACGTGCTCACGGGCGCTTGCGTGCGATGTCGAACCACGCCGACCGCGAGGTCAAGCAAGGCGGTACCGCCGACATACGCGTAGTCGATCGGGGTTGCAACCCGATACAGGCCGAGCACCGCCAGCACGCCACCGGGCGCGACCAGGCAGCCCAGGCGCTCCAGAGCCGGTCGCAACGGCATGTGGTGGAGGGCCGAAAGGCATGAGACGAAATCGAAGCCGCCGACGGGGAGCTCGGCCTCCATGACGTCCGCTTGGAGGAACCGGACGCCCGTGTCGCCCGCAGCAGAGCGCGCGGCGTCGATCGTTTCAGGATCCCGATCGATGGCGGTCACCTCCCGAACCTGCTCGGCAACCCGCCTCGCGAAGAGTCCGGCGCCGCACCCTACGTCGAGCGCCGTGCGGCACCCGGCCGGGATCTGCTCCAGCAGGAACGGGTGATAGTGGATGTTGTGGTCCCACATGGTCCAACGCGGCTTCTGGGGGATCTTCATGGTGCCGGATAGTAGCCAGGCGTCCGATATCGACTGAAATGTCCCAATGCATGCGAGGGCCCACATCTCTAGCGTCTGGCGGGTGCCGCCCAGGAGCGTAGGGCAAGCCGCAGGCGTGCTAGAAGCTCCCTTGTGACGGCATCGGTGCGGCGCGACAATCCCCGTGCGGCCACCGGAGAAGGAAACCCATGAGCCAGGTCATCGACAGCAGTCCCTTGGAACGCGGCCGCGCCGCGGTGACCAAACACGCGTGGCGCGAGGCTTACGAGCTGCTCAAGGCCGTCGACGCCGAGGAGCAACTGTCACCCGACGACCTGATGCAGTACGCGGAAGCGGCCTGGTGGAGCGGCCGTCTCGAGGACTGCATCTCGGCGCGCGAGCGGGCGTTCGCAGGTCTCATGGAAGCGGGCGAGACGCGCCGAGCGGCGGTGGTCGCGATCCAGGTCGCCCAGGACTATTTCAGCAAGCTCGCGCATTCGATGGGTGCCGGATGGTTCAACCGGGCCGAGAGGATCCTGCTGCAGGAAGGCGACTGCGCCGAGCAGGGCTGGCTCTCGATGATGCACGCCATGAGTGCGCTCACTATGAACCAGTACGACCTGGCGCTCGAGGCGGCCAAGCGAACGTTGGACGTGGGCACGCGCTTCGCCAACCCGGACCTGCAGGCGATGGGTCTGATGCTGGAAGGCAAGACGCTGATCCGGAGCGGCAAGGTGCCGGAGGGCCTCGCGTTGCTGGACGAGGCGACCGTCGCCGCGGTGAGCGGCGACGTCGGGCCGTTCATGACCGGGATCATCTACTGCATGGCCATCAGCGCAACCGCCTCACTCGCCGACTACGACCGCGCGGGGCAATGGACCGAAGCCTCCAAGCGCTGGTGTGAGCGGCAATCGATCGCCGGCTTCCCCGGAGTCTGCCGCGTTCACCGCGCCGAGATCATGAGGCTGCGCGGATCGTGGGCCGAGGCGGAGCAAGAGGCGCGCCGTGCCCTGCACGAGCTGCAGAACTTCAACCTCGAGTTCGCCGCGTTCGGCTTCTACGAGGTGGGCGAGATCAGACTGCGGATGGGCGATCTCGAGGAAGCTAAGAACGCGTTCCACCAGGCGCACGAGCTGGGCCGCGAGCCGCAACCCGGCCTGGCATTGCTCCAGCTCGCGGAGGGCAACGTGACCGGAGCGCTCGCGTCGATCAAGCGCGCCCTGGACGAGCCGACGCTGGACCGGCTCGGGCGGTGCCGGCTGCTGACACCACTCGTCACGATCGCGCTGGCCGCAGGCGATCTCGAGCTCGCTCGTTCGTCCGCGGCTGAGGCCGAGACGATCGCAGAAGAATTCCAGAGCACGGCTCTACGCGCCTGTGCCCAGCTTGCCCGCGGCGAGCTTCAGTTGGCGGAGGGGAACGCGGAGGAGGCCGTCAAGAGCTGTCGTCAGAGCTGGCGGCTGTGGCGCGAGGCCGACCTGCCGTACGAAGCTGCCCGCGCCCGCATGATGCTCGGCGTGGCGTTACGCGAGGTCGGCGACGAGGACGGCGCACTGCTCGAGTTGCAAGCCGCTCGCGGCGCGTTCGACAAGCTGGGCGCGGTCCTCGATCTCCGGCGCGCGATGGATCTCCTGGGCGAGGAGATCTCCGACGCGCTGCCCAAGGCGTCGGTGCCGAGCGTGCGCCACACCAGGACCTTCATGTTCACCGACATCGTCGGCTCGACGAATCTCGTGGAGGCTCTCGGTGACGAGGCGTGGGAGAAGCTGCTGGACTGGCACGACACAACGCTTAGGAAGTTGTTCCAGGGGCACTGCGGCGAAGAGGTCAAGCAAGTGGGCGATGGGTTCTTCGTTGCCTTCGAGAACCCGTACGAGGCGGTCGAGTGCGCGGTGGCGATCCAGAGACGCCTCGAGACGCATCGTCGCTCACAGGGCTTCGCCCCGCAGGTGCGCATCGGACTGCACTCGGTCGAGGCAACCCGACGCGGCAGCGACTACGGCGGTAAGGGCGTCCACGAGGCAGCACGCGTGGGCGCGCTGGCTCAGGGCGGCGAGATCCTTGCGTCCATGGACGTCGTCGACATCGCAAAGGGCCGTTTCCCGGTATCGGAAGCGCGGCCGGTCGAGCTCAAGGGCGTCTCCGAGCCGATGATGATCGCGTCGATCGACCCGGGACTGAGCTCGCTGGTCTAGCGGGCGGCCTGTGTAGGCGATCAGTCCTTCGGCGGCAACGGCGGCCCGACGATCTCCTGCTGGAAACGACCGGCGATCTCTATCAGCGCCTCCCTGTCGAGGAACTCCTCACCGGGGGGTGGCAGATCCTGCGAGCGAGCCGGCTTCCCGGCGGCGCGGAAGAATCCCTCGACGCCACCCGGACCGAAGAACAGCAACATGCGAGCTTCCGCAGAGTCAACGCGGAAGGCGTGCGGAACGTCGCGCGGCCCATAGACGAGCGAGCCGGCTTCCGCCTCGATCACATCCTCTCCGTGCCTCACGCGAACCTCTCCGGAGATCACCACAAAGAACTCGTCCTCGTTCCGGTGGACGTGCAGCGGCGACGCAAAGTCCTTGGGCGCCAGCAACTGCATGACGGCAAAACGCCCCTCGGTCTGATCAGAGGTCGCCTTGAGAAGACCCAGGCCCCCGTTGAACCAGAGAGCCTCGCCGTCGTCGGGGCCCAGCCCGTAGCCGCCGGTCGTCTGCGGAAGCGTCATCGGCTCACTCCTCCCAGAGGTCCGCCCTAGCTCGAGTCAACATAGCTTCGGCCGGAATCGCGTGCCAAGGGGCTTCGCGCGCGATGAAGGTCGATTTTCGACCTTGACGGCGCGCAAAGTGGATGGCCTCTAGCCGTGGGGGCCGGGGCCGAGGCCCAGGCGGCCGTGTGTCTCGCCCATGCACGTGTCCATTACGACGTCGAGGCCCTCGGCCTTGGCGATCTCGGCGGCGTCGTCCGAGTAGATCCCGCTCTGAAGCCACAGGACCTTGGCGCCGATCGCGGCAGCCTCGCGGGCGATACCGGGCGTCTCCTCGGCGGGCCGGAAGACATCGACCACGTCGACCGGATCGGGGATGTCGCTAAGTGACGCGTAGGCCTTCTCGCCGAAGATCTCGCCGCCGCGCGGGCTCACCGGGATGATCCGGAAGCCCTGGCTCTGAAGATAGGCCGGAATGCGGTGCGAGGGCTTATCGGGATCCGTGGACGCACCGACGACGGCGATCGTCTTGGTGTCAGCGTAGATCTCGCGCAACCGATCGTCGTTCATCATGCCTCCTAGCTAGATCAAGCCCGTCAGCAGCGCCGTCGCGGCCTTGCGATGCGCGGCGCTTTCGAAATTGTGCAGCGGGTCGGATCCGAGCAGATGCTCGCTCACGGTGCCCGACCGTCGAAGGTACAGCGCAGGATGGATGTCCCCGTCGGCATCGGTCTCCACGGTGATAGCGACCGCATCCGGGCCCGTCACATCGACGAAATGCGCCAGCGGAACGCAACCGGCGTCGGTGATGCCGTCATCCGGCGAGAACTCGACGACCTGCGCCAGATACGAGCGCTGGTTCCACAGATCCGGGCCTCTGCGTGCCTTGCCCAGAAGGTGGTCGACGACTTGCTCAGGCTTCAGGGTTGGACGCGGGAAGGAGACTCCCATGTGCTTCTCGGCGATATGCCTCGCGAGCAGCCGTGCGTTGTAACGGAATCCGTGAACGGCCGCCGAGTTGCTTGGGATCCCGTACTTCTTCATCCCGATCGACCCCTGCGTGATGGCGCCGGCGAAGTAGATGCCCGGCACCGATGCACTCTCCCAGTACGGGGTCTGCGCCGGAAGCCGATCCTGGTGGAACGTCACGACACCAAGGTCACGCAGATCGCCGAGCGGTACGGAGAAACCGGTTGCCGCGATCACCGCGTCTGCTTCGATCGTCATGGTTCCGGGTCGCGTCGTTCCCCGGATGTGAACCGTCGAAGCGTCGGAGTTGCGTTCCACCCTTTCTATGGTCGCGTCGAGAACGAGGTTGCCGCCGCCCAAGACGTGGTCTTCGTACGGCTGGAGGTAGCGCGCCCGGGCCGCCGCCGTGGAACGAGCCAACACCGAGATGCGAGCCGGTCGCGGGGACGCGAGCACTATCTGCCGGGCCCACGGAAGCAGGCCGTCGGCCAGCTCGAACCCGGAATTTCGTTTGCCGATGAGGAACACCGTCTTGTCCGCGTAGTGCTTGGCGTCCTTCAGCTCCACGTAGTGGGGAACGTCATCCAAACCCGGGATCGACGGCTTCCATGGCTCCGCCATGCCGACGGCGAACACGACGACGCGGCAGCGATACTCGCCGTCTGACGTCCCGAGCACGAAGCCCTGATCGTCCCGTCGTGTCGACAGCCACTCGCACCCGTAGCGGCAGTCGATGCCGGCTCTGTCGACGAACGAACGGAGACCCGCCTCCATCTCGGGCCGCGAGGGGAAATAGGAGGTGCCGTCCATCAAGCCGGGCAGCACGCTGCGGTGGTCGGGCTCCTCGCCCAGCAGGCTGTTCCAGTCGAACCATTCGTAGGCGGGGTCGCCGCGCTCGACGGGCGCGTGCAGCTTCGTCCAAGTGATGAGACGTTGGAAGATCGGAAACCGACGGAACATGCCGCCCGGTGCGTCGTCTGACGAGATCAACGCGTGCTCGACCCCGAAGCGGCTCAAGTGGTAGCTGGTCTGTAGCCCGCCGGGCCCACTCCCGACGATGACCACCGGGTAATCGCCCGGTGGGTAGGGCCCGGCCGGCGCTAACTCCGCCACAGGTTGGCCGCCCGCAGCCGCCGCAGCGCGGCCTGCAGCATGCGCAGGCACACCGTGGGGTGAGCCAGGAGCCATTCGGGCAGGTCGGCGCGCGCCAACACGACGCAATGAAGAGGGGTGAGGGCGACCACGTCGGCGACCGGCGGCTCGTCGAGCAGCACCGAGATCTCGCCGAAGAAGTCGCCACGGCCCAGCCTCGTCCGCTCCTCGCCGTCGATCACGATGCCCGCCTCGCCTTGGACGATCAGATGGAATCCGGTGCCCGTGAATCCCTGCCGCAGGACGCGCTGCCCCTCCGAGTACCACTCCTCGTCGAATCCGTGAGCCAGGCCGTCGAGGTCGGCACGCCCCACGTCGGCGAACAGCGCAAAGCCCGAAAGGGCATCGACGAGCTCTTCGCTGTTCATTGCCGCCGATGTTAGTGCCGTCCATCGATGCCGCGCCACGCAATCCTGCCTCGGCGGGTCCGGCGACCGTGATATGAAATGCGCCGTGTCCGAGCCCACCGAAGAACAACGCCTCGACCGGCTCCGTCAGATCCCGCTGTTCGCGGAACTGACGGACGGTGCCCTGAAGCGGATCCTCGACCACGCCACCGAATTCGAGGCTCGTCACGGCCACGTCTTGGTCCAGCCCGATCAACCCGGAGCCGGGCTGTTCGTGATCGAGGACGGCACCGCCACCGTCGAACTGAGAGACCGGAAGATAGAGCTCGGTCCCGGAGAGTTCTTCGGCGAGCTGGCGCTACTCGACGAACGCGCGGTCCACACCGGCCGCGTCTGCGCCACCAGTCCTCAGCTGCGCTGCCTGGCGATCGCGCGCGACGACTTCGACGATCTGCTCCAGAACGAACCGAAGATGGCGGTAGCGATGCTCAAAGCCCTGGCCCACCGCCTGGCCGTCGCGGGCTAACAGCTTTACGCGCCATCAAGGTCGAAAATCGGCTCTCCTGGCGCGCAAAGCGGATCGTGGTGGGTGGTGGCGGGAAGAGGATTTGAACCTCTGAAGGCTACGCCGGCAGATTTACAGTCTGCTCCCTTTGGCCACTTGGGTATCCCGCCAAATTGCGACGGCAAGGATAACTGTGCAGGGCCGTGCCTCGGCGCTAGTCGCTGCCCTCGGAGTGGGAGTGTGCGTGGGTCCGCTCCTCCAGGATCTTGGCAAGCAGCGAGTCCGGCTCGAGGACCGTCTGACCCTGCGCCTGCGGCAGTTGGAGGTCGACCGGAACCGGCAGGATCCCGAGCTCGAGTCCGTTGGTGGACAGAGCTTCTTGCAGAGCGGCCTCGGCCAGTCCGAACGCCCCGCTGGCCGGAGACGATCCCGCCGCCCACAGCGACTCGCCGGCGAAGGTGAGCTCCGAGCGACCGGGGACGAAGGAGTCACCGAAGCGACGGGCTGCGGTGATCGCGCCCGACTCGTACTCGCGCTGGCGCTTCCGGTCGGTCTTGACGACGACGCCGAGGACGCGCCGCTCGGCCTGGTGCAACCATCGGACCAGATGCTTCATCGGGTTGGAGGCGTTCACGCCGCCGGGTCCGTAGAAGCCG
>DATFFR010000043.1:0-33502 GCA_035249925.1 Actinomycetota bacterium
GCTGGGATTGCGCCACTTCAGCGCGACCTCGGGATGGGCACGAGATTCGGTCGGCGGCCTATAGGTGGCCTCGAGCTCGGTCGCCGGTTTGGGGATGGGCCACTTGAAGCAGGTGGCCGGCGAGCGGACCGAACCCGACCCTCCGTACAGAGACCCGATCCGGCGGAGGTCGCTTTTCTCGACCAGCCGGCAGCGCCACTTCCCGATGGGAGGCGGATCGCAGTTGGAGCCGCCGAAGTTCATGATCGAGCAGCCGCGCGAGTAGTGATGGAACCCAAGCACGTGCCCGAGCTCGTGGGCCGTCGTCCGCGCCATGACCCACTTGTCGACGTGCGAGGGCCTCGACGACGGCGACGCCAGGAGCACCTGTGACTGCCGGCCCGGCACGTAGCCCACGTTCGCAAATCCCGAGGCCGCCCCGAGATCGTTGGTCGTCCTGATGACGACGTTGGCCGCACCGCTGCTGGAGACGCGCACGAACCGGACGTTGCCGCTGCGGTTCCAGGCCTCGACCGCCTTCTTCACCTGCCACGCATACGGTTTGGCCGCGTTGTAGTAGGTGATCCGTCCGCCCGGCCATGGCTGGTCGTGAGGAAAGCTCGCAGCCGGAAGAGCCGGACCGACGGTCAGTCCCGCCGCGATGACCGCGACGGCCGCCAGGCGCGCCAAACGGATCGTCCCCATCGAACGATCGTTACGCGCGGGGACGGACTTTGGGATAGCCCGATGAGGTGGTTTTCGACGCGGTTAGAGCGAGCCCGCCTAGCGGCTGGAAGCCGCTCGGGTCAGGGCCGCGAGGACCTTCAGGTCGCGCTGGAAGATCCGGTGCATCAGGGGCTTGAAGGCGGTGATCCCGAGGGCACCTGCCGCACCCATCGGCGGAACGAGCTGCTCGCGCCAGTACAGGTGCGTGCGGTCGCCGCCCAGCTTCGTGAGGAAGATCTCGCCGCGCCCGGACACCCATCCAAGGTGCTCGATCGCGAGACGTTGCTCGGGCTCCCAGCCGACGACCCGGACCTTGTCGCGCGTCTTTATCCCGCCGATCGTGATCGTGGCCTCGGCCTCGACCCCCACGCCCTCCCTTATGTCCGAGGTCACGACGAAGTCGGAGGCCTCGAGCATCCAGTCGTCCTGGTGCTCCCAGTCGGTTATCAGCCCCCAGACGACGTCGGGGGGCCCGGGCAGCGTCGCCGCCATCTCGAGGACGACCGGCCACCCAGTGCGAACGATCCGTCCCACCCGGGCCACGGCGCCGTCCTTAGGAAGAGAGCTTCTCGCGGAGGAGCTCGTTGACCATCCCCGGGTTCGCCCGGCCCCTGGTCTTCTTCATGACCTGGCCCACTAGGAACCCGAGCGTGTTCATCTGGCCCGAGCGGACCTTGTCGGCCGCGTCCGCGTTCTCGGCGATCACCTCGTCGACCGCTGCCGAGATCGCTCCCTCGTCGGAGACCTGCTGAAGACCCTTGTCCGACGCGACCTTCTCGGGGTCGTCGCCCGACTCGAACATCCCAGCGAGCACCAGCTTCGCCTGCTTCCCCGAGATCTTGCCCTCGTCGATCATCGTGATGAGCTGCGCCAGCTGCACGGGAGTGAAGCGCGCCTCGTACAGCTCGAGCCCGGCCTCGTTCAGCAGCCCGTAGAGATCGGCGATGATCCAGTTCACGACCTTCTTCGCGTCGCCGCCGTACGCCGCGGCCGCGGCCTCGAACCAGTCGGCGGTCTTCGTAGAAGCCGTCAGGACCGCGATGTCTGCGTCGCCGAGACCGTACTCAGACGCGAACCGTTCCCGCCGGGCGGTCGGCAGCTCCGGCAGCGAGCCGCGGATCCGCTCGACCCACGACTCGTCCGGCTCGAGCGGCACGAGATCGGGCTCGGGGAAGTACCGGTAGTCGAAAGCGAACTCCTTGGTCCTCAGCGAAGACGTCGTTCCGGTCTTCTCGTCGAAGTGCCGGGTCTCCTGGACGAGGGTCTCGCCCGCGTCCAGAGCCTCGCGCTGGCGCCGCTCCTCGTACTCGAGCGCCCGTCCCACCGACCTGATCGAGTTCATGTTCTTCACCTCGACCTTGGCTCCGTACTCCTTCTCGCCGCGCCGGCGCACCGACACGTTCGCGTCGACGCGCATCGAGCCCTCTTCCATGCGGACGTCCGATACGCCGAGCGATTCCAGCAACGCGCGCAGCTCGGACACGAAGACCCGGGCTTCTTCGGCGGAGTTGATGTCGGGCTCGCTCACGATCTCGACCAAGGGCGTGCCGGCGCGGTTGAAGTCCTCGAGCGAATAGTCCGAGTCCGCTATACGACCCGTCCCTCCCAGATGCACCGATTTGCCCGTGTCCTCCTCGAGATGCACCCGGGTGATCCCCACGGTCGTCGTGCCGAAGTCACCGGAGATCTCCACGTGACCTTGCTCGCAGAGCGGCAAGTCGTACTGGCTGATCTGGTAGTTCTTCGGCATGTCCGGATAGAAGTAGTTCTTCCGATGGAACAAGGAGCGCTCCGCGATCCGGCATTCCAGCGCCAGGCCGATCTTCATCGTGTACTCGACCGCTTTCTCGTTCGGAACGGGCAGTGTGCCGGGCAGACCGAGGCAGACCGGACACGTCCGCGTGTTGGGCTCGCCTGCGAACGAAACCTCGCACGCGCAGAACATCTTCGATTTGGTCGCGAGCTCGACGTGGATCTCGAGGCCGACCGTGGTCTCGTAGACATCCTCCCGGACACTCACAGCGCCGGCCTCTCGTCGAACCCGAGGTCCTGCTCGAACGCGTAGGCGGCGCGGAACATGGTCCGTTCGTCGAGCGACTTCGCGATGATCTGCAGGCCGACCGGCAGCCCGTCGTCCGCCAAGCCGCACGGCACGCTTATCGCAGTGTTTCCGGCCAGGTTCACCGGCACCGTGTAGACATCTGAGAGATACATGGCCAGCGGATCGTCGGTCCGCTCGCCGATCTTGAACGCGGTGGTCGGCGAGGTCGGCGACACGATCAGGTCGACGTTCTCGTAGGCCCGCTCGAGGTCCCGCACGATCAGGGTGCGCACCTTCTGCGCCTTGCCGTAGTACGCCTCGTAGTACCCGGCCGATAGCGCGTAGGTGCCCAGCATGATGCGTCGCTTGACCTCGGCCCCGAAGCCCTCCTCACGGGTGCGGGAGGTCATCGCGACGATGTCGTCCGCGACCGCCCGGTGCCCGTAGCGCACGCCGTCGTAGCGCGCCAGGTTGGACGAGCACTCGGCCGGCGCGATCAGGTAATAGGCCGAGATGCCGTGCTCGAACGAAGGCAACGACACCTCCTCGAGCGTCGCCCCCAGCTTCTCGAGGCGCGTGAGGGCCTCGTCCACGCGCGCCCTGACCCCCGGCTGCGAGCCCTCGCCCTGGAACTCCTTCACCACGCCGATTCGCATGCCGTCGATACCGCGATCGATGCCCTCGAGGTAATCCGGGACGGGATCCTTGAGACAGGTCGAGTCCATGTCGTCGCCGCCGGCTGCCAGGTTGAGCAAGGCGGCAGCATCGGTAACCGTGCGCGTGATGGGGCCGGCCTGATCGAGAGACGAAGCGAAGGCGATCATCCCGTAGCGAGACACGAGGCCGTAGGTGGGCTTCATGCCGACCAGCCCGCATAGGGCCGCCGGCTGCCGGATCGAGCCGCCGGTGTCGGTCCCCCACGCCCACGGCGCGCCCCCCGCGGCGACCAGCGCTACGGACCCGCCGCTGGAGCCCCCGGGTACCGCGTCGAGGTCCCACGGGTTCCGGGTCGGCCCGAACGCCGAGTTCTCGGTCGAAGATCCCATCGCGAACTCGTCCATGTTGAGCTTGCCGAGCATCGGCAGCCCCGCTTCCTCGCAACGCGCCACCACCGTCGCGTCGTAGGGCGGCACGAACCTCTCGAGGATCTTCGATCCACAGGTGGTCGTGACTCCTCGCGTAACGAAGATGTCCTTGTACGCGACCGGAACCCCGTCGTAGGGGGACCGAGCTTCGCCCGCAGAGCGACGCTCGTCCGCAGCGCGAGCGGCATCGAGCGCGCGCTCGTCGGTGCGCTCCAGGTACGCGTTGATCTTCGGATCGACCTCGTCGGCCCTCTTCGAGAGAGCCTGCGCGATCTCGACGGAGGAGACGTCACCTCGTTCGAGGGCGGCGGCGAGCTCGGTCGCCGAGGCCCATGCGAGGTCGGCTGTCGCCATCAGGCGTCCTCGATGATGCGGGGGACACGGAAGCGACCGTCCTCCGCCTCGGGAGCGTTGGCGAGAGCTTCTTCCTGCGGCAGCGAGGGCCGGGCCTCGTCGGGTCGGAAGACATTGCTCAGCGGGAGCGCGTGAGAGGTCGCCGGGACCCCGTCCAGGTCCAGCTCCTGGATCTTCTCGGCGTGGCCCAGGATGCTCGTCAGCTCCTTCTGCATCCGGTCCCGCTCCTCTTCCGACAGGTCGAGGCGCGCGAGGCGCGCGACGTGGTCCACGGCGGCTCTATCGAGTGACATGCGGCGAATCCTAGATGAGAGCTAGTCCGCGGGACCCAAAACCGCTAGCGTTGGCCCATGGGTTTCCCGCGCGCGCTGATGGCCGACCACGAGAAGATGATCCTCGAGCTGCGGCCTCACTGGATCGAGCTGATGCCTCCGGTGCTGTGGACGATCGCGTTGGGCGTGGTCTTGTTCCTCGGCTACGAGGCGGCCGACTCGATCATCGACGACGACCCCTCCACGGCCAAGAGCATCGTCGGCGGGGTGGTCACGGTGGCATGGCTGTGGCTGGCCCTGCTGCCCGCGCTGCGTTGGTACTTCACCCTGTTCGTGTTGACGAGCGACCGGCTCATCACGCGCGCGGGCATCATCGCCAAGCACTCGCGCGAGATCCCGCTCGAGCGGATCAACGACGTAACTTTCAACCAGAGCGTGGTGGACAGGATCCTCGGCGCCGGCGACCTGCTGGTGGAATCGGCCGGCGAGCGTGGTCAGACGCGGATCCAGAACGTCCGCAAGCCGGAACAGGTCCAACTGATGATCTACAAGGAGACCGAGGACAACAACAATCGGATGATGCGCCCCAGCGGCCAGCCGTCCTCGGCGGCCCCATCGATCACCGAGCAGATCGAGGCCCTGGCGCGGCTCAAAGACCAGGGCGTCCTGTCGGACATGGAGTTCGAGACCAAGAAGCAGGAGCTGCTGAAACGCCTCTAGCGCTTCTTGTGCCCTAGGGCTTACTCGTTCGCTTCCTTGATCTTCAGCGCTTCGTCTATCGAGTCGAAGAACCGATCGACCAGGTCGGGATCGAAGTGTGTCCCCTTGCCGTCGCGCATGATCGTCAACGCCTCACCCAACGGATAGGCCTTGCGATACACGCGATCCGTCGTGATCGCGTCGAAGACGTCGGCGATAGCGGCCATCCGGCCCTCGAGCGGGATATCTGAACCCGCCAGACCTCGTGGATAACCGCTTCCGTCCCACTTCTCATGATGCGTCAGCGCGATCGTGGCCGCGAGCTCGAGCAAACGCGACCGCCCTCCCGCGAGGATCTTGTAGCCGTACTCCGCATGCTGCTTCATCTGTTCGTACTCGTCGGGGGTCAACTTGCCGGGTTTCAGAAGGATGCGATCGGGGATCCCGATCTTCCCCACGTCGTGCATGACACTGGCGATCCGAACGAGGGCGGCGTGCTCGGCGTCACCGGTGGTCTTGACTGCCAGCAGACTGCAGTACTCGCTCATCCGATGGATGTGGCGGGCCGTTTCGTCGTCGCGGAACTCGGCCGCTATCGAAAGCCTTTCCACGGTTTCGGCTTGAGACGAGCGGAGGTCGTCGCGCGCCTGTTCCAGCTCCTGCACTGCTTTCCAGAGGTCTGCGGTTCGCTCCTTGACCATCGACTCGAGCTTCCGTCGATGCTCGCGGTTCTCGATCTCCAGCCCTCGCCGTCGAAGAGCGTTCGACACGTCGATCAGGATCTCGTTGGGCTCGAAGGGCTTGATGATGTATCCGTACGCCCCGGTCTCCAAGGCGAGCTCGGCCAGCGCCGTGTCGTCCTCGCCGGTAACCATGATCGCCGCCATGTCGGGATCCGCTTTCAAGAGATCGCCTATTAGGGTGATCCCGCTGTCGCCGGGCATGTTCATGTCGGCGAGGACGAGCTCGAAGCCGCCGTCTCCGGCAAGACTCCTGGCCTCGTCGGCGTTCGCCGCGGCGACGCATTCGTAACCCTTGCGCTTGAGCAGGCGCACGAGCGTCCTGCGGATCGGCTCCTCGTCGTCAACGACCAGCACACGTGCGGGTGGATCGTCGGCAGTCGCGGCATCGGGAGGCATGGACGCCGGTACCCTCGCTTTCTCGAGATCGGCGGGCGGACTAACCAGAACCCGGCAACACGTCGTGGTGTTCCCGAGGCTCCGTCCGAGGCTCGGCGCTGAGGCCCGGCAGAAGGATATAGAAGGTCGTTCCCTCTCCCGGCCGCGACTCAACCTCGATGTTTCCACCCATCCCATCGACCAATTCGCGCACACTCCACAGCCCGAGACCGGTGCCCTTTCCGTTCGGTTTGGTCGTCAGGAACGGCTCGAAGATGCGTGGAAGGAGGCCGGACGGGATCCCAACCCCCTCATCCGACACCGCTATCAAGGCGCCGTCGGCGGCGCCGACGGCGATCCCCGTTCGGATCTCGATGCGTCCGCCTTCCGGCATCGCATCCTTGGCGTTCAGGACGAGATTCATCAGGACCCGTTCGATGTCCGAGCGACGCGCGCGCACCAGGGGCGTTTCCGGATCCAGAGACAGCGTCAGCTCGATCCCACTTCCCGCCGCCCGATCCAACAACGCCTTCATGCCCTCGACCAAGCCGGTCAGATCCATCTCGTGAGCATCCGACCCGTTCCGTGAGAACGACAGGAGCTGGCGCGCGAGGACCGAGGCTCGTTCGGCAGCGGCCCCGATCTCGGCGACCTCCTCCCGGCGCGGATCGTCCTCGGACAGGTCCGCTTGCAGGAAGTGGGCGTACCCCAGGATCAGGTTCAGCATGTTGTTGAAGTCGTGCGCGACGCCGCTTGCCACGCGCCCTACGGCCGCCATCTTCTGGGACTCGGCCACCTGCCTCGCCAGGATGTTCCTCTCTTCCTCAACGCCCTGAAGCAAGTCGTTGATGGCAGGTTCGTCGGCCGCGTCTCGCCAGGCCCATCCGAACGCCCGCTCGATGAGCACCACCAGCAACACCGAGCTCACGGCCACGAAGGCAACGGTCCCGATAGCGCGAAGCCGCTCTAGGAGCGCGGGATCCGACACCACCGACGGCGCAACGACGTACGCCGCCAGGAGCCAGGAAGCGCCGAATGCGGCATAGGCGGCCACGATCGCGAGCCCGGGGCGCCGTTCCAGAAGGCTCTGCCGCTGCCCCGCCTCCTCGGACGGAAACGGCGAGGCGGTGACGGTCGCTGAGTCTCCGAGAGGTCCCATCGAGTCCCTCCGGTGGCTGATGACGATGTAACTCAGCCTAACTCAGATTGTCACAAAACCTGGCAAAAGGGACGGGAGGAGCCAGGCCGCACACGCGCCCGGCCCCCTCCCTCCACGAGGTCGGTCAGTCGTGATCCCAGCCCAAAAGTACGTAGATGTCCCGCTCTTCGTCGTCGAACACGCCGATCACCACCTCTCCGCCACCGCGCTGGATTCATCTGACGGAGTGAGTATTACGGAGTTAGAGCTTTCAGTTTTGGGCCCGGAAGACTTAACAACAGTTGCATTCGGCTGTTAACGTAAAGACCATGACGAAACGGGCCAATCCACTCGGGCCGAGACTGCGCTCGTTACGCAGGTCCCAGGGCCTGACCCAGGCCGAACTCGCCGGTCCGCGCTACTCCGCGGCGTACGTCAGCACCATCGAGGCCGGCCGACGGAACCCGTCGGCCGGCGCCCTCAAGTTTTTCGCGGAACGGCTCGGGATCGACCAGGACGAGCTCGCAACGGGGGTTCCGTCCCGGCTTCCCGTCGAGCTCGAGCTTCGCCTTCAGGAGACCTACTCATCGCTCTTTTCCGGCTCCTATGCCGAGGCGGCGCGGGCTTTCGCCGAGATCGGCGAGATGGCCACCGACCATGGACTCTCTCGTATCGAAGCGAAGGCCCTGGAGGGCAGGGGCCTCGCCGCCGAGCGCAGCGGCGAACCGGGCCGGGCGCTCGAGCTCTACGAAGCCGCCGTCGAGAGATTCTCCGGCGAGCCGATGCCCGAGCGGGCGGATGCCGTCGCCGGGATCGCGCGGTGTCAACAGATGCTCGGAAACACCCGTTTGGCGGTGCATACGCTCGAGACCTACCTTCTCGAGCTCGAAAAGAGCGGTCTCGTGGAGCCCGGAGCCGCGATGAGGATCTATTCCAGCCTGATCTGGCCGTTGTCCGAGCTTGGGCTCGAAGACCAAGCGGCGGTTGCGGCCGCCGAAGCGCTCCGCCTCGAAACGAGAGTCAAGGACGCGCCCAAGGTGGCGAGCATGCATCTCAATGTCGCCCGTCAACTGCTGCACCAAGGCGACGTAGACGATGCGCTCACCTCGCTGAAACGGGCAGAAGATCTCTATCGCTCACTGAACTGGCAAGCGCAACTCGCGCGGGCGTATGTGAACAGGGCGATCGTGCTGGCGAACCAGGGTCACTTCGAGGAAGCGCGCGCCGCTCACGTAGAAGCCCTCCACCTGCTGGAGAAGACGTCCACTCCTCTCACTCGAGCACGAGCCCTCAACGAGCTCGCCAAGATCGAGCGCCTGGCAGGAGACATCCAAGCCGCAAAGCGGGCCGTCGGTGACGCTCTTGCCCTGCTCGAGCAGGTCGACGTGGGGGAACTTGCCCTCGCGCATAGGGAGTTGGGCCTGTGTCACCTCGCGGAGTCCGATCACGATGACGCGGAGAAAGAGCTGCGAACCGCCGTATCCCTCTTCAGGCGCAGCGAGAACCGGTTGCAGGTAGCCGCCACCTATCGGTTGTTGGGCGACCTTCTGCAGGAGACGGGGCGCGGGCAGGGGGCCTTGGAGGCTTATCGCGATGGGCTTCTCTCTCTGGAGGCTCCGGCCGCGTAAGGCCTAGAGGTCGCCGTTCTCGAACTCGATCCGCGCGACCTCGTTCGCGTCCCTCAGGGTGACCCAGATGCCGCTCGCCCCGCCACCGTCGATCGTGATGTCGCTGGGCTTGCCCGATAGCGTTAGCTCCTCGCCCACGACCTCCCCGGTCTCGGGGTCGATGCGAACGACGGTCCCCCGGTCGGCGCCCTCGAAGCCGACCAGCGCCCAGACCCACCGGAAGCCGGTCGCGAGGTCGGCGTAGTCGCCGCCGAGCTCGGTGTAGGTGCGCTCGCCGGTCTCGAGGTCGAAGCGCATCATGTTGCCGCCCTCGCCGGTGACCCAGATCGCATCGGCGGCAACCAAGAGGTCGGCGTACTTACCGCGGGGCGTTGTGGGCAGGTCCACGGGGCCCGTGCCGACGGCACGACCCTCGTTCACTCCGGGATCGGCCCGCAGCTGATACAGCTCACCCTGCTCGCCGTCGAGGAGCCACGTCTCGTCGTCGTCCGTGGCGACGTCGGTTGGTTGCAGCTCCTCGGGATCGAACCCCTCCGGAGCGTTGCAGTCGAAATCCGGACCGGGGTTCGTCAGGTCCATGACGCAGCCTGCCGAGTCGACCGACCACGCCGCACCGTGCATCGTTCCGCCAACGGCCATGTCGACCACCGAAGCGGACATGTTGTTGAAGACCTCGAAATCGATCTGTTCCAGCGTCTCCTCGTCGTATGCGACCACATGACCCGACTGTCCGCCCGCCCACGCTCGCGCCCCACCCGCCACGATCTCACTGGCTCCCGGCAGTCCGTACGAACGAACGATCTCGCCGTCCCGGCCGACCAGGGTGACCTCTCCGGCCTCGCGGCTCGCTACCCAGATCCCGGGGGGACCCGCCGAGATGGCCAGCGGCTCGGCCGGGACCGGAACGGTGTCGATCACTCGAAGGCTCTGGGACCCGACCGGGAGCGCGTCTTGCTTCACGATGTCCTGAGTGGAGACGAGTGCGATGGCGACGACGGCCGCGGCCCCGGTAGCCGCCGCCGCGATGGCGAAGCGATACGCCCGGCGGCGACGCCGGTGCGCAACGAACGTCTGCTCGGCTTCGGCGAGATCGCCGGGAACGTAGGCGCTCGCGTTCGAGCGGAGCGTTTCCCGCACCAGAGTTTCGATGTCAGACATCAGCACCTCCGTCGGTCAGACCGAGGGACCTGCCGAGCTTGGCCCGGGCCTTGAACAGTTGAGACTTCACGGTTCCGATCGAGCATTGAAGGATGTCGGCGATCTCGGCCTCGGGCAGGTCCTCGTAATAGAAGAGCACTACCGCGGCGCGCTGGCGCTCGGGCAGCATCTGGATCGCGGCCCACATCTCGCGCCGCGTCTCCCGTTGATCGGGGTCGGTCGCGAACGGCGAGGTCTGTGCCTGACTGCGCAGGATCACGGCGGCGCGGCTCTCGATCGATTTGCGACGGATCTTCGAGCGGCACCCGTTGACCACCGCCCGTTTCAGGTAGGCCTCCGACCGATCGAGGTCCTTGATACGCCTCCATCCGGAGAACGTCTTGACGAGCGCTTCCATGACCACCTCTTCCGCCGCGCCCGCATCGCCGAGGATGACGTAAGCCAGCCGGCACATGGGGGCGTAGTGGCGCCTGAACAGACTCGCAACCTCCTCGTTGCGATCTACCTCGGCCCGCTCCCCCAGCTCGACCCCGCTTTCGATCACGGAACCCTCCCGGTGCGAGTCATCGCCAAACAGACGCACCGAAAGGGGGCCGGGTTGCCCGGCTCCAACGCACATTCTGGCGGCTTCGCGGGCCCAGAGGACGGAGGAGAACCCGAACCGTAGGCTGGCCCCGCCGACCGAGACCAACAGGAGAAGAGATGGATTTCTCGATCCCCGACGAGTACGCCGAGCTCCAGCGGAACATCACCGGCTTCATCGACCGCGAGCTGCGCCCCCTGGAAGAGTCCGAGCTCGATCCCGAGGTCGACGACGTTCCGGTCGTGCTTCGCGACCGGATCCGGCGCAGGGCGGCCGAGCTGGGTTTCTACGCCGCCGATTTCCCCGAGGACCTGGGCGGGAGCGGGCTGCCCCAGCTGGGGATGGTCTTGCTGCGGGAGGCCGCGGCCCGGTCCGGTTGCCGTCTGGCCGCCTTCACGACCTACGGTCCCGAGGGCCCGACGGGACTCCTGCTGAACGGCACCGACGAACAGAAGAAGAAGTACCTCGTCCCGCTGATCGCGGCGGAGAAGTCGATGTGCTTCGCGCTGACCGAACCCGAGGCCGGTTCCGACGCCCAGAGCATCCGCACCACCGCCGTCCCGGACGGAGATGCCTGGGTCCTGAACGGCACCAAGCACTTCATCACCAACGGCAAACACGCTGATTTCGCCCTGGTCTTCGCGGCCAACGACCGCGAGAAGAAGGCGCAGGGCGGGATCACCGCCTTCCTCGTCGAGAAGGGAACGCCGGGATTCTCGGTCGGACGAGCGCAGCGCGGCATGGTCGAGGGCGAGGGCCAGTTCGAGTTGGTCTTCGAGGATTGCCGCGTGTCGGAGGAGCAGATCCTCGGCGGACCTCAGAACGTGGGCATGGGCTTCTACTCGGCGATGCAGTTCCTCGCCATGGGCCGGCTGTCGATCGGCGCGATGTGCAACGGCATCGCTGACTACGCGCTGTCGCTCGGGATCGACTACGCCAAGGAGCGCAAGGCGTTCGACCGTCCGATCGGGAAGAACCAGTACGTCCAGGGCCACATCGTCGACTCGCTGATCGAGTTGAAAGCCTCGAAGCTGATGACGTACGAGTGCGCATGGAAGTACGACCACGGCGATCCCGTGATCCAGGAGTCGTCGATCGTGAAGCTCTATGCGTCGGAGATGGTGAATCGTGTCGCAGACCGCATGATCCAGGTGCACGGCGGGATGGGTTGGATGCGCGAGCTCCCGCTGGAGCGGATCTACCGGCTGGTCCGGATCTTCACCCTGGTCGAGGGGACCTCCGAGATCCAGAAGTACATCATCGCCAAGAGCGTGGGGCTGTAGTCGAGCGGCGGAGCCTTTAGACGGTCGAGCGGCGCAGCCCCTTGAGGACCTGCAGGAGCCGGCCCAGGTTGATCGTCCACCCGACTCCCCACGGATGAGGCGTGATCAAGCGCTCGTCCTGGGGGCTCCAGACCGACGACTTGATGCGCTCGAAGGTGGGGGGACGGAAGTCGTAGGGAACGACGCCGCCGACGGTCCCGTGCCACGTACGTTCGGCCTCGGGCTTGTTCATCTCCTCCCGGATGGCGCCGAGCAACAGCCCCAGGGTCGCGATCTTCATCAATCGACGCAGCTTCGTCACTGATCCTCCTTAGTCGTTGGGTCCGGCGATCGTGCCATCCAGCGCGGCGGCCGCTCGTTGGATCAGATCCGGGGAATCGGCACTGATGACCCAGTTCTCACCGGCTGCAACCGGGCCCGATCCCAACCCGCCCGCGGCATCCACCCACTCACGACGCGCGGCGGCGTCGTCGAAGAGGGAGATCACGACCGGCTTTCCGTCGACCACACACAAACCCCTCTCGCTGACGTCCGCGTCCGTCTCGCTGGCGAACTCATCGGTCGTGTCCAGGTTCTCGCATTCAACCCCTTCGTCCGCGAGAGCGTCGACGACGCCCTCCACGTCCCCGAACGAACCGTCATCCCCGTTGCAAGCCGCGAGGACCAGCAGCAACGCGACCACGGCCCCCACCCTCATGCCGACAGGGTACCCAGCGGTCGCGTCGGCCCCGAAGTCGTGCTAGAAGTTGAGTACCGCAATCCGATCCCAAGGAGGTCGTCACACCATGGCTCACCTACCGGAGGGCGCCGAGCTCACCTGGTTCGGCCACGCAACGTTCAGGGTCGTAACGCCGGAGGGAAAGCGGCTGCTGATCGATCCCTGGCTGAAGGGCAATCCCACATGCCCGGACGAGCTCAAGGATCCCGGCCCCCTCGATGCCATCCTCATCACCCACGGGCACGGGGATCACACTGCCGACGCGGTCGAGCTGGCGGGTTCGACCGGTGCCCAGGTCTTCACCATCAACGAGATCGCCGGGTGGCTGGGCTCGAAGGGAGTCGAGAACGTCGTGGGTTTCAACAAGGGCGGCACCGTTGAAGCTGCCGGCTGCAAGGTGCACATGACCCAGGCGATCCACTCGGGGGGCATCGACGATGGCGACGCGATCGTGTACGGGGGAGAGCCTGCAGGCCTCGTCGTGGAGTTCGAGGACGGTTTCAAGATCTATCACGCAGGCGACACGGCGGTCTTCATGGACATGCAGCTGATCGGCAAGCTCCTCGAGCCGGACATCGCGCTGCTACCGATCGGTGATCACTACACGATGGGGCCGCGCTCGGCGGCCGAGGCGATCCGTCTGCTGGGCGTCAAGAAGGTCGTGCCGATGCACTACGGCACGTTCCCGGTGCTCACCGGCACGCCGGACGACCTCCGGAAGGAAGCGGCAGATATCTCCGGTCTCGAGGTCCTCGACATGAAGCCGGGAGACACGCTCACCTAACGACCCGCGCCACGGGACCCGGTCATCCGAATAGCGATGGCAGGAGTTCGGCCTTGCCGGCCACGTACAGGACCCCCATGATCGCGCTCGTCACCGCGGTGATCACGGCCAGCGCCACGTAGATCGTCGGCGCGCGACGGCCGCGTTCGAATCCGATCGTTGTGCCCACCGCGACGGCCGTGTTCGAGACGAGCAGGCCGGCCACGAAGACCGCCAACAGGACGAGGCCGGTTGCCGTGCCGCCGACGCCGGCGGCCGCAACCAACAGCAGCACCTGCGTGGGGGTTTCGGCGCCCACTCCGTGGATGATCCCGACCGCCGCCGCGGTGCCGATCCCGTAGGTCACGAAGGGGTCCTCCGGCGCAACGACAACATGGCGGTGCCTGCGCACCCCGGTCCGGGTCGTCGAGACCGTGGATGCGGTCTCGGAGCCGGCCGCGGCCAGGACCGCGTGGTCGTGCCCGGGTTCGTCGCCGTCGTGCGAGTGCTCGATCTCGACGATCTGTGGAGCGCGCTGCCGGGTGAGCCACCGGAAGGTACGCCGCACGGCGTCGAACAGAAGCATCCATCTGCTCCGCAACCGGAAATCGCGTCCGTATCGGACCAGCGAATAGAAGACGTATCCCGAGAGGACGAGGAGGCTCACGCCGACGACGTGTTCCATCGCGTCGTCGACGCCCGAGGGGAGGCGGCGTCCGGCCGCCACGGCCACGGCGCCGAGGATCAACACGACCAGCGCGTGCCCCAGCGCGTAGACGGTGGCCAGCATGATCGAACGCGAGCGCTTCTCCTGCGAACCGGTGATGTCGCTGATCGCGGCGAGGTGATCGAGATCGATCCCGTGCCGCAACCCATAGATGAAGGTCGCGACGACGACACCAAATCGCAGCCCGTCGGAATCCATCCCAACCTCCTCGCCCTCGTGACCGGAGGCTAGTCCACGTCCTCGATCAGGTCGGTGGCGGCCAGGGCCGCCGCCCAACCGTCGACGCGGTCCTCGACGGCGATCCGAAGCACCCAGCCCTCCTCCGAAGCCCCCTCGTCCCAGCGGTACCAGTGCAGGTGGTCCTCTTCGAGCTGGCCGGGATGCGCCGGCCACTCGTACCCGGAGAGCAGGGCGGTCGTGTACCAGGCCGCGAACCGCCCGTAGGCCGCACCCCGACGACGGCCGTGCGCTCCCCCGCTTGCGGCCCCCCAGGCCATCCGCTGGATCGCCTCGGGACGCTCCAGCTCTCCGACCCGCAACGATGTGAACGCAAGCATCGAAGCCGCCCCTACAGCATCGCCCTCGACCACCACCGCCCGCGCGGCCCCATTCGATTCGGCGGTCCACGGCGCGACGAGATCCAAGAGCGCGGTCTCGACGTCGCGGTCGTCGGTTACCGGCGCGGGGCGCACCTCCGCGTCGCGCAGCGGAGCGCGCGGATCCCACGGCTCGGCAACCTCGACGTGATCGGATCGGTACGTCGCGAGGGCATAGGTGGGTTCCCACTCCCTGAGCCCGAGTGGAAGCTCCAAGACTTCGGGATGAGCCCTCTCGTCACCGGTCAGGTCCTCCCCGCGGAGAACGCGCTCTTGCGCAACGTAAGCCGCGGTCTGCGGAACCGTCAGATGCGGCGCGAGCTCGGTCCACGAGTGCGTCGACGCGGCCACCTCGGTAAGGGGACCCAGCAGGAACCTGCTGAGCTCCGACTCGAGCACGCCGGCCGCGTACTCCCCCGGCGCCTCCAACGCGATCCGGTAGTCGATGTGGGCGATGATCGGCCACATCTGCTTCCCCCGCTCGATCGCGTCGTCGCACCGATCGGCAAGCTCGAGCATCTCGTTCCACGCCTTCGACGCCACCAGTCCGTCGACCGCCCGAAGCAACCCGTTGAGGTCACCGGCCTCGATCAGCTCGCTCGTCTGGTCACTCATCGAGCGTCTCCAGCAGCACGGGGAAGATCGCATCGGCCCAACGGGCGTAGCCGACGGCGCTGGGATGGAAGTCGTCCTCGCTGTGGTGGGTCTCGGGCTCGGCCGCGAAGAACTGCCCGGTCTCCTCGGCGAGCTCGACCACCGCCACGCCCGCCGCGCGCGCGGCGGATTCGATCGCGCCGGTCACCTGCTTGCCCCTCAGGTAGCTAAGGGACCGCAGCGGCTCGTACCAGGCAAGAACGCGCATGTCGGGAGCGCCGGCCACCACGATGTCGGCGCCGGTACCAGAGAGCTCGTCCAACGCCCGCGTCATGTCGTCCTCGACGCTGCCCAACGGAGTGAGGTGGGTCACGTCGTTGGCGCCGATCCCGATGAAGACCAGGTCGGGGGCGAGCTCGGCCGCGGCCGGCGCCTGCGTCCGCGCGACGTCCTGGACGCGCGCGCCAGAGACCCCCAGGACGGTGAGCTCGACGCGACGATCGGTAGCGCGAGCCAGGCGCTCCGACAGCACCGTCGCGTATGCATGCGCGGCATCGGTCCCGAGTCCCGCGGCCGTCGAGTCACCCAGCACGACGAACCGCAGCGGTCGGCCGTCGGACGGGCCGAAGGTGCCGCCGAGCTCGAGTGGAGGATCTGTAGGCAGGTACTCCCGGCGGAACGCCAACAGGATCTCCACCCCTACCAGGACCACGAGAGCAAGAAGGAGGAGGCCGGCGACCTTCAGGAGCCGCCGGATCAACTGAGACGAGCGGCGAGCTTGCTCGCGGCTCGATGCGCGATCCCGTAGATCGAGATCATCGGGTTCACGCCGGAGGGCGTCGGGAAGGTCGACGCGTCCATCACGTACAGATCCTTCACCTCGTGCGACTCGTTGTTCGCGTCGATGGCCGACGTCGACGGTTCGATGCCCATACGACACGAGCCCATCTGGTGCATCGAGAAGAACATCAGCTGACCGTCCCGATAGCCGCGCTGCCGCGTCTCCTCCGCCCACGTCTCGTGTGCCGCGTCGCCGTTCGGGGCGTACTCGATCGGTTGCTTGTGCATCGTGAAGATGCGGCGCGCGCCGGCCGCCTCCAGGACCTTCGCCGCCGCTACAACCCCCTCGGCGATGCGAAGCTCGTCGTCGGAGGTGATCTTGTACTCGACGCGCGGAGCACCCTGTTTGTCGATGGTGACGCGGCCGCTGCCCCGTTCCCGCGACGGGAACCCTGCGACGCTGGTGCGCGCGAAGTCGGACATCAGTCGATGGTGCTCCTCCGCACTCGTCCACGGGATCACCGTCGCCCATGCCGCCGCGTGCACCGGCCCGGTCTCGAGAGTGGGGCCGTAGCCCCCCGTCCAGGGTCCGTCGAGCTGGTTGGAGTAGCGGGCCTGCATGACGCCGCCCCACGCGCGCACCTCGTCGTCGAAGACGCCTGCAACGGTCGTCGCGGGATGCAGCCGCATGTAGTGGCCCACGCGGCCCCCCAGACCCGAGCGCAGCAACAGCGCCGGCGTCTCGATGGATCCACAAGCAGCGATGACGGCGCGAGCTCGGACCGTCAGGTTGAGCTCGCCGATGTACCCCTCTACGCCGGTCGCGTGCCCATCGTCGATCAGCACGCGCCGCACGTCGGCGCCGACCACTACGCGGGCGCCGGCCTTCGCCGCGTCTTCCAGGTACGTCACGAGAGAGGACTGCTTCGCACCAGTGCGGCAGCCGTACATACAGAAACCGCACGCCTCGTCCTGGGTGCACTTCGAGGTGACATTGCGCGGCATCGCGTCGACATGCCAGCCGAGCCGCTTGAGTCCCTCTTCGAGCAACTCGTCGCGCTTCCCCGATGCGCTCGAATCGAGCGTGACGTTCAGGCGGCGACATACCTCGTCCAGAGATTCCTCCAGCTCACCGGATGCGAACGCCGGGATCCCAGAGACGAGGGCCCACTCCTTGAGCACGGGCTCCGGCGTCTTCCACGACGTCGTCCAGTTGACCACCGTCCCCCCGCCCAGCGTGGATCCCGAGAACAACCGGATGCCCTGATCCGTCGTGGTCAGGGTTCCGCCGTAGAGATAGAGGTTGCGGAAGCCCTCTCCTTCGACCTGAGTGAAGTCGGATTCGTTGCTGTAACCGCCCTTCTCGAGCACGATCACGTCGAGCCCGGCCTGCGCAAGGATGCCGGCCGCGCACCCGCCGCCGGCGCCCGAACCCACGATCACGACGTCGCACTTCAGCTCGGTGTCCGACTCGATCGGAAGAGGCTCGATCCGCTTGGGCACGTCGGGAGGTGGTCCGGGGGGGCCGGGATAACCGATGCGGGCCCACTCGCGGTTGGGGTAACCGTAGAAAGCCGCCATCGACAACGAGATCAGCACCGACGCCAGCTCACGGAGCTTCCCGATGCGGCTGGACTTCCACCGCTGTATCACCGCTTCGGCCTCGCTCGCCGTGAGCCATGAACCGCGAACCGGGTGACCGGTAAGGGCAAGCGCGCCGACCTTCGTATCCAGAGCGCGCAGCGTGCGGAGCAGCTCGTTGCGGTCGTCGTCCGAGGCCACATGCGACAAGGTCTCAGTCATGCGCTCCACGACCTCGGGCGTGTAGATCGATCCGAGGATGCCGCGGGCGAGCGCGGCCAGCACGGGAGCGACGGATCTCGGTTCCCGAGGCGCCATTAGCGTCCTAGTGCTCCGGCGCGACGGAACGTACGCAACGGTGCACCTATTGCTCGGGCGCGACGGAGCCTGTGCAAGAAAGCACTAGCGTCGGCGCGGCGGTCTGCGCGAGCGACGGTGCTGGCGCTGCTTCGGGTTCTTCCTGCGGCGTTGTGAGCTGGGATCCGGTGCCGGCTTGGGCCTGGCTTCCTGGGCCGCCTGCACCGCGCTGACCACCTCTTTGGTCGCCGACTCGTCGGTCTCGCCCGCCCCGAGAAGGAGCTGGAAGAGGACGGCGCGCTCGAACTCCTCGAGAGAGTCGGCGATCTTGTGGCGCGGCCCACGCGGCGAATCCCACTCGGCGATGATGCACTCCGAATGCGGGACACCCACGCGCAGAGGCGTGCTGCCGATCTTGCCTTCCCAGATGACGTCGCTTTGTTCCAAGGTAGTTCCTCTTCCTAACGAGAGCCTGTCCCGCGGGTGGCCGGGGACGGCCGATCCCCAGAGATTACGGGAAGTTGCACACTACCTGGGTGTATCCCCGCTCCGCGATCCTGCTCGCAATCGTCGCGCTCGCCGCGGGATGCTCTCCCCCGGACGAGGCCGATAGCGTGGCCGGCGTGAGCACCGAGCAGATCGCGATCCGGGGAGCCACCGTGCTGACCGGGACCGAGCTCAACCCGAAGAGCGCGACGACCGTCCTGGTTGCCGAAGGGACCATCCGGGCGATAGGACCCGACGCCGACCTCGAGATCCCGGCCGGAGCGCGCGTGATCGATGCCTCCGGCCTCACGCTGGCGCCGGGCTTCATCGACGCCCACGTCCACATCGGCTTCTACGATCCGGCGGAGGTCGTCGCCGGCGGGGTCACGACCGTGCGCGATCTCGGATGGCCGCCCGACGAGATATTCCCTCTGGTGGAGCGGTCGCGGGAACCGGCTTTCGACGGCCCCAGGATCGTCGCCGCCGGGCCGATGATCACCGCCCCAGGTGGCTATCCCCTCAACGCGGCGTGGGCGCCTCCGGGGACCGGGCTCGCCGTCGCATCCTCGGAGGAAGCGCGCAGCGCGGTGACCGCCGTCGCCGATCGCGGTGCGTCCATCGTGAAGATCGCCCTCAACCCGCCCGTCGGTCCGACCCTCTCCAGGGGATTGGTGAGGGAGATCGTCTCGGCGGCTCACGAGCGCGATCTCGAAGTCACCGGGCACATCTCCGGACTCGAGCAGCTGAACAAGGCCATCGAGGCCGGCGTCGACGAGCTCGCCCACATGTTGATGAGCACCGAGTCGATCCCCGACGAGACCGTCGAGGCGATGGTGCAGGCCGAAATGACGGTGGTTCCGACGCTTTCGGTCCGGACGGGGCACGACCGAGACGTCGCCGTCGACAACCTGCGCCGGTTCATCGCGGCCGGGGGTCAGGTGGTCTACGGAACCGATCTGGGGAACGAGGGCCCGCAGCCGGGCATCGACGCCACGGAGGTCGATGCGATGGCCGCCGCGGGGATGACCGGGCTCGACATCGTCAGGGCTGCGACCGTGGACGCCGCGCGGCTGCTGGGTCTGACCGACACCGGCACCGTGGCCGAAGGCATGCGTGCCGACCTCGTCGGGTTGCGAGGGGATGCGACCATGGACGTCGAGGCACTGTCGAACATCGCCTTCGTGATCGCAGGGGGCCGCGTGGTTCCCTAGGCCCCCGTTAGAGAGTGCGGACCTCGACGATCTCCAGGCGCAGGTCGCGGTCGTGCACCGTCGCGGTGACCGTCTCTCCGGCGCGGCCCCCCAGCAATGCCTGACCCAGCGGCGACTCGGGGCTCAGCACGTCGTGCTCGCCACCCTTCATGGCGCGCTGTCCCAGGAGATAGGTTTCCGGGTCCTCGCCCTCGTGCCGGAAGGTGACGAGCTTGCCCGGGCCCACGACGCCGTCGTCCACCACCTCGATCACGTTCGCGCTCTCGAGCTGATAGGTGAGCTTCTGGATGTGGGCCTCGTTCTTGCCCTGCTCCTCGCGCGCGGCGTGATACTCCGCGTTCTCGCTGAGGTCGCCGTGTGCCCGCGCCGTAGCGATGTCCTCGATGATCTTCGGGCGTCGATCCTCGGCCCGCTTCAGTTCCTCCGCGAGCTTGTCGTACTCCGCGCGCGTCATCTCGATCTTCTGTTCCTCGGGCATGACGCGAATCCTACCGACTACTATTCGGCCCCATGTCGGGCCGCCTGAAAGACAAGAGCTGCATCATCACCGGGGCAGGTGCCGGGATAGGGCGCGCCGTCGCCCTCGCGTTCGCCTCGGAGGGCGCCCAGGTCGTCGTCAACGACGTCGACAAGAGCGCGGCCGACTCCGTCGTGACCGAGCTAACCGAGCAAGGGGTTCGAGCCGCGGCGAACTACGACCCGATCGGCAGCGTGGCGGCAGCCGAGGCGGTCGTCGCAACCGCATTCGATGCCTTCGGGAAGCTCGACGTGCTCGTGAACAACGCCGGCATCCTGCGCGACCGCATGCTTCACAACATGAGCGAGGAAGAGTTCGACCAGGTGATCAACGTCCACCTCAAGGGGACCTGGGCGTGCGGACGCGCGGCAGTTCAGAGATGGCGTCCGCTGGCGAAAGCGGAATCGGAGAACGGCGACGCGGTCGTGCGCAAGATCATCAACGTCACGTCGGCCTCCGGCTTGATCGGCTCGGTGGGTCAATCGAACTATGCCGCCGCGAAGATGGGCATCGTCGGTCTGACGAAGACGTGGGCGAAGGAGCTCGGTCGGTTGGCTATCAACGTGAACGCCATAGCGCCGGCGGCGCTAACGGCGATGACGGAGCCGCTGGTCCAGGACCCCGAGGCCGCCAAGCAACGCTACGCCCGCATGGCGCTCGGCCGCTACGGTGCCCCCGAGGAGATCGCACCGGGATTCGTCTACCTTGCGTCGAAGGAATCGGACTACGTGACCGGGCAGGTGCTGTGCATCGACGGCGGCCTGGTCATCTAGGTCTAGCGGGTCGTCTAGGAAGGAGAGCAGAACCTTGTCCAGAGCCTGGCCGTTCGAGGACGTCGAGGACCACGGACCGATCCGCACGCCCGACCAGTTCGTCGAGCACATGGGCGAGGGAGCCGAGGCCGTCGTTATCCGGATCGGCTTGCACGACGCCCAGGTCGTGCTCGTGGATCGCGCGGGACGGTGGCAGCGCTGGGTCTACCACTCGGTCGAGGAGGCCACCGAGGTGGCCGAACGCTTGGGGGTCCCCGTGCACGTTGGCGAGTACCCCGAGGAGATGCGCGTGCGCATCAACTCCTTCCAGCGTCCGTCGAACGATTTCGACAAGGGCGCATACCCGGAGCAGGGCGCGGTAGGGCCGGTCATCCCGTATCCGGAGAACCGTCCTCGTCGTCCGGATGTTGCAAAGAAGGAGCGGTCGGAGTCGGCCGACTAGATCTCTCCCCGGTGACCCGGGTCTCGTAGGTGATCCGGCCGGCCGTGCCGGCCCGTCCCATCCGCCGCGCCGCCCAACCTCCGAGGAACCTCCGCGCGCTGCCCTTCAACGCGGCCCGGGTAGGCGGCAGGATCAACAACAGACCGACGATGTCGGTTACGAATCCGGGCGTAAGCAGCAGGGCGCCGCCGAACAGGATCAGCGCCCCATCGACGACCTCGTTGGCGGGCATCTCGCCCCGGCCCAGAGCGGCTTGCAGCCGCGTCCAGGTCGCGCTCCCCTCGCGCTTGAGGAGCCAGGTGCCGATCACGGAGATCGCGATCAGGGTGAGGATCGTCGGAAGGACACCGATCTGTTCACCCACCTGAATGATCACGTACAGCTCGATGAGCGGAACGATCAACAACGCGAGCAGGATGGGCCCGAACATCCAACCAGTATCTGTTATCCATAGGTCATGTTGACCACGAGCACCGCGCGCGCCATGTCCTTCTCCGAGGCGATGCGCAACGTGGATGCCGGGGCAGCCTTCGTCGACCTTCGCGACGTCGCTTCGTACCTTGACGTGCACATCCCGGGTTCGCTCTCGCTGCTGTACGAGTCGGGTCCGGGCTTCCCTTCCCGCGCACGCGACCTGATCCCCCTGGACCTCCCCCTCGTGCTGATGACGCGTGAGGACGCGGACATGGACAACGCCGCGGCCGCGTTGCGCGGCCGCGGTTTCTCGGTGCTGGGACAGGTCCCGGACGCCGTGAACGAATGGTCACGCTGGCTGGGGGCGCCGGCCTCCACCGAGACCTACCAGGGGCCCCGGCCGCGCCGCGGCCGGCTCCTCGACGTCGGTGACCCGGGTGCCGCCGCGGTGAACGAAGCCGACGCGATCCCCATCCCGCAACTATGGGCCCGCGCCGGCGAGCTCGACGACGGCTCCGGGATCACCGTGATCGCGGGCTACGGCGTACGCGCCGCCCTGGCCGTGGGCATCCTCGAGCGAGCGGGCCTCGACGGCATCGTCTTTTGGCAGTCGCGCGATCCACGTTCCCGGGCTTAGGCCTCTTCCATCCCTTTCGCGATCAGGAACCCGCGCGCGCGTTCGGTGAGCGGATAGCGGTTGACGATGGCCCAGAAGCGCGCTGAGTGATCGGGCACGATCAGATGCGCGAGCTCGTGAACGATCACGTAGTCGGACACCCAGCGCGGATACTCCGATAGCGCGAGCGACAGCCGGATGGTGCCGTCGTCGGGGCTGCACGATCCCCAGCGGGACCGCTGGTTGGTAACCCACTCGATACCGGCGGGCCGGACCCCGTCCACGTAGCGCTCGGAGAGGTCGGCCGCGCGGCGAGCCAGATCCTCGGCCGAGTTCAAGCGATCCCGGCGCTTGCGCTCGGACATGCGCGCGGTCATCCGCTGGACCCACTCCTGTTCCTCGGCACGCGACATGCGGTCGGGGATCGAGACGATCAAGGCGTCGCCCAGGATCTCGGCCGAGATCGTCTTGCGGCGCCGGGTGCTCCTGCGGACCTCGACCCGCTGGAACTCGCTCTCGGCTCCGGGGGCGTCCAGGGGGAGGCGATTCATGACCATGGCGAAATCCTATGAGCGACCCCGCTCCGGGCCCGGTTTTGTCTCTCGAGAACAACCGGAAGGAGGCAGTTCTGAACCCTGGGGGCGACGACATCCGAGCAGAAAAGGCGCATCATCTATACGAACCACAACGTAGCGAACCAAGCAGGGCCCCCTCCGCACCGCCCATCCCCCCCGGCGGAGGGGGCTCTTTCACTTCCACATTCATCGGCCCTGCATGACCTCGACGCCCGCCCGGTGCAGGAGCCGTCCGGCCAGCCGGCCGGCGATCCGGCCCGCTCTGGTGCGCGTCAGGTCGCGCCCCAGCCTCCCGATCCGCAGGATCCTGCCCACCCCGAGACTCTCGAGCGCGGCAAGGCCGCGGACGGCCTGGCTTTCGGCGAAGGCGAGAGCCCTGCCCACACGCGGCCCCCAGAGGTCCCATGCGCCGCGGCAGGCTGGGGCCGCGTCCCGGAGGAACGCGTGAGCTACACCCTGAGCAAGGTCCGACGACACGATCGCGGAGTGTCCGTAGATCCCGGCAGGCGGCACCACAGTGGAGCGTGCGTCCCGCCACAGAGCGCGATCGGCCGTTACGACGGGATCGTTCGGGGTCGCGAGAGCCAGCGCCCGGGTTCCGTAGATCACGCTCTCGCGGGACATGTCGCGCAGGAGATCCGAACCGGGCGCGAGCTGGGCCACCGCGGGAGAACGGGGATCCGGCCACGGCGCACCAAGACGAGACAATGCGCTGAGTCCGTCTACAAGGGGTCCGCCCGTCAGCGTCTCGGTGGAGAGCCGATCGGGCAGCTCCGCGAGGATCGAACCCCGATGCGGTGTCGCGAACGTCACCAGGTGTTCTATCTGTGGCAACCGCTGTGACGACAGCTTGGCGGTATGGGTTAGATACCTTCGGGCCACAAGGCCACCCAGGGAATGGGCGAACAGATCGACCCGGGCGCCGGGATGGCGAAGAGCCACGACCCGCAGCAACCGGCGCAGGCCGTCCGCAGCCTTTCTGACGTCTCCGAACGTGTCCTCACGCCGGTAGGGATGGTGCAACATCCGTCCGTCGATCCCCGCGTACGAGAAGCGATAGACGCGGTGAGGCGGATAACCGAGCTCCTCGGGCCCGTGCTCGTACATATCGGCGTCGAGACCTCCGCGGGTACGGCTCGACAGGCCGGCGATGGCGACGGCAATGTTGTCGTTTGGAGGACGCGACGGAAGGTCGGTCAATGCTCGCGGTGCGCGACAGAGGGGTTCGGCGGTTCCCGCGTCGGCGAACGCGCTCCTGAAGGCGGCCGGCATCGCGGCCGGCGGTTGCCATACAAGCGGCGCCAGGTGTATCGCCGCCGACACATCGAACGTACCGAGCAGGAGCCCCGGGTCAACGTAGCGGTCGCCCCACTTGACGGCGAAGTGAAGACCCGGCCGACCACCCGGGTGGGAGACGTCCGTCGTCCCCAGCCAGGTACCGGAGCGCACGAGGTCTCCTCGGACCACCTCGATGTCCCCCAAGGACGTATAGGTCGACTCGTAGCCGGAGTCGTGCGCGACCGTCACCGCCCCCGTCCCCGCCACCCGCCCGGCGAAGGTGACGATGCCGGAGGCGGCGGCACGCACGCGGGTCCCCGCCGGCGTCGCGTAGTCGATCCCCCTGTGACCCGGTGCGAAGCGATGCGCCGGAGCGTCGAACGGCACGGCCACCGGCGCGTCCACGGGAGGGATGAGCAGAGGGGCCGCCTCGACGACGGTTGCCGGAACGAGAACCAGCCATAGCACGATCGACGCCCCGAACCGCAACATGGCGCGAGGTTCGCGCGCCCGCCGGTTACCTCATGTGAACGCGGTCACGCGCCCTCATCACTCGAGCTCGACGGTTCCCTTCATCTGCGGATGCAGGTTGCACTGGAACTCCGAGGTGCCCTCCTCGGGAGCGGTGAACGTGACCTCCTCGGAGGCACCGGGATCGGCTCGTACGTCGAAGCCCAGATCGTCGGAGCTGAACGTGTGTGGCGACTCTCCGTCGTTCGTGAACGTCACGGTCACCTCGGCCCCCGCAGCGACAGTGAGGACCGGGGGCGAGAAGGAGAAGTCCACCGCGGCCAGCTCGAGCGTCGAAGAGGCCGCGTCGGCCTGATCCTCCGGCGCGGGCGTGGTCGTTGCGGGCTCGTCGTCCCCACCGCAGGCGAAGAGGGCGAGCAGGGCAACCGCAAGGATGGTGACGCCGGCTCGTCGCAAGGGAGCTCCTTTCTCGGGTACGCGGATGATGAAGAACGCGTTACCACCTTCCCGCACATGGGACCGGGGCGCCACCCGCCGGGATCGAACGGCGGGCGGCCGTTCTAGGACCCGGCACCCGTTTCGCCCAGGACGCGCCGCGACGTCCGGAAGAAGTCGAGCGCCATCGCACGCTGGTCGGAAGCGTCCAGCACGACCTTCAGATCGAGCAAGGCCCCATCGAAGTGACTCGCGTTCCACCAGTCATCGTCACACGGAGACCACGGAACGACATACAGATAAGGATCCTCGTGCTCGTCCTCACCCGGTGAGATCCCGTAGCCGGCGCGGTGTGCTCCGGTCGGGTCGTTCAACTCGACGGCCATGTCGAAGTGTTCCGGCCAGAGCTGCACGCGCGACGGCTCGCCCGCCGCGTGGACCTCGGCCCTCAATTGCTCGAGGACCGAGCATCCGAAGCCGAACCACTCCCCCAGCCAGCGCGCCGCGGTCTCGTCGACATGCAAGGTCTCCTCGGGGTACAGCGGGGTCGTGGGTTCGTAGAGATCGGGCCGCGCCCCGCATTCGATCCCTACGAATGCGGCGGCCTCCTGCAACGTCGAGAGCGGGGCGCGCTCCTCCCAACCTCCGTGGTCCACGACGAGCTCGGAACCCTCGACCCTGGCCTGCTTGCCGGCGCCGAAGAAAGGCGTTCCGAAACCGGCGCGCGTGAAGCGCAACCCGATCTTGCCGTTCGACGAACGGCGCGCGGGGGCCAGCACGTGCTCCGCCAGCGAGTGGAGCGCGAGTCGCGTGGTCGGGAAGCTCGCGGGAGGAGCCTCGAGCCGGGGCCACGCGGCCAGCCAGCGCTCGGCGCACCAATCGCCTAGATCGGGCTCGGCGGCGACGAGTTCGCTCCAGCTCAGACCGGTGTTGCCGACGGGGCTCACGACGGTCTCGGACGGACCCGGGCCCGGCGCGACGGGATCGTCGGCGAACCACGGCGGCTCCGGTACGTAGGGCGGGGACGGCTCGAGCACGCGCGGGTCGTAACGGGCGTCGATCCGCTCCCATGCCTCTCGCCTGGCGTCCAATGCCCTCTCCTCTGCGCGCCCTCTTTGCCTATCGCGTCCCGATAGCGTCGGGCCGGCGGGCCGATCGGACAAGGGCCTTGCCGGATGGATCGCGTGCCGAAGCGCTACGGGAGGATCCGCGTGCCGGCTCCACCCTCGAGCGCGGGCGCCGCGGAGTCGAGAGAAGTGACGATCCCGGGTCGGCCCGTGACTTCGACGAAACGCGCAACCGCCTCGACCTTCGGGCCCATGCTGCCCGGAGCGAAATGGCCCTCGTCGAGGTACCTGAGCGCCTCCGCGACGGTCATAGACGCGATCGGTCGCTCGGACGGTGTGTCGTAGTTGAGGGCGACGGCGTCGACGTTGGTGAGGACGAGCAGGCCGTCGGCCTGGAGGTCGACCGCCAGCAGAGCCGACGCCAGGTCCTTGTCCACCACCGCGGCCACCCCCTTGATGTCCCCATCGGGCCCTGCAACCACCGGGATGCCGCCACCTCCGGCGGCGACGACAAGCATGCCTTCGTCCACCATCGTCTTGATGGCGGCGGCTTCGACGATCTCGAGGGGATGCGGGGAGGCCACGACGCGACGGAATCCGTTACGTCGTCGATCCTCGACCAGCTCCCAGCCTTGCTCTCTCAACACCTCGGCACGCTCGGCCGGAATCACTTCGCCGACGGGTTTGGTCGGGGCCGCAAACCCAGGGTCGTCTTGGTCGACCAAGATCTGCGTGACGATCGTCGCTACGACCGCGGGAAGGTCCAGGCGGTGCAGCGAGTTGCTGAGGCACTGCTGCAGCATGTAGCCCATGCCGCCCTGGGTGTCGGCGACGCAGACCTCTAGCGGAAGGAGCGGGAGGTCGCCGTGCACGTGCGCCAGCTCGCTGCGAAGGAGATGGTTGCCGACCTGGGGGCCGTTCCCGTGTGTGATCACCAGACGCCATCCATCGGCCGCGAGCCGTGCCAGCCGATCGGCCGTCGCCGCGGTGCGCGCAAAGTCGGAGCTAACCGAGTCCTCTCCGTCCGGCTCCTGGATGGCATTGCCGCCGAGGGCGACTACGAGCAGTCCCCGAGCGCTCACCCACTCACCCTACGAGGGTCGTCACGACCGCGAACTGGACCAGTGCTACCGCGTTCAACCCGGAGACCAGCCCGCGCCGGGCCGCGATCGTGTCGATCGATAGCGCACCGGTGGAGCGCCGCTGGGCCAGCACGACGAAGCCGGCGCGGGCGGCGCCGAAGGAAGCCCCGATCGCCGCGCCGGCGAGCGCGTGGCCGCTGAGCACCGCAGCGGCCACGGCCACCACGTAAGAGGTGAAGTAGATGCGCGTGCTCCAGCCCAGACCGAGATCGAAGCCGTTGAAGAACGCGGCCGCTCCCGCCGGCAACACGTGGCGCCATGCCCGCGGCGTCTGCCGGGCGAGACCGAGCTTGCGGCCCTCGTGCAAGGAGTCGTAAGCGAAAGCAACGACCACCGCCCCCACCATCGTCCACGTCGCCCACGGGTCGAGGGCCCCTCCCAACCGGAACAGGGCTCCGAGCGCGCCGGCGAGGAAGCCGGTGACGGCTCCCCCCAACAGGCCGCCGCCAACGTGAGCGAGCTCGACGCGGGTCCCGCGGCTCTCAGCACCCCGCACCATCGGACCGATGGTGTCGACCATGGAGAAGCCTCAGGGCGACCAGTTCGATGCGACCCCGGCGGCGGCCGCGAGCAGCGCAGCCGACACCACCCATGCATCCATGTGCCTAGTAGACCGGTTTTAGCAGCGGGCGGCGGTGCACTGGTGGAAGCTCTCGGCGCAGAGGTGACAGCCCGGGTTCGAGCAGAAATGGTTCGGCCGGCATCCCGATCCTCTGCAGCAGTCGCAGATGCGGGTCATCCGGCGCCCACAACAGCGGCTACCGCACTCGAGCCAGCACGTCTCCGGAACGACCCGCTTCCCACACGTGCAGAACGAAGGCGGGCAATTGCGAGCTCCGGCGGAGGCGCGCTGCGCCGGCAACACGACCGGCATCGCGGTTCCCGCGACGACCGCCGTCAGCACGCGCGTAGCCTTCCCGAGGAAGGACCGGCGCGACACGCGGCTGACCGTCTTGACCGATAGACGCTCGATCGGGTCAGGCATTTGCTTCGGCTTCGTTCAGCACGCTCTCGAGCTGCACGATGTCGTTGAACACGCCCTTCGAGGCCACCCGTCCGCGATCGTCCACGACCACCGCGTACGGCATCGCGGGGAGCTGGAACAACTCCGGCAGCGACTGGTCGACCACCACCTGCGGCGCGCCGGGCTTCCACGCAGCGAACTTGCCGGTTCTGTCCTCGTCCGACATCGCGACCAGTAGCTCGGCGTGCGATCTCAACGAGCGGGAGAACCCCGGGAGCAGCGGAACCATCGGGTCGCAGATCTCGCAGGTCGGAGACATGAACACGAGCAGCTTCATGCGGTTCGGCTCAGGCACGAGCGATCGCACGACGCCGTTGCGATCGTGCACGCTCGGCACCGGGATCTGCGCTCCAACCTCCGGGCCTTCCGGCGTCTGAAGCGCGCCGAGCGACCCCCCGAGCCTGACGTAGAGGAGTCCCATCTGCCGAAGGATCGCTATGCAGAAGACGCCGAGCGCGACGAGCAGCACCCAGTTAACGATGTAGGAGACCAGCCACCAGCCCTCCATCAGGCCGTCAACTCCCGAGCCGGTCGGGAGTGAACCAGGTGCGCGAGAAGACCGTCAGCGCCTGGTCGACGACGAGGATCAACAGGCCCGCGCCGATCCCTGCCAACACCGGCGCCAGGGTCGAAGCTGCAGAGTCACCTCCGGCGAACGCCCCGGCCAGCGCGAGTCCGATCAATACGACGTTGCGCAGCACCGAGAACCACGACACCTTCTCGGGGGCCGCGCTCCCGAAGCAGCCGCAGTCGGCCTCCTCGCCGGCCAGCAACGAGCGCAGCAGCAACAGCGTGAAGACCACGAACATCCCGGTGATCGCGAGTCCCGCAACGGGTTGCAGGGGCCGCACCCACTGCAGCGCGGCGAGAGCCAGCTCGGTGACCGGAACCACAACCACCAGGAACGGGATCGCGGCCTTGGGGATGACGCGGTAGGTCGTAAGAGCGCGGCGGAACCGATCGGGGGCGCCGAGCTTCCCCCCAGCCGCAACGACCAGGATCACCGACAGCGCGGTCGCGGAAAAGATGGCGAGCTCGCTCACGGCTGGACGGCCCGATCGCGGATGGGTATCTCTCGGCCGCCTCGCGACCCGTCCGACCCCTCCATGACGACCTGGATGAAGTCCTCGCCGCGCACGACCTTGTCGGTCTCGGCGCGGTCCCGCGACACCACGCGGCTCTGATGCCGACCGATCCGGAGCCGGGCGACGATCGAGTTATTACCTCTCCTGGATGACAATCCCTCCAGCAGCGCGTCGAAGGACTCGAACCGTGCCGCGATCCGCTGGGCGCAGTACTCGCCGTCGTAGAAGCAGGACCTGAAGCCGCCGCCCCCGCCTCCGCCGCTCACGGTGATGTACCCCTGCCCCGAGACGCGCCGCGGCACCTCGAGCGCCATCTCTACCGGGATGTCCTCGCTCCCGTCGATCGATGCGCCCGGCGGGCGCAACATCACACGCAGCGCGAGCTCGTCTCCGGGGCTCACTTCGACCTGGCGACCACCGCGGTACCGGCCCCCGTTGACGGACACCAGCGCCTTGACGAGCGTGTAGCTGTCGAGAGCCTCGCGCACCGTCACATCGGCGTGCACGTCGGTGAAAGCGACGTCTTCATGGCCGTTGTAGAACAGGGCGAAGAGGTTCCCGGTCAGCTCGTTGAACGAGTCCCTGGCGATGTCGTCGGTCGACGCGAACATGTTCGTCCGCGTGAGCTCCCACGCCGCGCCGCCCTCGCGCGTACCGGTGATCGTCCAAGTTGCGTCGACGCTGCCGGTGCCGACCTGGTCGAATGCCGAGTCGACGCTGTCGACCATGTGCACGTTGGCAATCGTCGGCACCATCTTCTGCACGACGACGCGAGTCTCCCCCTCGAGGGTACGCCCCAGATCGGGCGCAACGATCGTCGACGTGACCGGAACCACCGACGGGATCACGTCCAGCAATGCGCGCACGCCTGCGAGCCGGTCTTGGTCGACGGTGCCGACGAGAGCCTCGATCGTGGCCAGCTTGAAATTCGGGTTGTCCACGATCGTCAGCACGTCGGCCTCGTTGGCCCCCATCTCGGTCGCGCCCTGTGGGAAGAACGGGAATATCGAATGCGCGAACGCGATCGCCCGGTTCTCGCACACGACGGCGGCGGTCCCGATCTCGGCCACGGTGATGTCCCCGTACGAGAACGAACCGGCGAAGGAATCGCCCGGCTCGAGGGTGCCGGTCGCGCTCGCCGAGAAGTCACCCGAGGCCGAGGAGCCTGCGTAGGCGATGTACGGAAGCCCCTCGCGCTTGATCGATCGGTTCACCAGGCGGCTGCCGCGCCCTCCCGAGACGCTCAACGGCACGCGCAGCGCGCGGAGGCTCCCGGAGGTGGAGTCGCCCTCGGAGGCCTCGATCCGTCTCTGGATCGACGGGGTCACGGGGATGCTCTCGGGTGTGTCGTTCGGGACGGAAGCCGCTCCATCCCCCATCGGATAGCTCAGGATGTCCAGCATGTCCTGGGCGGGCGTCAGCCCCGCGATCGACGAGTCCTCCTCCGAGAGCCCGTAGCCCACAGCCCCCAACAACCGATCGCCGACGTAGACGGGCGAGCCCGACATCCCGGCCCAGATCCCACCGGCGGACTCGATGGCCGGGCTCGTCAGATCGGCAACGATCATGTCGCGACCCGGCCCGAGCGCGTCGTTCAGCACGCCGAGCACCTGCGCGCCGAAGGGCTCTGGCTCGGTGCCTCTGACGACCGTGTAGCCGGTCGCGGCCATCCCTTCTTGGACCTCCTCGATCGGGACGGGCTGGGGACACGCCGGCGCGGGCGATTGTCCCGCGGCGGGAGTGACGAATGACGCCGCTACGAGCGCGCCGAGGACCACCGAGGCAACCGACTTTGAGAACACGAGATCCCCCTCTTCAGCCCGTTGCCGGGCGCCCGACCAGCGGTTTCAGCTTGAGGCACGCGCGCCTCCGGCGCCAGTCATTTCGCCGGATATCGCGTCCTATAGACGTCGTCCGGTGCCCGGAGGTTGCTCCGTGCGTCCGATTTAGTCTCGGGGCATGGCAAGGGTGACGCTCATCCCGGGCGACGGGATAGGACCGGAGGTCGCGGACGCGACCCGCAAGGTGGTCGATGCGCTGGACGCCGGCATCGAGTGGGATGTCCACGAGGCCGGGGCGCCGGCCATACAAAGTCACGGCGACCCGCTACCCCCGCACGTGCTGGCTTCGATCAAGTCGAACAAGGTCGCGCTCAAGGGCCCGGTGACGACTCCGGTGGGGACGGGGTTCCGGTCGATCAACGTGGCACTGCGCCAGGAGCTCGACCTCTATGCCTCTGTGCGGCCTTGTCGTCTCTACGCGGGGGTCCCGTCGCGCTTCGAGGCAGTCGACATCGTCGTGGTGCGAGAGAACACGGAAGACCTCTATCAGGGGATCGAGCTCGAGAAGGACTCCAAGGAGCTGAACAAGCTGCGGGGATACCTCAGCTACGTACACGGATTCCCGATCGCGAATGACGCCGGGGTCTCGGTCAAGCCCATCTCGATAAAGGCCACCCGCGACATCGTCTGCTTCGCCTTCGATTACGCGAAGGAGCACCGCCGGCGCAAGGTGACCCTCGGCCACAAGGCCAACATCATGCGCTTCTCCGACGGCTTGTGGCTGGACACCGCCAACAAGCTCGCCGAGGACTACCGCGACGTGGGCTTCGAAGCCATGCAGGTCGACGAGCTGGCGATGTGGCTCGTGTGGCACCCGCAGGACCTGGACGTGATCGTGCTCTCCAACCTCTACGGCGACATCATCTCGGACCTCTGCGCGGGGCTCGTCGGGGGACTCGGGGTGGCCCCGGGGATGAATCTGGGGCACGAGTACGCGGTGTTCGAGCCGACCCACGGATCGGCCCCCGATATCGCCGGCCAAGGGATGGCGAACCCGATGGCGATGATCCTGTCGGCCGTGCTGATGCTGAGACACCTCGGCAAGAGCGCCGACGCGGACCGGCTGGAACGCGGCGTCGCTCAGGTTCTGGCCGAGGGCAGGCACCGCACCGCCGACCTGCGGCCCATGGGACCTCCCGCCAAGACCGACGAGGTCGCCGACGCGATCATCGCCCGGCTCGACGCCTGAGCCGAGAACATGGCGGATAGCGAAGGGGGCGCCGAGTTCGCTCGCGCCGTGGCGTTCGAAGAGGCTCTCGTCGAAACGATCGCCGATACAGAGCAGGCGTTCCGATGGGGCACCGCGTTGTTCACGTCTGTGGTGCCCGGCATCTACGACCTCAACTTCGTGCGCGTCGATGCCGAGGACGACGCGATCACGGCGGAGACCCTCGCCGCCGAGTGCGACCGGCTGATGGCTCCCGGCGATTTCGCTCATCGAAAGGTCGTCGTGACACGCGAGCGGGTGGGGGCCCGAGTCGCGGCCGGCTTCGCGGCGCTGGGGTGGCGGGTGACGAAGCTCGTGTGGATGGTGCATCGCCGGCCCCCGGATCGGTCCGCCACGACTGCGGTCGACGAGATCGCACATCCGGTCCACACCGCGGCGAAGGAGGAGTTCAATCGCCGAGACCCCTACTTCGAGGGGGAGGAGGTTCTCCGCCAGATGCGCATCGTGGCGGGTTTGGTCTCGGCCGCGACCGACAAACGCTGTTTCGCCGCCTACGTCGACGGGGCCGTGGCGTCGATGTGCGAGCTCTACTCCGACGGCTCCACCGCGCAGATAGAGGACGTGGCAACGCTCGAGGAATACCGGGGGCGCGGTCTTGGCACTTCGGTGGTGCTACGCGCCTTGTCCGAGGCTCAGACCTGGAACCACGACATGATCTTCCTCGTGGCCGACGAGGATGATTGGCCGAAGAAGCTCTACGAGGAGATGGGCTTCGACCCCGTCGGTCGTACCTATCAATTCCTCTTGACTACTTGAACGTTCCCTCGTAGTGGGCGA
>DATFFR010000044.1:0-11518 GCA_035249925.1 Actinomycetota bacterium
GAGTTCCCCCGGATCTTCTCGACCTCTATCACGTCGCCCTTGGCGACCTTGTGCTGCTTCCCGCCCGCGCGGATGACTGCGTACATGCGTTCTCCTAAGAGAGTTCCGCCCTCGAATGAGGACCGGTCAGCGAGGATAACAGAGGAGAAATCGCCTCCGGAAGCCCGTCGGGGCTTTCAATCGACATCGTGGATGAGGATGCCGCGGCCCTCGCAGGTCGGACATGGATCCGAGAAGGCCTCGACGATACCGGCGGAGACGTTCTTCCTGGTCATCTGCACCAGGCCGAGCGGTGAGATATCGAACACGTGGGTGCGGGTCTTGTCCCGATCGAGCTCCGCCCGGAAGACGCGCAGCACCTCGTCGCGGTTCTCGGAGATCTCCATGTCGATGAAGTCGATGACGATGATGCCGCCGATGTCCCGCAGGCGCAGCTGTCGGGCGACCTCGACGGCGGCCTCTTTGTTCGTGCGGAACACGGTTTCCTCGAGATTCGACTTGCCGACGAACTTGCCGGTGTTCACGTCGACGACCGTCATGGCTTCGGTCCGGTCGATGACGAGATGGCCCCCTGAGGGCAACCACACCCGCCGGTCGAGCGACTTGCGGATCTGTTCGAGGACTCTGAATTCCTCGAAGATGGGCAGGTCGCCCTCGTACAGCTCGAGACGGTCTCCCAGGTCGGGGGCCGTGGCTCGAACGTAGTCCCGCAGAGTCGACTCGAGATCGCGATCGTCGACCACACACCGGCTGACGTCGCGATTGAACAGGTCGCGGATCACGCGCAGCTCGAGCTCGGGCTCGGAATAAACAAGGGCCGGTGCCTTCGACGAACCCGCCTTCTTCTCGATCTCGGCCCAGATCTCGAGGAGCCGAGAGAGGTCGCGTTCGAGATCCTCCTGCGAAACACCCTCGGCCGCAGTGCGCACGATCAACCCGTGCTCCTTGGGTCGCAACGCCTGCGAAAGATCGCGCAGTCGAGCTCGCTCCGCGTCGGCGAGACGCCGGGAAACGCCGAGCGACCGCGCGTTCGGCACGAGCACGAGATGACGCCCGGCGATCGAGATGAGGGCCGTTAGCCGGGCACCCTTCGAGCTCATCGGGTCCTTGGTGACCTGCACGAGGATCGGTTGGCCCGACTTGAGAACCGTCTCGATGCGCGGGACCTCGCCCTCGCCTTCGTCGCCGGCAAGACCCACTTCGCCTGCGTAGAGCACGCCGTTGCGAGCCTCGCCGATCTCGACGAACGAAGCCTCCATCCCGGGAAGCACGTTCTGCACGCGGCCGAGGTAGACGTTGCCGACCAAAGAGCGGTCGTGGGCGCGGGCGACGTAGTGCTCGACGATGGATCCGTCTTCGAGGACCGCGATCTGGGTTCCGTTCGGATCGCCGTGCACCAACATCACGCGGTTGGTTGCGGTCCGCTTTGCGGCCGACCGGCGGCGGGGCCCTCGCCGGCGGCGCCGGCGCGGTCCGGACTGTTTCTTCTCGCCTCCAGGGGTCGCCGCGGCGGCGCTGGGGACCGGGGCCTCGCTCAGGACGTCTTCGGCCTTCTCGCGCGGACGGGGCGACGACTCACTCATCGGTGCTCACCCCATCTCCCATCGCGGCTCACAGGAACCGCCTCATGTGGACGTTCATCAACAAGCCGACTGCTGCGAAATTCGTGATCAAGCTGGATCCTCCATAGGAGATGAAAGGAAGCGGGATGCCGGTGATGGGCATGATCCCCATCGTCATCCCGACGTTTACGAAGAGCTGGAAGGCCCACAGCGCAGCCGCGCCGGTGGCCAACAAGGTGCCGAACATGTCACGCGACATCGTTGCGATCCTCAAAGCCCTCCAGATGAGGAACGCGAACAACGCCAGGAGGGTCGCCGACCCGAGGAAGCCGAGCTGCTCCCCCACCGCCGTGAAGATGAAGTCAGTGTGCTGCTCGGGAACGAAGTCCAGCGAGGTCTGGGTGTTCTCGCTCTCGAGCCCTTTGCCCCGGAACCCGCCAGAACCGATGGCGATCTTCGACTGGGTCAGGTTGTAGCCGTAAGAGCGGACGTCCGGGTTCGGATCGAGGAACGATGTGATCCGCTCCTTCTGGTAGTCGTGCAGCACGTCGAACTGGATGATGGCGGCGATCCCGATCGCGCAGACGACTCCCAGCACGAGGAAGTGGCGCAGCTTGGCGCCTCCCACGAGCAGCAGCCCTCCCGTCAGGGCAACGAACACCATCATCGTGCCGAGGTCGGGTTCGAGGAAGATCAGCCCCGCCGGAACGACGACCAAACCGATCGCCGCTAGGACGTCCAGTGCACGCAGTTCCCCCTTCTTCTCCGCGAAGAACGCGCCCAACGTGATGATCACGGCGACCTTTGCAAGTTCGGACGGCTGTGCCTGAAAGAACCCGAAGTCGATCCACCGTTGGGCACCCTTCGAAACGGCCCCGAGCGGCGTAAGGACAAGGACCAGCCCGATCAACGTCGCGCCGTAGATGAAGGGGGCAAACGTCCGTAGGTGGCGATAGTCGAACGAGCTCAACAGCAACAGCACGACCACCCCGGCTATCAGATATGCGATCTGCCGCTTGACGAAGAGTTGCGGGTCCAGCCCTGCTTCCTCCTGGCGGTGCACCGTCGCCGAGAACACCATCACCGCGCCGTAGGCCGCCAGCATCAGCGTGACCAGCAAGAGCGTGGGGTCGAGGTGCCTGATGGGAGCCTTACGCGCCATGCGCGCGCTGATGGGCTCGCCGCCGATCCGATCGACCGCTTCACCGAAGTACCCGCCCGAGGCGTATCCCCCCTTCATCAGCCCGACGCGTCCTGGCCGATCTGGATGTCCGTCTCCTCGTCGATCCCGAAGATGCGTTCCCAGATCTGGCGAGCCACCGGTGCGGCGATCTCGCCTCCGTGGCCGAAGGTCTTTTCCAGATAGACGGAGATGACGTACTCGGGGTCGTCGCTCGGCCCGTAGGAGACGAACCAGGCGTCGTTGTCGTCGGTCTCGCCGATCTGGGCCGTTCCGGTCTTCCCGGCTATCGGGAATTGCTCGAGCGGGAAGCCCGCGAACGCCCCCCGCGCCGTCCCCTCGGCCCCCATCAACACATCGATCAAGCCTTCGTGGATGACGCCGAGCTCGGTGTCGTCAAGGGGCAGCTCGTCCGCGACCTTGGACTCGATCTCGCGCGTGATCGTCGCTTCGCCCGTGTCGGGGTCCACGTGGGTGAGGTGATCGCCAACGCGCGGTTCGAGAACCTCGCCCCCGTTCGCGATGGCCCCGAAGGCGACCGCCATCTGCAGCGGCGTCGTCACGAGGTCGCCCTGGCCGATCGACATGTTCACCGTGTAACCGGGAAGCCAGTCCTCGTTGAGGCATTCGGTGGCCTCGCAGAACTCGGCCAACCATTCCTGGTCGGGAACGCGTCCGTCCGCCTCGTTGGGCAGGTCGATACCGGTGTCGTGACCGAACCCGGTGAGACGCATGTACTTCTGGAAGCGTTCGCTGCCGTCGCCACCCGCGCTCTCGGGGGGGCCGAAGGCGGTCTCCATGCGCCAGCCGAGCTCGTAATAGAAGGTGTCGCACGAGATCTCGAGGGATTTCGGGAACCCGATGATTCCGTTGTAGGCCGAGGTCCAGTTGCGGAAGGTGACGCTGCCGGGAACGCCGCTCGGCGGATAGACGGCCGCTCCGGGACATTCGATCGTGTCGAAGGGTCCGACGATGTCGTTCGCAAGAGCCGCTCCTGCGGTCACGATCTTGAAGGTCGATCCCGGTGAGCGCTCGCCCTGCAGGGCACGGTTGAAGAACGCCGGTTGCTCGGGATCGTTCAGCTTGCGGAACTCCTCCGTGGTGATGCCGTCCGCGAGGATGGCGGGGTCGTAGGTGGGCAAGCTCGCCATCGCAACGATGCCGCCGGTGTTGGGATCCATGACCGTGACCGCTCCCCCCACGGCGTCCCCGGTCTCGAGACCTGCTGCCAATGCATCCTCGGCGGCGGCCTGGATCTGGGCGTCCAGCGACAGGACCAAGTCCTGTCCGGGCACCTCAGCCCGCTTCGGACGCTTGCCGATCACGTCGCCGGCGGAGTTGACCACCATCTTCTCGATGGCCGGCGTGCCGCGCAGCCACCGGTCGTAGGTCAGCTCGAGTCCGGCCTTGCCGACGATGTCTCCTGCTGCATATGGGGGCCGGGCATTGGCGAAGTAACCCTCTTTCAGCTGTTCTTCCGAGATCTCTCCCACATAACCAAGAAGGTGGGCCGCCAGCTTTCCCTGCGGGTACTCGCGCACGGGGAGCTTCGCGATACCGACGCCCGGAAAGTCCTCGTGGTTCTCGATGATCCTGTAACGCGCCCTGTTCGGCACGTCGCGGGCAACCGCGACCGGCTTGTACGGCGACACCGTCGTGTCTTCCAGGCGGCGCTTGAGGTCGGGTAGCTTCTCGTCGGTCATCTCGGCGATGCTGCGCAACACCCGGTTGCGCTGCCGCGGCCGAACGAGCACCTGGCGGTCGACGGTGATCGCGTACGACGTCCGGTTGTCGACCAGGACGACCCCGTTGCGATCGAGGATCCGGCCGCGCGGAGGCTCGCTGTGCACGAAACGGACGCGGTTCTCTTTCGCAAGCGTGCGGTATTCCTCAGATGCGAGCACCTGAAGGAACCACAGGCGCGAGAACAACGCCACGAAGCACGCAACGATCAGGATGCCGAAGACGGCCAGACGCAAGACCGTCTTGTCGGTGCCGCCGGTTTTCTGCCGTTGAGAGCTCACCACTTGTAGACCTTCTCCGGCCGGAACCGATCCGCGATGCGACGCAACAAGGGGAAGGCGAACGGGGTCAGCAGGGTGTCGTACAGAACGACCAGTCCGGTGACCTTCGCCGTGAAGCTCAGGCTCACCCACTGCTGGCCGAGGATGATCGCCAGCAGGGCGTAGCCGAATTCGGCGATCGCCGACGCGATCGCCACCGCGAACACCGGGGTCCATACCGATTCACCAGGGGCGAACTGGCGCAGGCTCCCGACGCCGTAGCCGATCATCGTGTAGACGAGAGCGGTCAGGCCGATGATCGACTGAGGCAGCAGGAGATCCTGGAGAAGCCCCCCGGCGAAGCCGACGACCACCCCCACCCGGCTCCCGTCCAGATAGGCGAGGCTCACCACCACGACCAGGACGAGCTGGGGGATGACGCCCAGCAGGGTCAGACGGGCCAGCAGGGTCGACTGGATCGCCACGGCCAGCAGGACCACGGCGGCCATCGCGAAGATCCGGGTCAGGCCGAGATCGGCCAGGAAGCGCGGAGTCCTGATGCTGGCCGTCACCGACATCTCACTCCCCCGCCTCGGGCCGGCTACCGGACTCGATGATGATCTGGACGAAATCAAGTGTCGTGAAATCGACGTACGGCTCGACGTCGATGTCCTGGTCGAGGGCCGCCTCCTGGCTGTCGACGCTGGACACCGTTCCGATCGGTATCGACGGAGGGAAGATGCCCTGGTCGTAGCCGGACGTGACGACCTCGTCGCCGATGTCGACCTGCGCGTCGGTGTCGACGAACTGGAGCGACAACATCTCGCTGGCGCCATTGCCCTGGATCGCGCCGGCGTATCCCTCGCCTTCGATGCGAGCTTTTGCGCCGGCTTGCGGATCGATGAGCAACAGAACGGTCGCGGTGTCGCCCGAAGCCCGGATCACTTTGCCCACCAAACCGTCGGGGTCGATCACGGCCATGTCGGGACGGATCCCGCTGTCACGGCCCTTGTCGATCGTTATCGCCCACTTGTAGTTGGCGGGCGGGCGGCCGATGACGCGCGCGGAGACCCGCTCCATCGTCGGATACGACTCGTCGAGCTCTTGCAGCGCCAGCAGCCGCTCGTTCTCAGAGAGGACCTGATCGGCCTCGGTCACGCGTTGCTCCATCTCCTCGAGATCGTTGCGGAGCGTGGCGTTCTCGGTGCGAAGGCTGGAGAGCTCAGAGATGGACGAGAAGAAGCTACCGACCGGCTCGAACACCGCGGTGAGGCCCCGCTGGATCGGGGTGACTATGGCACTCGAGATGTCCTTGGCCCGTTCCAGCGGACCGTCTCCCTGTTGACGGAAGTCGAGCGTGATTACGACTATCGACAGGGCGAGAAACGCGAGCAGAAGCACCCGCCCTCGCCCGGTTCGGCGATACATGCGTATAGAAACCTCTTCGCAATCGCGAAAACCTTGGGGGCGACACCTTCACAAGCCCACTAGTAGACCGGTCACCCTGCGTCGCCACTGTAACCGGTGACCCGACCTTCAACCGCGAAAAGGCCCCCTGAGCAGGGCAAACGTGCTGATTGCCTCGGTTGAGCTAGTGGCGGGTCGAGGAGATCAGCACTCGCTTGAGGGCCTCGAACTCCTCCAGGCACTTGCCAGAACCGACCGCCACCGCGATCAGCGGGTCGTCGGCGATATGTATCGGCATGCCCGTTTCGTGCTTCAGACGCTCGTCGAGACCCAGCAGGAGGGACCCGCCGCCGGCCAGGACGATGCCCTTGTCCATGATGTCGGCGGCAAGCTCGGGCGGGGTCTTGTCGAGGGTGTTCTTGACCGCGTCGACGATGGCGTTGACGGGCTCCTCGATGGCGCGACGGATCTCCTCGGCGGCCACGACGATGGTCTTGGGCAGACCGGTCACGAGGTCGCGTCCGCGGATCTCGGCCTGCTGTTCCTCCGGCATCGGGAACGCGGACGCGATCGCCATCTTGATCTCCTCGGCGGTGCGTTCGCCGAGCATCAACGAGTACTCCTTCTTGATGTAGTTGATGATCGACTCATCGAGCTCGTCGCCGCCGATCCGTATCGACTGACTGGTGACGATGCCACCGAGTGACACGACCGCGACCTCGGTTGTTCCACCGCCGATGTCGACAACCATGTTGCCGGTCGGCTCGTGCACGGGAAGACCCGCGCCGATAGCGGCGGCCATCGGCTCTTCGATGATGAACGCGCTGCGCGCGCCGGCCGAGATCGTCGCCTCTTCAACAGCGCGTTGCTCGACGCCGGTGATGCCCGAGGGGACGCAAACGACGACGCGAGGCTTGGCGAGGAACGTGCGACGGTGCACCTTCTGGATGAAGTAGCGAAGCATCTTCTCGGTAACGTCGAAGTCGGCGATGACGCCGTCCTTCAAGGGCCGGATCGCCACGATGTGGGCCGGCGTACGTCCGATCATGCGCTTGGCTTCGGAGCCGACCGCCAGGATCGCGCCGGTCTTCGTGTTGATCGCGACCACCGACGGCTCGTTCAGAACGATGCCGCGCCCCCGCACGTACACGAGGGTGTTGGCGGTTCCGAGGTCGACCGCCATATCGCGGCCGATGAACTGGAACATGTTGTCCATGTGCTGTGACTCCTGAGGTTTTCTGTTATTTGTTGTGAAGACCTACCCTAGCCGATGAGATATCGGCCGGACCAAAGCAACGGTAAAGCCCGTTCTCATCAAAACGAGGGGGGCGCCGCGGCCCCACCAGTTCGCAGAGAACGGTCAGCCGAAGAAGAGGTTCACCTCGCGCTCGGCGGACTCCGGCGAGTCGGAGCCGTGGACGATGTTCTCGCCGATGGTCGTGGCCAGATCTCCGCGGATCGAACCGGGCGTGGCGTCGAGGGGGTTGGTCGCTCCCATGATCTGGCGCATCCCGGCAACCGCCTCGGGACCCTCTACAACCATGGCAACCACCGGCCCGGAGGTGATGAACGAGACGAGCTCGCCGAAGAAGGGGCGCTCGACGTGCTCGGCGTAGTGCTTCTTGGCGAGCGTCTCGTCCATGGTGAACAGCTTCATCTCGCGGATGTCGTAGCCCTTGGCCTCGATCCGAGCGATGACCTCGCCCACCAAGCGGCGACGGACACCGTCGGGCTTGACCATGATGAAGGTCCGCTGGTTGTCGGGCATCGGTTCGTACCTCCTAGATAGTTCGAGAGAATCGTGTCGTCCGGTGACGGTGGCGAGGTTCCGGCGCAGGCGAACGGCGCCGGGCCCCTATGACGGTAGCAGGTAGCCCCTCGCCTCCCCGACGACGTAGTGCGACCCCGTCACGCACACGAGATCGGCCTCGCCCGCCTCCTCCAGAGCGGCTTCGACGGCGGCAGCAACGCCCGGCACCGACGTGGACGGACAGCCGAGACGCTCGGCGGCCGCCTCGAGCTCCGTGATGGACGCGGAGCGCGCGAAGCGCGGTTCGGTGAAGATGATTGCGCCGGGCACGCGCGTGAGCTCGGCGATCATCCCCTGATGATCCTTGTCTTTGAGGATGCCGACCACGAAGACGACTCGATCGAAGGCGAAGGCCTCAGACAAGCTTGCGACCAGCGCGGCGAGACCGTCGGGGTTATGGGCCACGTCGAGGATCACCGGAACCGTGTCGGGCCTCCCGGTCTTGACGGTCTCCAACCGCCCCGGGACGTTCACCATCGCTAAGCCATCGGCGACTACGTCGTCGGCCAGCGAACCCGGCGGTAGGAACGAGGTAACGGCCTCCAGAGCTGTGGCCGCGTTGACCCCCTGATGCGCGCCGTGCAGAGGCAGGAACATCCCTTCGTACGAACGCGACCGAAGCAACAGCGACAGGTATCTGCCCCCCAGCGCGACCTTGTTCTCGATGACGGAGAAATCACGGCCGGTGACCGAGAGCGTGCCTCCTGCCCCCTCTGTGGCAGCGTCAATGATCTCCAGGATCGCCGGGTCCCTCTCGGCGGTGATGACCTCGGCCCCCTGCTTGATGATCCCGACCTTCTCCTTGGCTATGGAGGGGCGATCGCCCAGAAGCTGGGTGTGATCCAGTCCGATGTTGGTGATGACCGCAACCGGCGCGTCGATCACGTTCGTTGCATCCCAACGGCCACCCAGACCTACCTCGACGACGGCGACGTCGACGGGGGTCTCGGCCGCCCACAGGAAGAACAGCGCGGTCATCACCTCGAAATAGGACAACGCCTCGCCTAGCCGCTCCTCCACGGTGTGCAGGTAAGGCAACAGGTGGTCGAAAGCATCGCCGAACGCGTCCTCGGTTATCGGCTCGCCGTTCAACGCGATGCGCTCGGTCATCGATTCGAGATGCGGCGACGTGTAGGTACCGACCTTGAGACCCGTGACCGACAGCAGTGCGCCCGCGATCTTGGCCACAGAGGTCTTGCCGTTCGTCCCCGTCACATGGATCGAGGGATATCTCCGCTGAGGGTGATCCATCGCCTCGAGCAGTGCTTCGATCCGGTGAAGACTCGGCGCCATCGATTTCATCGCGTCGATGCCGAGCGCCTCGAGATGCTCGGATGCCTCCCGGAATCCCACCTCAGGAACCCAGCGCCTGCAGCTGTGAAGTGAGCTTGGCGCGGTTCTCCTTGTGCTCCTCGAGCTTGGCCCGCTCTTTGGCAACGACGTTCTCGGGTGCCTTTGCGACGAACGCCTCGTCGGCGAGCTTTCCCTCGGCCCGGGCGATCTCAGCCTCCGCCTCTGCGATCCTTGCGGTCAGGCGTTTCCGCTCCACGTCGAGATCGACCACGTCGCCGAGATCCACCGACGCTTCGATGCCCGCCGCGGTGATCGTTCGGGCCGCCCCGCCGGGCGGGGGCAAGCGATCGACCAGCTCCAGCGATTCGAGACGGGCGAGCGCAACAATCGAGAGACGCGCCGCTGCCACCTCCTCGCCGTATCCCCCCGGATCGACGTCAACGGCGACCCGCCGACCCTGCGGGATGCCGTGATCGATCTTCAGACGCCGGAGCGCGACGACCAGATCTTGAAGCCGCTGCATCTGGGCCTCAACCTCGGGGTCGCGCCGGCCCCCGGACTTGGGCCAGGATGCATGCATGACCGTGCCGGCTTCGGGGCGCAAACGGCTCCATAGCTCCTCGGTGATGAATGGCATCACCGGGTGGAGGACGCGGAGGATCCGGTCCAACACGTGCACCAGGACGGGGGCGGCCTGGTCCTGGCGCAGCTTGGAGAGCTCGATGTACCAGTCGCAGAACTCACTCCAGATGAAACCGTAGAGATCCCGCATCGCTTCGCCGAAGTTGTAGGTCTCGAGCTCGCGAGCGACCTCGTCGAGCGTGTGGTCCAGACGCGAGAGGATCCAGCGATCCTCGAGCGTCAGCTCGGTGGCCTCGTCCAACTCGGGCCGCCGGTCCCCAAGGTTGGACAGCACGAAACGTGAAGCATTCCAGAGCTTGTTGGCGAAGTTGCGAGCATCCTCGATCCGATCCTCAGACACCTTCATGTCGTTGCCGGGGATGGACGCATACGCAAGCGAGAACCTGAGCGCGTCGGCGCCGTAGCGGTCGATCATGTCGAGCGGATCGATGACGTTGCCGAGAGACTTCGACATCTTCTTGCCCTGGAAGTCGCGAACGATGCCGTGGATGAAAACGTCCTCGAACGGAACGTCGTCCATGAAGTAGAGGCCCGACATGATCATCCGGGCTACCCACAGGTAGAGGATCTCGTAGCCCGTCACCATGACAGTCGTCGGATAGAACCGGTTCAGATCAACCGTCTGATCCGGCCACCCGAGGGTCGAGAACGGCCACAGCTGGGACGAGAACCACGTGTCCAGGACATCGGTGTCCTGACGGACGTTATTCGAGCCGCATCTCTCGCACGTGTCGGCATCCTCCATCGAGGCGAAGATCGCGTCGCAGTCGTCGCAGTACCAGACCGGGATCCTGTGACCCCACCAGATCTGCCGCGAGATACACCAGTCCCGGATGTTTGCGAGCCAATCCATGTACGCCTTCTCGAAGCGCTTCGGCTCGAACCGGATCCGTCCCTCGGTGACCACCTGCATCGCAGGACGCGCCAGCGGCTGCATCTTGACGAACCACTGGAGGGATAACCAGGGCTCGACCTCGGTGCCACAGCGATAGCAGTGCCCTACCGAGTGTCGGTAGGGGCGCTCGACGACGTCGACCAGTCCGAGGTTCTGAAGCTCTTCGAGCACGGCCTTGCGTGCCTCGTACCGATCGAGGCCCTGGAACCGGCCCCCGTTCTCGTTGACATGCGCTGCGCCGTCGAGGATGTTGATCTTCTCCAAGCCGGCCCGTTCCCCCATCTCGAAGTCGAGTGGATCGTGTGCCGGGGTCCCCTTGACCGCGCCGGTGCCGAACTCGGGGTCCACCGCCTCGTCGGCGACGATCGGCATGTCTCGCTCGGGGAAGAACGGATGACGGACCTTCTTGCCCACGAGATGTGCGTATCGCTCGTCGCCGGGATGCACGAACACGCCGGTATCGCCCAGCATCGTCTCGATCCGCGTCGTCGCCACTGAGATCTCGGCGCCGTCGTCGGTGAGGGGATAACGGAACGTGATCAGCTCGCCGTCGACGTCTTCGTGCTCGACCTCGATGTCGGACAGCGCCGTCCCGCAGCGCGGGCACCAATTGATGATCCGGTTGCCCCGATAGATCAATCCGTCGTCGAACCACCGCACGAACACTGTGCGCACGGCCCGCGACAGACCTTCATCCATCGTGAAGCGCTCACGACCCCAGTCACA
>DATFFR010000045.1:0-22874 GCA_035249925.1 Actinomycetota bacterium
GACCCGGACCGGGGCGCTGCAGAGCTGCACCGATATCAAGGCCGGCTGTGCGCCGACCACGACCGAGCCGGCGGCCACGACCCTGTCCCTGACGGTGGAAGGCAACGGAGCCAACCGGCGTCTGACGGCGACCCTGACCGAAACGGGGTCGGCCGCTCCCGTGGCCGGCGAGGAGATCGCCTTCTTCGCCGACGGCGCTCCGTTGGGAACCGCCGTAACCGGTGCCGATGGGGTCGCGACGTTCACCCCGGCACGGCAGGAGGCGGCGGGACACCGCACCTACCGGGCCGAGTTCGCCGGGGACGAGGCGTACGAGCCCTCGGCCGCGGAGGCCTCGGGCTAGGCAGTTCCGAAACGGAGCGGTGCCGGCTGCGGTATGGAGTCACGAGACTCCCGCCCTAACATACGGACGCGATGGCCACTGCTAGTAGAACCAAGACGCGCGCGCTCGAGCCGCAGGTTGCCGACAGTCACGATCTGATCCGCGTGCTGGGCGCGCGCGAGAACAACCTCAAAGACATACACGTCGAGATCCCGAAGCGCCGCTTGACGGTGTTCACCGGCGTCTCCGGCTCCGGCAAGAGCTCGCTGGTGTTCGACACGATCGCGGCGGAGTCCCAGCGACTGATCAACGAGACCTACAGCGCCTTCCTTCAGGGCTTCATGCCGACGATGGCGCGGCCCGATGTCGATGTGCTGGACGGCCTGACGACGGCGATCATCGTGGACCAGGAGCGGATGGGCTCCAACCCGCGCTCGACCGTCGGTACGGCCACCGACGCCAACGCGATGCTTCGCATCCTGTTCAGCCGGCTCGGGAAGCCGCACATCGGGCCCCCGATCGCCTTCTCCTTCAACGTCCCGACGCGAAGAGCCAGCGGAGCCATGAAGGTCGAGAAGGGCGAGGGCAAGCGGATCGTCGTGCGCGACGCCGTCTACCACGGCGGGATGTGCCCGCGCTGCGAGGGCATGGGGTCCGTGAACGACTTCGACCTGTCGGCGCTGTACGACGACGGCAAGTCCCTCAACGAGGGCGCGCTCACGATCCCCGGCTACACGATGGACGGTTGGTACGGCCGCATCTTCCGCGGCTGCGGGTTCTTCGACCCGGACAAACCGATCGCCAAATACACCAAGAAGCAGCTCCACGACCTGCTCTACAAGGAGCCGACCAAGATCAAGGTCGAGGGGATCAACCTGACCTACGAAGGCCTGATCCCGAAGATCCAGAAGTCGTTCCTGTCGAAGGACGTCGATGCCCTCCAGCCGCATATCCGCGCGTTCGTGGAGCGGGCGGTGACGTTCCAGACCTGCCCGGAGTGTGACGGCACGCGACTCAACTCCGACGCCCGGTCTTCGAAGATCAAGGGGAAGAACATCGCCGATGTCTGCTCGATGCAGCTCAGCGACCTGGCCGACTGGCTGCGAGGCCTCGACAAGCCGTCGGTGGCCCCGCTGCTCGCCGGGCTCCAACACCTCCTCGATTCCTTCGCCGAGATCGGGCTGGGCTACCTCTCGCTCGACAGGCCGACCGGAACGCTGTCGGGGGGCGAGGTGCAGCGGACGAAGATGATCCGCCACCTCGGGTCGGCGCTCACCGACGTCACCTACGTCTTCGACGAGCCCACCATCGGTCTGCACCCGCACGACGTGCAGCGGATGAACGACCTTCTGGTACAGCTACGGGACAAGGGCAACACCGTGCTCGTCGTCGAGCACGAGCCGGAGACGATCGCGATCGCCGACCACGTCGTAGATCTGGGCCCGGGGGCCGGCACGGCCGGCGGCGAGGTCGTCTTCCAGGGCTCCGTCCGGAAGCTGCGAGCCAGCGGCACCATCACCGGTCGCCATCTCGACGATCGGGCCGGTCTCAAGGAAACGGTGCGGACGGCTACGGACACGCTGGAGATCCGCGGCGCGACGACCCACAACCTGCGTGACGTCGACGTCGACATCCCTCTCGGAGTGCTCGTCGTCGTCACCGGGGTCGCCGGCTCCGGAAAGAGCTCACTGATCGACGGCTCGGTGTCCGGGCAGGACGGGGTCGTGTCGATCGACCAAGGCGCGATCCGAGGCTCCCGGCGGAGCAATCCGGCTACCTACACCGGACTGCTCGAGCCGATCCGGAAGGCGTTCGCGAAGGCCAACGGCGTCAAACCGGGGCTGTTCAGCGCCAACTCCGAGGGTGCCTGCCCAACCTGCAACGGCGCCGGCGTCACCTACATCGACCTGGGGATGATGGCCGGGGTCGCCACCACCTGTGAGGAGTGCGAGGGGAAACGATTCCAGGCCGCCGTGCTCGAGTACAGATTCGGTGGCAAGGACATCAGCGAGGTTCTCGCCATGCCGGTGGCGGAAGCGACCGAGTTCTTCGACTCCGCTAAGGCGAAGACCCCGGCGGCCCACAAGATCCTGCAGCGACTCGGCGACGTCGGGCTCGGCTACCTCAGCCTCGGTCAGCCGCTCACGTCTCTGTCCGGCGGCGAGCGGCAGCGCCTCAAGCTGGCCACCCACATGGGGGAAAAGGGGGGCGTCTACGTTCTGGACGAGCCGACCACCGGTCTCCACCTCGCCGACGTCGAGCAACTGCTCGGCCTGCTCGACCGGCTGGTCGATGCCGGGAAGTCGGTCATCGTCATCGAGCACCACCAGGCCGTGATGGCGCACGCCGACTGGATCATCGACCTGGGGCCCGGCGCCGGCCACGAGGGTGGCCGCGTCGTCTTCGAGGGGACACCGGCCGAGCTCGTCGCGGCCCGCTCCACGCTTACCGGTGAGTACCTCGCGGCCTACTTGGGCGCCTGATCCACCTCGCGCGGACGCCGCGTCAGAAGTACAGCTGCTTCCAGGCCGGCCACCACTCGTCGGCCTCGGAGACCACCTTCGTCTCGTTCCATCTCACCTCTACGCCGTGGCGGAAGCGGAAGGGTTCTAGCTTGTCGGGACTGGCCAGCTCGACCTCGATGGTCGCGGGAGAGCCGAGCTTGTAGGGCGCGACCGATGTCCTCGACCGAACTGCGTTCTCCGCCGCGGCCTCGATCAGCTCGCGCGCCTTGACGGGCGGCAGGTGGCGCGCGCTGAACCGGCCCAACCCGGTCTTGACCGCGACCGTCTCGATCTCGTCGCCGAGCAGGTCCCGGGCCTCGTCACAGGTCGCGCGGTCCCCCGTCACCAGGACCACCGGGCAGTCCCAGGTCCCGCACAACGCAGCGTTGATGCCGGTCTCCCCGACCGACGTCCCGTTGAACCAGAGGTTGCGCCAGTCGGTTCCGCTGACCGTGTGACTCAACACTCCGTTCGGGGTGCCGGCCTTCGCGTGCATCGCGATGAAGAGAGCCGCATCGCAGCCCTGCTCGAGGATCCCCGTGTACTCGGTCCACTCGGTCTGAACGACCCACTCGCATCCGGGATCGAGCAGATCCGGGATTAGGGAGTTGAAGCTCCAGTCCTTGCCCGCGCCGTGACAATCCATCACAACGATCTCATCCGCGCCTGCGGCCCGGGCGCCTCGGACCGCCGCATTGATCTCTTCGGTGTAGAGCTTCCGACCCTCTTCGTACAGAGGCCGGCCGCCGCTCACCTGATCCCAGCGGCAGATCCCGGCGACGCCCTCCATGTCGCTGATGATGAAGACGCGCATCAGCCGCCCGCCGGCGCATCGGGCGCGAGCTGCTGAAGGAACTCCGCGCAGCGTTCGGCCTCCGCGGTCTCGCCGATGCGTCCCGCCGCCACGCCCAGGCCGCGCAGCGAACGCAGGAAGCCCCGGTTGCCCTCGTGGCTCCAGGGCACCCGGCCGCTCCCTCTCCACCCGGCTCGCCTGATGCGATCGAGGCCGCGGTGGTAGCCGACCCGGAAGTAGGCGTAGGCCTCCACGGCCTTCGAACCCTGCAGGGCGGTCTCGCCGAGGGCCGCCCAGGCCGCGAGACATTCGGGGTGCCCGGCGGCCACGCCCGCGATGGCGTCGGGACCGTCCGCGCCGGCGAGCGCGTCCAGGGACCCCGGGGGTTCCTCGATCGTTGTTTCGGCAGGCTCGGTGACGGGAAGCTCGACCACGGCCGCATGGTAGAGCACCCAACGGAGGCAGCGGCCGGCGGAAAGCGGACGAAACCGACATCTGTGGAGCGCGCGCAGGAGAACGGACGCGTCCTGCCTAAGTCTTGGCCCGACGGCGGACGGAAGAGAGCATGAGCACCTACCAAGACAAGATCCTGATCATCGACGACGACCTCGACGTGGGCGAGGCGCTCGCCGTTGCTCTGGAACCGCTCGGCATAGAGATCCTGACCGCCACGGGCGGAGATGAAGGGGTCGCTCTGGCGACCGTCCACAAGCCCAGCGTGATCCTGCTCGATCTCGTCATGCCGGATGTCGACGGCGTCGAGGTCTGCCGGCGACTGGCGCGCGACGTGGCCCTGAAGCACATCCCCGTTGTCGCCGTGACCGCTCATACCGAGCGAGTACCGGAGGTGGTCGATTGCATCGACGATTACATCGCCAAACCCTTCGAGCCGACCGAGCTCGAGGTACGGATCAAGCTGTCGCTGCGACGGTCACGGGTGGTCGGCGGCGCCAATCCCTTGACGCGTCTGCCGGGGAACGTCGCGATCCAGGACGAGTTGATGGAGCGGATCCGTTCCGGCAGCACCTTCGCCCTCCTCCACATCGACCTAGACGGGTTCAAAGGGTTCAACGATCACTACGGTTTCATGCGCGGTGACGAAGCCATCAAGCTGCTGGCGCGCTGTTCGCGCGACGCCGTCGGAGCCCTCGATCCGCAGTCCGGTTTCCTCGGCCACGTCGGTGGAGACGACCTCGCCGCCGTGGTCGACCCTGGTGTGGCCATGGAGGTCGCCGAGCGCATCGTCGAGCGGTGGGAGGACCTCGTGCCGAACCTGTACGAGCCCGAAGACGCCAAGCGTGGCTATATCGAGGTCACCGATCGCCGCGGTGATCCCCAGCGCTACCCACTGGTGTCGGTCTCCATCGGCGTCGCCTCCAACGCCGTCAAGCCGATCCGCAGCCACTGGGAGGCCTCGGAGCTCGCCGCCGAGATGAAGACGGTGGCGAAGTCGCGCGACGGCTCCGCCGTCGCCGTCGACCGCCGCCGCGAGATCAGCGTTCAAGAGGACACCGCCGTACCGGTCGGCTGAATCCTCTGGAGCTACCGGCCGCGCCCCCCCGGCCCACCCGACGAAGAGCAGCGCGACCACGACCACCACGCCGATCACCACGTGCTCCGACGGAGAGCACCCGCTCCCGACCGCTAGACCGGGCGCGCCTCGCGGAGCCGAGGCGTGAGGAACGCGGCCGCGTACAGAAGCGCGACCACGATCAGCAGCGCCCGATAGCCAACCACCACCGCCGCGTATTCGATCAGGCCGCCGACCATGGCGCCCAGCAGGTTCGCGCCGAAAGCGATCGTCGACGCCGCGACGTCGCGGAAGCGCCGGGCGAAGATCAGATTCGCAAGGAAGATCGGCGCGAACGCCACGGCGACCGCTGCTACGAAACGAGGAACCAAGGATAGGCGCAGGAAGACCGACGGCGGCAACAGGAAGGCTACGAGCAGGGCGGCGAAGAGAGCGAGGTACAGGGGCCCGGGCCGCCGCAACTCGACGCGCCGGGCAACCTCGATCGCGGCCAGCACGGCCAGCAGCACGCCGGCGAACACGAGGGCGTTGACGAACCAGGTCGTGCCGAACAGCAGGGCGAACTGCACCACGCTCTTGGTCTCCAACAGCAGGAACGCGGCCCCCATGAAGAAGAGGTCCGCATACGCGCGCATCGTCGTGAGTGGACCGGCCACGGCCCTCACGGCTCCGACCGAGACGACCAGGACCAGCGCGATCAGCAGAGCGTAGAGCGCCGGCATCCCCCTGTCCTTGATGTAGAGGAAGGGATAGTCGTCCGAGACCGGCTCCGGCGGCTCTGCTGCAGGCAGCCACTGGGCCAGGCACGTGGCCGAGGTCTCCTCGAGGCCGCTCGTCAGCACCGCCAGCCCTCCGCTGGCGCCGACCGTGTCGAGACACGGGCGGCGTCCGAAGACCTCGGTCAACGTCGCGCCCAGGCGGTCGATCAGCCAGCGTTCGCGATAGAAGTTGTACATCGCGAAGGTCCCACCGGGCCGTAGATGCTCCTTCGCCTCGCCGATCGCCTGGCGCGTGAAGAGGAAGCTCTCCAGTCGCAGCGACGACTGACCCGACACGAGGGTCAAGGAGTCGGGCAACGCGAACAGGATCAGGTCGTAGGTCTCGTCCGTCCGCTCCAAGAAGGCGCGCCCATCGTCGATGTGGGTCTCGACGCGCGGGTCCGCGTATGGGCGCTCGGGGTGCAACTCGGCCCCGATCTCCTGGATACCGGGGTCGATCTCGACGGCGTCGATATGCCCGGCGCCGTTCGCGAGTGCGATCGCGACGTCGCTTCCACTTCCCGCGCCGATGACCAACACGTCCGGCTCGAGCGGCAGGTTCGCGCGCTCGTACGGGATGAAGTAGATCTGCTCGCTCGCTCGGCGCAGCTCCGTGGACTTGATGGATTGGTGCGGGATCCCGTTGACGTCGATCTGGATCAGGGGCGAACCTGAGAAGTCCTGCTCCTCCATCTCGATCTTGTAGTAGGGCGACCATTCGGTGAGCGGCGCGACCGACTCCACGCCGAGAAGCACGGCGAGGGCCAGCAGCGGGACCACTACGTAGGCGACGCCGTCGAGATCGCGCGGGCGAAGCAGCCACACCAGTGTGACCGCCGCGACCACTCCCCACGCGAAGGGCGGAGCGTGCAGGAACGACAGCAGCGAAAAGGCCGCGATGCCTGCGATGCTCCCGAGCACGTCCAAGCGGTAGGCCCTCAGCGGCTCGAACCGGGCGAACGAACGTCCCACGCCGTCGGCGATCGTCATCAGCGCCAGCGCGACGACGACGAAGACCACCGGCAACATGACCCACGGCGGCAGCCCAGAGGGCTCGAACTCCCCGAAATAGATCAGTTCGCTGCCCGACCGATCGATCTCTACGGGAAAGAACCTCACGAGCGTCGCGAGACCCGCCAGGGCGACCGGCGCCCATCGCAACAGGTCGCGATCGGTGCGCGCGTTCAGGAAGCCCAGCCCGATCCCCAGGAAGCTACCGAGCAACACGAAGTTCGAGAAGTACGAGAGATAGACGATGTTGCTGCCGGCCCATCGGATCAGCGCCAGCTCGACGAAGAGCATCAGGAAGCTGAGAACGAGCAGACGCGCGGCCTCGCCGCGTCCGGCCGCGACCGCGGGTGCGGGGGACCCCTTCGCCGCGCTTTCCACTGTGTCCGAGGACCGTAACCCAGAATCCTCTCCGTCTCGCGACGGCTTACGCGCGACGAAACAACCCCTTATCGGGCGACGACCTTCCACCGCAGGGTGGCCGGACCCTTCAAGAGGCGAGCGGCGCGCCACGCGCCGTCACCGGTCGGCGAGGCGCGGTCCAGGCCCTCGATGGCGTATCCCTCGGGAGGAGCGATCGTCACCTCCATGAGGTCCGGACGCTCCATGACCTGCGGATGAAAGGTCATCTCAGAAAACGCGCCGATAGTGAAGAAGTCCGGAACGGAGTAACGGATGGATACTTCGGTTTCAGCACGCGCAGGGACGTCGACGGGGATCCAGAACACGGGGTAGCCGGATTCGGTGCCGCTCCTCGCGTCGACCGCCCGCCCGTCGAGAGACATGACTACGCTCCTCGCACCGATCGGAGCCGCCACGCTCAACGTCATTCGGTTCAAGCCGGGTGGAAGGTCGTTGACCCCCTTCGCGCGTCCCAACAGATCTGCATCCGCCGGCGACCGGTTACGTAACGAGATCGTCGTCGCGATATCTGCGCTGCCCGAGGGCTGCAGACTGATCCTCGTTTCGAGTCGTCGCCGGAAGTAGTGGTCTACCTTGGTTCCGCTCCAGTTGTTATGCCAGACCATCTGGAGCCGGGACCCGAATGTTCGAAGGTCCCCCGCGATGCCCAGCTCCGCGAGGCTCTGCTGCTCTCTGAGATCCTCCGAGTAGATCTTGAAGTGCTGGGTTGCGGCCGCATCGGCCCACGCAACGCCCAGACCTGAAACCGCAACCTTTTCGCTCAGCAACCGGGACCAGAGCTTGCGAACCAATGCCTCCAGATACGTGTTCTGCGCTTTCGAGCGCCATCGTCCGAAACGTACGTAGATCTCTTTGAGGAGGATCCGGCGAGCATTGACGCTGCTCACGCGCACATCCCAACCGGGGGCTTGCAGGGGTCCGGTCGCCTTGGTGAGCTTCCCGAAGGCGATCGGATCGATGGCCATGACGCCGTCGAGTCTCTGCTCGGTTCCCGCCTCGTACATGTTCAGAAGCACCCGAGCGACGGCGGGAAAGCTTGGAGAAAGGTTCGCCAGACGGATGTCCTTTTGGGCGCCGAGGGACCCATACAGCTCCTCGAACCAGCGCGGTGCCGCGACCGGTGCGTCGAGCCCCCTGTTCAGCTCGCGCGCCGAGCCGACCCGTCCCAATCGGATTCGGCCCGCGTCGACGTGAAGGATCCCGTACAAGCCGATCAATCCCCCGCCCCCACGGGCCTCGCTAGGCGACTGAAGCGCGAGGAGATAGCGGCGTTCTCCGAGGTAGCCGGTCAGACCGGGAAGGATCGAGAGCAAGCGATCGAATCGCCGGCCGAGCTCCACGGCAGCTTCGACCTCTCGCCGGGCGCCGGTCATCGCCGAGTCCAACCACCCGAAACGGGATGACTCTGCGGTCCGTAGGTAGCTCGCCAGATCTTCGAGTCGCTCCCCAGCGGCAGCGACCTCGACGAGCAGGGCATCGATGCCCGTATCGAGCAGACGTCCCTCGGAGATCAGCGCCTGGCGCTCCGAGAGCGACTCGAGTCGCGCCAGGAGGCTCAACCCGATGCCGGCGGCCTCCTCGGCCACCCGTGCGAGGCCGGCGACGGCAGCGTGGTCCGACCCCAGACCGGCAGCCCTGAGCAGCATCAGACTGGGATGACGCTCCAGCGAGAGGCGGGCCGACCGCGCCGACGCCGCCGCGTCCTGAAGGGCAGTCTCCAAGCCGTGTGGATCGGCCGCGGCGGACGCTCGTGACAACCGTCGCAGGCTGTCGCTGGCGGCGTGAAGAGATACTCCCACCGAGACGCTCGCCCACACGAGGTCAAGGACGATCAACACCGCCACCGCCCGCAGCCCCCGTCCCAGCCGCGGGCGGGACAACGGCGGGTGCGCTACCAGCCCGGCGGTGCTCATCGAACAGAGCCCTGCGCCTAGTTCTTGACTATCACCGTCTGCGATCGGGCGCCCTTGCAGACCGAGAGGTTGCCGTACTCGGCCGACGGCTCGCTCGGCACCTGCGCGAAGTACTTTCCCGCCACTTTCTTATGCTTCAGCGATCCGGCTCCGGTCTCAGCGGTTTCGGCACTCCCGATCTTCTTGTCTTTCTTCAAGTCTTGAACGATCGTTACGGTTCGTCCGTCGACGCAGTAATCCTCATCCGCCTCCAGGGTGACCGCGAAGGCCCCGGCTGCGTACTTCATCTGGAGTCTGGTCTGGACTTCCTTTGGCGGCGCAGCTGGCGAGCGGCCCTCATCGCCTTCGAACTCCCGCGCCGCGGGAGGTTCGTCGTCCGATCCGCAGGCGGGGAGGACCAGGATGGCAACCATCAAGGCAAGTCCGAACCGAACGAAGGATCTCTTTGACATCCGATGCTCCTGATCCGAGGATGGGCCGCTCCATCGGATCACGCAGCGGACCCGTCGCCCATAGGCAATAGGACGTACTCGCTCTATGCAGTCGGAGTATCGGACTCGCGGATCCGACGAGCCAACTCCCTCAGCATCTTCAGAGCCAGCGCCGGTTCGCCCTTGAGGGTGGCGTTAAAGGTCCACGCAGGGATCGACAAGGTCTTCACGGGGGTGAGCGCCGTCACGGTCGCCGACCGCGGGCCGCCGTCCAGAAGGGCGATCTCGCCGAGGAATGCCCCCGGTCCGAGCTTGCGGCGGGCTGTGTCACCGATGCTGACTTCCGTCTGGCCCTCCAGGATCACCTGGAGCCCCACGTCTGTTTCGCCCTCTCGGAAGATGACATCGCCCGAGTCGAACTCGAGCTGGTCGGCGATCCCGGCCAGGAGCGAGAGCTCGCGTTTCGAGCACGCCGCGAACAGGGGCACCGAGCGCAAGAGATCCATGATCTGGCTCTTGCTCGCGTGGCCGGGGCTCGTCATCGGATAAGCCTACGAGGACCTATCGCTCGCTGCCGTCGGCGCGTATACGTCAACGGCCTGGGCCGCTTTCAGAGTCGCGATCCGCTGCCTGGTCGTGGCCATCTCCTGGTCCTCCCCGGAAGCGGAGCGCGACCACCACTTCAACAGCGCCAAGTTCGCGAGCTCGACGTGCAGCCGGCGAGCGATCCGACACCGCTCGAGCTCGCCGACGCGGATCAGGGTCCAATACCACTGAAGACGCCGGACGTAATGCGGCACGAGCTCCCAGTCGCGATAGTCGATCAGCCCGGCGTCGACCTCCGCCGGGAGCTCGTCGCGGATCACCTTCCTTTGATGACGCAGCCAGATCAAGATTCCGACCACGAAAGCGGCAACCACGACACCGTTGACCACGTCCACGACGACGTTGGCGGTCGACAACAGATCCGGGTCCACTCGACTCCACGATCCCCGGCGGGTGATGCGGGCGACACGCTCTAATCCGTACCTCTGCACGAAGAGGAACTGGACCAGTCCGTTGTTTATCGCGTGGAGGCTCATGGCGACGACGACGCCTCCGAACGCCAGCGCGATCCGAGATATCCATCTCCTGGCCCAGACCGCGACCCCTAGACAGGCACCGAAGGCCGCCGCATAGATCGCGTGCAGAAGCATGCCTGTGCCCAAGAACCCCTGTCGGGTGGCGAACTCCGTGAAACCCTGGTTCGAGTCCCGGCTCGTGACCAGGTAATGGATGTCTTCGGTGAAAGCGAAACCTAGTCCGATCGCCGCCCCGTAGACGATGCCGTCCGTCAGACCTCTCAGAGGGCTGGTGCCGAACCTCCTGTGGGCCCACGCCGAAACGACGAAGACCGCTACCAACGCGATGCCCTTCGCCAACTCCTCCACCAGCGGGGCGGCGATCGCCGCTCCGAATACTGTGCGTACCGCGTCAGACAAGGGCTCCTTGACCGGACCGCTCAAGGTGGCCGAGAGCGCGGTGGCTCCCACGGCACCCCATGCCGCCATCAGCGCCAGTACCGAGAAAGGCTCGTGCTCGTACGGATCGATAAGACGAACGAGGGCGAGGAAGACGACTATCTGAAGGACCGCGAACGTGATGAGGAACGAGGGCGACCCCAGGATGTCCACGAACCGAATTGTCGTCTACGCCGCCGCGGCGTGCCTAGGCCACTGGGAAACGTGTCGGAGGGGGGACTTGAACCCCCACGCCCCGTGAAGGGCACTAGGCCCTCAACCTAGCGCGTCTGCCAATTCCGCCACTCCGACGTAAGAAAGGCCCCGCGTGCTCAAGGGCCGGGAGGGATTATATCGACGCCGCCTGGGGAATCAGCCCTCCTCATCTGCTACGAACCACTCGTGCGCGTCCCACAGAGGGCCGTCGAGCGTCCCGTTGACGTCGATCCCACCGATGCCGGGAGCCCATGCCATCACCGTCTCCACGTGGAACAAGGGAAGCTCCTGCAACAGCCCGCGCCGCGCGTCCACGGGCACTCCCGGGGCGCCCCCACGTCGCCTCAGTGCGAGGTCCAGGGGGTTGGCGCGCTGCCACTCTCCGTAGAAGCGCCGCGCGTCCACGTTTATGAGATCGACGTCGAAGCCGGCCCCGTCGAGCTGCACCTGCACCATCCGCTGGGTCAGCTCCAGAAGCTCGTCCCCCGACGGAGCGCCCAGCGTGACCGACGCGCCTCCGCCTCCTCCCCCGCCCCCGCGGAAGACGGCCTCGAACGGGCCCGACGCTCCCCCGCGACCGGGTCCGGGGCCGAGGGTGTCGGCGGTTCGCCCGTCGGCGCGCACGAAACCCTTCTCGATAGCGCCGCGGTCGAGACCCGTTGCGATCACCTTGCGAAGGCCCTGCTCGAGCTCGCTCGTGCGCATGTCGATGAACACGTGCTCCCAGCCCAGTGCGTCGGCGTACTCGAGCCCCAACTCCTCGAGTCGCTGGTCGAGGTTGAGCCCGGAAGGGAGCCAGGCAACGTCTATCCGTCCGCGGTCGAGCAAGCCCAGCAGCATGTCCAGACCTTCCGTGAACTGAACCGTCAGCCGGTCCAGCAACGGAGGTGTCTCCGCGCCTGGATTCGGTCGCAACACGATCTGGAGGCCCTCGGTGCGCGACGCCACGCGGTACGGCCCTGAGTAGGCCCTCCGACCATCTGCCGGCAGCACGAAGGTGAGGCGCGCGAGTGCGTCCTCCCAATCGGGGACGTCGCCGGTAAGCACCACTGCGGTTCCGCCGCGGGCGACCGCGCTCACACCCGCCAGGCCGGAGCGTGGATGCCCACGCCGGATCGAGGTCAGGACATCGCGTGCGGTGATCGGACGGCCGTCGCTCCACCGGGCGTCTGAGAGCTCGACCCGAACGCCACCGGGAACCGGCCGGATGCTCCGCGCGAGATCCGGCACGGCGCCGCCGTCGGGTGCGAACCGGTAGAGGCTGCGGTACAGCGGCCGGGCCAGGGCGAAGGTCAGATCCGAAGCCAGCGGCGAGCGTGGATCGAAGCTGGCCGGTTCGCCGAACACTCCCATGACGACCGATCCGCCTTGCGGCGGCAGGGCGGCAGATGCATCCGGCGCGGGGGGCGCCGGAGATACGCCGCCGGGGTCGCAGGCGGCCAGAGCCCCCACGACGATGAGGACCGCGACGCGACCCGCGGGGCTCAACCGTCGGATTGCTCGTCCTCCAGGAAGACGTTGACCGCGTCGAACCCACCCATCACGTCGAACACCAGGTCCTGCACGCGCGGTTGAGCGGCCCAATGGGTCACGAAGGAGCCGATCGGAACGATGGGCACCCGCTTCAGGATCTCGCGCTCGGCCTCGACGTAGAACTGCGTGCGACGCCCCTCCGACGCGGACGCGTGGGCCTGCGCCAGCAGGCGGTCGACCTTCTGGGACGAGAATCCGGAGTGGTTGTCCGGCGAGTCCGACTCGAACAGCGGACTGAGGAAGACGTCGGCGACCGGGTACTCCGCGATCCATCCGAGCCGGTAGACGCTCTGGTCGCCGTCGCGCAGTCGTTTGAGGTACTTCGAAAAGCCGAACGGGCGGACCTTCACCTCGAGCCCGACCTCCTCGAGGTCGTCGGCCACCATGCGCGCGACCCGATCGTGGGGATCCCCCCTCGTGAACTCCAGGGTCACCTTCCGGCTCTTCGGCTTCAACCTGCCCACGAGCCGCTCGGCCGCCTCGGGGGCGTGCCGGCACATCGCCGCGCACAGGTTCTCCTGGAAGCCCGGCATGCCGGTGGGAACGATGCCCCTCGCCGGCGTCATCGTTCCCTTGTAGATCGTCTGCGTGATCTCGTCGCGGTCGATGGCCGTGTTGATCGCGCGGCGCAGTCGGATGTCTTTCAATGCCTTCGAGCGCAGGTTGAATCCGTAGTAGTACGACGCGAGGAACGGCTGGAAGCCCTCGGCCCCGAACGCCTGCTCGGCGTCTTCGATCTGACCGGCGGGCACTTCGGCGACGTCCAACTCCTCGTCACGGAACTGCAGCCACGACGCCGCAGCGTCCGGATACGGCAGGAAGCGGATGCCGTCGATGTCCGGTGTCTCGATGAACCCGGGGAAGGCCTCGAGGATCACCGGCTGGCCCGGCGACCACACCTCGGCCATCTTGAACGGGCCGTTGCCGACAGGCGCGGCGAGGAAGTCGTCCAGACGGTTGACCCTTCTTTCCGGCAGCGGCACCAACGACGGATGGGTGAGGACGGCGGGGAAGTCGTAGAAGGGCCTGCTAAGGGTGATCGAAAGGATCAGCTCGCTCGGCGTGGCGATACCGGCGAGATGGCGCGACCGACCCAGCTGGTTCACCTCTGTGAACCCCGCAACTAGGTCGAGCGCGTAGGCCAGATCCGACGCGTTCTCTTTCAGCGCGATCCGGTCGAAGGCGAAGCGGAAGTCCTTGGACGTGACGGGGGTGCCGTCGTGGAAGGTCATCCCGGGCCGGAGCTTGAAGATGAAGGTGCGGCCCCCGTCCGCCACGCGCCAGGACTCGGCCGCGGCCGGCACGACCTTCTCCTCGATCGGGTCCCACCGGGTGAGGCCCTCGTAGAGCTGACGAGCGACGAGCACGGAGCCGGGGTCCTGGATCCTCAGCGGATCGAGGGTGGCCGGTTCCGAGATCGCGACGTTCAGAACGGCGTCGGTAGGTTCGAACACGGCAGAGGTCTGCTGGGGGTCGGGCGGGGTGACGTCGTCCTCGGGCCCCACCTCCGGCCCCGTGGCGGTGGCACCCGGCTCGGGATCGTCGGATCCCCCGTCGCAGGCGCCCGCGACCAGCGCGACTGCGGTCAGCAGACAGAGGAGCGAAGCCCTGCCCCGCCGATGCATCACGCGCAGGGCCGTTAGGACAGTCTCGACGCCAGCAGGATGGTGGTGCCCCCGAAGACGATGGCCGTGATGACCGTGATGCGGTCGAGGTTCTTCTCCATCACGGTCGATCCCATCGCTTGGGTCTGCATGCCACCACCGAACATCTCCGAGACGCCGCCGCCGCGGCCTGCGTGCAGGAGGATCAGGAGGATCAAGGTGCCGCACGCCAGCAGATGGATCCCGATCAGGATGTTGGTCAACAAGAGAAGCTCCCTATCGATTCGGACGGTTCTGGGTACAGCGTACCGGGCGGTGGCCGCTACCCCGGCGGGTCACGAGCGGGCCAGGTCCACCAGGTTGGGCATGATCTGGGGCCCCAGCAGGTGCCCCAGGGCGCCCCCGCGCGAGGCCGTCTCGCCGTAGGAGTCCACCGAGTCGGAGGAGACTCCCCCGCCGGAGATCAGCAGCGGCACCGGGCCGTCCGTATGCGCCTTGCGAGCGCAGCTCGTCGAATGGTCTGCGGTAACGGCGACGATCGAGGCGCGCAGGTCGAGGGAATCCAAGAGGTGAGCGAAGAAGATCGAGTCGATCTCCTCGATGCTCGCGATCTTGCCCTGGTGGTCCCCGTCGTGGGCCGGCACGTCCGGGCCCTTGATGTGGATGTACAGCCCGTCGTAGCCCGAGATCGCATCCAGCGCTAGGGCAGCCCACTTCTCGTACTGCTCGGGCGCGGGGATCCCCGTCGGCGCCTCGACGATCCCCATCCCGGTCAAGCGGGCGATCCCCAGCTCGACCGGCATCTCGACGAAGCAGCCCATCTCGGGACCGAACTTCTCCTTGAACGGCACCAGCTTGGGCAGATGGTCGCCGCCGTCTCGCGTCAGCACGAAGTTGCCGGGGAGCTTCCCCGCCGACCGTCTCCGGGCATTGACCTCGGAGGCGTCGAGGACCTCGAACGAGGCCCGCAGCCACTCGTTCGTCAACGAAGAGGCGCGCTGCGCCGCGACGTCGCCCTCGTGGCCGGCGACCGGAGCCACGGTCACGACGTGGTTGTCGAACGTCTCCTTGGCCACGCCGAGGGCACCCTGGCGGCCGTAAGCCGGGTCCGAGTTCTCGACCTCCGCAGACAACGGGCCCTCGTCGGAACGCAGGACCAGCACGCCGCGGTGCCCGATCGTCGCCCTGAACTCGAAGCTCACCCCGGGCAGGCCGACCTTGTCGTTGACCTCGTCGGCGAGGGCGTGCGCCTCGTCGGAGCTGAGGTCGCGACCCACGCGCCGGTCCACGATCGCCCAGCCGGAGTCCTCCGCCTCGACGGTCGCGAAGTTGACGCGGTAGGCCAGGTCGCCGTCGCGCACCTCCACGCCGGCACCGACGGACTCGAGGGGGCCGCGCCCGGTGTGGTGCTCGTGCGGGTCGTAGCCCAGGATCGAGAACACCGCTATGTCGGACTCCGGTGCGATGCCCTCGCCTACAGTGGTCACGTAGCCGTTGCGACCGTCGCGCGCGAGCCGATCGAGATGGGGCGTGCTCGCCGCTTCGAGCGGCGTCCGCCCGCCCAGGGCATCCAGCGGATCGTCGCCGAGCCCGTCCAGGATCACGTACACGATCTTCTTGAGCGCCATCAGAGCTCCCTGACGGCTTTGACCATCGCGGCGAACTCGGCCGCGTCCAGCGACGCTCCGCCGACCAGGCCCCCGTCGATGTCGGGTTGCTTCGCCAGGGCGGCCGCGTTGCCGGCCTTCATGCTGCCGCCGTAGAGGATCCGCACCGAGGACGCGACGTCGCCGGCGAACAGATCGGTCAGGACGCCCCGGATGAACGAGATCGTCGACTGAGCGTCCTCGGGGGTTGCCGTCTTGCCGGTGCCTATCGCCCAGATCGGCTCGTAGGCGACGACGACCCGGCGAGCCTGTTCCTCGGTGAGCCCGGTGAGGCCCTCACGGATCTGTCCCTCGACCTTCGCCTCGGTCCGGTCGTTCATGCGCTCCATGTCGGTTTCTCCGCAGCACATGATGGGCACGAGATCGTTGGCGAAAGCCGCCTTGACCTTCAGGTTCACGCCCTCGTCCGTCTCCCCGAACATCTCACGCCGCTCGGAGTGGCCGAGGATCACGTAGGACACGTGCAGTGACTTGAGCATCGTCGGCGATACCTCGCCGGTGAAAGCGCCCTCGGATTCGTGGTGCATGTTCTGCGCGCCCAACCCGAACGTCTGATGCCGATCGTCGATGGTCGTCTGCACCGAACGCAGGGCGGTGTGGGGCGGACACAGCACGACCTCGACCTTCTGCGGGTCGTGGTCGGCGAGCTCGTGACCGAGCTGCTCGAGGAAATGGATCGCTTCGAGATGGGTCTTGTTCATCTTCCAGTTGCCCGCGATCAGCGGCGTCCTCATGACGAGTCCCCTTTCTTGTTCCTCAGAACGGCGACCCCCGGCAGCTCTTTGCCTTCCAGGAGCTCCAGCGAGGCGCCCCCACCGGTCGAGAGGTGCGATACGGCATCGGTCATGTCGAACTTCGCCAGCGCGGCCGCCGAATCGCCGCCGCCGGCCACGGTGTAGGCGCCGGCCGCGGTCGCTTTGGCGACGGCGTCGGCTACGGACCGCGTCCCGTCGGCGTAGGCGTCGATCTCGAAGATCCCCATGGGTCCGTTCCACAGCACGGTCTTGGCCTCGGTGATCACGGAGGCGAACCGGCGAGCGGTCTCGGGACCGATGTCCACTCCCATGCGGTCGCCGATCTCGTCGAGCAGGGCGATGTCGTGAGCCGCACCTTCGTCCGGCGAATCCGCCGCGACGACGTCGGAGGGCAGATAGATGTCGACCCCGGCGGCGTCGGCGCGCGCCAGCACCGCGGCGACCTCCTCGACGCGCTCGCGCTCCACCAGCGACTTCCCGACCTCTTCACCGCGGGCGACCAGCAGCGTGAACGCCATGGCGCCGCCGATACACAAGGAGTCCACGCGCTCGAGCAGGTTCCCGATCACGCTCAGCTTGTCCGAGACCTTGGCTCCGCCCAGCACGGCGACGAACGGGCCGTCCGGCGAATGCAACAGGCGCTCGAGCTTCTCGACCTCGTCGGACAGAAGGTATCCAGCCGCGGCGGGGAGCCGCTCGGCGACTCCCACGATCGACGCGTGGGCCCGGTGCGCGGCGCCGAAGGCATCGTCCACGTAGGCCTCGGCCAACGCGGCGAGGGCATCGGCGAGCGCCGGATCGTTGCTCTCCTCACCCGGCTCGAACCTCAGGTTCTCGAGCAGCACGACCGGGGCGTCGGACTCGCACGCGGCCCTCGCCTTCTCTCCGACGACCTCCTCGAGGGTCTCGATCTCGGTGCCCAGCACCTCGCCCAGTCGCTCGCCGACGGGAGCCAGCCTCAGCGACTCGACCACCTTGCCCTTGGGCCGGCCCAGATGCGAGCACACGGCAAGGCGCGCGCCGTTGTCCAGGAGTGCTTGCAACGTGGGGGCCGCCGCCCGGATGCGAAGGTCGTCACCGACCGCGCCGTCGTTCAGCGGCACGTTGAGGTCGCATCGCACGAGCACCCGGCGACCGGCGACGTCCAGATCGTCGATCGTCGGGAGGGCGGCCATGGCCGCAGAGTGTATTGGCTCGATAACGAGGTGTACGGGGCTAGAGCTTGGCCGCGACCAGCTCGGTCAGGTCGACAAGCCGGTTGGAGTAGCCCCACTCGTTGTCGTACCAGCCGAGCACCTTGACCATGTTCCCGTTGGCCATCGTCGACAGTCCGTCGATGATGCAGGAGTAGGGGTTGCCGACGATGTCCGAGGAGACGATCGGGTCCTCGGTGTACTGGAGGATCCCCTTCATGGCGGCGCTCTGCGCGGCTTCACGGTAAGCGTTATTGACGTCGTCCCTGGTGACCTCGGCCCCGAGCACCGCGACGATGTCGGTGATCGAGCCGTCGGGCACCGGGACGCGTAAGGCAAGACCGTCGAGCCGGCCCTTGAGCTCGGGCATCGAGAGCGATGCAGCCTTCGCCGCGCCGGTCGAGGTCGGGATGATGTTGATCGCAGCGGCGCGAGACCGGCGCAGGTCGTCACGCGCGAGGTCGAGGGTGTTCTGGTCGTTCGTGTACGCGTGGCACGTCGTCATGAACCCCTTTTCGATCCCCCAGTTGTCCTGGAGGACCTTGGCCAGAGGCACCACGCAGTTCGTCGTGCAGGAGGCGTTCGAGATGATCGTGTGGCTGTCCGCGTCGTAATCCTCGTGGTTGACGCCCATAACGATCGTGACGTCCTCGTCCTTGGCCGGGGCCGAGATGATGACCTTCTTCGCGCCGCCCGAATCGACGTGCTTCACGGCGTCCGCGCGCTTGGTGAAGAAGCCGGTCGACTCGATCACGATGTCGACGCCCAGATCCCCCCACGGCAGGTTGCCCGGGTCGCGCTCGGACAGGAGCTTGAGGTCCTCGCCGTCGACGGTGAAGCCGCCGTTCGAGACCTTGACTTCCTTGCCCAGCGGGCCGTGGACGGAGTCGTACTTGAGGAGATGGGCCATCGTCTCGGCATCGCCCAGGTCGTTGACGGCTACGAGCTGGAGGTCGGATCCCTTCGCCTTGAGGGCCCGGTAGAAGTTCCGGCCGATCCGCCCGAAGCCATTGATGCCTATACGCGTCGCCATCGACGATCCCTCCTAAAGGGTTGCTGGTTGGTGTTTCGAGTGTACTAACCGAGGTCCCGCAGCACTCCGGCCAGCTTCACGGGGTCGTGAGCACCCGATTGGGTCGAAACATCCGCCTCCACGACACGGGGCCCGAGCCGTCCGAGGGCCGCGTGGTCCACGACGACGCCGTCGCTCGGCAGGACCGGGGCCTGCACCACGACAACGTCGGGGGCGTGACCATTCAGGTGCGAGACGAGCGCGTCGAGATGAGCCGACGCGGTCAGTCCCTCGGTCTCACCCTTCTGCAGCCGGTTGTTGCATACGAAGACGGTGAGCGCCGCCGAGTCGATCACCGCATCTCGGATCCCGGGGACCAACAGGGTCGCTATGAGGCTTGTGAACAGGCTGCCCGGGCCGAGGACGATCTGGTGCGCGTTCCCGATCGCCGAAACCGCCGGCGGATGGGCCGCGGGCGACTCCGGCTCCAGGTAGACCTCCTGGATGGGGCGCTTCGAGCGCGCCACCGCGACCTGGCCGACCACGGTCCCGCCCTCGACGCGGGCGCGTAGCTCCACGAGCTCGGTCGTCGCCGGGAAGACGCGCCCACGCGCTCCGAGCAGGTTCCCGGCCTCCTCGACCGCCAACGCGAAGTCTCCGGTCATCTCCGTCAGCGCCGCGATCATCAGGTTCCCCACGGTGTGCCCGGTCAGAGCGCCCGCGCTGAACCGATGCTGATACAGCGCGCCGAGCGATGCGTTGTCGGCAAGCGCGACGAGGCAGTTCCTGATGTCGCCCGGAGGCGGCACGCCCAGCTCACGCGTTAGCCGTCCGGACGAGCCGCCGTCGTCGGCGACGGTTACGACCGCGTCCACGGAGCCGGCGTAAAGCCGGGCCGCGCTCAGCGTCACTGCAAGCCCGTGGCCCCCACCGATCCCTACTACGCGTGGGTCGCTCACGGGGTGGAGTCCGCCCGCTCGACGTCGCGATGGATCACCTTGACGCCGAAGCCCTTGTCGTGGATGAACGCGCCGACCTCTTGAGCCAACACGACCGATCGGTGCCGGCCTCCGGTGCAACCCAGCGCGATCGTCAGATAGTGCCTGCCCTCCTGCTGGTACCCGGGGAGCAACACCGCCAGCAGGTCCTTGGTCCGTGCCACTACGTCCTCGGTCACTTCGTTGCCGAGCACGTAGTCGCGCACCGGTCCGTCCAGCCCGGTCAGCGGCCGGAGCTCGTCGATCCAGTGCGGGTTGGGCAGGAAGCGCACGTCGAATACGAGATCGGCGTCCAGCGGGAGGCCGTGCTTGTAACCGAAAGAGATGACCGTGGTCTTGAGCCCCTCCGCGGGGGTGCCGGGCTCGAAGTAGGCGCTCAGCTTTGCCCGCAGATCCCGCACCGACAGGTCCGACGTGTCCACTATCAGGTCCGCGCCGTCGCGGTATCTCGCCATCAGGTCGCGCTCGCGCTGGATGCCGACCTCCACGCGGTCGTCGGTCGCCAGCGGATGCCTGCGCCGGGTGGCGTCGAACCTGCGAACCAAAGCATCGTTCGACGCCTCGAAGAAAACCAGACGGAAGTTGGCCACGTCCCGCCGCACCTTCTCGAGCTCTGCCACCGCTTCGTTGAAGAAGGTGCCGCCCCGCGCGTCGATCACCAAGGCGATCCGCTTGATGTCGTTGCCCGGAGCTAGGGCCAAGGTCAACATCTTGCGGATCAGCGCCGGAGGGAGGTTGTCGATCACGAACCAGCCGAGGTCCTCCAGTGCCTTGGCGGCCTCGGAACGTCCGGCCCCGGACAACCCCGTCAGAACGGTGACCTCGACGTGGCGGGTGGCGCGGCGGGTGAGGCTCACGATGCCTGCCTTCCGGTATGGGAGTGGAGCGCTTCGTACACGGCCTCGGCCACGGCACGGGGCATCCGCGGAAGAGCCCCGAGCTCCTCGACGGAGGCTTCCCGGACCTTCTTGACCGACCCGAAGTGCTTGAGCAATTGCTTCTTGCGAGTCTCGCCCAACCCCGGGATGCCGTCCAGCGCGGAACGCGTCATCCTCTTGCCGCGTTTCAGCCGGTGATAGGTCAGCGCGAAGCGATGGGCTTCGTCCCGGATCTGCTGCAACAGATACAGCGCATTCGCCCCCCGCGGGATGACGATCGGTTCCCCTCGTCCGGGCACGAATACCTCTTCCATCCGTTTAGCGAGGGATACGACGGCAACTCCATTGATACCCAGCTCGTCCATCACCTCGGCGGCCCTGTTCAGCTGTCCCTTCCCGCCGTCGATGACCACGAGGTTCGGGGGGTACGCGAACCGCCGTTTCCTGGGACCGTCGTCGGCTCGCTCCTCCAGCAAGCGAGCGAAGCGACGGCGGATGACCTCACCCATCATCGCCACGTCGTCGGGCCCCGTCGTCCACTTGATCGCGAACCGCCTGTAATCGGACCTCTTCGGCAGACCGTCCTCGAACACGACCATGGAGCCGACGGCCTCCGTCGGTCCGGTATTGGAGATGTCGAAGCACTCGATACGCAGCGGCGATTCGTCCAGATCGAGGTAACTCTGCAGTTCGTTCAGCTGCCTGGTGCGCGCTGCGAAGTCGCTCGCTCGCTTGAGGCGATGACGGGAGAAGGCCTGGCGGGCGTTCTCTGTCACCGTCTCCAGAAGGGCTCGCTTCTCCCCTCGTTGGGGCACCCGGATGGCAACCTTGCTCCCGCGTATCCCTGCAAGCCAGCGCTCGATCAGATCGCGTTCGTCCGGGTCGACGGGCACCAGTACCTGCCGCGGTATCTCTCCGTCGGCGTAGATGCGCTCGAGGAACTTCGAGATCAGCTCGTTCGGCTCCAGGTCCTCGACCTTGTCGACGACGAAGCCCTTCCTTCCGGTGACGCGACCCTTGCGAACGAAGAAAACCTGGAACGCAGCTTCGAGCTCGTCCTCCGCCAGACCGATCACGTCCATGTCCTCGGAGCGTGACGACGCCATCTGCTGGCGCTCGATCACCTTGTTCACGTTGGCGAGCTGATCGCGTAGCTTCGCGGCCACCTCGTACTGCTGATGGGAGGATGCCTGCTCCATCTCCCGGCTCAACCGGTCCACAACCGGCTTGGTGTTGCCGTCGAGGAAGTCGCACATCGCCAGTGCGATGGCCCGGTGATCCTCCTCGGACACGGCCTTTATGCAGGGTCCGGCGCAACGCTCGATGTCGTAGAGCAAACAGGGCCGGTTCCGCCGGCGGCACCTGTCGAAGACACCTTGCGAACAGGTCCGCATCGGGAAGGTCCGGAGCAGCAGGTCCAGGGTGTCCCTGATGGCGTAGGCATGAGCGAAGGGCCCGTAATACCGGACGCCCTTCTTCTTGCTACCCCGCATCACCCGGGCCCGGGGATACTCCTCGTCCAGGGTGATCGCCAGATAGGGATAGCTCTTGTCGTCCCGGTAGCGGACGTTGTAGCGGGGGCGGTGCTGCTTGATGAGGTTGACCTCGAGGTGAAGGGCCTCGACCTCGTTGTCGGTCACGATCCACTCGACGTCGGTGGCGGCCTCCACCATCGCCGTGGTCCTCGGGTGAAGATCGGCCGCGAAGTAGTTCGACAGGCGGGACCGCAACGACTTCGCCTTGCCGACGTAGATGGCCCGGCCGTCTGCGTCCTTGAAGATGTAGACGCCCGGTTTGGTGGGGATCGAGCCCGCCTCGGGGCGGGCGATCCGGGTT
>DATFFR010000046.1:0-141468 GCA_035249925.1 Actinomycetota bacterium
CCGGTACGTGTTCGAGGCGCAATGCATCCGGACCGGCTGGGGCACGTTCGCGTCGGGAGGAACCCAGCCGGAATACATCCCCGAGCTGACACTCGACGGACGGAGCCTGACCCTGAAGGTCGATCCGCTCTACGTGGGAGGCCTGCGCCCGTTCGACTGGATCGCGAGCGTCGCCTGGACAGAAGGCGACGTGAATTACGCGTTCGACGTGGTGCCGGCCGAAGGGTTCGCCGGCTATCCGTAAGAGACGAAGGCGCGAGCAGCCGGGACGCTCATGTAACGGATCCGTCACGGTTGCACTTGCCTAGCTAGGGAATAGTTTGGGTCGGCGGCCGGGTGGAGCCTCCGGATCTTGCGAGAAGAGCCGCGATCCACCAGAGGGAGGACCATGCGCGAGGTCAGCGAGGTGCTCGACCACGTCGTAGCGGGGTCGTTCCTCCTACTGGGCATCCTTGGGGCAAGACTCTGGTACGAGCGGAGGACGAGGCAGAGCTTGTGGCTGTGCCTGACCTTCGCCGTGCTCAGCTCGCTCAGCCTTCTACTTCTGGGGGGGCCGGATGATATCGACGAGGGTCCGCTCGCCACCTACGCGAAGGTGCAGATCAGCGTCCTTCTCCTTTTCCCCTATCTCCTCTTCCGGTTCTCGACGAGCCTGGAGGCATCCAGCCGAGTGACGGAGGTGTTCGCCGGGTCACTTGCTGCAGCCGCGGTAGTGAGCCCCTTCTTCTTGACGGAGATGCCCGCCGACGACGCGCCGTGGCCGGCGACGTGGATCGCGTTCCTCTGTGTGGTTCTGTCCTATTGGACGGTGGTGTCCTTGATCACTGCACGGCGTCTCTGGAGTGGAGGGCGCGAGCTACCGGAGGTTGCGCGTCGGCGGGCCCGCCTTCTCAGCGGAGCCACGGTCATCCTGAGCGTCGTCATCATCTCCAACGGATTCTCATCGTCCCAGCCGGATTGGCTCGATGCGGCCACGAGCCTGATGACCGTCGGGGCGGCGGTTGCTTTCTACTTCGGATTCGCACCTCCCCGGTTCATCCTGTCGATCTGGAGAAGGCCCGTCCAGGATTCGTTCTACGGAGCGGTGGCTGCTCTGGTCCGAGCGGAGACCGAGCGGGAGATCGCGTTATCGGTTCTCCCTCACGCAACGGGGCTCCTGGGTGCCCGCGCCGTGGCGGTCCTCGACCAGAACGGCACCATCCTCGACGCGCACGAGGTCACACTCGAGATGCTCGACAAGGCATCTCCGCAGCTCGAGAGGGGGGCCGACCAGGACACGGACGAGGGCGTCGTCGTCGTCCCTCTTCGGTTCGGATCCGTGATCGTTTGGACGAACGGATATGCGCCCTTCTTCGGCGACGAGGAACTGGAGATCGTTCGCACCTTGGGTGAACTGGCACACGCAGCCCTCGAGCGCGCCAAGGCTACGCGGAGCCGGATCGAAGAGAAAGAGCGCCTCGAGGCCCAGATCGCGCAGGCTCAGAAGATGGAGGCCGTCGGCCATCTGGCAGGAGGTATCGCACACGACTTCAACAACCTTCTGTCGATCATCCTCAACTACACGACCTTCGTCACCGAGAGCCTCGACGAGTCCGACGAACGGCGTGCGGATCTCGAGGAGGTCAAGGGGGCCGCCACCCGCGGTACGGCGCTCATCCGCCAACTCCTCACTTTCTCTCGCAAGGAGGTCATCAAGCCTGCTGTCGTCGACGTCGAGCAGATCGTCTCCAGCATGGAGAAGCTGCTTCGCCGGACGCTGACGGCGAGCATCGACCTTGGCTTCGAATCTCCGGGCTCTATCTGGAAGACCAAGATCGATCCAGGTGAGCTCGAGCAGGTCATCTTGAATATGGCCCTAAATGCCCGCGACGCGATGGATGAGGGAGGCAAGCTCTCGATCGCGCTGACCAACGTTCTAGTGGACGAAACGATGGCACAGCAGAACGATGGACTCGTACCGGGACAGTACGTCTGCTTGCGAGTAAGTGACGCAGGTCATGGGATGGACAAAGAGGTGGTGAAACGCCTCTTCGAACCGTTCTTCACGACGAAGGAGCGCGGTGCAGGAACGGGGCTGGGTATGGCCACCGTCTACGGGATCGTCAAGCGAGCGGGTGGCTACATCTCTGTCTACTCCGAGCCCGATATTGGGACGACTTTCCGCGTCTACCTCCCCGCCGCACTCGAAGACGTCGTGACCCTAGAACCCGAGTCACCCCCGCCGGTCCCGCTCGCGCATGGTCAGACCATCCTTGTGGTGGAGGACGAGGAAGCGATCCTTCGGGTCACCGTCCGCATCCTGTCGCGCCACGGCTACCGGGTCGAGGGGGCGCCCTCCGGCCCAGACGCGCTCGAGATCCTCGAGGCCCTGGACGGCAAGATCGACCTTCTCCTCACCGACGTCGTGATGCCCGGCATGTCGGGCAAGGAGCTCGCCGCGGAGGTGCAGGCGGTCGCTCCCGACTGCGGGGTGATCTTCATGTCGGGCTACACCGACGAGATCATCGCCAAACAGGGGATCCTCGACGAGGGCGAGCACTTCCTCCAGAAACCCTTCTCGGCGGATCAGCTGCTGGCCGAAGTGGCGCGGGTCTCGGCCGGCGTCGGGACCGCTGCCACCTAAGGGCTCAACCCGGCAGTCGAACGTCGTTTAGATACCTGGGGATTCAGCTAGTCGACGTGCCCTACGGTGCCGCCGCTGCCCGGGGAGTTCGCGGTCATCTTCACTTTCGCTCCCTCGGGGATCGTCATCTCGACCACCGTCGGCTCCCCGGTCGACGGCGACTTCTCGACGGTCGTCTTCTTGCCCACCTTGATCTTGACCGTCCAGCTTCCCCAGCCGAAGATGCCCATGACCATCGTGCCGCCCTCGTGGGTGGCCTCGTAGGAACAGGTCGACTGCGCCGGGTTGAGGACCTGACAGCCCTCCACCTCGTCGAAGGTGCCCCCGGCTCCGGCCTGCGCCGGCAGCGCCATCAGACCGGCCAGAAACGTCGCTATGAGAACCTTCTTCATGGCCTCTCCCTCCCTATGGCTGTTGGAGTACTTCGGCGGCGTTTGCGACGATTCCTCCCCATATCTGAAGGGGGACGCAGACGGGCGGGGTAACACGGGGTCATGGAGATCCGGAGCGTGTTGCTGGCAGCAGGCCGCGGCACGCGGTTGCGGCCGCTGACAGACACGGTCGCGAAACCTGCGCTCCCCGTCCTCGACGTACCTCTCGCCGCGTGGTCGCTGAGCGCTCTGTGTGCGGAAGCTGCTCCCGTCGTCGTAAACGTGAGCCACCTCGCCTCGGGAGTCGTCGCGGCCCTCGAAGCATTGGGCCTCGACGGATGGGAGGCGGTCGTCGAGCAGCCGGAGGCCTACGGGACGGCCGGAACACTGGCATCGCTGCGGGCACGCGCAGGAGACCGCCTCGTCACCTGGAACGGCGACGTCATCACCGCACTGAGACCGGCGGACCTGGTGCGTGGCCACGAGGCGACAGGGGCCTCGGCGACGGTTGCGGTTCGCTTCGTCGACGAGCATGCCGATCTTGAGGTGCGCGACGGGCGCGTGGCGCGCTTCGTCGACCGGCGCAGGGAGAACGTCGCCGGCGGACAGTTCCTCGGAACCGCCGTCTTCGAGCGCTCCGCGCTTGAGCTGTTGCCCGAGGAGAGACCCGCCGGTCTCGGCGAGACGTTGCTTCGAGTCTTAGCCGCGCGCGACGAGCTGTCCGTGCACGTCACCGACGCCTATTGGATGGATGTGGGAGTGCCGATGCGCTATCTCAAAGCCTCTCTCGACGTTCTTTATGGAAGGGCTCCCCCGCCGCCGTTGGGGCTGCCGGGCGAGATCGTCGAGGTGGACGGCGGCCGGGCCTACATCTCGGCGAACGCGAGAGCCGACCTCGCGACCTTGGGACCGGGCGCCATCGTTCTCGCACGCGCCACCGTTGCGCGGGGGGCCCGGGTCCGCAACTCGATCATCGGGCCCGGCGCGTGGGTCCGATCCGGAGCGCGCCTGCAGAACACCGTGCTGTTCTGAAGTCGTTGCCTACCGTGGGCGATAGGCCGGTTAGCGGAGTACGGCTAAAAGACCGAGCGTTCCGCGAGCTCCGTAACGAGCCGCGGATACACGAAGACCGCCACCAGGGCCGCGGCCGCGAGGCCCATCGCGACGCGCATCACTGCGGGGACCTCGACCGGCGCAGTCTCCTCGGAGGTGTCGAAGAACATCCGTTTTACGACGGCGAGGTAGTACCACGCGGCGATGACGGCGTTAAGGCCCATGACGACCGCCAGCACGTAGGACTCCGCTTCGATCGCTGCGAGGAAGACAAACAGCTTCGCCCACGCCCCGGCCATCGGCGGCGCCCCGGCGAGCGAGATAAGGAAGCCGGCGAGCAGGGTTGCCAGAACGGGGCTCCGGTGCCACAGCCCCGAGTAGTCCTCGATGAAGTAGCTGCCTCCCCTACGGGCGAACGCGATCGCGGCCGCGAACGCGCCCGCGTCCATGATCCCGTAGATGGCCAGGTAGATGACGGCCGACTGGAACGCCTGTTCGTTCGACGCGGTCTGGCCCGGCTCGATCAGCGCGAGCGCGACGAGCACGTAACCCGACTGGGCGATCCCCGAATAGGCGAGCAGGCGGATGATGTGCTGCTGGCGCAGAGCGATCATGTTGCCGACCGTCATCGTCAGGATCGCCAGCACCGCGAACGCCGGCTGCCACGTATCAGCGACGTCGGGGAAGGCCTTGAACATCAAGACCAGAACGCCGACGAACCCGCCGATCTTCGATGCGGTGGACAGGAACGCGGCCACGGGGGAGGGCGAGCCCTCGTAGGTGTCCGGCGCCCAGAAGTGGAACGGAACGGCGGAGATCTTGAACGCGAAGCCGACCACGATGAAGAACACGCTCAACGTGACCAGTGGTTCGTTGGCTGAGGTGATCGCGCCGCGGATGTTTTCGAGAAGCACCTCACCGGTCGCTCCGTACGTCAGCGACATCCCGTAGAGCATCACGGCCGACGACAGGACGCCGAAGAGGAAGAACTTGAGCGCGGCCTCGTTCGACTTGGCATCGCCCTTGCGCAGACCGGTCATCACGAAGGCGGGGATCGAGATCAGCTCGATCGCGATGAAGATGCTGATGAGGTCCCGCGAGCTGGCCATCACGACGCCGCCCAGCAACGAGCACAGCATGAGGAAGTAGTACTCGCCCTGGTAGTAGCGCCCGGCACGGAAGTAGTGGAACGAGATCGCCAGGATCAGCAACCCGATGACGCAGAACAGAGCCTTGAACAACAGCGCGAAGCCGTCGACCTCGAACGCACCGGCCAGCGTCACCCGGTCGCCCGCGCCGATCAGCGATACGACCGCGGCAAGGGTGCCGATGATGCCCGCCGCCGACAACGGCATGGCGACCCACTTCGCGTCGTCGGGCAGGAACAGGTCCGCCACCAGCACGATGCAGGCGGCCGCCGTCAGCACCAGCTCCGGTGCGATGGCGTGCCAGTCGACGTCGGCCGCTACCGCCCCGACCCCTTGCGCGAGCTCGATCATCTAATGGTCCTCCGGGTGCTCTGAGTCGCGCAGCGGAGCGCGAAACGCAAGTCGGCCAAGGCCGCAGGGAGCGGGCGCACTGGGACAGTGCGTTCGCGACTGAGAACGCCGGCCGGCGCCGCGGCTTCGCCGCCGGTGCGCACGAGAGAGTACTCGGAGGGCCATAATCCCGTCTCGATCCTCTTGATCGGCACTAGTGCCCGGCACCGGCAACGCCGTCCGCGACCCCTCCGACCAGGCCGACCAGGGCCTGCACCGCGTCGTCGGTGACGCCGAGCAAGAGCTTGGGATAGAGACCCGCGGCCAGGATCAGGATCAGGAGAGGCGCCCAGGCCAGCCACTCGAAACGAGCGACGTCGAAGATGCCCTTTCCGTCGGCGAACTTCTCGGGCACTCGTCCGAGGTTGACGCGCTGGATGGTCCACAGCAGGTATCCCGCCGTCAGCACGGTGCCGATACCTCCACCGACCATCAGGACGCGGAACAGCTCCTCACTGAGTCCAGGATGGGGCTGGTACGAGCCGAGCAACGCCAGCATCTCGCCCCAGAAGCCCGCAAGCCCCGGCAGCCCCAGCGATGCGATCGCGGTGTAAGTGAACAGCGTGCCGAAGCGCGGGATCTGTTGAAGCATCCCGCCGAGAGCCGCTATCTCGCGCGTGTGGAAACGCTCGTGGATCGAGCCGGCCAGGAAGAACAGCATGCCGGTGATGAGCCCGTGGGCGACCATGCCGAAGATCGCACCGTTGATCCCCTCGTCCGTCAGCGTCGCGATCCCGAGCATGACGAAGCCCATGTGGCCGACCGAGGAGAACGCGATGAGGCGTTTGAGGTCGGTCTGGGCGAAGCAACAGAGCGCGCCGTAGATGATCGCGATCACCGCCAGCACGCCGATGATCGGCGCGTAGTTCACCGCGGCGTCGGGGAGCAACGGCAATGCGATCCGGATGAAGCCGTAGGTGCCCATCTTCAGCATGATGGCCGCCAGGAGAACCGACCCCACCGTCGGCGCCTCCGTATGGGCATCGGGGAGCCACGTGTGGAACGGCCACATCGGCACCTTGATCGCGAAGCCGAGGAACAGCCCCAGGAACGCGATGTTCTGGAACAGCTCCGAGCCGAACGGTGCTGCCTCGCGCAAAGCGATCATGTCGAAGGTGCGCGGCTCGGACTGGAAGTAGATCGCGAGGAAGCCCAGCAGCATGAAGATCGAGCCGAAGAGCGTGTAGAGGAAGAACTTGACGGCCGCGTACTCGCGACGGGGGCCGCCCCAGATCCCGATCAGGAAGTACATCGGCACCAGAACGATCTCGAAGAAGATGAAGAACAGGATCAGGTCGAGCGCGACGAACGAGCCGTTCATGCCGGTCTCGAGGATCAGAGTCAGCGCGATGAAGGCCTTGGTCTTCCCGGGGGCCGGGATGTGGAACCACATGTAGATGAGGCACAAGAACGAAACCAGGACCGATAGGAACAGCAGCGGCAGCGACATGCCGTCGACACCGATGTGATAGCGCGAGTTGATCTGCTCGATCCACGGCGAGTTGGTGCCCAGCTGGATCGCCTCGGACTGACCGAAGTCGAACTGGAACAACAGCACGATCCCCACCAGCAGCGCCAGTCCGGCGAAAGCGGTCCCGATCAGTTTGATCAGTCGATCGGCCGCCGGCGGGACGAAGAGCAAGACGATCGCGCCGATGGCGGGAAGGAACGTCGCGAGGCTCAGCCCCCAGCCGTTATCGAACCACTCCATGCTCCCGGATCCCTCCCTCTATGTGAGCGCGAACAGCGCCACGAATATCGCCACCGCCGCGAATAGCACCGCCGCGTAGCGCTGGATGTTGCCCGACTGTATGTACCGAAGCAAGCCACCGGAGGCCCCGGTCAGCCCTGCCGCCCCGTTGACGGCGAAATCCACCACCTGCTGGTCGATCACTGCGTAGGTGGGCTTCGCCAATGCCACCGTTCCAAGACCTGCACCGTTAACGATCCCGTCGAGGATCTTCTGGTTGCTCCAGTTGGCTGCGCGCGCGATCGGATACTGCACGGGGCGCACGAAACCGTTCAGATAGAAGTCGTCGAGGTAGTACTTGTTCTCCACGAAGCGGTACATCCATGCGAAGGGGCTCGACAGGATGTCGACCTTCGGCCGGCCCCGGTAGAACAGCTGCACACCGAGGAATATCGCTCCCACGGCCACGATCGTGGCGAGCACCGGCAGGACGATGTTGTAGAGCGTCTCGAAGCCGTGATGCTCGTGGCCGGGCACCGTGATCCAGTCCGCGAACGGACCGATCACCGGGAAGCCGAAGAAACCGACAACGATGGCTCCGCCGGCAAGGATCCACAGTGGCGTCACCATCGAGCCCTCGCTCTCGTGCGGGGTGCCGTGGCCCCGGTACTCACCCCAGAACGTCTTGACGCAGGCGCGGGTCATGTACAGCGCGGTCAAGAAGGCAGTGATGGTCGCCGAGACGAGGACGACCCACGCCGCGGCCTGGCCACCCTCGCTCGCCGAGCGCAGCGCCCCGCCGATGATCTCGTCCTTGGAGAAGAAGCCGGCCAGAGGGAAGATGCCGGCCAGGGCGAGCGAGCCGATGATGAACGTCTTGAAGGTGTGCGGCATGTACTTCCGCAGCCCACCCATGTCGCTCATGTTGTTGCTATGCACAGCATGGATGAGCGATCCCGCACCGAGGAACAGCAGCGCCTTGAAGAACGCGTGCGTAAAGAGGTGGAAGATCGCGGCTGTGTAGGCGCCCACGCCCAAGGCGGCCATCATGTAGGCGAGCTGCGACACCGTCGAGTAAGCCAGCACCTTCTTGATGTCGTCCTGGACCAGGGCCAGGATCGCGGCAAGCAACATCGTGATCGAAGCAACGATCGCGATGACGGACAGCGCGACCTCTGAGCCCTCGAACACCAGGAACATCCGGGCCACCATGTAGATGCCGGCGACGACCATCGTGGCCGCGTGGATGAGCGCCGAAACCGGGGTGGGGCCGGCCATCGCGTCCGGCAGCCAGACGTACAGCGGGAACTGCGCGGACTTGCTGACGGCGCCTCCGAACAGCAGGAGCGCGGCGATCGTCAGAGAGGTCCCGTGCAGCTCGCCCTCGTGTGCCATGTGGTTCAACACCGGGATGTTGAAGGTGTGCCCGAGGGTGAACAACGCGAAGATGCCGAACAGCAACGACATGTCGCCAACGCGATTGGTGATGAACGCCTTGATGGCGGCCGACGAGTACTCCTTCTCCTCCCAGTAGTGCCCGATCAGGAAGTACGAGCAGACGCCGACCAACTCCCAACCGACGAACAGCTGCATCAGGTTGTTGGCGATCAGCATGAAGAGCATCGAGCCTGTGAAGAGCGAGAGCATCGCGAAGAAGATCGTGTAGCGCTTGTCGTCGTGCATGTAACCGGTCGAGTACACGTGGACCAGCAGCGAGATGGTCGTCACCACGACGAACATGACCGCGGTCAGGAAGTCGTAGTACATCCCGAACTCGAGCGTGAGGCTCTCGCCGAACTGGAACCACGTCCAGCTCTTCTCGACCGAGCCCTTGCCGGCGGCCAGCTCGATGAAGCCGATCAGCGAGATGAGCAGGCCGATCCCGACGGCGGCGATGCCGATCGAGTGCCCCCGGCTCTTCATGCGTTTGCCGAAGAACAGGATCACGAAGAAGGACAGCACCGGCAGCAGCGGCACCAGCCAGACGATGTTGCCCAGGGTGCCGACCGAGGCGACCGTCGTCTCGGCCCCCTCGCCCCCGGTCTCTGCCGCCGCTAAGAGGAATGAGCTCATCCGGTTACCACTTCATGTAGGACATCTCGTCCACGTCGACGGTCTGGCGGTTGCGGAAGATCAGGATGACGATGGCGAGCCCGACACCGACCTCGGCCGCGGCCACGGCGATCACGAACAGGGCGAATACCTGGCCCGCGGCCTGGTCCAGGAAGGCCGAGAAGGCCACCAGGTTGATGTTCACCGCGTTCAGCATCAGCTCGATCGAGAGCAGCACCAACACTGCGTTCTGCCGGGCCAGGACGCCGTAGACGCCGATCGAGAACAGCAATGCCGACAGGATGAGGAAATAGGTGATCGGCATCAGCTCGGCCCCGTATCCGTGGTGGGCGGGATCGTCGAAGCCGAGGTCGGCGTCGGGGTCGTGATCAGCGCCGTCGAGTCGACCGTGCCGCGGTCGCGGCGGGCTATGACCACGGCGCCCACCAGTGCGGCCAGCAGCAGCACGGAGACGACCTCGAACGGGAGCACGTACTTGCTGAAGATCTCCGCGCCCACTTCGCGCGACGTCACGCCGGCCTGCCTGACGAAGTTCACGTCCTGGCCCTCGAATGCCTCGAACAGGATGTAGGTGGTCACGCCGAAGATCGCCGCGGCCACGAGCGCCGCCAGACCGCGTTGGTTGTTGTCGAAATCGTCGCTGCCGATAGGGGCGCGCGTAAGCATGAGCCCGAACAGCATCAGCACGACGATCGCACCGACGTAGACCAGCACCTGCACCCACGCCACGAACTCCGCGAACAACAGGATGTACATCGCCGCGGCGCCCATAAGCGTGACGACCAGATACAGAGCGGCGTGAACGACGTTGCGGGCCGTCACGACGCGCATCGCGGCGAACGCCATCACGATGGCGAGGATCCAGAAGACGACCTCCTGCCAGGTCTCAGCCATTCTTCTTCGCCCTCTCGGCCTTCACGCGCGCGGCCTTGGCCCGTCCCTGCGCAACGGCTTCCGAGGAACCTTTCGCCTTCTCCTCGGCGAGCACCCGCTGGTAGACCGCCTCGGGATCGTCGTCGCCCCCCGCCGCGGGAGCGGCCTCGGCCTTTGGTTCGTCGGGAGCCGGAGGCGGGGTCTCGGCCGGAGTCTTCTCGGCAGGCGCACTTGCCTCCGTGGTCTCCTCCGAGGTCTCCGCGACCGGCCCTTGCTCGGGCTTCGGCTCGGTTGCCTCCGGCGCGCCGGACGGCTCTGCCGGCTCCGGCTGACCCTTGGTCGGCGCGGACGGAACCATCTTCTCGGTCTGGATCGGGGTTGGCCCCCGCTTGATGCCACGTTCGGCCTTGACGCGTGCGACCTTCGCGCGCGCCTCGGCGACCTGGGGCGACGAGCCCTTGTCGAGCTGCTCCTGAAGGACCTGTTTGTAGACCGCTTCGGCGTCCTCGGTGGGCTGGAGCGCTACCGGTTGCGGCGTCTCGTGCGGCACCTCGACGTTGGGTCCGGGGCTCTCCTGGAACTTGGCCTTGTCCTCCGCAGACAACGCGGCGGCCGGTGCCTCGTCGGTGGTGCCGGGCTTCGCCTCGGGAGCGGTCGTCGCCGCCGCCTTGTCACCCTCGGGGCGATCGAACTGCTCGGGAGAGGCGGCTTCGGTCTCGGACTTCACTGCCTCGGGCTGCGCGTCGGGCGTCGCCGTGGTGGTCGCAGCGGCCGGGGTTCCTTCGCCTGTCGGCGCCTTCTCCTCGGTCGGCTGGGCGCGACCCGCGGGCTGCGCCTCCTTGGTCTCGCCGGCCTGTTCCTGCGACTTGGTTGCGGCCTCCGTAGGGGGGGCCGCGGTTGCAGCCGCCGCCGGAGCTCGTTCCGCCTGCTCGGCCGGGGCTTGGGCCGCGGCGGTGGCCGCCGCAGGCGGTGACGGTCGCTGCGCGCTTCCCGGTCCCGCCGCGCCGGCCGCGGTTGCCGGTGCACCGCTGGCCGCGGGCTGACCCGGAACCTCGGCGCCCACCTCGAGCTCGGGCGGCGGCAGGACCGTGGCCATCCAGTCCGACAGACGTTCCTTCTCGTGCGTCAGCTCGCGGATGTCGTATTCGCTGTATTCGAACTCGCGGCTCCAGAACAGGGCATCGTAGGGACACACCTCGACGCAGATGCCGCAGTACATGCAGAGCGCGTAGTCGATCGCGAAGCGATCCAGCACGTTGCGCTTCCGGGGGCGGCCACCCTCACGCTTGGGGGGCAGCGTCTCCTTGTGCGAGTCGATGTAGATGCACCAGTCCGGGCACTCACGCGCGCACAGCATGCAGACGGTGCAGTTCTCTTCCTTGAGGGCGATGACCCCGCGCGTGCGAGCCGGCAGATCCTGCTTCTCATCGGGATACTGGATAACGGTGTTGTGCTTGAAGAGGTGCTTGAGGGTGACGGCCATCCCCTTGATCAGGCCGATGCCGTAGCCGGCCTTGCGGGCCTTCTTCAGCTGCCGCGCGTTCTCGAGCTTGTGCTCGTCGATGGCCATTACCGAACCGCCTCCGGTGCGTAGAGCACCCAAGCGCCGGCCACCAGGATCAGCGCCAGCGTGATCGGGATGAGGATCTTCCACGCGAACTTCTGCAGCTGATCTTCACGCAGGCGCGGGAACGTCGGACGGATCCACAGGAACACGAAGAGCATCAAGGCCGTCTTCAGCGAGAACCACACGATGCCGGGTATGACTTCGAGGAACTCGAGCGGAACGATCGGCTGATAGCCGCCGAGGAACAACGTCGCGCCGATCGCCGCGAACGCCACCATGTTCGCGACCTCGGGGAAGAAATAGCTGAAGATGAAGCGCATCCCCGAGTACTCCGTGAATGCCCCGGTGATGATCTCGGACTCGGCCACAGGCATATCGAAGGGAGGCCGGGTCAGCTCTGCAACCCCTGCCATCGTGAACACTAGGAACGCGATCAGGCCGATGCCCGGCGGCCACAATAGGAACGGCCAGTTCTGTGCTTCGACGATGTCGACCAGCGAGAGACTGCCCGACAACATCACAACGACCGCGGCAGACAGGACGATGGGCAGCTCGTACGCGATCAGCTGTGCGCCGGCGCGCAGAGCCCCGATCAGCGCGTATTTGTTGGCGCTGGACCAGCCGGCCATCAGGATGCCGATCGTCGACACCGAGGAGATCGCGAGCAGGTAGAAGATTCCGACGTCGAGGTCCTCGATGATCAACGTGCGGTCCACCGGGATCACCAGATAGACCATCACGGCCGGAACGAAGATCGCGAACGTCGCCAGGCTGAACACGCGCTTGTCCGCGCGCTCCGGGATGATGTCCTCCTTGTAAAGGAACTTCAGCCCGTCGGCCAGCAGGATGGCCCAGCCGTGGAAGCCGCCCGGATACATCGGCCCCAACCGGTGCTGCAGGTGGGCCATGACCTTGTGCTCCGCGTAGCCGGCAACCAGCGTCATCGTCGGGACGAGGGCGAGGATGATCCCGAGCTTGACGAACAGGATCTGCCACTCGGTCAGATGGATCTCGAACGGCATCTACCGCGCCCCCCCAGCTTTCCGCGTAGCTACTTGCGGAAAACGCGGCTCAGTACGCGGAAAGCAGATCATCGGTCGATGTCCCCGAGGACGAAGAAGAAAGAGCCGAGGATCGCGATCATGTCGGCGACCATCTGGCCCTTGAGGACGTGGGGCAGCACGGACACGTTGTTGTAGGACGGCGTGCGGATCTTGAGTCGGTAGGGCCGGCGGTCGCCGTCGGAGATCAGGTACATGCCGAGCTCGCCGAGAGGGTTCTCGGTGCGGACGTAGACCTCGCCTTCCGGCGCCTGGATCACGCGCGGGACCTTGCCCATGATCGGGCCCGACGGCATGTCCTCGATCGCCTGCTCGACGATCTTTGCGGACTCGACGACCTCGTGAATCAGCACCCAGAAACGATCGAAGCAGTCGCCGTTGGGGGCCGAGACGACGTTGAAGTCGAAGCGGTCGTAAACGAGGTAGGGCTCGTCCTTGCGAACATCGAAGCCGATGTCGGAGCCACGCGCGATCGGGCCGGAGACGCCGTAGTTGTACGCGATCTCCTTGTCCAGATGCCCGATGTCGATCGTGCGCTGTTTGAAGATCTCGTTGCCGACAAGCAGATCCTCGTACTGGTTCAGGCGCGCCATCACCTGGCGGACGCCCTTGAGAGCCTGGGCGAAGAAACCCTTCGGAACGTCCTCGCGGATGCCGCCGGGCCGGAAGAAACCGAAATGCATCCGGCCGCCGGTGGCCATCTCCATCGCGAACTGGATGTCCTCGCGTTCGCGGAAAGCGTAGAAGGTCGGGGTGATGGCGCCGAGCTCGGCACCGAACGACGCGAAGAACATCAGGTGGTTGAGGATCCGGTTCATCTCGCACATCACGACCCGCAGGTACTGGGCCCGCTCGGGGACCTCGATCTCCATCAGCTCCTCGAGGCAGAGGTGCATCGGAAGCTCGTTGTTGATCCCCGAAAGCCAATCCATCCGGGAGACGAGATTCGTGATCTGGCGGTAGTCGCGCGCCTCAACCAGCTTCTCGTAGCCGCGGTGCATGTAGCCGATGATCGGCTGCGCGTCGACGAGGACCTCGCCGTCGATCGTCGCGAGCAGCCGGAACACGCCGTGCGTCGCGGGGTGCTGGGGCCCGACGTTCAGCACCATCTGCTCGGTCACGAGGTTCGCGCCCGAGACCATCTTCGCCAGCTCGGCCGGGTCGTGGACCGGCGTCTGGTCGGTGACCCGCTTCTCGTCGAGAGACATCAGCTCGCCCCCACTACCTACCGCCCGCCGCGGCTTCTTCGGGGTCCTTCGCGCCCGGCCAGTCCTTGACCATGCGGCTGGGGAGCTTGAACGACTTCAGCCCCGGGTGGCCCTCGAAATCCTCGGGGAGATACAGGTTCGTCAGGCTCGGGTGGCCCTCGAAGTGGATCCCGTACATCTCGTGGCACTCGCGTTCGTGCCACAGCGCGCCGAGGAAGACCTTGGAGATGCTGGGGCACTCCGGCTCGGCCGGGTCGACGGGGACGTGCACGTTGACGTGCAGAACGTTGTCGGGCGAATAGAGATGGATCAAGACCTCGAGCGGATGCGGCTTGTTCTCGGCGTCCTCGGGCCCGAACTCAGACCGGTCCACACCCGAGAGGAACGTGAAGAAGCGGAAGTGGAAGCCCGAGGCGTCGCGCAGGAAGGTGACGAGCTCGACGAGATTGTGCGGCTCCGCGGTGAGATCGAGCTGGCCGTGGACGATGTCGAGGTTCTTGACGCGGGGGCCGAACTCGCGCTCGAGATGGGCCCGGGCATCCTCGATGCTCGTGCGCTCTGCCGCGGAGAGTGTCACTAGATGCCTCCGGCCAGGCCCGGCTGGGGGATGTGCGGGATCTCGATCTGCTCGCTGCCCCACTTCTCGCGCGGGTCTTCGCCGGCGATCTTCTGCTGGAGGCGGATCACTCCCTGCAGCAGGGCCTCGGGGCGCGGCGGGCAGCCGGGCACGTAGACGTCGACGGGGATGATCTGGTCGACGCCCTTCGTGACGCTGTACGAGTCCCAGTAGGGACCGCCGCAGTTGGCGCACGAGCCCATCGAGATCACGTACTTGGGCTCGGGCATCTGCTCGTAGATGCGCAGGATCGGAGCCGCCATCTTGTCGGTGACGGTCCCGGCAACGACCAGTAGGTCGGACTGACGGGGCGAGGCGGGAAACGGGATCACGCCGAAACGGATGATGTCGAACTTGCTCCCGATGGCGGCACCCATCTCGATCCCACAGCAGGCAAGGCCGAACTGCATCATCCAGAGCGAGTATTTGCGGCTCCAGTTGAGGGCCCACGACACGGCGCCCGGCAGCTTGACCTTCTCGATCACACCCATTCGAGCACCCGCTTCTTGACGGCATAGAGGAGGGCCAGTGCCAGGATGCCGATGAAGATCACCATCTCGACGAAGGCTGCGGTGCCCAGCTCCTCGAACACGATCGCCCACGGGAACAGGAACACCGCCTCGACGTCGAAGACCACGAAGAGCAGGGCGAAGATGTAGTACCGCACGTTGGACTGGCTCCACCCGTGGCCGATCGGGTCGATGCCCGACTCGTACGTTGTCAGCTTCTGGATGTTCGGGTGGTTGGGCCGGACGAGACGAGAGAGTTGCAGGGTTCCCGCCACCAGCACCGAGGCGACCACGGCGAAGATCCCGATCGTGACGTACTGACCGAAGTAACCCTCAGGCACCTGTGAAACTGCTCCCTGCTCGCGTCTGGTGAACCGGCGTCTGACAGTGGGGCCCGGGGCCTTCTGCTCGAACCCTGCGAACCGCGAAAGCCCTGGATACCCGGCGAAAACTAACACGCACCCGCCTGGGAACCAGGACTTCGTACGCTCGTGAACCGCCCCTTGTCGGGCGCTTTCACCGCCATAGGATGAGGTGATGGTGGAGTCGACTCAGCCGCGCATCTCCACCGGCGCAACGCTCCGCGACGGCTTCGCCTCGCTCCTTCGAGCACCGTTCCGCGGTCTCCTGCTGCTCGCCTTGTTGATCACCCTCGTTCTGGACACCTTGCCGGTAGAAAGTGACGACGCAACCGTGCTTGCCACCCTCGTGCTATTCGCGCTCTCGCTGTATCTGCAGATCGCAACCACTCTGGCGGCGGCGGAGGCCGAGGCTTCTCACAGCGTCGATCTGTGGCTGAAGCAGGCCGTGCGGCGGAGATGCTTCTGGCGTTTCCTCGGGGCCGCGATCCTGGTAGTTCTCACGGTGGTTGCATCGGGGCTCGTAGGGGTGGTCGTGGGCGCCTTCTTGATGGGCGGCATCGTGGCGCTGGCGGATCCGGCCGTCGTGCTGGAGCACAAAGGTCCGGTAGAGGCGATCGCGCGCAGCGCCGAGCTCGGCAAGGGCTCGCGCCGACCCCTCATCGTCTTGTTCGGGCTGCTGATCCTCGTCCCCGGGATGTCGCTTCAGGTCGGCAGCTTCTTCTGGGACGTCCGGAGCTTCTTCGGGGACCTGTGGCCGGTGGTCTCGGCAGTGGTGGTGATCCTCGGCTTCGCTGGAAGCATCGCTCTGACCCGCGCGTTCCTAGAGCTCGGCGGCTCGGTCCTCCCCCGAAAAGAACGGCTCTCCGCGTAATACGCCGCGGAATCCGCCAGTAGGTACGCGGAAAGCTGAGGTGTGCCTCAGAACACGGCACGTTCGAAGCACCCCTGCTCGCATTGGGCGATGGCCCGAAGGCAAGAATTCGAGAGATGCATCGAGATCGCCATGGGACAGCATGGGCTGATCGCCACCCGGCAAGCGGTCGAGTCAGGCCTAGGCTACGACGCGATCTACCGGCGCGTCAGAAGCGGAGCGCTCATACGGACGCTGCCGGGGGTCCATCGGCTGCGTGAATATCCACGAACCTGGCAACAATCGACGATGGCCGCGTGTCTATGGGCCGGAGACGAGGCGGCCGCCTCTCACCGTGCGGCTGCACGGGTCCTCGGTCTTCTCGAGGACGGCCCGAAAGAAGTCGTAATGGTCGCCAGAAAGAAGCCGGTCCCCGGCGTTCGGCTTCATCACACGGACACGCTGCCCCCCTGCGACCGCACGATCCGCGAGGGGATCCCTCTCACAACCGCGTCTCGCACATTGATCGATCTGGGAGCAGTCTGTCGCGAGGACACGGTCGAGAGGTGCCTGGAGACGGCCCTCCGAACCGGGCTGACTTCTATCTGGCACATCATCGGGCGCTTGGACGACCTCGGAGGACCCGGCCGCAACGGGACCGGCGTCATGCGAGCCGTCCTTCGCTCGCGTGATCCGCGTCTGGTTCCCACCGCGAGCGAGCTCGAATCCCTGCTGTGGCAAGCCATCGAGTCATCGTCGCTGCCGCTTCCTCAACGCCAGGTCGTCGTAACCGACCAAGACGGGTTCATCGGCCGCGTCGACTTCGCATACGTCGAAGAACGACTGGTGATCGAGGCTCAGGGGGCGAAGTGGCATCTGGGCCACGACCGCTGGCTTGACGACATGGAACGCCGGAGCCGGCTCATGCTGGCTGGGTGGCGCGTGCTCGAGGTCTCGTGGAAGGACCTCATCCGGCGCCGAGAGACGGTGGTCGAACGGATCCATCAAGCTCTCCGCGTACCCACTCGCGCATAACGCAAGAAACTACGCGGAAAGCCGGGTTAGAAGTAGAAGGTCGCGCGCTCCGCTAGATCTATGAGCGGGGCCCACAGGATGCCGAAGACGAGGGTGGCGGCCGCCGTCAACCCGATGACTCCCAGCGCGAGGGGGCCGGGTCGCAGCGGTTCTCTGCCCTCGTCGGGCTCCTGCATGTACATGACGACCATCACGCGCAGGTAGAAGAACGCGGCTATGGCGCTGGCCAGCACGCCGATGACGACGACCCATTCGTAACCGGCTTCGATCGCCGCGCCGAACACCACCAGCTTGCCCACGAAACCGGACGTGATCGGAACGCCGGCAAGGGAGAGCAGGAACAGGGTTAGGGCTCCGGCCAGCAGCGGATTCTCGAAGAACAGTCCCTTGTGGTCGACGAGTCGGGACCGTTGTTCGCCACGCCCCGAGATGACCGAAACGATGGCGAACGCGCCCAGCACGGTGAGGCCGTAGGTCGCCAGATAGAAGAGTGCTCCGGACACGCCGCGATCGTTGGCGGCGATGATGCCCGTGAACACGAAGCCGGCGTGCGCGATCGAGGAATACGCGAGCATCCGCTTCAGGTCCTCCTGCACGACCGCAACGATCGAACCGATGAGCATCGTGAGCACCGCGATCCCGATGACGAGCGGTCGCCAATCCCACCGGAGCTGGATCAACGCGCTCTCCAGTAGACGGATAACCGCCGCGAACCCGGCGAGCTTCGAGCCCGCGGCCATGAAGCCGGTGACGGGTGAGGGCGCGCCCTGGTACGCGTCGGGCGTCCACATGTGGAACGGGACCGCGGCGACCTTGAAGCCCAGGCCGACGATGAGGAAGCCGGCGGCCAGCACCATCAAGCCGACCTCGTCGGTCGGGCTCGACGACAAGAAGCTGAAGATGCCCACCGAGGACGGGTCGTTGGGGGCCGCGTACAGGTTGGTGGTGCCGGTGGCTCCGTAAGCCAAAGCGATCCCGAGCAGGAAGAAGGCCGACGAGAACGCGCCGAGCAGGAAGTACTTCATCGACGCCTCCTGGCCCTCCAGCGAGCGCCGTCGGTAACCGACCAGCACGTACAACGCCAGAGAGAAGGTCTCGAGAGCCAGGAAGATCACGATCAGGTCGGCCGCCGACGCCATCAGCATCATCCCGGCCACCGCGAAGAGCACCAACGCGTAGAACTCGGATTCCTCGATGCCCTCTCTGGTCAGGTAGTCGCGCGCCAGCCAGACCGTCAGCACACCGAAGACGCTGAGCACGACCTTGATGAAGGTCGAGAACCCGTCCAGCGCGATCATGCGCCCGAGTTGCAGGTCGCTGTCGCCCCAGACCGCCACGCAGAAGAACAACGCGACGCCGAAGCCGGCGGTCGTCATCAAGGGCACGTAGACGTTGCCGCCGCGGTCGCCCACGAACGCGTGCACGACGAGGACCAACAGCGCGGTCAGGGTCAACGCGATCTCCGGCGCGATGCCTCCCAGCTCGACCTGCGGTCTGACGAACTCCTGCGCCAAATCGATCACGGGACTCGATCACCGCCCGCTGTGGTTGCAGAGTCGGGTTCGACGGACGAGTTGAAGCTGTCCACGACTCTCTGCGCGGCGGGGTTGATCCGGTCCAGGAACGGCTTCGGGTAGACGCCGATGACCACGATGAGGGCCAGGATCGGCGCGAGCATCGCCAGCTCGCGCGGGTTGAGATCGGGTATCGACCGGTTGGCCTCGTCCGTGACGTCGCCATGGAAGACCCTCTGGTACGCCCACAGAAGGTAGACGGCCGCCAGCACGATGCCGAACGCTGCCGGGATCACCCACCAGCGGTAGGTGAAGAAGGTGCCCAGTAGAATGAGGAACTCGCCGACGAAACCGTTCAGGCCGGGCAGGCCGATCGAGGAAAGCGCGACGAACAAGAAGATGCCGGAGAACACCGGCATGCTTTTCGCAAGCCCGCCGAAGTCGGCGATAAGCCGCGTGTGACGGCGGTCGTAGAGGGCTCCGATCAGCATGAATAGGGCGCCGGTCGACAGTCCGTGGCTGACCATCTGCAGGATCCCGCCACTCATCCCCTGCAGGCTTCCGACGAACATGCCCAACACCACGAAACCGAGGTGCGCGACCGACGAGTATGCGATCAATCGCTTCAGGTCGCGCTGCATCGCGGCGACCAGCGCTCCGTAGACGATCCCGACGACCGCCAGCACAATGACTATCGGAGCCAGCTCGCGTGCAGCATCGGGGAACAGGGGGATGCCGAAGCGGATGAGCCCGTACGCGCCCATCTTCAGCAGGACCGCGGCCAGCATCACCGAACCAGCGGTGGGAGCCTCGGTATGGGCGTCGGGCAACCAGGTGTGCAACGGCACCAGCGGAACCTTGACCGCGAACGACGCGAAGAAAGCTAGGAACAGCAGGCGCTGCACGTCCAATGAGAGCTCGGTGCCGAGCAGCTCGCGGTAGTCGAAGGTGGGATCGCCGCCGACCGCGAAGTAGAGGTAGACGATGCCCACCAACATCAATAGCGAGCCGACGAGTGTGAAAAGGAAGAACTTCATCGCCGCGTAGATCCGGCGTCCGTAGCCCCAGATGCCGATCAAGAAGTACATCGGGACCAGGCTCCCCTCCCAGAACAGATAGAAGAGGAACATGTCGAGCGCCGAGAACACGCCGATCATCGCCGTCTCGAGCGCGAGCAGGAAGACGAAGTAGACCTTCGCGCGTCGAGTGATCGACCACGACGCCAGCACGCACAACGGCATCAGGAACGTGGTCAGCATGATCATCCACAGGCTGACGCCGTCGATGCCGGTCGTGTAACCGACGCCCCACTCGGGGATCCACTCTGCGGACGAGCCGAGTTGGAACCCGGCCGCGTTCGCGTCGAACTGCACGAGGATCCCGATCGACAACACGAAGACGACCAGTGACACGGCCAGAGCCACGAGACGCAACGTGTCGAGGCGGTCCTTGGGCACGAAGCCCAGGATCACGGCACCCACCAGCGGGGCGAAGATCACGATGTCGAGGATGGGGAGATCGCTCATCCGAACATCACCCGCAGCAACAACAGTGCGAGGATCACGACCACACCGAGCAGGAACAGGCTGGCGTAGTTCCGCACGTAGCCCGTTTGAAGACCCCGCAGGTTCTCAGAGGTACGCGCGATCATCCGGCCGGTGCCGGTGACGATCCCGTCGATGAAGCGCGTGTCGAACACGTTCGCCAGGTAGCCGGAGAACGCCTTGCCGGGCAGGACGATCGTGTATCCGTAGATCTGATCGACGTAGAACTTGTTACGGGCCGCGTCGACCAGCCAAGGGATCCGCGCGTAGGCGCGGCGGCGTCTCAACGACGAGGCGCGGGTCATGTAGAGGCTGCGGGCCAACAAGATCCCACCGACCGCCACGAGCAAGGCGATGCCCCCGAGGACCCACGGAGTGAGGCCCGCGGGCACGTGCGACTCGCCGAGTACCGGCTCGAGGAAGTGCTCGAGCGTCAACAGGCCCGGAAGGTTTATCGCGCCGCCGACGACCGACAGCAGGCCCAGCGGGATCAGCGCCGCGGCCATCGTCGGCGCAACGTCGTGCACGTGCACGCCCTCCGGCACGCGCAGCGGACCCTCGAAGACCCGGAAGTACATGCGCGACATGTAGAAGGCCGTGAGGAACGCGGTGAACACGCCGACGGCCCACAGCACGTACTGCCCGTCGGCCCACGCGGACGCAAGGATCGCGTCCTTGGAGAAAAACCCGGCGAAGGGGATGATCCCGCAGATCGCCAGCCAGCCGAGCATGAACGTGGTGCCGGTGATCGGCATCGCCTTACGCAGTCCCCCCATCTTGCGCATGTCGGTTTCGCCGGCCAGCGCGTGCATCACGGCACCGGCGCCCAGGAACATCAGGGCCTTGAAGAACGCGTGCGTTGTCAGGTGGAAGATGCCGGCCGAGTAGGCGTGCACGCCGTGTGCCAGGAACATGTAGCCGAGCTGCGAGATCGTCGAGTACGCGAGGACCCTCTTGATGTCGTACTCGAAGGCCGCCATGATCGCCGCCCATAGCGCGGTCGCCGCACCGATGATGCCGACCACCATGAGAGCGAGGTCGCCGCCCGCTTCGAAGACGGGACTCAGCCTGGCCACCATGTAGACGCCGGCCGTAACCATCGTGGCCGCATGGATGAGAGCCGAGACCGGCGTAGGGCCCTCCATGGCATCCGGAAGCCACACATAAAGAGGTATCTGTGCGCTCTTGCCTGCGGCTCCTCCCAGAAGAAGCAGCGCCGCAGCGGTGGCCAGCCCCCCGCTGATGCCCGGCCCGGGGCCGTTCGGATTCAGGGCTTCTGCGTTGATGGCTCCCATGCTGAGCGTCGCCGCTGTTGCAGCCAGCAGAAGGATCCCGAGAAGAAAGGAGAAGTCACCTATCCGGTTGACGATGAAGGCTTTCTTGGCTGCCCCTGCGGCCGCCGGTTTCTCGAACCAGAAGCCGATCAGCAGATAGGAGCAGAGCCCGACACCCTCCCATCCGACATAGAGCAGTAGGACGTTCTCTGCCAGGACCAGGATCAGCATGAAGGCGACGAACAGATTGAGGTAGGCGAAGAAACGCGAGTAGCGCTCGTCGCCCTTCATGTAACCGATCGAGTACACGTGGATCAACGCACCTACTCCGGTCACGACCAGCAGCATCACCGCCGAAAGCGGATCCACGAGCAGATTGGCGTCGACCTGGAACCTGCCGACTTCGATCCACGTGAACGTCTCGCTAACCCAGCCACGCATCTCCTTCGGAAACGAGAGGACCTCGACGAAGCTGACGACGGAAGCTAGGAAGGCAAGACCCACGGCAGCCGACGCGATCACCCCTGCCGGCTTACCGATCCGTTTGCCGAACAAGAGCAAGAGGACGGCGGAGGCCAGCGGGATAGCCACGATGAAAGGAGCCAGGACGGCCGGATGATCCAGGATCACACCGCCTTGCTCGGCGGCCAAGATGAGATCGGTCATCGCTTCAGCAGGTTGATCTCATCGACGTTGGACGAGACACGGTGGCGGAATATGAGCGAGATGATCGCGAGCCCCACGACTACCTCGGCCGCGGCCACGACCAGGACGAAGAAGACCAGCACCTGGCCGTCGATCGTGCCGTGCTGGCGGGCGAACGTTACGAAGATCAGGTTGACGGCGTTGAGCATCAGCTCGACGAACATGAAGATCACGATCGCGTTGCGGCGTGTCAGCACCCCGACGACGCCGATCGTGAACATCAGGCCGGCGAGGACGAGGTAGTAGCCGGGGTCGACGCTCACGCGACCCCCTCCTTTGCGTCCGACTCCTCGTTCTTTGCTCGTTCATGGTCGGTTTCCGACCTCATCTGAGCAAAGAAGGGGCGGTCGAGCTCGACCGCGGTGAGGCGGCGCGCCAGGACCATCACGCCGACGATCGCCACAACCAGCAGCACGGACGTCACCTCGAACGGCAGCAGGTACTTGCTGAACAGAGACCGAGCCAGAGCGAGGACGTTGCCGGGGTCGCGATTCAGATCTGTGAGTGCCTCGGCACCATCGGCGCCGCCCGCCGCGAGCTGCACACCCTCGATGGCGACGAACACGAGCCCGACCGCGAGCAGGAGCCCGAGCAGCAGAGCCACGCCGCGCTGCCCGCTCAACGGCTCGACCAGGGCTTCGCGCAGGTCGATGCCCAGGAGCATGATGACGAAGAGGAACAGCACCATGATGGCGCCGGCGTAGACGATGACCTGGATCGCGGCGACGAAGAAGGCTCCTTGCAGAAGGAAGGCCAAGGCCAGGGCCATCTGCGCGCCGACCAGGAACAACGCGACATGCACCGCGTTGGGGGCGAACAGCATGGCGATCGAGCAGCCGAGCGCGAGCACGAACATCACGCCGAAGACGACGACCTCGAGGTTCACGAGTGGCTCACCGGTGGACCACCTAGGCCTCCTCGATGAAGCGCTCGGGAGGGAGCTCCTTCTTGCTCGGCCAGTGGCGGACGATCGGCTCGTCGACGATCAGCTGATCCTTCTTGTAGATCATCGCCTCGCGCGAGCTGGCCGAGAGCTCGTACTCGGTCGTCATCAGCAGAGCCTCTGTCGGACAGGCCTCGACGCAGAGTCCGCAGAAGATGCAGCGCAGGTAGTTGATCTGATAGATCTGCGCGTACCTCTCGCCGGGTGAGAAGCGCGCTTCGGGCGTGTTCTCCGCGGCAACGACGAAGATCGCGTCGGCCGGACAAGCGCCGGCACAGAGCTCGCATCCGATGCACTTCTCCAAACCGTCGGGGTGGCGATCGAGGATGTGGCGGCCTTTGTAGCGCGGGAACGGACGCCGGCGCACTTCCGGATACGACACGGTGTCCTTGCGCTTGAAGACATTCGAGATCACAACGCGCATCCCGCGCGCTATCTCAGGAAACGCCATCGGGCACCTTCCTGGTAGACATGGCCGGCTTGACGAACGAGGTCAGACGGGGATCGCCGCGACCCATCCACGCGAGGACCAGCAGGAAGAGACCTCCGAAAACGGCGAAGCGCACGTTGCGCGAGATCCCTTCCGTGTTGACGACGGCCGTGACCATGATCCAGACCAGCGCTGCCGGGATCAGACGCTTCCACCCCAGCCACATCAGCCGGTCGTAACGAAGGCGCGGCATCGTCGCCCGCAGCCACACGAACAGGTAGACGAACAGGAACGTCTTCAGCGTGAACCACACGAGGGGCCAGAGCCAGGGGAGGAAGTCGAACCCCGGGCCGTGCCAGCCGCCGAAGAACAGCGTCACGGCCATCGCCGAGATGACCACTACATGGATGTACTCGCCAAGGAAGAACATCGCGAAGCGGATCCCCGAGTATTCGGTGTGGAAACCCGCGACGAGCTCGGTCTCGGCCTCGGGGAGGTCGAAGGGCGCGCGGTTCGTCTCGGCGATGCCTGCGATCAGAAAGATGATGAACGCCGGCCACTGCGACCAGATGTACCAGTTCGGCACGAACCTGAAGAGGTTGGCTACCTGCTCCAGCACCGGGATGCCGTCGAAGAAGGTGACGCTGCTGACGTTCCCGGCCTGCGCGGCAACGATCGCTTGGGTGGACAGGGTGCCGGCCACCAGCGCGATCGGAACCACGGAGAGTCCTAGGGCGATCTCGTAGGAGATCATCTGCGCAGTGGAGCGGATGCCGCCGAGCAGCGGGTATTTGGAACCCGACGACCAGCCGGCGAGGACGATCCCGTAGACACCCAGCGACCCCATCGCGAGGAAGTACAGGATCCCGATATTCAGGTCGCTGACGATGAAATCGACGCGCCGATCGCCGATGGTGATGTGGTCCCCGATCGGGATAACGGCCATACCGAGGAACGCGGGCACCATGGCCGCGACCGGCGCGATCGCATACGCCCAGCGATCGGCGTTCTGCGGCCGGAAGTCCTCCTTGAAGAACAGCTTGATGCCGTCGGCCAGCGTCTGCATCAGGCCGAACGGTCCCCAGCGATTGGGCCCCAGCCGCGACTGCATGTCGGCGATGACCTTGCGCTCGAACCAGATGATGATGAGCGTCGCCAGCAACAACACAAGGAAGATGACGATCACCTTTATGGCGGCGACGATCACCGGCGCGCCGATCCAATCGATGACGTCGCCGATCACGAGGGCCTCACCGCCACCGACGGATCGATGCCCGAGATCAGCTCGTTGGCGGCGAGCCCGACCTGGTCGTAAGGGATGAAGACCGAGCCCTTGACGACGTCACCGATCAGAGCCCGAACGGTCACCGAATGGCCGTTGCCCTCGACGACCACGTCCCGGCCGTCGTCGATCCCGAGCGCCTTGGCATCCTCATCGTTCAGCTCGACGAACGGCTTGCGCTGCAGGCGACGCAGCGCGGCGCTCTTGGAGACCATCGTGCCCTCGTCGTAGAGCAGCCTCCCGGTAATCAGCTTGTACGAACCGTTGGCCCCGTTCGACGTCGGTTGCGTCCCGGCATCGGTTGCGCCGGTTGTGCTCTCGACGGCGCCGTTGGTCGGCGGGATGAAGCCGGGCCTCTGCTCGGCCTCGAAGGCCCGGAGTTCCCACGACAGCGGCCAGTTCTGTCCCGTTTGGAAGGGCGCGCCCTGCCGGTAGCCCTTCGGGTACTGGCCTCCCGGTCCGGCGACGGGGACGTGCCCGGCGTCGCCCATGTCCCCGAAGCCCGACTCGTACTGCAGCGAGCTGGCCGGCATGTCCTGCGCCAGCGCGGCAACGTCCACGGTCGCATGGGTCTTGACGTTCTTCTTGATGTCCTGCCATACGTCGCCGAAGTCGCGCCACCCCCAATCCTCGCCCTTGGCGCGCGCGATGCCCGCGCAGATATCCCACGGCTCCTTGGCGGTGCCGGGCGCCGAAAGAAGGCTCTCGAGCTTCTGGAGTCTGCGCTCGAGGTTCGTGAAGGTCCCCTCGCGTTCTGCATAGGCAACGCTGGGCAGCAACACGTCAGCGTGCGACGCGGTCTCGGTGGCGAAAAGCTCGACGACGACCTTGAAAGCGTCGGAGTCCAACGCACGCTGCGCGAGATCGCGGTCTGGGAAGTCACGAAGCACGTCGGCGCCGAACAGGAACAGTGCGTCCAGCTCACCGTCGGCCGCGGCCTGCAGGATGGCGCGCGTGTCCCGACCCGGTTCGGCGACGGCCGAGTAACCGGGACCCAGAGCGGGGTGGACGCCCATATCGAGCATGCCCTGCGACCCTGCGTGCGGCGGGCACACCAACAGCTTGCCGTCCGTCGATGACGTGAGGTCGATCGCCGCCCGGGCGGACGCGGTCTCGTCCCGGCCCGGCGACGCGGGACCCCAGCCGACGACGACCGGACCCTCCAACTTCAAAGAGCTCAGCACTGCGGCGTCGTTGGAGCGGTGCACGTCCGCGGCGATCGCGTCCAGCGACATCGAACGCGGCGACACGACGATCAGGCGCGCGCCGCCATCGATCACGGCCTTGCGGATGCGCAGGTAGAGAACGGGCAAGGTCTCCTTGGGATCCGGGCCCACCCACACGATCGATCTCGCCTCGTCGAGATCGTCGAGGCAAGCGCTGGATCCCGCGGCCCCCGCCACCTTCAGGGCCAACTCATAGGGTGCTCCCGCGTCCTGCAGGCGAGAGTCGATGTCCTTCGTCTTCAGGACCTCGCGTGCCAGGCGCGAGATCCCATAGGCGTCCTCGGTGGTCAGGTGTCCTCCCGCGATGACCCCGATGCGCTCCTTACCTTCGAGGGCGTCGAGGATGGCCTGGTAGGCGCGACCCCACGGAGCAGTCTCGAAGGCGTCGCCTTCGGTACGCACCAGAGGCGTTTCCAGACGATCCTCTGCGGAGACGTGGTGGTAGGCAAACCTGCCCTTGTCGCACATCCAGAAGTCGTTGACCTGCTCGTTCGGCAAGGCCTGGACGCGCACCATCTTGCCGAAGCGCGACTCGTTCGTGATGGGACAACCCACCGAGCAGTACGTGCACACGCTCGGCGCGGTCTCGAGGTCCCACGGCCGCGACACGAAGCGATAGGGCTTCGAAGTCAGCGCGCCCACCGGGCAGATCTGGATCGTGTTGCCCGAGAAGTAGCTGTCGAACGGCTCCTCGTTGAACGTGAGGATCTGCGTGCCGGCGCCGCGATCGACCAGCTGGATGAAGCGGTCTCCCGCGATCTCGTCCGAGAACCGCACGCACCGCCAGCAGAGCACGCACCGCTCGCGGTCGAGGACGACCAGGTCCGAGATCTCCAGCGCCTTTTCGTACGTCCGCTTGGGCTCGACGTAGCGGGTGGAGCCGGGCCCGTGGGCGTAGGTCTGGTCCTGAAGCGGACACTCGCCGGCGCGGTCGCAGATCGGGCAGTCGAGAGGGTGATTGATCAGGAGGAACTCGAGCATGCCGCGCTGCGCGTCGACCGCCGTCTCCTCGACGGTGTCTACGACCATCTCGTCGGCCACGGGGGTGGCGCACGCGGGCAGCAGCTTGCCCTGGCCTTCCACGCGCACCAGACACATGCGGCAGACGGCCACGGACTTCATGCCGGGGTGGTAGCAGAAGCGCGGGATGAAGATCCCCATCTGCTCCGCGACGTCGATGAGGAGACGACCCTTCTCGGTCTTCACCGTCTGACCGTTGATCGTGACCGAGACGCGGTCGCCGGCGGGAGGAGTGGAGCCGTTGCCTTCCGCCATCAGACACCCCCCTCCGCGTCGGTCCATACACCGGCCGAAGGCTGGTCGCCGATGCCTGATGCGCCGAGCCCGATACCGCCGGCGCGCGCTCCGACGAGTTGCTCGTGATCGCCTTCGAAGGGACACCGGCCCTCGTCCACGTGGGCCTGGAATTCATCGCGGAACAACTTCACGTTCGAGCGAACCGCCCAGGACGACGCATCGCCGAGCGGACAGAAGGAACGTCCGTCCATCCCGTTGCAGATGTCCAGCAGTAGGTCCATGTCCTCCTGGCGACCCTCACCATGCTCGAGCCGCTCGAGGATCTTGACCTTCCACCACGTTCCCTCGCGGCACGGCGTGCACTTGCCGCAGGACTCGTGCGCGAAGAACTCGGCGGTGACGAGACAGTTGCGCACCATGCAGGTCGTGTCGTCCATGAACACGATCGCTCCCGACCCGAGCATCGTGCCGGCCTCCTTCAACGCCTCGAAGTCCATCGCGATGTTGGTGTCGGTCAGGAGCGGAGCACTGGCGCCGCCGGGGATCACCGCCTTGACCGGACGGCCATCGCGCATGCCGCCGGCGAGCTCGAGGATGTCGGCAAGCGACATGCCTAGGGGGACCTCGTAGTTGGCGGGCTTGTTCACGTGACCCGAGACCGACATGAGCTTCGTTCCCGGCGACTTCTCGGTACCCCACTGCTTGAACCAGTCCGCACCGTTGGACACGATGTGGGGCAGTGCCGACACGGTCTCGGTGTTGTTGATGACCGTGGGCTGACCGTAGAGACCTTTGACCGCGGGGAACGGGGGACGCAGCCGGGGCTGGCCGCGGAAACCCTCCAGCGAATCGAGGAGCGCGGACTCCTCACCACAGATGTAAGCGCCCGCCCCGCGGTGCAGGATGATGTCGAGGTCGAACTTCGACCCGAAGATCCCCGTGCCGAGGAAGCCTCTCTCGTAAGCCTCCGCGATCGCGGCGTCCATCCGGCGTGAGCCGAGTGCAAACTCGCCGCGACAGTAGATGAAGGCCTTGTTCGCCTGGTTGGCCCAGGCCGCGATCGTGATGCCCTCGATCAACTGGTGCGGGTCCATCTCGGCGAGCTCCCGGTCCTTGAACGTTCCCGGCTCGCCTTCGTCGTGGTTGATCACGACGTACTTCGGAAAGACGTCCTTCGGCACGAACGACCACTTCACGCCGGTTGGGAACCCGGCCCCCCCACGACCCCGAAGTCCCGAGCTCTTCACCAGCTCGATCGTCTCGTCCGGGGTCATCTTCCTGACCACTTGCCGAGCAGCGGAGTACGCATCGGTGTCCATGGCGCGCGTCAAGGTCCACGAATCCTCGGGGAACTCGCGCAGGCGCTTGGTGACGATCCTGACCTCTGCCGGAGCCATCAGTCGTCCTGCCCCTTGCCCATCACCTTCGGACGCATCCCGGGCCCGGTGTCCTGTTTCGGAGACTCGCCGCCCATGGTGGGCATCGACTCCATCTCGGTGACCGGGCGGCGGATCCCGGCCGTCGCGGTCTCGTGGGAGATCTCGCGCGCGGTCTTGATCGGCTCACTGCGCACGCTCAGTACGACCTCGCCGCGCGCGAGCTTGTCGACGATGTCGACTGCCTCCTCGGGCGTGACCTTGTAGAAGTCCTCATAGTTCACCTGCATCGCGGGGGCGCCGTCACAGGTAGCAAGGCATTCGGCGGCCTCGAGCGAGAACCGGCCGTCCGCCGTCGTCTCGCCCGCCTCGATGCCGAGATGCTCTTCGAGCGCGCGCACGACCTTGCGCGCGCCCAGGTGCGTGCACGAGATATTGCGGCACACCGAGACGAGGTATTCGCCTTGCGGACGCTTCTTGAGCATCGTGTAGAAGCTGCCGGACGACAGCACCTGCGCCGGCTCTAGATCGAGGATCTCGGCGACCTCGCGCATCCCCTCGTCGGTGACGTGGCCCTCGACGGACTGAACCAGGAACAGCAGAGGCAGCAGGGCCGAGCGCGGGTTCGGGTATTTGGCCACGATCGCCTCGGCCTCGGCCCGGAGCTCGGGCGTGAGGACCCGGGGCGCCGGCGCATCCTCCGGACGCCGCGATTGTTTGACCGTCATCGATCGACCCCTCCAAGCACCGGGTCGACAGAGGCGATGCTGGCGATCAGGTCGGCGACGAGGCCGCCCTTTACCATCACCGGCAACGACTGCAGGTTGACGAAGGACGGATCGCGCATGTGACAGCGGTACGGCGACGAGCCACCATCGGAGACGACGTAGCAGCCCAGCTCGCCGCGTGGGGACTCAACGGCCACGTAGACCTCGCCCGGCGGGACCGTGTAGCCCTGTGTCATCAGCTTGAAGTGGTGGATGACTGCCTCCATCGACCGGTTGAGCTCACTGCGCGGCGGCGGCGTGAGCTTCGGGTCCATGTTCTTGAAGTCGCCCCCGGGCATCCCGTCTGCAAGCTGCCGCACGATCTGGACCGACTCCCGTAGCTCGGCCATGCGGACCTGATAGCGCGCGTAGACGTCGCCTGCGGTCGCGACGGGGACCTCGAACGAGACCTTGTCGTAGACCTCGTAGGGCGCGTCCCGACGGATATCCCAGTCGACCCCCGACGCACGCGCGATCGGCCCGGTCGCACCCTGGGCCAGAGCGTCGTCCCGAGAGATCGCGCCGACGCCGACGGTGCGCTCCAGGAAAACGGGATTCTCCGTCAGCAGAGCTTCGTATTCGTCGATCCGACCGGGCATCAGGTCGAGGATGTGCATGAGAGGACGCTCCCATCCGGTAGGCAGGTCTTCCCACACCCCGCCGGGGATGAAGTAGCCGTTGTTCATGCGCAGGCCGGTCACCATCTCGAAGAAGTCGGTTACCAGCTCGCGCTCCCTGAAGCCATAGAACATCCCCGACATCGCGCCCATGTCGAGCGCCTGGGTGCCGAACCAGACGAGGTGCGAGCTGACGCGGTTCAACTCCGCCATCATCGTGCGGATGTAGCGCCCGCGCTCGGGGACCTCGACGCCCAGCAAGGCCTCGACGGCCAGGCAGTAGACCTGCTCGTTGTGGAGCTGCGCCAGGTAGTCCATCCGCGTGACCGCGGTGACCGCGCTGCGCCAGTTCTGGTCCTCGCACTCCTTCTCGATGCCCGTGTGCAGGTAACCGATGCGCGGCTCGCAGCGGATCACGGTCTCGCCGTCCAGCTCCAGCAGCAGGCGCAAGACGCCGTGCGTGGCCGGATGGACCGGCCCCATATTGATCGTCATGTGCTGATCGCGCGGGTCGTAGTCCTCTACGAACGCGCCGTGGCCTTGCGCCTCGAACCGGCCGACTATCTCTTCGCTCGTAACCGTCATGAGCCGGCCGTCTCCGTCTCGGTCCCGGCCTCGACGACCTGGCCGAGGCGGTCGAGCCGGACCTGGGCCTCGTCCTTCATCGTCGACTGCCCGGGGGCATCCACCTGCAGGAACGGTTGCGGGATGAACTCGACCGCCACCTTCCCGACGCCGTAGTCCTTGCGCAGGGGGTGGCCCTCCCACTCGTCCGGAAGCATGATCCGGCTGAGGCCCTCATGGCCGTCGAAGTGGATGCCGACCAGGTCGTACGCCTCGCGCTCCATGAACCGGACCGTGGGCCACAGGTCCACCACGGAGGGCGCGGTGGGGGGATCGCCGGCGGCGACCACGTGGATCGTGCGACGGTCGCCCGTTCCGGCGATCAGCTGGACGACGGCCTCGAAGCGATGTTCGAAGCCGAGCGTGAGCGCGTCCAAGCCACACAGGTCCCTGACCTGCCAGCCTTCCGCGTGCAGGGTCTCGGCCCGAGCGCGCCATTTATCGGGTTGGACCCACTCGGGTTCGTAAGCCGTCACGCGGTCACCCTGCGGGCGTCGTACTCGCCGCGTGAGATGCGGTCGTGCAGCAGCATGATGCCGTCGATCAGCATCTCGGGACGCGGTGGACAGCCTGGAACGTAGATGTCGACCGGGACGATCTGATCCACGCCCTGGACCAGCGCGTAGTTGTTGAACATGCCACCCGACGACGCGCAGACGCCCATCGACAGGACCCACTTCGGCTCGGTCATCTGGTCGTAGATCTGCCGCAGTACCGGGGCCATCTTCTGGGACACCCGCCCTGCGACGATCATCAGGTCGGACTGGCGCGGCGACGCGCGGAACGCCTCCATGCCGAAACGCGCCAGATCGTGACGAGGCATGGTCGTCGCCATCATCTCGATGGCACAGCACGCGAGGCCGAACGTCGCCGGCCACAGGGAGGACTTGCGCGCCCAGTTCACCAGCTTGTCGAGTTGAACCGTGACGAAGTTCGCTCCGACGGCGTCGCTTACTCCGCCCACTCGAGGCCCCCCCTCTTCCACACGTAGGCGTATGCCGCGACCAGGATCAGCATGAAGACGCCCATCTCGATCAAGCCGAACAGCGCGAGCTCGCGGTACGCGACCGCCCAGGGATAGAGGAACGCGGTCTCGATGTCGAAGATGATGAACAACATGGCGGTCAGATAGAACTTGACCGGAAAACGCTGGCCCTCCGTGCCCTCCTCGGGCACGATCCCCGACTCGTAGGGCTGCAGCTTGGCCGTCGTCCACTTGCGCGGCGTCAACTTGGAGGCGGCAACCATCGACGCGACCGCGAAGATCGTCGACAGGATGATCAGGAACAGGATCGGCAGGTAGGCGGGAAGCGTCACGGCTTGAGCTCCGCAAGCTTCTTCATGAACTTCAAGCCCCTTTGCTCCGCGTTGTGGGCCTTGGTGTCCTCGAGGTTCGCAAGCAAGGTCAACGCGAAGCTCATAACCGTCTGCGAGTGCATCGCCATGCCCACGAGCTTCTCCATGAGGGTCGGATGCCCGATCAGTCTCACGAAGCGCCGGCCGAGCCTGTAGTAGGGGCCGTACGTCTCCTTGAGCTCGTCCGTGTAAGAGGACAGAACCGGCGACGAGCCTTCCCTGAGGGCCTCGTCGATGTGGCGTCCTGCGATGCGGCCGGTCTCGTAGCCGTACGCGATGCCCTCGCCGTTGCAGGGATTGATCATCCCGGCGGCGTCACCCGTAAGGAGGAACCCGGGTCCATGAGGCGGCCACACGCTCGCGCCCATGAACAGGCGGCCGGCGCGCGGCTTCGAGCAAACCGTGGCGTCGTTGATCTCCCACTCAGGGGGCAGCACGGCAACGAAGTCGTTCTGCAAGTCGTGCAGGTTCACCGAACGCCAGCCTTCGTAGGTAGACAGCAAGCCCACGCCGACGTTGACGGTGCCGTCGCCGACGGGGAACACCCAGCCGTAGCCGGGGACCTGCTGGGGACCCGACCGGACGTCGAGGTAGGCCTCGAACCAGCCGCAGTGCTCCATCGGCGAGTTGAAGTACTGACGGATAGCAAAGCCCATCGGGTACCCCTCGTCGCGCACGCGCCCCAACGAGCGAGAGAACTTGGTGGCGGCCCCCTCGGCGCAGATCACCCATTTCGCACCGATCTCTTCGTCGTGCCCCTCGCGCTTCGCGATGAAGCCATGCATCACGCCGCGGTCGAAGATCGGTTCCTTGGCGTGGGTCCCGTAGAGCACCTTGGCACCGGCCGCCTCGGCGTGGTCGAGGGTTATCTGATCGAGCTCGCGCCGTGGCTTGACCACGCCGTAGTCCTCGAAGTCGTCCAACTCGGGGAAAGGAAGCTCCATCGTCTTGCCGGCGGCGTGAACGCGGAGACCGCGCACCCGCTCCCAGGTCGCGACCTCGGAGCCGAGGCCCATCTCGGCAAGAACCTTGACCGCGCGGGGCGTCAAACCGTCGCCGCAGGTCTTCTCGCGGGGAAAGGATTTCTTCTCGCAGACGATGACCGAGTGGCCCTTGGACGCCAGGTAGTGCGCGGCCGCCGATCCGGATGGACCACCACCCACGATCGCGACGTCGAACTCCGTCGTCACCGGCTCTACTCCCTCCGAGTCACCTCTCGAGGATCACCTCACCGGAGCTTGTGAAAATTTTCACGAGCGTCCGCGCCGAGCCTATACCCGGCAACCCGTGCGTGGTTCAGCTCGGAACGCCGTACTGACCGCGCCTAGGGCCCCATAGGCCTCCGGGTTGGCACAGAACTGTTATTCGAAGGTGGCGGTCCCGTTCATGGCCGGGTGGACGTCGCATTGGAAGTAGTACTCGCCGGGTTCGTGGGAGGGGATCTGGTAGGTGATCTCCTGGCCGCCCGGGATCTGGTCCCCCACGAAGATCTCGGTCTCGGCCGAGTCGTCCTCGTAGATCGCGACATTGTGAGGGACCGAGGGGCTGTCGTCGTTGACGAACAGCAACTCGCCGCCGTCCGCCGGGATCGTGAGCGTGTCGGTGTCGAACGCCACGTTGGCCGCAGAGATGGTCAGCCCCCCGCCGCCTTCACCTCCACCGCCCTGCTCCTGGGTCTCGCCGCCCTCGGAGCCGCCGGCCAGCTCGGTCTCGTTGCTGACCAGGAAGAAGACCGCGAGCGCAGGGATCAGCAGATAGAGCAACAACATCCCTGCGCCGCCGCCGCGGCGTTCCGACGAGCGGGCGCTGACGGCGGGAACCCCGCTCGCGACCAACTCGTCGATCATCTTGCGGCGCTGGCGCACCGCGGCCTGGCCGTCGAACTGCGACTCGGTAGTAACCGCGTCCTCGGGCCGCAGCCGATTGCCGGAAGGAGTGCCGTGAGTGACGCCGGAGGGCAGCGTTGCCGTCGCCGCGGCGACGCCGGCGGGAACCGGGGCCGTTGCGGCCGCGGGCTGTGCGGGAGCGGCGGCTGGGGCCGCGGGCTGATCGCGGGTCAGTTCCTGGGGCTCTGCTACGGGTTCGGCCGGAGCCGCAGGGGCTTCCGCCGCGGGCGCCTCGGCAGCCGGTGCCTCTTCAGCCGGTGCCTCTTCTGCCTCAGCCGGCTCTTCCGCCTCTTCGGCGGCAGGTGCGGCCGCGCCGCCGCCGTCGCCGCCTTCGAACTGGGGCTGCGAGCCGGGCCACCACTTCGCCTCTTTGGGATGGGGCGATCCTTCGTGTGCGCGCTGGCGGGCGGCCTTGGCACGGCCCTCCGCGACCGGCGCCGAGCTGCCTTTGGCCTGCTCTTCGGCAAGAACTTCCTTATAGATCTCTTCTGGGTCTGCCACCCCTGCTCCTGTTCGAAGTAGATCGGTCGGCGGATGAAGCGGGGTAAATCTACCCGCGACAGCAGCCGCCCTTCATCTTCTTGCGATGAGATGGAAAAAGCCCCACCTCATCGCTCTGGATGAGATGTCTGCGGCATCTCACCTAGGGGACTCGTCAGGATTCGCGTTCTATCGCGACGCGTCCGAGCTCGTCCAGGGCGGCGCGGCAGTCGGCATCGACGGGTAGCTCGTCGAGCGCGGCCTCGACCTGCCCCTGAAGCTCGTCCAGCAGAGACTCGGTTGCGGCGCGGGCGCCGCTCGACTCGATGAGCTCGCGCAGTCGTTCGACGTCCTCGGCAGACAGGTGCTCGCCGTCGCCCCATCGCCCGGCGAAGAAGGTCCGATCCGACTCGCGCAGACCGTGCAGGGTTTTCGCGTACAGGATGTTGCGCTTGCCTTGACGGATGTCGGAATCGACGGGTTTTCCGGTCGCGGCCGCGCTCCCGAACGTTCCCAGGAGGTCGTCGCGCATCTGGAACGCTTCGCCTAAGGGGGCCGCGAAGCGCGCCAGCGGTTCGAGGAGGTCGTCCCCGGCGCCTGCGAGTGCCGCGCCGATAAAGAGCGGCTCCTCGACGGAGTACCGGCCGGACTTCAGCACCGCGATCCGGCGCGTCTCGTCCTCGGATACCTCGGCGCGCTCGGACACGACGAGGTCCAGGAACTGACCCGCGATCACCTCCTGGCGCATCCGTGAATAGCAATCGAACCCGTCGGCCACAACCTGCGGAGCGAAACCGCAGTGCATGAAGAGGTCGTCGGCGAGAACCAGCGCGAGGTCGCCTACCAGGAGCGCGACGTTGACGCCCGAGACCGCGTTAACGGTCGGGACGCCGCGCCGCTCGTGGGCGGCATCCATGATGTCGTCGTGCACGATCGCGAACGTGTGCAGCAGCTCGAGCGAGGCAGCCGCATCGACTATCTCCGGCCCGTCCCTCCCTCCTGCACAGCGATGGCCCCAATAGCAGAACGCCGGCCGCAGCCGCTTGCCTCCGGCCCCGACCACACGTTCGATCTCGGCGACCAACGGGGCGGCCTCGGGCACGTGTTCCCGCCGGCGGGCGAGGACCTCGAACAGGCGCGCGTCGATCCGGGCTCGTAGTTCGGGATGGGTGGGCCGGAAGTCGCTCATCGTCGCCCTCAGGGTAGTTCTGCGAGGAACGCGAGCGTTTAGGCTCGCCCCATGGGCCGCTTGAGAACCCTTGCCACCGCGTCCACGATCGCCACCTTCATCCTCATATCGATAGGTGGGCTGGTGCGCGCGACCAAGTCGGGGCTGGGCTGCGGCACCGACTGGCCCGACTGTTCCGGCAAGGTGATCCCGGTCTTCTCCAACTACACCGTGGCCGTCGAGTTCTCGCACCGCCTTGCGGCCGCGCTGGTGACCGTGCTGATCGCCGCACTCGCGTTCACGGCGATCAGATCGCACCGTGACAAGCCCAAGATCTTGTGGTCGGCGGTCGGAGCGTTCCTGCTGGTCCTCTTCCAGGCAGGACTCGGCGCGGTCGTAGTGATGCTCGAGCTCGATGCCGACACGGTCGTGCTCCACCTGGGCACGGCGATGACCCTGCTGGCGCTACTCGTCCACCTGACCTATCGGATACGCGCCACGATGGGTGGCCCGGTGACACCCAACCGCGCCGTGAGCCGCTCGGCCCTCGCGATGGCGATCGGGGTGCTCCTGCTGCTGCTGGTGGGTTCGTACCTCTCGGGCACGGGAGGAACCGGAGGCTTCCGCGATTGGCCCCTCATGGACGGCCGCTTGGTACCCGACCTGGCGCAACAGGCGCAGGCCGTTCACTTCTTCCACCGGGCGCTCGCGGCGCTGATCGGTGTGATGGTGGCGGTCCTCGGCCTCCGGGTCATCCGGAGCAAGAGCGAGGTCCCAGAGGCCGCCCGCCTCACGCACATCGCCCTCGGACTGTTCGCCGTCGAAGTCCTGATCGGAGCGATCAACGTCTGGACCAGGCTCAACGCCGCGGCGGTCACCGCCCATCTCGCGGTGGGGGCCGCGATCTGGGCAACGCTCGTGGCGACGGCCGCAAGCACCAGTCCGGCCCTGGCCCTTGCCGCAGAGGAAGCACACGCACGCCCCGCTCGCGGCGCGCCACCGCTGCTGGAAACGAGTCGCCCGTGAGGCGGTTGGTGGCGGACGCCAACGGCGCTCTGCGCGTAGAAGAGAAGGTCGAGGCGTCCGAGACCGAGGCGAGAGCCGACCGGGAGCAGGCGATCCCCCAGACCCTCGGCCGCCGCATCGCGGCCTACATCGCGCTGACCAAACCGCGCATCATCGAGCTCCTGCTCGTAACGACGGTCCCCGCGATGGTCGTCGCCGAACGCGGTTTCCCTCCGCTCGGCCTCGTGCTGCTGACGCTGCTGGGAGGCACTCTGTCGGCCGGAGGAGCGAACGCGATCAACTGCTACATCGATCGCGACATCGACGAGCTCATGCCGCGGACCCGCAAGCGTCCGCTGCCGACCCACCGCGTAGAGCCCACCAACGCGCTGATCTTCGGCGTCGCACTGGGGGTCGTCGCAGCAGTGCTCCTGTGGGTGACGGTCAACCCTCTCTCGGCCGTCCTCTCCACGAGCGCGCTGCTCTTCTACGTCTTCGTCTACACGTTGGGGATGAAGCGCTCGACGCCGCAGAACATCGTGATCGGCGGGGCCGCCGGCGCGATGCCCGCGCTGGTGGGTTGGGCGGCCGTCACGAACACCGTCGAGCTGCCGGCGCTGGCGCTCTTCGGGATCATCTTCTATTGGACGCCTCCCCACTTCTGGGCGCTGGCGATGCGCTACGAGAAGGACTACGCGAAGGCCGGGGTCCCGATGATGCCGGTCGTGTATGGACGAGCGGAAACGACTCGTCACATCCTGCTGTACTCGTTCCTCCTGCTGGCGATGTGCCTTGCCTTCTTCGCCGTGGCGCAGATGGGCGTCATCTACCTCGCGGCCACCCTGATCCTCAATGGGATCTTCATCGCCTGGGCGTTCAAGCTGTGGCGCAACCCGAACCCCAAGAGCGCCTGGGGCCTGTTCCGCTACTCGATCTACTACCTGGCGCTGCTGTTCGGCGCGATGGCCGTAGACCAGATGGTGGTCTTCTAGCCCGGACCAAGCTTTCCGCGTATCTACTTGCGGAAATCGCGGCTCATCACGCGGAAAGCTGCGTGGTTTGGCGGCGGTCGGCGCGCATCCAGGCTCCCACCACGAGCGCCAGCGCGACCACGAACACGAGGTCCCCGCCGAGCCACATCACGAGCGCGCCGGCGCGTTGATCGTCCATGTCCGTGTACGCGTCGTACAGCGGGCGCTCGGCCGAGTAGATGGCCAGGCCGAGGAACGACTGCACCGGAAGCGCGGCGACCAGGTAGCCGAGGCGCGCCGGCCACGGCAGCATGCGGCTGGTGATGGGGTCGGAGCCGATGACCGGGGTCCAGAAGAGGAACCCCGCGAGAAGGAACAGCCAGTGCTCGAGCACGTGCACGAACACGTCGTCCAGGGCGGCTTCGTACAACGGAGAGAAATGTGTCAGCCACATCACCGCTCCGAAGAAGGTCCATGCAGTCAACGGATGCGTGAGCGCCGCGACGGCTCGCGACCTGGCGAACCGGCCCAACGCTCGGCGCGCCGCCCCCGAGGTGGCATGCAGAAGGGTCGCGACCGGCGCACCCAGCACGAACAGAGGCGCCGCGATCAGGGTCAGAACGAGATGCTGGATCATGTGCGCCGCGAAATGACGCTCGGCCAGAGCCGGTAACGGCCCGATCACGGCGGCGCTCGTGGCGACGACACCGAGCATTAGCCAGCCGCTGCGGCGCATGGCTCGACTCTACGCGTACCTACTTGCGCTTTCCGCAAGTAGGTACGCGGAAAGCTGCTATTTGACGGTGACGGTTCCGTTCATCGCCGGGTGCACGTCGCACTGGAAGTAGTAGTCGCCGGGCTTGGGGGCCTCGAACGTGTAGGTGGTTTCCTGGCCCCCTGGGATCTGGTCGCCGACGAAGATCTCCTGCTCGGCGGAGTCGTCCTCGTAGATCGCGATGTTGTGCGGCACCGAGGCGGCGTCGTCGTTCACGAACTCGATCGTCGCCTCGCCGCCCGACTCCAGCTCGATCGTGTCCGTGTCGAACGCCACGTTCGCCGCCGTCACGACGTTGCCGCCGGCGGCGCCCTCCGCCGGAGCGGCCGCTCCCCCGTGCTCGCCCTCGCCGGCCGAGGTGCCCTCGGCCGTGTGGCCCGAGCCGAGACCCATCTGAGCGATCACGACGCCGATTATCAAGGGATACAAGGCCACGATCGCCAGCTCGGCCCACGAGCTGCGGGCCGACTCGGGTCGCAGCGCGATGAACGCGCACGCGATCAGGACGTTGGCCGCCACCGCCAGGGCGATGACGACGGAGATCTCCTTGGGGACCGACAGCAGGATGCGCGACATGCCGATCGTGATCGCGGCGATCAGCAGCAGCGCCCCGATCGGGATGACGATCGGCAACGGAACACGGAAGCGGACCTCGTGACTGAGTGGTGTCTCGGGTTGAAGTTGGCTCATCCGCGTCTCAGCTCCCAGACCTGAAGTTCATGCTCGAAGTCCTCCCAGCTCACCTCGTCGACGTCCTGGCGCTCCTCCGCCGCGTTCCACTTGAAGAAGAGGTAGGCGATGGCGAGCCACAGTAGCAAACCGCCGCCTATCTTCATGATCAATCCGGCCACGCGTTGGTCCGTCACCACGTCGATCCCCCACAGCCGCGGAACCGTCGCGTAGAACTCATAGATGACCCCGTCGGCGAAGGTGAGGAACGACGCCGGGACGGTCGGAACGATCGACTGCAGAAACAGGTAGAGCATCTTGCCGGGGGGCGAGAGCCGAGACAGCTCGGGAAGTGGATCGACCACCGGCCACCACATGATCGTCGCACTCACGAAGAGCACCGAGTGGAGCACGAAGTGGACGAGCTCCGAGGTAAGGGAGAGATCGACCAGGGCCGGCCAGTGGGTCACGACTATGACCACGTTGAAGAGCAAGAGCCCGACCAGCGGTCGGGTGACGACCTTCGCAACCTTGATGGCTCGCGGCCCGCCTACAAGCGCCCGCAGCAACCACCTGGGCATGCCGATGAGCAGAAGCGGCGGCGCTACGAGCGAGAACAACGTGTGCTGAACCATGTGGGCCGAGAACAGGTAGTCCTCACCCAACTCGTGTATGGGCCAGTCGGCGCCGATCCACAGCATCGCCACGCCGGCGAAGAAGAACGCCTTCTGCTTTGCGGTCGCGACCGGCTCTCCGGCCGGCGCGCGCTGGGGGCCGAGGTAGCGAAGTGCCGCGATGTACCCGGCACTCAGAAGGATGACCATCAGCCACACGTCGGGATGCGCGTGGAAGGTCCAGACCTCGGCGGCGGACTCGTGGGCGAGCAGCATCTAATGCCTACCGGCGAAACTAGCCGGTGATGCCCGAGGCCTCCGGCCGCAGGAAGAAGGTCAGCAACACGATGGTGAAAACGGCGAAGGCCAGCACGATCCCGGTGACGAACAGCCGCCGGAACAGCTTGCTGTCGAACTTCAGGTGCATGAAGTACAGCGCCACCATGATGAACTTCACCGTCGCGAAGACGACGAGCAGCGGGACCAGCAAGGATTCCAAGGAGGGGATGTAGTAGATCGCCACCTCGGCGGCCGTGACGACCGCCAGGATGACCGCGATCCACACGTACTTACGGGGGGTCGGATGGTCGTGGAGCTCCGCGTCCTCGCGTGGGGCGGTGACCTCGGTGGATGCCATAGCTAGCCCTCCGTGGGAACGAGGTAGACGATCGTGAAGATCACGATCCAGACGATGTCGACGAAGTGCCAGTACAGACCGATCAGCTCGACCTTGCGACTCTCGGCCTGCGGCAACCGACCGGCCAGCGACATCCCGACCAGAGCCAGCAGCATCAGGATGCCGACCGAGACGTGGGCGCCGTGAAAACCGGTAAGGACGAAGAAAGAGCTACCGAACGGGCTCTTGCTGAGTGCGAGTCCTTCCTCGTAGAAGGTCGTGAACTCGTAGATCTGCCCTCCGATGAACGTCATGCCCAGGAACGCCGTCGCGAGCAACCACGTGCGTAGGCCGCGCTCGTCCCCTCGCTGGATCGCGGCAAGCGCTAGGACCATCGTGAGCGACGACATCAGCAGGACGAAGGAGCTCACCGAGGTGAAGGGGATGTCGTAGATCTCGGCCGGGGTTGGCCCGCCCGCGGCCCGGCTGCGGTAGAGCAGATAGGTCGAGATGAAGGAACCGAAGAACAAGCACTCCGAGCCCAGGAAGGCCCACATCGCCATCTTGGTGTTGTCCAGACCGGTCGAGGTCTGATGCTCCTCGTGGTGGGGCGGACCCTGAAGCGCCGCGTCGTGAGTGCTCATTCGGCCGTCCCCGGTTCGAACACCCAGCCGAAGAAGCCGAGAGTGGTGACAAGTAGCCCGATCGCGACCGCCGGAAGGGCGAAGATGACGGCATATGCAGTGATCAGCATCCCGAACGCCGCGATCAACGGGAAGTAGGAGGGCGACGGCATGTGGATGTGGTGCTCGTCGGTGCCGTGCTCGTCATGATCGGCTCCGCCGGCGAACACCGGCTCGGCCGTCTTTCCCGGCCCCACGAAGTACTTCTTGTGCCAGAAGTCGTCGCGGTGACTGACGACGGGGATCTCGGCGAAGTTGTACTCGGGCGGCGGCGACGGGATCATCCACTCGAGCGTGCGCGCGTCCCACGGATCGTCCCCGGCTTCTTCGCGGCCCTTGCGCCGGCTGACCACGACGTTGAAGAGGAAGAACAACGTTGCCACCGCGATGATGAAAGCACCCACGGTCTCCATCATGTTCCAGAGGTTCCAGCCCATCCCGTCCGGATACGTGTAGATGCGACGCGGCATGCCCTGAAGACCCACGATGTGCATCGGGCCGAACGTCAGGTTGAAGCCGAGGAACCACAGCCAGAAGTTCCACTTACCGATCTTCTCGGACAGGCGGTGCCCGAAGAACTTCGGCCACCAGTAATACAGCCCCGACATGATGCCGAACAGCGCGCCCCCGAACAGCACGTAATGGAAGTGCGCCACGACGTAGTAGGTATCGGTCTGCTGAGCGTCGTGCGGAACGATGGCGTGGGTGACCCCGGACAAGCCCCCGATGATGAACATCGCGACGAATCCCAACGAGAACAACATCGAGGTCGTGAAGCGCAAGGAGCCGCCCCATAACGTGCCGATCCAGTTGAAGATCTTCACGCCGGTCGGCACCGCTATGAACATCGTCGATAAGGCGAAGGCCGAGTTGGCAACCGGGCCGAGCCCTGCCGCAAACATGTGGTGCGCCCACACCCCCCAGCCCATGAACCCGATGGCCGCGCCGGCGAAAACAACTGCGGCATAACCGAACAGCGGCTTGCGAGAGAACGTCGGCAGGACCTCGGAGACGATGCCCATGGCCGGCAGGATCAGGATGTAGACCTCGGGATGGCCGAATAACCAGAACAGGTGCTGCCAGAGCAACGGATCACCCCCGGCCGCGACGTTGAAGAACGTCGTGTCGAACAGCCGATCGAACATCAGCTGGAACAACGCAACCGCGATGACCGGCATGGCGAACAGAAGCAGGAACGACACGACCAGCGTCATCCACACGAAGACCGGCATCCGCATGAAGGTCATCCCCGGCGCACGCATGTTGAGGATCGTGACGATGAAGTTGATCGCACCCGCCAGCGACGCGACGCCGAGTAACTGCAAACCAACCGCGTAGAAGTCCATGCCCCGCGTCTCGAGGGTCCGGCTGAGGGGCGCGTACCCGAACCAGCCGCCGTCCGGTGCACCGCCGAGAAAGAAACTCGAGTAGATGAAGATCCCGCCGAACAGGAAGATCCAGTAGCTGAGTGCGTTCAAGCGCGGGAAGGCGACGTCACGCGCCCCGATCATCAGCGGCACCAAGTAGTTGAAGAAGGCAACTCCCATCGGCATGATGACCAGGAAGATCATCGTGATGCCGTGCATCGTGAAGAACTGGTTGTAGGCCTCGGCGCTCAGGATCTCGCCGTTCGGGGTCGCCAGCTGTGCACGGATGGCCAGCGCCTCGAGCCCGCCCAGCAAGAAGAAGACGAAGGCCGTGACGCCGTACATGATCCCGATCTTCTTGTGGTCGACCGTGGTGACCCACGAGTACCACCCGGTCGTCGCGGTCGGCCTGGCGAAGATGCTTCGCCGAGGCTGCAAAGCCGCCGTTGCCATCAGTTATCGACCTTTCTCACTCGAGCGTCTCCAGATACGCCACCACCGCATCGATCTCTTGGGCGCTCAATCCATAATCCGGCATCAGCGCGCCCGGTTTGACGTTGGCAGGGTTGTCGATCCATCGCCTCAGATTCGCGGCGTTGTTCTCGAACATCGCACCGGCGAAGGTCTCGCGACTCGCGAAGTGGGTCAGGTTCGGCCCGGAGGTGCCCTTGGCGTCGGTGCCCTCGATCGCGTGGCAGTTCACACAGGTCTGCATGAATATCTCCTGCCCCTCGGCCGCGGCCCCCGAGACCGACGCGGCGGCAGGTTGCTTCTGGTCCTCGAGCCACTGCTCGAACTCGGCCGGCTCATGAACGATCACGCGCAGCCTCATGTTGGCGTGGGACAGACCGCAGTACTCCTTGCACTGTCCCCAGTAGGTGCCGGGCTTATCGGCTTCGAACTGCATGGTGTTGACCCGGCCCGGGACGGCGTCCTGCGTGCCGGTGAGTTTCGGGACCCAGAAGCTGTGGATGACGTCCGTCCCCTCGAGGGTGAGGAACACCGGCTGTCCGGTCGGGACGTGCATCTCGTTGGCCGTAACGACGTCCTCGTCGGTGTACGTGTACTCCCACCAGAACTGCTTGGCCACGACCTTTATCTCTAGGGACCCCTCCTGCTTCTCCGACAGGTCGGCGATCGCCTTGACGGTCGGCACGGCCAGGCCGGCCAGGATCAGTGTGGGAACGAGGGTCAGGATGACCTCGACCTTCGTGTTGCCGTGGAACTGCGCGGCCTCCCGGCCGGGCTTGCGGCGGAACTTGACGATCGCGAACACCAACACGCCCTCGACGATCACGAAGATGACGACGGCGATCGCGAAAGTGATGTCCCAAAGTCCATCTGCTCGCTCTGCTATCGGTCCCTCGGGAGTGAGGAAGTCCTGGGGGCCGGCGTCGCCGCCGCAGGCGGTGCCCAACAGGCCTAGGGCTGTGACGAGCACGCCGAGAAGGAGACGGCGGCCGCGCGCGCTAAGACCTTTGAGGAGTTCCATTGGACGCCCGGGAATATATATGACCCAGGCTGGGCTACCCAGCTAAGTTGCCTTGTGAACGCCACTATCCTCGGCGCGATGACCGCGTCCGAGGAGACCGAGCAGCACGAGCAGATCGAGCGGCCCTGGCATCGGCGGCTGTCGGTCATCGTGCCTGCTCTGATCCTCGTCGCCCTGGTCGTATACGGCGCGCTCACCCGGGTAGAGCCGAAGGTCGCGCTGGGGGGCGGCGCCCCAGAGTTCGAGCTACCGCTGCTGGACGGGAGTGGAACCCTTTCGAGCGACGACCTGGAGGGCTCGCCGGTCGTCGTCAACTTCTTCGCGTCGTGGTGCTTCCCTTGCCGCGAGGAGGCGCCCGAGCTCGAGAGACTGTCACGCGAGTACGCCGACGAAGGAGTGACCTTCATCGGGGTGAACGTGCAAGGCGGTCTGCCGCCCATGCTTCTCGACTCGGCGGAGGGCGCGCGTGACTTCGTCGACGAGTACGGGATCTCCTATCCGGTTGTCGCCGACCCCGACGGAGAGCTGGCCAAAGACCTGATGGATTTCTACGGACTTCCGCAGACATTCTTCGTGGACCACGAATGGGAGTTCGCGGGCGGCGCGTCCGGGCGCCAGGTGGACGAGCGTGAAGGCGCGGTGGTGCTCGGGGCGATCTCCGAGGAGAAGCTGCGCCGGGAGATCGACGCGATGCTGGAAGAGATGAGGGCGGAGTGATGGCGGAGCCCATCACGTCTCTGTCGTGACCGCCGCGCGCGCGGAACAAGCGCCGATCACCGCGCCGGCGCTTGGGATGATCCTGTTCATCTCCTCCGAGGTGATGTTCTTCGCCGGGCTGTTCGCGGCCTACTTCACGATCCGGGCCCGCGCAGCCGCGTGGCCACCCGCCGGTGTCGAGGCGCTGGAGGTCGTCCTGCCGGCGATCGCCACCGCGGTCCTGGTCGGTTCGTCTTTCACTGCACATAGGGCGGTGAGCGCCGCGGAGCGTTCGGACGGCGGAGCGTCCATGTGGTTGGGCATCACGATCGCGATGGGCGCTGTGTTCCTGGGTGCGCAAGGGTACGAGTACTCCCAACTAGGCTTCTCGGTCGCAGACCACTCCTACGGCACGCTCTTCTACGCGATGACCGGCTTCCACGCGCTGCACGTCGCCGGAGGACTCGCGGCCCTTGCGTTGGTGTGGGTGAAGAACGCGCGCGGTGACTTACGTGGGGGCCACGCCGGCCCGGCGATCGCGGTGGGTTACTACTGGCACTTCGTGGACGTGGTGTGGGTGGCGCTCTTCTCGACCCTCTATCTGCTCGGCTAGCCGTTCTTGGGAAGCTTCTCGAGCAGCGGCTCGATCTCTGCTCGCGTAGCCACGTTGTCCCAGCGCGCCGCGATGACGCCGTTCGCGTCGATCAGGTACACCCACGGCTCCAGCAGATCGTCGTTGCGATAGATCCAGTCCGCGGCCCCCTTGTTCACGACGGTGTTCTGGAAGTTCCGCCAGACCTCGACATGGATAAAGTTCGCCCGGTCGCCGTACTCGGACTGGAGCTCTCCGATCATGTCGGTGATCGGACCGCAGAAGCGACTCACGCAGTAGACGGGCGTGGCAAACACCACGAGTGCCGGCTCACCGCGCCTGATCGACTCGGCGATCGTCATCTGGTGCAGCTCCGGGTCCGGCAGAGGTTCCCCATCCCGCGCCCGCGAATCAACGGCTTCGGGAGGGGCATCTTCCGAGTCGGCCGTCAGGTTGTCGGTGCGCGGAGCCCTCTGGCCGACCGCCGGATAGCGGTGCTCTTCGTAGACCTCGAAGATCGCCCGCCCACTCATAGGGGCCTCCTCGAGGTTCGCTGTGACCTGCGCGGCCCAGAAGCCCGCACGGTCGAACGTAACGTCGGCGGAATAGACGCCGCGGCCCTGGGAACCCGGCGCGGCAACCGGGCCCGGTTGGTTCGGGGGCCCTTCGATCGGCAGGAACTCGGCAGTGGCCGTCGGTCCTTCCTCGGCGGTGCCCTCGCCTTCACGGGTGCCGAGGTAGAAGAACTCGATGTCCACGCTTCCGTGGCTGACGAAGAGCTGATCCGGCGTCAGGATCCCGGCGAGGAAACGGCTCTGTTCTCCCACGGCGAGGTCGTAGTTCGCGGTCTGCACGATCAGCTCGCCGTCGGGCGAGGAGGATCCCTCTCCCCCGACGTCTCCGTTCCCACCGCCGTTGCCACCGCAGGCGGCCGCGACCATCCCCAGCGTGACCACCAGAGCCGCTAGGCCTCTACGGATCATTCGCAACCGTCCACCTCCAGATCGAGAGAATCCAACCCGGCCTCGGTCGCCACGATCAGGTCGCCCAGATCGCTCGATAGCTCCTCGGGCTCGACGAGCCTGTCCAGGTCGGCCTCGACCACTTGCTTCGCCTCCAACAGACGCCCCGCCGCTGCACGGTCGTCCGACAGGCGGTCCGCAAGATCGTGCAACCGTACGTGCACGTCGTCCTCGAAGATCGCACCAGCGTCGTCGAGCTCTCCATCGGCCGCGACCATGCGCGCCTCGCATAACGAGGCGACCATCTCGCCGTACGCGATCTCCGCGTCCGAGTGTTCTTCGACGGCGGCCGGCTTCAAGACGGTGAATCCTCCAACCGCGATGGCGAAGCCGCCGAGCACCAGCGCCACAGGAACGATCGGTTTCGCGGCCTTCTGCGCGAACAGGATCACCCCGACGACCACCATCGGGATCGCGAGGACCAAGGCCTCGAAGTTCGCCGCGCCGCCTTCGCCTCCGTGAGCCAGCAGCACGATCAGGCTTTGGGGCGCCGCAAGGCAACCGCGAGCCCGATCAAGGCCACGGTGCCGAGCGCGAAAGGCACAACCGGAAAGCTCGTGCCGTCGTCGTCGGGATTCGCGATCGGCGGCCGGCTGGAAGTGTTGGCGTCATCCGTCTCATCGGGTTCGGGCGTGGGCTCGGACGAGCAATCCTTCTTACCTGCCAGGGTGAACGAGTAGCCGGCCCGCACCAGGTGGCCGTCCACGCTCGAGATCGAGCGGAGCCGTACCGACCACCGACCCGGACGCCCTCCCTCGATCGCGACCGAATACCGCTCGCCGTCGGCAACCGGTTCCCCGGACACCTCTTCCTTGCAGCCGTCGACGACGACAAGGCTCGAGCCCGATGCCGCCGGCTCGGCCAGCACGAGCGCGACCTCTCGGGGCGGTCGTCGCACCCGGGCGCCCTCCTCCGGGCTCGCCGACTGGATGTCGCCGTGCGCCCACGCCGGTGCCGCGGACGCGGCCAACGCGGCCGCGATCAGCCCGGCCAGGCGCCTGCCGATGAGGCGGGAGGAGACGGGCAGGTGCATGCGATCCAGGGTAACGGGGCAGGCAGATCGGGCCGCGCGGCCCGGGCCTAGCCCCGCCCATCCTTTAATCTCGCTCGAGATGCAAGCGGCCCCCACCGGCGCCGACCGCAAGAGACGCGCCAAATTCGCGATAGGCGGAGGTGTGATCCTCCTGAGCCTCGTCGCGCTCGTCTCCTGGGCGATGTTGCGACCGAACTCGACCTCTTTCTTCTACACCCCTACCGAGGTGATCGAGCTGGCGGCCGCTCCGGGGGGCGAGGAGTACCGGGTCAACGGCAAGGTGCTGCCCGACACGGTGTCCTCCGAGGGCTTGACCACCAAGTTCGAGATATCCGACGGAAAGACCCAGATGCCGCTCACGACCGATCAGCCGCTGCCCGACGCGTTCTGGACCGCGATGGCGAACGACTCCTCGGAGGTAGAGGTGGTCGCACGCGGCCGCTACGACGGCGAGACCTTCGTAGCCAGCGAGGTGTTGGCCAAATGCCCCTCGAAGTTCAAGGCCAAGACCGCCGCCTGACGGGCGGGGTGAGGCCATGATGACGTCGCTCGGAGGCCTCGGCCGTCCGTCCCTGATCGCCGCCGGCGTCCTGATGCTGCTGGCGGTGGGTCTGTCCCTGTGGGGCGCGCTGCGGCACCGGCCCGGTCCTACCGAAGCCGGGCGGCGCGCCCTCACGGCGGCTGCCGCTTTCGTGGCTCTCGCGACGGTGGCGCTGGTGTCGGCGCTCTTCGCTCACGACTTCTCTCTCGATTACGTCGCGAGCTACTCGTCACGGTCCTTGTCGCGGGGTTACACGCTTGCCGCCCTCTGGGGCGGCATGGAGGGCTCGCTGCTGTTCTGGACGCTACTTCTATGCGCGTTCGCGGCCCTGGCTCTTAGAACGACCCGGACTCAGCCCACGGCCCTGAGGGCCTGGACCGCGGTGGTGCTCGGAGGGATCGCATCGTTCTTCCTGTTGCTCCTGCTCGCGCCGGCGAACCCTTTCAGGATGTTGACCGACGTGCCGGCCGACGGAACCGGCCTCAATCCGCTGTTGCAATCGCCCGGGATGATGATCCACCCACCGTTGTTGTACACGGGACTGGTCGGCTTCTCCATCCCCTTCGCGTTCGGCATGGCCGCGCTCGCGACCAAGGACCTCGAGGAGACCTGGCTGAAGCAGACGCGGCGCTGGACCCTGTTCGCGTGGAGCGCGTTGTCGATCGGCATCGTGCTGGGTGGTGCCTGGGCCTACACGGAGCTCGGTTGGGGCGGTTACTGGGCCTGGGACGCGGTCGAGAACGCGTCGTTCATGCCGTGGCTCACATCGACCGCGTACCTCCATTCGGTCGTGATCCAAGAGAAGCGCAAGATGTTCAAGGTCTGGAACCTGTCGCTGATCCTGATGACCTACGTGCTCGCGGTCTTCGGGACGTTCCTGACGCGTTCCGGGATCCTCTCCAGCATCCACACCTTCACCGAAGGTCCGATAGGCAAGTGGTTCCTGCCTTTCCTGGCCCTGATGCTGATCGGTGGACTCGGGTTGATCGGGGCCCGCCTCGATGCTCTGAAGAGCCGCAATCGATTCGACTCCCTGCTGTCGCGTGAGTCCGCGTTCCTTGCCAACAACGTGTTGTTTCTTGCCGCCGCCTTCGCCGTTCTCTGGGGGACGATCTATCCGATCCTCGCCGAGGCGATCTCCGGCGTCCGCCTGGCCGTGGGACCTCCGTTCTTCAACGCGGTGTTCATCCCGATCGGCCTCGCGCTGATCGCACTGACCGGGCTCGGCCCCCTGATCGCGTGGCGGCGCATGAACCCGCGTTCCTTCGCGCGCATGATCCGGCTCCCGCTGGTGATGGGCACCGTTGCCGCGGTGGTGTCCGCCGCTTTCGGGGTCAGAAGCGCGGGGGCCCTCACTGCGTTCGCGCTCTGCGCATTCACCGCGACCGCCGTGATCGCGGAGTTCGTTCGCGGCAGCCGGGTCCACCGTTCACGCGAGAACCTGGGATGGCTTCCGGCACTCGGCCACACGATCGTGCGCAATCGCCGGCGCTACGGCGGTTACATCGTTCACCTCGGTGTCGTCCTGATCGTCCTCGGCTTCACCGGTTCGGCGTTCAAGATCGAACGCAGTGCGCACCTCGCCGAAGGTGAGACCATGGCCGTGGGCGACTACACGCTCCGCTACGAAGAGCTCGTACGCGGAGAGACCGACGAGAAGTTCATCTTCCAGGCCAACATCGCGGCCTCAGACGGTGACGAAGTCACTCTCCTCGAGCCCCAGAGGAACCTGCATAAGGTGCAACAGCAGTTCCAGTCCGAGGTCGCCATCAGCACGAGTCCCATCGAAGACCTCTACGTCGTGGTCACGGCGGTCGACCCGGACGGAGCCGCCTCGATCCGCGCATTCGTCAACCCGCTGACCTGGTGGATATGGGCGGGGGCCGCGGTGATGGCGATGGGGATGACGGTGCTTCTCTCGGAGCCCGCCACGCGCACGGCCCCTGCGCCGTCTCCGGCCGCGGTGCGGCGTCCGGCGGTGGTTACCCGATGAGGCGGGTCCTTGTCGTCGCCTGTTGCCTTGCCCTCTGGCCGACCGTCGCCGCGGCCGCACCCGAGGATGTCGCGAACCGCATCTCGAACGAGATCATGTCGCCCTACTGCCCGGGGGTGACGCTGCACGATTGCCCGTCGCGCCAGGCCGACGAGCTGCGGGAGCAGATCGAGGGCTGGGCAGCCCAGGGCTGGGACGACGATCGGATCATGGCCGAGCTCGAGGACCAGTTCGGAGAGGGCATCCGGGCCACACCTCCGAGCGAAGGTGGTGGCATCCTGTGGTGGATCCTGCCGGGCATCGTGGCGGTGTTGGGTGCGTTCTTCGCGGGGGCCCTGGCGCGCCGCTGGTCGCGGGCCCGGGCCGAGGAGATCGAAGAGGAGAGGCTCGAGGCCCGGCGCGAGCAGGCCGCGCTCAGCGCCGAACAGCGCCAGCGGCTCTCGGCCGAGCTTGCGGACCACGAAGCGCGGATGATGGGCGTGCAGCCGAAAGGAAGGGCCTGATGGGCGGCTTCATCGTCATCGCGGTACTAACGCTGGCGGCGCTGATCTACGTCACGCTGCCCCTACGGCGCGACGAACGCGGTGAGATCGCGGCCGAGTCGTCCGCGATCCGCGAGGCACGGGAGCGCAAGGACAGCGCCTTGACCGCGATCATCGACGTCGAAGAAGAGGCCCATGTAGGAAAGCTCTCGAACGAGGAGCTCAAAGCCCTGCGCTACGAGTACGAGCGCGAGGCCCTCGCTGCTCTCGAACAGCTCGACCGCCTCGATGCGGTGCAGACCTCAGACGACTCCCTCGAGGCAGAGATCGCCGCGATGAGAGAACGACTTGCATGCCCCACCTGCGGCTCGATGCGAGAGCCGGGTGGAACGTGCAGCCGATGCGACGCCTGACGATCCTCGCCGCGGTAGCCGCTTCGGTCGCGCTCGTTCCTTTCTCGCCGGCTCGGAGCGCTTCGACCGGCACCATCGTCGGCCGCGTCGTCAACGGGACCACCGACCGGGCCCAGCCGGGCGTCGAGATCACGCTCACGATGGGGACCGCGGGCGATGCGACGGAGAAGGTCGTCGAGAGCGACCGGCGCGGGCGCTACCGGTTCGAGGACCTGCCGGCGGGAGAAGAGAACTTCTATGTGCTCGACGCCGAGTACGCGGGCGGTCTGTTCGCCGGGCGGCCTCTGACCATCCCGTCGGACACCCAGAAGAAGCCGGTCATCGAGACGACTCTGCGCGTCTTCGAGCCGACCACCGATCCGAACGCGATCCTGATCCGCCGGGATGATCTGTTCGTGATCCACGACGAGGATCGCGTCTCGGTGGTCGAGGCGATCAAAGTCGTGAATCCCACGAATAACGCGTACATCGGTCGCGGCTCCGCCCTTTCGGCCACCGATGACGATGGAGTGACACCCAGCCTCGGTTTCGCGATGCCGGACGGCGTCGTATCCGACACCTTCCGATGGCTCGACGCCGACCTTGACGTCCCGCAAGCCGTCGAGATCCAGGGTGTGGGCTTCGGGATCACCAGCGCGATCCCGCCGGGCGAGGTGGACTTCACGTTCAGCTACCAGGTTGAAGGGACCGGGGGAACGTTCGATCTCTCGCGCCGCGCGCTGTACACCGTCAGCGAGCTCTCCGTCTTTGCGGCCGATCCGTTGGAGGTCACGGCGAACCGGCTGAGCGAGGCGGGCGAGGTGACCCTGGAGGGCACCACGTACCGCAGGTTCACCTCGGAGTCTGATCTCGACCCCGCCGACCCCGTACAGATCCTGATCGTTGCCGAGGGGAGTGCCGGGATCCTTCTCCTGGCCGGCCTGGGCGCAGGCCTCGCGATCCTGATCCTGATAGCCGTCCTCGCATTCAGACGCACGAAGAAGGGGAAACAGGCCGTACCTCGAGCCCCGATTCCGCGCAGCCGCGACGAGATCCTCGCAGCTATCGCGCGCCTGGACGCCGAGTTCGAAGCGGGCGGAATGCAAGAGGCCGAGTACTTGAGGGACCGGGCCGCGCTGAAAGGCCGGCTCGAGTCAAACGCTCAACCGGTCGGGCCGTAGCGGTGATCGACGTCCACAGCCTCGGAGTCGCGTTCGGACGGACGCTTGCCCTGCACGAGGTCGACGCGCACATCGATCCGGGGATACATGGCCTATTCGGTCCGAACGGCTCCGGTAAGTCCACACTGCTGCGTGTACTGGCCGGTCTGCTACGGCCGACGCGGGGTCACGTATCTCTCGAAGGTCGTGTCGTCTCGATCAAGGACGAGGCGCTGCGAGGGCGGATCGGCTACGTCGGGCATCGTTCCGGCCTCTACGCACGTCTCTCGGTGATGGAGAACCTGCGTCTCTTCGCCCACCTGCACGGTCGTGACGGCCGGCGGTGCGAGCTGATGGCCGAGCAACTCGGCCTCTGGGACCGTAGGGACACGCCGGCGGCTACCCTGTCCGCGGGCTTCCGACGCCGGGCGGCGGTGGCGCGTGCACTACTGACCGAACCCGACGTCTTGTTGCTCGACGAGCCGTATGCCAACCTCGATGACGACGCCGCGGAGCTGGTCACCCAAGCAGTGATCGCGTGGCGCACCCCCGGCCGTGTGGCCGTGATCGCCACCCATGGCGCCAAGAAGGTAAAGGCCTACGCAGACGGGGGAATGATCCTTCAGCACGGTCGGCTGATCCGGCAAGGTCGCTACGAGGCAAGTGGGTTCACCGTATGAGCACAGGATTCATATCGAAGACGGGAGCGTTGGTCGCCAAAGACCTGCGCGTCGAACTGCGCGGTCGCGACACCCTGCCCCCGATGGTTGCGTTCGCGTTCACCGTGGCGTTGTTGCTCGCGTTCGCGGCTCCCGCTCCGGCGCGTCTCGAGCAGCCCGTCTCGCTCCCCTTCGGCACCGTCGCTTTCATCGACGTCGCAGCAGCCTTCTTCTGGATCACGACCCTTTTCGCCGGCTTGATCGGATTCGCTCGCACGTTCGAGGTCGAGCGCGACGACGGCGCAATGGACGCGCTCCTACTGGCACCACTGGATCGCTCCGGACTCTTCCTCGCGAAAGCAACGGCCAACCTGGCATTCATCGCGATCGTCCAGGTCTTCCTGCTGCCGACGTTCGCGGTCTTGTTCCACTTCGACCTCGGGACAGATTGGTCGACGCTCGTGCTGATCGTCGGTCTGGTCGATGTGGGCTTCGTCGCGCTCGGCACGCTTTTCGCTTCGGTTGCCGCTCAGACCCGAAGCCGCGAACTGATCTTGCCGATCCTCGCGCTGCCCGCGATGGTCCCTTTGTTCATCGCCGCCTTCGAGTTGACCTCCGACCTACTGGCGGGTGACGGGTTGGAGCGCGTCGCCGCACGCGGCTGGTTCGCCATCCTGGTCGCGTTCGACGTGATCTTCACGGTCGCATCGGCTCTGGCATTCGAGTTCGTGATCGATGCGTAGGCCTCTAGCGCTCCTGGCGGTCGTGCTCCTCCTAGCCTCGTGCGGAGGCGAGGACGGAGCGAAGGTCGCCCCGGACCTTCCTTCGGGCGCGTCGCGGAATGTCGAGCTCCCGGATCCGCTGCCCGCGGTTCCGGCTTTCACCATCGATCTGTTCGCGCCGTTACCGGATGCAGTAGCAGCCGGCCTCGAGACGATCCCGGACGTCGCGATCGTCACCGGCGTCGCGACCGAAGAGGTCTGGGTCGACGGACCGGAGGGCTCGGCCCGCCTCCGTCTCGGCTCGACCCGCCCGCTGCGCTTCCGGCCGGTGGCTCCGCCGTCGACGAAGGAGGCGGAGTTCGTCTGGACCTCGCTGCTTAGCGGCAACGGCATCGTCACCTTCGATGCGGCAGAGAAGCTGGGCCTTGCGGAGGCCGGGACGGTCGTCATGCGCCGCCGCGAGATCCCGGTGGGAGCATTCGCATCCAACAGCACGCCGGATGTGGTCGACGTGCTGGTGGCCGATCACGTCGGGCGTGCGCTGGGGTTGGGCGAGGCGAACGTCCTGGTCGTCGGTGCGAAGAAAGGGGCCGACCTGAAGAAGCTCGGCTCCCGCCTCGAGCGGAAGTTGCGAGGCTACGAAGCGTCGGTGAAACCGATCCTTCCTGCGACCCCTGCCCCGGTGGAGCCGGTAGAGCAGCCGGAACCGGTGGGCCAGGCCGAGGGCGGTGCGATCGGCACGATGTCGTTCCGTATCCTCAAGGACGGTTTCATCGACCCGGACCCGGAGTGGGTCGCGGCCAACATCGCGACCGGTGAGGTGGCACTTCTGGGAACGCTGACGTGTCACCGTCTGGTGTTCCCTCAGCTGCACGCGGCGATGACCGAGATCGCCGACGCGGGTCTGTCCGGCGAGGTGGGCGACTACGGCGGTTGCTACGTGCCAAGGTTCATCGATCGGGATCCCAACAAGCCCTTGTCCATGCACGCCTTCGGTCTCGCGTTCGACATAAACGTCTCGACCAACCAGCTCGGGACGAGAGGCGACCAGCACCCGCAGGTGGTCGAGATCCTAGAACGCTGGGGCTTCGCGTGGGGAGGCCGCTGGGCCCGCCCGGACCCGATGCACTTCGAGATGGTGCGCCTGATCGAGGTCTGACCGTTCAAGCAACGTCCCTCGGAACCACAGTTAGCACAAAACTGCTAGGGCGCCATCGCCTCGACCATCTGCAGGGCCGCGGCCGGTCCCTGCTGCGCGATCAACAGCAGGACCGGTGTGTCCAAGCCGGCGTCCCGAAGGGACTCGAGCCGTTCCTTGCAAGCCGCCGCGGGACCGCTAATGACGAGAGCGTCCACCAACCGATCCGAGACTGCTTCCACCGCCGCGCTCCGCTCGCGCGCGTCCCATGCCGTCTTGACCGCGCGGGCCTCGTCCTCGAAGCCCTGCCGAGCGATCCACGGGTTGTATCCATCCGCCGCGATGTACGGCGTCAGGAGGAAGCGTGCGAACGCCTTCACCTCTTCCTCGGGCTGGTCCGGGATGCAGATGAGTCGGGCCACCAGTTCGAGATCGGGCGCGGCGGCGCGCGCGATACGTACGCCTTCCTCCGTCACCGCATACAGCGCGATGCCGTCGGCCCGCTCGTTCGCGAGCGCCATCATCTTCGGACCGAGCGCGGCGAGGAAGATTGGAACCTCCGCGGGCGCGCCCTCGAGACGGAAACCTTTTACGCGCGCGGTCTCGCCCTCGAAGTCGACCTTGTCCCCTGCAAGCGCTCGCTTCACGATCTCCACGGTCTCGCGCGTGCGGGTAACCGGTTTCTCGAACGGCACACCCATCCAGTTCTCGACGATCGTCGGCGTGGAAGCCCCCAGCCCGAGACAGAAACGGCCCCTTGACGCTTGGCTTGCCGCCAGAGCGCTCATCGCGATCAACGCGGGCGACCGGGTGAAAGAAGGTGCGATCGCGCAACCGATCCGCATCGAGGTTGTGGACACTCCGACCGCGGAGGCAACGGAGAACGCGTCGGGCCCCGAGACCTCCGATGACCACGCGTCGGTGTACCCGATGTCCTCGGCCCGCCGGGCGAGGTCGCAGGCCGCCTTCACATCGAAGCCTGGAAGCGGCACCGTCACCCCGAGTCGCTTCATCACACCTCCTTGGCCTCCGCTCAAGAGCGCGACCTTAGTAGGCTCGCCACGCAGATGAGAGCCCCCCAAACGACGCCCCCTATTTCAAACGAACGCGCCCTGCAGCGGCTCGGCGTCCTCGCTTGGGCGAGCGTGGCCATCGCCCTATTCCTCATCTTCTTCGTGGCCCGGGAGGCCGAGGCGTCGATGGGCGGGGAGCTCCAACGGATCTTCTACTTCCACGTCCCGGCGGCGTGGGCGGCATACCTCGCGTTCGCGATCGTCTTCGTCGGCTCCGTCGCGTACCTACGGACCGACGCCCGGCGATGGGACCTGCTGGCCCACTCCGCGGCCGAGCTCGGCGTGGTCTTCACCTCTCTGGTCCTCATCACGGGCCCGATATGGGCTCATCCCGTCTGGGGAACGTGGTGGCAGTGGGACGCCCGGCTCACCTCTACGCTGGTGATGTGGCTCACCTACGTGGGCTACCTGATGCTGCGGGGCCTTTCAGAGGACCCGACGAAGACCGGCCGGCTGGCAGCGGTCGTCGGGATCATCGGTTTCGTCAACGTCCCGATCGTCCACTTCTCTGTTCAGTGGTGGCGCACTCTGCATCCGAGCGGACCGACCGTCGCCGACATGGAGCGCAGCTCCGGGCTGGGAAGCCCCGAGCTGGCGGCTTTCTTCGCCTCTCTGGTCGCATTCACGCTGTTGTTCGCCTGGCTGATGGCGACCCGGGTCCGGCTGGGCAGGCTGGCCGACCGCATCGATCAGCTCGAGGTGGCGGCATGAGCGACGTGGCGTGGCTCTTCGTGGCCTTCCTCGCGGTATGGGTCGGCCTCGGGGCTTATCTGTTCTCTCTGGCCAGCAGGCAACGCAAGCTCGAAGCGCGTTTGAAGGATCTCGAAACGGGCTCCTAGAACCCGGTCACACATTCACAAGAACGCGCGCGCCGAACGCGGCATTTTCCCTGCTCAAATGCACAATCTGTGCTTGCTTTCGGGCGTCGGCAGAAATGTAAGATGCAGCCCGATGAGCATGCGCGAGCGCGTCTATCGGCACACCGACAAGCCCATGACGTGGACCAAGGCGATCATCCTGGGGACGGTGCTCTGGGTCTTCATGATCCTGGCGCTCGGTCAGCTTCCGTCGGTGATCATCTACAAGTTCGACCAGTACATCGCCCAGATCATCGAGTTCTCCGCCAAGATCCCGGGCGTCAACGACGAGGGCCTCAACACCGTCCAGGTCAAGATCGTCCGGGACATCGTCGCCAACTCGGTCCAGATGGGGCTCCTGACGGTGATCCTGGTCGTCGCCTACTACTGGCAGAAGATGAAGATCAAGCGGCTCGGCACGAAGGGCCTCACCGATCCCGTCAAGGGCTACATGCCCGGGAAGTAGACGAGAACCCATGCCGAAGCCGCCAGACCCCAAGCCGATGGAGATCATCGAGAAGCCGGTGTTCCGCGCCGACTACGAGATGCAGATGGTCGACGCCGACTGGCTGAAGGGCGCCGTCAAGCCGAAGAGGTTCATCGACTTCATCCCCGAGCAGTGCATCCTGTGCGAGGGCTGTGTCGACATCTGCCCGTGGTACTGCATCTTCATGGTCGACCCCACGGCCGTGGAAGAATCCGGGAACGTCGCGCTGGCCCGGCACATGGGCCCGACCGACATCCTCTTTCTGATCGACGACAACGCTTGTACGAGGTGCAACCTCTGCGTCGAGCGCTGCCCCACCGGGGCGCTCGTCCAGAGCGAGGTTCAAGGCGGCAAGAAGAAGACCGGCGCGCGCGCGATGGGAAAGGTGCCCACCGCCCAGAAGGCGTCGTAACCACCAACCGAGGAAGGCAGGAGATTGGCTAGGGCAGAACGACCGGGCCTCCGTACGAAGGTCGGCGAGAAGGTCGACGAGCTGCACAACAGCCAACTGTGGCGCGCGATCTTCCGTCCCGGGTCCATCTTCCGCCGCGGCTACGCGGACTCACCGAGGAACCGGGCGTACGTCGTTATGAACTCGCTCCTGTACCACCTGCACCCGGTGAAGGTGAAGCGCCACGGGATCAAGCTCTCCTACACACTCTGCCTCGGAGGCCTTTCCTTCTTCCTTTTCATCCTGCTGACGATCACCGGGATCTACCTGATGTTCTTCTACCGGCCGTCGGTAGAGATCGTGTACTCGGACATGCAGCGCCTCCACACTCAGGTCTCCTTCGGACTCCTGGTGCGGAACCTGCACAGGTGGGGCGCCCACCTGATGGTGATCAGCGTCTTCCTGCACATGGCACGCGTCTTCTACACCGGTGCCTACAAGCCACCGCGGGAATTCAACTGGGTGGTCGGCGTGATCCTGTTCCTGCTGACCCTGCTGCTGGCATTCACCGGCTACCTGCTGCCGTGGGACCAGCTGGCCGTCTGGGCCGTCACGGTCGGCACCGAGATGATGAAGAACTCCCCTGTGATCGGGGACCAGGTTCAATTCGCGCTGCTGGGTGGGCCCGTCATCGGACCCGAGACGCTGCTGCGCTGGTACACGCTGCACGTGTGGCTGCTGCCCTTCGTGATCGTCATCTTCATCTCGATCCACTTCTGGAGGGTTCGTAAGGACGGAGGTATCTCCGGCCCCATGTAGGGGCTCATAGGAGAGATAACGATGCCGACACCAGACGAGGTTTTCGAACAGGTACTCAAAGAGGAGACCGACAAGGGCTCCTCCCCGGCCGTCGCGCAAGCGCGCGCCAAGGCCGCGCGGGTGCGCGCGCAGCGCGGCTCGGCCACCCCGAACAAGCCCGACTCCTCGACCGCGCCGGCCCCCAAGAGAGACACGGCCGACGCCCCCGCCGCCGACGCGCCGAAAGAAGAAGCTCCGGCCGCCGAAGCTCCGGCCCCGGCCGCCGAGGCGAAACCCGCGGCAGCGGCCACCGCGACCAAGCCTGCAGCGGCGAAACCCGCCGCTCGTGCCGGAACGGGCGCGCCGGCCAAGAAAGCCGTCGGCAACGGTGGCGTCGCGGTCCCCGACCGCGTTCAACGTCTGCTCGCCGTCGTCAAGCCCGAGGCGATCCAGAAGGTCGAGCGTCAGCCGATGGACCGCGTGAACGTATGGCCACACCTGATGGTTGCCGAGTTCGCTTCCCTGATGATCGTGCTCGCCATGATCACGTTCTTCTCCGTCGCCGTCGACGCTCCGCTACGAGAGCTGGCGAACTTCAGCCAGACGCCCAACCCGTCCAAGGCACCGTGGTACTTCCTCGGTCTTCAGGAGCTGCTGCGTTACTTCCATCCACAGCCGGCCGGCGTGACGCTGCCGACCGTGATCATCATCGGGTTGTTCGCGACGCCATTCATCGACCGCAACCCGTCTACGCGGCCCGACGATCGCAAGCTTGCGATCGTCATCTTCACCTTCTTCGTGATCAGCTTCGCGATCCTGACCACCATCGGCATGTTCTTCCGGGGGCCGGGATTCAACTTCGTGTTCCCGTGGGAAACCGGTCCGATCTTCTTCGAGCTATAGGGATAGAGACATGAGTCCAGGAACTATCGCCCTCATCGTCGTAGCAGTCAGCGTCGCTGCATGGGCTCTCTTCATGGCGAACGTGACGATCCGACGTCAGCGTAAGGCGGCCGCTGCCGGCACACGCGAACACCCCGCCGCAGGCGAGGAAGCGGGCTCCGCCGTCGCGGAGGCGCCGGCCCCCAGCCAGGACGTCACGGTCGAGAAGGTTCCGGAGCGGAAGCTCAAGCCCTTGACTCCCGAGCAGCTCGCGGTGTCGCGACGCCAGTTCCTGAACCGAGCGCTCACTGCATCGTTCAGCGCGTTCCTCGGTTTCTTCGGGATGGCGACGCTCTCGTTCCTGTGGCCGAAGCTCACCGGTGGTTTCGGCACCAAGATCACGGTCGGTGACCACGAAGAGATCCTGAAGACGATCGGTCCCGAGGGCGGCTTCAAGCCCCTTTTCGTGGCCGAAGGCCGTTTCTGGCTGACGTACTACGACGGTGACCCCGGCGACATCCCCGTCTATCTCGCGGTCGGTGCGAAGGAAGCCAAGATGCAGGCGCTCTATCGCAAATGCGTGCACCTCGGTTGCTCGGTGCCGCACTGCGGGACGTCGATGCTGTTCGAGTGTCCCTGCCATGGGTCCAAGTACCGGCTCAACGGCGAGTTCTACGGGGGGCCCGCACCTCGTGGTCTTGACCGGTTCCCCGTCACGATCGAAGGCGGCAAGGTCGTGGTGGACACGGGCGATACGCAGGAGGGCCCGCCGCGCGGCACCAACACGTGGTCGCAGTTCGCGGAGCCCAAGGGCCCGCTCTGCGTCCCCACGTAATCGACGCAATGAACAGGAGAGGCTAGGGCTTTGGACACCGGTTCGGTTCTGACGATCGCGTTCGTCGTCCTGGTTCCCGCAGCGATCCTGTGGGGGATCTTCCTGTCGCGTCAGCGCAGGGTGGAGAAGCCGGCGACGCTGCTCGGCATCCCTCAGGCGATGCGGCCGGCGCCCCCGGACGACCAACTCGAGGGGCCGCGCCTAACGCGCGTGATCGCGGGCGGGCTGATCGCGACCCTCGCCAGCGCGTTCTTCGTGCCGCTCTACTGGCTTCCCGAGAAGCAGCGTCAGGAGTCGTTCGAGCACCGGTTCGAAGAGGGCTCGCTCGAACGCGGCCAGCTGATCTTCTCCGCCCCCCCAGCGCTCGAGGAGGACATCCCGGCAGCCGAGTTCAAGGCCGAGGAGAAGGCTCTTGCTCTAGGCCAGGCCTGCGCGAACTGCCACGGTAGCCCCGGCGCGCTGCACGAGGAGCCCGACGAAAGGGTCGCCGACGGTGGAGTCGCCAACCCCGCCTACTCCGACCCCGTCACCGGCGACGTGATCGCCTATCAGGCCCCACCGTTGAACGACGTCTTCACCCGGTGGGACGAGGAGGTCGTGCGCTTCACGATCGAGCGCGGCAGGCCCGGCACGCCGATGCCGGCATGGGGCGTCGAATACGGCGGTTCGATGACCCAGATGATGGTGGACGACGTCATCGCGTGGCTGAAGACCCTTCCCGGCAACAACGAGCCGCCGGCGGCACTGTCCGAGGGCTGTCAGCAACCCACGGGCGCGAACGAGATCGCGTGCGGCCAGGAGATCTTCGAAGCGCGCTGCGCGGTATGCCACGGGCCTGAAGGTCAGGGCAAGGAAGGCACCGAGACCTCGACCCTGACGGTCGACAACGAAGACGTCGAGGCGCCGATCTGGTACCAGGGCATGGCGCTGTGGAAAGGCGACGTTGCAACCCTTACGGAACGGGAGCACGAGTTCACGATCCGGAACGGACGACGCTTCGCGTTCATGCCGCAGTTCGCCGAGGCTCCGTCGCAGGGCATCCCGGTTCCCCCCTACCCGCTGACCGACGACCAGATCCGCGCGGTCATGGCCTACGAAAGAACCCTTTGATGGGGGGCGCGCTCTAGATGGACGTTCCCTTCATCTCCGGGTTGGCGGCCTTCGTCTCCTCGATCCTGATCTTCTGCGGCAGCGCCTTCTTGTTACTCATGCTTGTGATGGGCGCGCGGCTCGCGTACTTCGTCACCGCTTCCATCACGCTCGCCTTCGTGCTGATCATGGGAGTCGTCTGGTCGATCAACCCACTCGGCCCGGTCGGACAACTGCCGGAGTGGGATCCCGTCGGCATCGGGACGGATCCCGCCGACATCGAGTTCGGAGCGGCAACCGCCTATCCCGACGATCCCTGGCAGGCTCCCAACGAGGACGATGCCGCCGAGGTCACGCGCGTGTCCGAGCTCGAGAGCGCTGCCGCGGAACAGGTTACCGAGGCGGCCACCGAGGGAGAGGTCGAAGGCCTCCCGTCGATCGTGACGACCACGACGGTGCCCGAAGACTCGACCGTCCTCACCGAGCAGGATGGGAAGGAATATGGCGCGACGACCCTCGAGGTCGAGGGGACCCAGGACGAAGAAGAGGTAACGACGGAAGTGCTGGTGGTGATGGAGTACGACCCGGGCAACCCGTTGGGACAGGCGCGGATCATCACGGTGGGGACCTTCATCCTCTTCGTGCTGCATCTCGTCGGGTTGAGCCTCTCCGAGAAGAAGGCCCGGCGCGAGCGCGAGCCGGTACCGGCCTGAGACTGGAGCGAGTGACGACGTGAAGATTCAGATGAGGAAGCTGTGGGGCCTGCTCCTGGTCGCATTCGCCATGTCGGCCTGCAGCGGCGGGATCAACGCCGGCGGCGAGACCGAGACCAGCAACGGAGGCATCGCGTTCATCGCGCTGGCGGGGATGTTGATCCTCACCGCGATCATCATGTGGATCATCCTGGGCCGCGACGACTGAATCTTCTCTCTCGTCGCAGGGCTGCTACATGAAGGCGGTCTTGAGCCGAGCGTGGTACTACATCGAACCGTGGGTGATTTGGCCCCCTCAACGTCCGATGCCTTGGCAGGGCCTCGTAATCATCCTGGCTCTTATCCTCGGGCTCTCCGTGTTGGGGACGCTCGTCGCAACGATCCTCAGATGAGTGTTCAGGCGGTGGCCGTCAGGTCGACGGCGTGTTTGCCTCACTCTTAGCCTCGGCGGCCTTGCGCTCGCGCGCCTCCTTCAAACCCCGCATCCGCATGCCGAATCCGGCTGCGAGGAATCCGTAACCGAGGAAGGTCAGCACCAGGGTCGACCACCGCGGTAGCCCGCCGTCGATCATGGCGTGGGCCAGCGCGTTCCCCAACAGGATGAACGCGCCGAGGAGCATGACTTTGCGCCACGGCTCGAACGGTCCTCGGCCCCGCCGCGGGGCAGGGCTATTTGGCGTTGAGGACATGCGCCGCCACCCCCACCGCTCGGTCGATGTGTTCGTCGGTGTGGGCTGCGGAGATGAAGAGCGCCTCGAAACGCGAGGGGGGCAGATAGACCCCGTGAGCCAGCATCCCCTTGAAGAAACGGACGTGCGCGTCGGCGAACGACGCCTTAGCGGCCTCGTAGTTCTCGACTTCGTCGTTCGAGAAGAAGAAGCCGGCGAGCCCTCCGATCGCAGAGCCCACCATCGGCACCTCGGCCACATCGGCTGCGTCCACCAGGCCCCGGATGAGCGATCTGGCCGACTCCTGGATGTGGTCGTAGACGCCGGGGTCCGACTTGATAAGGGTCATCGCCGCGATCCCCGCGGCCATCGCGACCGGGTTCCCCGACAGGGTCCCTGCCTGGTAGATGGGTCCCGAGGGCGCGAGTTGCTCCATCAGGACCGCCTTTCCTGCCACCGCGCCGACAGGAAAACCGCCTCCAAGGATCTTGCCGAGCAGAACGAGATCCGCCGCGACGCCGTAACGCTCCTGTCCTCCACCGGGACCCAAGCGGAAACCGGTGATCACCTCGTCGAAGATCAGGAGAGCACCCGCCCAGTCCGCCGCGGCGCGCAGCCCTGCTAGGTAACCCTCGTGGGGCAGGACCAAGCCCATGTTCGCTGCGACGGGCTCGACGAGGATGGCGGCGAGATCATCCCCATGCTTGTCGACGATGGCTCGCACCGCGTCGAGGTCGTTGTACGGAGCGACCAGAGTGTCGGCGGCGGTCGAAGCGGTGACGCCGGGTGTACCGGGGATCCCAAAAGTAGCCACGCCGGACCCTGCATCAACCAACAGGGAATCCGAATGGCCGTGATAGCAGCCGGCGAACTTCAGGATCTTGTTCCGGCCGGTCGCGCCCCGGGCCAGGCGAACCGCGGTCATCGCCGCCTCGGTCCCCGACGACACAAAGCGGATGCGCTCGACGTTGGGGACGAGACTCAGCACCAAACGCGCCAGCTCGACCTCGAGCTCGCTCGGTGTTCCGAACGACGTGCCCTTGGTCGCGGCCTCCGTGATAACGGCGTGGATGCCCGGCTCGGCGTGGCCGAAGAGCAGCGCTCCCCACGACTGGACGAAGTCGATATAGGTGTTGCCGTCCGCATCTGTGATGGTGGCGCCGGAGCCGCTCTCGGCGAAGAACGGATGCGACTCGACGGCTTGGAACGATCGAACCGGGGAGTTGACGCCTCCGGGCATCAACCTGTTCGCCTCTTCGAACAACTTGTCCGATCGATCGGTGGAGCGAGGGGTCAGGCCAGCCACTCAGCCGCTTTCCGTGCGTGATACGTCAGAACGAGATCTGCCCCGGCGCGCCGGATGGAGGAAAGAGTCTCCAACGTCGCCTGTCGCTCGTCTATCCATCCGCGCTCGGCGGCGGCGAGGAGCATCGAGTACTCCCCGCTCACGTTGTAAGCGGCAGTGGGGAATCCGAACTCCTCCTTCACCGCGCGGACGACATCGAGATATGCCAGCGCCGGCTTGACCATCACCGCGTCGGCACCTTCGGCGATATCGAGGGCGGTTTCGCGCAACGCTTCTTCGACGTTGCCCGGATCCTGCTGATACGCGCGGCGGTCGCCGAAACGTGGGGCACCTTCGGCAGCTTCTCTGAAGGGTCCGTAGAAACTCGAGGCGAACTTCGCGCTGTAGGCGAGGATCGCAGTGTCCTGGTGTCCAGACTCGTCGAGAGCGCTCCTGATCGCTCCCACCTGACCGTCCATCATCCCGGAGGGGGCCACGATGTCTGCGCCGGCTTCCGCCTGCGCCAGGGCGATGCGAGCGTAGGCCTCGATCGTGGGGTCGTTCGCGACGGTCTCGCCGTCCAGGATGCCGCAGTGACCGTGCTCGGTGTATTCGCACAGGCAGAGATCCGCCATGACAACGGCCTCGTCTCCGAGCTCGTCCTTTACGGCTGCCAGCGCTTGCTGGCTGATCCCGTCCGGCGCCCACGCGGCACTTCCCGTTGCGTCCTTGCTGGAGGGCACGCCGAACAAGATGACGCCGGCGACCCCTAGGCCGACCAGCTCCCGGGCCTCCTTCGCCAACGACTCGAGGGTGTGCTGCGACTGGCGCGGCATCGAGGCGATCGGGATCGGTTCCTCCACGCCCTCCTTCACGAACAACGGGGCGATCAGATCTCCCGGCATGACCACGGTCTCGCCGAAGGCCCGGCGCAGCCCGGGCGTCCGCCGAAGGCGACGCGGTCTGTAGGAGGGGAAGTTACTCATCTCCCCATGGTGCCACGCGGAGGACGGCCGAGCTTCTGCACGAGAGCCTCTACCAGGCCGTCCATCGTGTGGGGATCGGCAACGGCATCCACCGTCAGGCCCAGCTCGCGAGCGCGGTCCGCGGTCGACGGACCTATACACACGACCGCGTATGCCTGCCTGTCCCCCGACCGAGTGACATCGGCGAATCCCTCGACCGATGAAGCACTGGTGAATGCGACCGCGTCGATCCGATCCGCGAACAGCCGGGCGTCGGGACGCACGCGCAGCGTCTGATAGGTCACGACCTCGTCGACCTCCCAGCCCTCGTCTCTCAGCGCTTCCGTAGGCCCTGGGGGCGCGCCGGACGGGCGCGGAAGGAGGATCCGTCCATCGGCCCGGCCCAGGGCCTCGATCGCGGCCATCGCGGTGAACGTAGCGGGCAGCACATCCTCTTTGATCCCGTACCCCCGGAGCCGCTCGGCGGTAGCCGGTCCGACCGCCGCGACCTTTGTGCGCGCCAAAGCCCTCGAGTCGTAGCTGCGACCGAGTCGGGTGAAGAAGCGCTCGACCGCGTTCACGCTCGCGAACAGAACCCATGAGTAGTGACCCTGCTGAAGGCGTTCGATCGCAGCGTCGAGGGCATCGAGAGAGGGTGGATCGACGATGCGGATCGTGGGCGTCGCCACCACCTCGGCCCCCAGGTCCTCGAGTGCCGCGATCAGCGGTCCGGCCTGCGCCCGCGCCCGTGTGACGACGATGCGCCGCCCGAACAACAAGCGGGTCTCGAACCAGTCGAGCGCAGTGCGCAGGTTCACCACCGGACCTACGACCGTCGTAACCGGTGCCTCGACCTCCTCTTGCCGCGCGACTTCGCCGACCGTTCCGAGCGTCGCCACGATGGTTCGCTGCGCCGGAGTCGTGCCCCGCTCGACGAGAGCGACCGGCTCGTCCGGTGAACGGCCGGCGGCGATGAGACGTGCCGCGGTGTCCTCGAGCGACGCCGCTCCCATGAGAAGGACCAGGGTCTCGGCGCCGGCCGCGATCGCGGCGAACCGCTCCTCGGCGCCGGGGCGGGGGGCGGTCTCGTGCCCGGTGAGGACGGCGAAGGAAGAGGACACGCCTCCGTGGGTCAGAGGGATGCCGGCGTATCCGGGGACCGCCACGGCCGCGCTCACACCCGGGACGATCTCGAACGAGATCCCGGCCGCCGCCAGTGCTTGAGCCTCGTCTGCGCCACGACCGAAGACGAACGGGTCGCCGCCCTTGAGCCTGACGACCAGCTTTCCCTGGCGCGCCTTTTCCACGACGAGGGCGTCGATCGCCGCTTGGGGCATGGACGTCTGTCCCGGCGTCTTCCCGACGAAGATGGCCTCCGCGTCCTCGCGTGCCTCGTCGAGGAGAGAGGTCGCGACCAACCGGTCGTAGAGGATGACGTCGCCCGTTCGGATCAGGTCCAGCCCTCGCTTGGTGATCAAACCGGGATCGCCCGGACCGGCCCCCACGAGGAACACGTTGACCCGTTCGCCGCTCATGGTTCCGGGACCGGCGGACGTTCAAACTCGGCCAGGTCGTCAAGGATCTCCCGGCCCCCACTCGAGATGATCGCTTCGGCCAGCTCGGCACCCAGCGCGGCCCCCTCGTGCAACCCGCCCGAGATGCGGTCGCGCATGCTGTGCGTCCCATCCGGTAGCCCGAGGAAGCCGTCCACGACGAGCCGCCCCTCGGCGACCCGGGAGTAACAACCGAGGGGAACGGAGCATCCACCTTCCATGACCCGCGCGAACGCCCGCTCGGCTTCGACTTGAGCGCGCGACGCGGGATCCTCGAACGGAGCCAGGAGCGCTTCAAGATCGGCGCGGTCCACCCGCGCTTCGATAGCGATGGCTCCTTGAGAAGGGGCGGGCAGCCACCGGCCCGGGTCGATCGCGGCGACGTCGGCCTCGACCCCCAACCGCTCGATCCCGGCCGCAGCGAGGATTGCAGCATCAACCTCACCGTCGGCGACCTTGCGCAGGCGCGTGTCGACGTTGCCCCGGAACTCGACGGCCTCGAGATCAGGCCGCCACTCCATCAAGAGAGCGCGACGCCGAAGACTCGATGTACCTACTCGCGCGCCGGGTGGAAGAGAGGCCAGGCGCTCCTCACCGCTCGCACCGGAGCCGCCGACGACGACATCGTGGACGGACGCTCGCGCTGGGATGCAGACGATCGCGCAGCCCGGCGCCAGCTCGGCGGTCAGATCCTTGGCCGAGTGAACGGCGATATCGGCTTCCCTCGCGACGATCGCGGCCTCGACCTCGCCGGTGAACAAACCCTTGCCTCCGATCTCGGCAAAGGGTCGCTTGTCCCGGTCGCCCGTGGTCGAGACAACCATCACCTCGATGTCCAGCTCGGGGTGCCGGGCGCGCAGCAGCGCGGAGACGATCTCGGTTTGTGCGAGCGCCAGCCGAGAGCCGCGCGTGGCGATAACTAGGGTCTTAGGGCTCGGGCTCATCGTCGAGCTCGAACAGCTCCCTCAGGGCGTTCAGGTAGAGATAGCCCTGCTTCGAGCTCGCAACTTCCTTCGCCCGCTTGATCGGAACGTGCAGGAACTTCGAGATCATCCGCCGCGTCAGGTGATCGATCGCGTCCCGTTGCCCTGGTGTCAGGTCCTTCAATTTCTTCGCGAGGAGCTCGAGCTCGGCCAGGCGAACCTCATCGGCCTTCGACACGAGGGCCGCGATCGTCGGGGCGATCTCGCCCTCGCGCTCCCAGGCGATGAAGCGCTGCAGCTCTTCGGCGAGGATCTCCTCGACCTTCGATATCTCGCCCACCCGGCTGCCGACACCGGATTCGACCACACCTCGAAGATCGTCGATGTCGCGGAGAACCACGTGGTCCAGGTCGGCCACCGTCGGATCGACATCGCGCGGCACCGCGATGTCCACGATGAACAGACGCCGCGTTCGCCCCCGCATGGCTTCCTCCACAAGACCACGATCGATAACCGACTGGGGAGCCGTCGTCGAACAGATCAGGATGTCGGCCTCTGCGACTGCCTCCTCGAGCCGCTCGAACGGCATCGAGTCGACATCTAGAGCTTCGGCGAGAGCCTGGGCGCGCTCCTCGGTGCGGTTGACCACCGTCACATGCTTCGCTCCCGAAGAGGCGAGCGCATCCGCGGCCAACCGGCCCATCTTGCCGGCCCCGACGATGACGATCGACTTGCCGGCGAGAGTCGCATCGTCGAATGCCTTCTTGGCCAGCTCCACCGCGGCGGACGAGATGGATACGGGGTTGCGCCCTACCGCAGTCTCGGTGCGGGCGCGTTTTCCGACGCGGAAGGCTTGACGGAAGGCCGCTCCGAGCACGCGATGTGTCACGCCCTCGTCGTGCGCGATCTGGTAGGCGCGCCGCACCTGCCCGAGGATCTCGGACTCGCCGATCACCATCGAATCGATGCCGGCGGCAACGCGAAAGAGATGACCTACGGCGCCTTCGTCGTGATACGTGTAGAGGTGGTCGGTGAAGTCCTCCGGCGCGATGTGGCAGAACTCAGCGAAGAAGTTGCGGATGTCCTGGGCGCCTCCGTGGAACTTCGACACAAGCGCGTAGACCTCGATGCGGTTACAGGTCGAGAGCACCACGCCCTCGAGGATGTGCTCGTAGGTGGCCAGCTGGTGCAGCGCCTTGGGCAGGCCGTCGGAGCCGATCGCCAGGCGCTCCAGCAGGTCGATAGGCGCGGTCTTGTGATTGAGACCCACCACAACCATGGACATGCCGCTCAAGCTACCGCTCCAGGCCCTTCGGCTGCACCGCTAGGCGGCGGTTCGCCTCACGCGCCGTCGCGATCGCCTGGGTGCGCTGCTGGTAGAAGGACAGGATCTGCAACTCGATGGAGAGGTCGACCTTCCGCACGGACACGTCGGGCGGCACGTTCACCACCGCAGGGGCGAAGTTCAGGATCGACTTCACTCCCGCATCCACGAGCTTCTCGGCTACCTCCTGGGCGGCCGACGGCGGCGTCGCGATGATGCCGATCGAGATCCCCTCGTCCACGACCGCTTCCTTGAGCTCGTCCAGGTGACGTATCGGCAGACCGCCGATCTCGGTGCCGATCACGGCTTCGTCGACGTCGAAGATCGCGGCGATACGGAACCCTCGCTCGGAGAACCCCTTGTAGGAGGCGAGTGCACGGCCCAGGTTCCCGACCCCGATGATGGCGGCCGGCCAATCCTGCGTGAGCCCGAGCTCACGGGTGATCTGGTACAGGAGGTACTCGACGTCGTAGCCCACGCCGCGCGTGCCGTAGGAGCCCAGGTAGGAAAGGTCCTTGCGCACCTTCGCCGCGTTCACCCCGGCCATGTTCGCCAGCTCTTCGGACGAGACCGTCAGCTCTCCGCGGCCCTCGGCGACCTCGAGCAAGGCCCGCAGGTAGATGGGGAGCCGGGCCACGGTCGCCTCGGGGATGGGCCGGTTGCGCATGGCACCAAGTCTAGCCTTGTGAGAGCAATCACAAAGTCTCTATAGCCTCTGACCAGGGCATTTATCCCTGTATCCGCCCGCCAGAACCGACTCTGTGAATTCGTGCAACAAGACCAACTCGGCATCAGTGACGACGGCTGCGATCGCTACGGAGTGGAGCTCCTCGTCGCCCATCGGCTAGAACACGTCCGCCCAGTACAGGATCATTACCAGGGCGTAAGCGAAAAGCGCCCAAAGCAGACTTGGCTTCCCGCGCTCCTTTGTCCGTTCCCACGCACTAGCGAACATCCACATCGCCAGTCCCGCGAAGATCATCATCCCGAGTGGATTCGCCCCCTCCATATGGGCTCAAGGGTATGGCCTGACCCAAAGGCTGCTGCTAGCGGGCCGCAGTCTTGAACAACTCCAAGACACCCGGCCAGCCGGAGTCATAGCCGTTGCGGTACCGCTCGGCGGTGTCTCCGAACTGCTCCCAGCCGCGATGCTCGAGGACCACCTCAGAGCCGGCCCCGATCGACGTGAACCGAACCTCGACTTCCGTATACGGGCCGTCGGTCAGGTTGGGCTTCCACGAGAAGACGACGCGGTTCGGCGGCTCCCATGCCTGGACCCGACCCCAGGTCCCCTCGGCCCCGTCCGACATGACCTCGTAGATGCGGCCGCCCTCGCGCTCCTCGAAGACGAGGGAGTCGGCGGTAACTCTCTCCTCGAGGCTGTCGACGGCGATCGAATGCCGCTCGAGCGGCCACCAGGTGCCCATGCCGGCGGTGAACAACCGGAAGGCGTCCTCGATGCCGAGGTCCACCCGGACGGTCTTGACCACCGGCTCCATCAACGTGACCTGCTCCCGCATCCTCTTCCTCCTGTTCCGATCCTGGATTCCGACCTACGCATCCGGTTCCTTCTGCCGCGCCTGCTCGGTGGCCGCTTCTTCGAAGCGGGCCAGCGCCGTACTCCAGAGGCGGTCGAGGTAATCCCGCAGGGGTTCGGCCCCCCGGGGAGCCACCGAGTAGATCCGCCGGGTGCCGACCCGCTCCTCCCGAACGAGGCCGGCGTCCTTCAAGACCCGGAGGTGCTGGGAGACGGCCGGGCGGGACACGGGCAGCCCCTCGGCCAGCTCGCCGACGGACATGGGTCTTGTGCTCAGGAGCTCGAACGCCCACCGCCGGGTGTCGTCGGCCAAAGCGGCGATCACCGGCCCTGCAGCGCCTGCCCGGACTCGGTTAGTTTGCACTAACCGTAAGTAAAAACTAACCAACCGTCCTCTGTCAAGGCCGGCCCAAACGGATCGTCGCTACGGTCAGCCTCGGCGCGCGTGGCCCCGGCGGAGCGTGATCTTCTCGCAGCCCTTGGCTTGGCGCTTCTCTCGGCGGGAGTCGACGATACAGAGGTCCTTGCCGGGCCCGGCGTTGAACCGGTCGGCCCCCGGTCCGCCCACGAGGGTGTCGGCTCCGCCGCCTCCAGAAAGGACGTCGGCGCCTGCCCCGGCTTTGATCTGATCGCCGCCGCCGCCGCCCCCGAGCCGGTCGTCAGAGCCCATGCCCCAGATGCGGTCCGAGCCCGTGCCGCCGACCACGGAGTCGGCACCCAGACCGGCATCGATGAGGTCGTTTCCGGCACCACCGTCGATGGTGTCGTCACCGGCTTCCGCCGTGGCCGACACGTCGCTCCGCCTGAACCTCGTCGAGGTGTCTCCGGCGATGGAGTCGTTCCCATCCCCCCCGGAGATCGTGTCATCGCCGCCGCCACCTTCGATCGTGTCGTCTCCCGCTCCGGCCTCGATGACGTCGTTCTGCTCGGTGCCGGTGAGGGTGTCGTCACCGTCGGTGCCCTGGGTAACCGGCTCGAGGACAACGCGATAGACCTGCCCACTGTCAATAGTGACGATCCAGGCGTCGCCGGTCTCGGGGTCGATGTCGATGCCGGACATTCCGGTGATCCCCAGCGCCGTCAAGTCGTAGTCCTGCACGAAAGCCCCGGTGGGGGTCAGCTCTCTCACTGCCGACTGATTCGAGCTCACCACGAACAGATTCCCGGTCAGAGCCGACACCGCGACATCGCCGTAGTACACGTCGAAGAGAGGGCTCCCGGAGGGAGCGACGGGGAACTCGCTGATCAGGGTCCCCGTCCCGGCGGGGTCGATCTCGCGGATCATGTCGGCCGACCAATCGACGGCGAAGACCGAGCCCCTCGCGGCGTGGTGGCTGGCGCCGACCAACGTGCCGGTGAGAGCCACCTCCCCGGTGACGTTCCCGACCTGATCGATACCGAACAGGGTTGGTGGAGAAACGTCCCCGTTGGCGACCAGGACTCCCCCTGCAGGGACAGAGCCGGAGCCGAGCGTGAAGCCCGTCTCGGCGACGTCCAAGTCGAAGTCGTTGGAAGCTGCGCCCGGTCGGAGGATGTCTCCGACGACGGCGCCCGCCTTGGAGTACTCGAGGATCGTCTCTCCGAACTCTTCGTAGACGAGAAGCGAGTTGCTCTGGCCGTCGACGGCAATGGCCACGAGGCGGGGAAGGCCCGTATCGAAACTGGAGACCAAACGGGACGCCGAGGCCGGTCCCGACGCGGCTACCGTCATCACAGCGATGAGTCCTACCGTCGAGAGGATCGATACCGCTCTACGCATGACAAACCCCTTGCCGTCCGCCACTTGACATCTCGACGATTGCAGACGGCTCGCCTCGGGACAAGAGACTTTGGCAGTCTGGGTCCCCGGCCCATCGGGACGGCCGGTGAGCGCCTGCGGTCAGAAGGAAGCGGGGAAGTTCTTCTGGAACCAGATCGAGAGCCGGAAGAACTGGTCCGTTACCAGCAAGAGACCGACGACCACCAGAAGCGCCCCGCTGACGAGGTTGACCGTCCGGGTGTGCTGTCGCAGCCACCGCACCGCACCTGTCAGCCGCGATACCCCGAGGCCCGCGATCAAGAAGGGGATCCCAAGCCCGAGGGAATAGGCCGCCAGCAGCAAAGCACCCTCCGCCGGGCCGCCGGATGCGCCCCGGCCGGCGGCCATGGCGAGCACCGCACCGAGCGTCGCCCCGATGCAGGGACTCCAGCCGAATGCGAAGGCGGCTCCGAGGACGGCGCTTCCCCACAGGCCGGCGCCCGGTGTGGGATGGAACCGGGCCTCCCGATAGAAGAGCGGGATCTTCAGGGCCCCCATGAAGACGAGACCGAGGACGATGATGACGGCGCCCCCGACCCGGGCGAGCAAGCGCTGGTTCTCGCGGAGCAACGAGCCGAGAAGCGTTGCAGTTGCTCCGAGAGCGATGAAGACCACACTGAACCCGATCACGAACGTGATGGCAACGGCCCAAGCCGGCAACTGGCGCGTCCCGGGTTGCTCGCCCCCGGTCATCCCCGACATGTAGGAGAGATAACCGGGCACGATCGGCAAGACGCACGGGGAGAGGAAGGAAACGACGCCCGCTGCGAACGCGAGCGGCAGGGTTGGGTCCGTCATTAAGGTGCCTCGCCCAGCAAGATACGCCGCGTTTTGGCGGCGTAAAGACTGCGCCTCGCGGCGTTCTCAGTCGCCCGGATAGCTCCACTATCCGGGCTCCCTGCGGCCTTGCGATGCTTGCTTTCCGCTCGCCAAAACATCGCCAACCTCCCTGGGCGAGGCACTATGCCTCGGTCCTTGCCACCATGGAATCGAGCAGCTGGAAGAGGGTCTCGCGGAACAATGGGCCCGGGACGTGTTCGAGGATCAGCCCGTTCTCGTCGACGAAGAAGGTCTCGGGTTGGCCGGTCAATCCGTAGGCGTCGTAGATGCCGCCGTCCTCGTCACGCACACTCGGGTAGGTCAGCTCGTGGCGCTCGACGAACTCGAGGGCATCGGTGCGCCCATCCTTGATGTCGATGCCGACGATGTGAACCCGGTCTCCGTAGGCCTCGTGCGCCTCGCGCAGCATCGGCGCCTCGTCCTCACACGGTGCGCACCACGACGCCCAGAAATTGATGACCGCCGGCTTGCCCTCGAGGTCTGCAAGACCGAGAGAGCCCTCGCCCGAGAGGAGCTCGCCCTCGAAAGGCGGAGCCGCGTCGCCCGGCGCCGGCGCCTCGGTGTGGTTCAGCACGGCCACGACCAACAACACCATGAACGCCACCGCGGGCGCGACGAACAGCGCTATCCGCCCCCACCGAGAGCGACGCGCCGTAGGCGCCGAAGTGACCGCTTGTTCCACGGAACCATCTTCTCAGGCGGTCGCGGGAAAGATTCGCGCTCTGTCTGGACGCCCGGGGGACGCACGGCTAGGGTCTCGGCGAGGCCCGCGCCCTCATGTCCGGTCGTCGAACCGCAGGAGGTGCGCGATGGTGCCCGTCACTTGTCCCTTGATCGAATCCCTCTCGGAAGCCGAGCGAAAGCGGCTTCTAGACCGGGCCGTTCCGCGCCGACTCGCTCGCGGCGACGCTCTCTACTTCGCCGGAGATACAGAGCGGCGCGTCCACTTCGTCTGCAGCGGATTCCTGAAGCTGTCCGCTTGCGACGGCGAGGGACGCGAGACCACGCTCGCGCTCGCGACGGAAGGCGACATCGTTGGGGAGACCGCAGCAGTGGATGGTGGGTTCCAGCCGGTCGATGTAGTCGCTATGACGCGCAGCGAGGTGCTCGGCGTCGACGCGGAGCTGTTCCTGGACGTGGTCACGAGAGATGCGCGGGCGGCCCTCGAGCTGGCACGCGTCGTCGCAGTGCGCACGCGCTGGATCGCGGCCACCGCCTCCGAACGTGCAACGACCGACGTCTCGGCCCGACTCGCGGCGCGCTTGCTCGACCTTGCCGAGATGCTGGGGCGGATGCACGGCGGCACGATCGAGGTCGATCTGCCGCTCACGCGCACCGACGTCGGACATCTGGCCGGCATGTGCAGAGAGAGCGCCTCGAAGGCCATCAATCGGATGACCCGTGAGGGGATCTTGGACTACTCGGGCCGAACGCTCAGGATCTTCCGGCCCGACGTTCTCGAGCGGATCAGGTGCGCAGGGCGCGCCGCAGAACCTTGCCGGTCAGCAGGTGGGGAAGCTCGTCGACGATCTCGATAGAGGTCGGGCACTTGAAGCGCGCCAACCGCGACCGAACATCGGCGATGAGCTCTGCTTCGGTCGTATCGGCGCCGTCGCTCAGAACGACATGAGCTTTCACCGCCTCGCCCGTGTAGGCGTGAGGAACGCCGACGACCGCTGCATCGGCGACCTCCGGGTTCTCGAGCAGCGCGCGCTCGACCTCGGACGGGAAGACGTTGAAGCCGGAGACGATGATGAGATCGCGCTTGCGGTCGACGAGATACAGGTAGCCCTCTTCGTCCAGAACCCCCACGTCCCCGGTGCGGAACCATCCGTCTAGGAAAGCTGCTTCGGTCTCCTCCGGCCGGTTCCAGTACCCACGGAAGACGTTGGGTCCTTTCACGACGATCTCGCCAGGGTCGCCGTGCTCGACATCGATACCGTTCTCGTCGATCAGACGGAACTCCACCTCGGGCAGGGGCTTGCCGACCGAGCCGGGCCGTGGCCTGTCCGCCATGCGGTTTGACCACAGCGTGGGGGCGGTCTCGGTCAGCCCGTATCCCTCGAAGATGCGGACACCAAAGAGATCGTGGAAGTCGCGCAACACATCGGCGGCAAGCGGCGCAGCGCCGGAGATGGCAAGACGCACGCTCGACAGGTCGTACTGGTCCGCGCCGGGAACACTCACCCACGACGCGTACATCGTCGGCGCGCCGAACAGAACCGTGACCTTGTGCTCCACGATGGCGCGCAGCGCGGGCACCGGGTCGAACCGGTCCAACAGAACACCCGTGGCTCCATTCATCGCGAGCAGTCCCAGCGTGACATTGAGCCCGAAGATGTGGAACAGCGGCAGCACGAGGAACAACACGTCGTCGGAAGAAACGTGCGCCTCGGGGATGGCCATCTGCTGCCGCAGGTTCGCCAACAGATTGTCGTGCGACAACATCACGCCCTTGGGCTCACCGGTGGTGCCGGAGGTATACGCAAGCACGGCTAGGTCGTCGCCCTCCACGTCCGCCTTCGACGCCGAGTGGTCGCCCAGCTCATCCCACCTATCTGTCGTCACGACGCGTTCGATCCGTGGGACGTTCGCCGCCGCCGCATTCGCAACCTCGGCAAAGGGCCCTCCGACGATCACGACGCGCGCCCCGGAGTCGTCGAGGATCCCTTCGGTCTCGGCCTGCGTGAGCATGATGTTCAACGGAACGACAACGGCGCCGACACGGAGCACGCCGAAGTAGGCGTAGGCGAAATGGGGAACATTCGGCAGTCCGATCGCCACTCGATCGCCCGGGGACACCCCGGCATCGGCCAACGCCCCCGCCACGCGATCGGCCTCCCGCTCCAGCGTCTCGTACGTGATCTTGGCGCCGTCCGAGGCGGTGATCAGGGCGATCTTCTTGGGATGCGCCGAGGCCGTGGCGGCCAGGAGCTCTGCGAGGTTCATCTCTCTCATTCTCTCCCCTGAAGGGCGATTCTGCAAACTATTGCAAGCATCCGCTAACCATGATTACCAACCAAATCTCTCAAGAATTCCCAGGGGTCGCCGAAGCTACTTAGTGGAGTCGGAGGAACGGGACGTTCGGACTTCACGGCACAAGAGCCGTGGAAGGAGCCTCCCAGCCCGCCCCAACTCGTTCCGTTCTCGGACTCCCCCAGCGCCCCCGGTCTCCGGGGGCGCTTTATCTTTAGGCGGCCGGCCCCATGCGAGCATTGGCCCCCATGACCTCTCCGACCGCCCCGCCCCAGCCCGTCCAGTGCTCGACCGGGCCCTTCTGGGCGTTCGAGCTGGAGCGGAGCATGGACGCCCTGGCCGAGGCCGGGTTCGTGGACATCGAGCTGATGGTGACCCGGGACCCGCGGACCCAGGAACCTGAGATCCCTCTGCGCATCGCCTCGGAACGGGGGCTACGGATCGCCTCGATCCACGCGCCGTTCCTGGTCGTCACCAAGACCGTCTGGGGCACCGACCCGATCGGGAAGATCCGCAGAGGAGCCGACTTCTGCCGGACGGTGGGCGCCTCCTCGATGATCGTGCACCCCCCGTATCTGTGGGAAAGGGACTACGCCCGCTGGTTATCCGAAGAGGCGAGCGCTTTCTCGTCCGACACGGGAGTCACCGTTGCGGTGGAGACGATGTACCCGAAGTGGGTGGCCGGGCGCCGGATGCGAGCGTACCGGTGGCTCGAGGCGAAGGCCCTCTACGAGGCTTGCCACCTGGTCGCCATGGACACCAGCCACGTGACGGTGGCGCGGCAGGACATCCTCGACGTCTACGAGATCCTGGCGCCAAAGCTCGTTCACATCCACCTGTCGAACAACGCCGGTGACGGTCGAGATGGCCACCTCGAGCTGGAGAAGGGCATACTTCCCCTCGACAGGTTGCTGGAGGAACTGCGGCGGACCGGTTACGCGGGCGCGATCTCGCTCGAGCTGTCCGTGGGCAGATACCTTCAACGGCCCGAAGAGCTCGTGCAGATGTTGAGGCGGAGCCGCGAGTACGTCGAGACGCGCCTCTCCGGCAAGCGCAGGTTGACCAAGGGGCTTCCCAGAAGTGCCTCGGACTGAAGGGAGCGGCGGTGTGGGGATGAAGGTGCTCGTCGTCGACGACACCGATCACGTGCGCAACATGTTGGTCGACATGCTGGAACTGGACGGCTTCGACGTCGTCGGTCAGGCGGCCTCGGGCCAGGAGGCGATCGAGATGACGCCCGACGCCGACCCGGACGTCATAGTCATGGACTACAAGATGCCGGGCGTGGACGGACTGACGGCCGCCAAAACCATCAAGGAGTCGCGGACCGGCCAGGCGATCATCCTCTACACCGCCTATCTGGACGCCAAGCTCGAGGCCCAGGCCCGGGAGGCCGGGGTGTCGATGTGCATCGGCAAGGTCGAGGGCCTCAACGAGCTCGAGCGCCACATCGCGGAGCTCTGCCGGGACCTCTGAGGCGCACCGGAGGCTTGACTTAGTCACCTTTACACCTTGAATAGGGTATCTTCTCTGGATGCCCGACAACGGCCGTCCGCGCCGCTCCGAGGCCCAGTGGGCGCTCGGATACCTCGAGCCGCAGAACGCGGCCGAGACGACCAAGCGCGAGGACGACGGCCTCAACGTCCGGACCCGCATCGAGACCACCTATGCCAAGAAGGGCTTCGGCTCGATCTGGCCCTCGGACCTCCGCAGCCGGTTCCGCTGGTACGGGCTGTACACCCAGCGCCCGGAGAGCGACGGCTACTTCATGCTACGGATACGCGTCCCCGGAGGGATGCTGTCGGCCGAACAGACGGACGTGATCGGCCGGATCTCCGAGCGGTACGGACGCGATGTCGCCGACGTGACCGATCGTCAGAACATTCAGCTTCACTGGATCAGGATCGAAGACGTCCCCGCGATCTGGAGCGAGCTCGAAGCGGTGGGCTTGTCGACCACCGAAGCCTGCGGCGACACTCCTCGCAACATCCTCGGATGCCCCCTCGCCGGCGTCGACTCGACCGAGATCATCGACGCGTCCGAGTTGATCCGCGAGGCCAATGCCGCCCTCGTCGGAGATCCTCGCTTCTCTAACCTGCCGCGCAAGTTCAAGATCTCGATCGCCGGATGCGCGCACCAATGCGGCCAGCACGAGATCAACGACATCGGCCTGGTAGGCGCGCTCGGCACCGATGGAAAGCCGGGCTACGACGTGTGGGTCGGTGGTGGCCTTAGCACCAACCCGATGTTCGCGCAGCGCCTCGGCGCGTTCGCGGCGCCGGATGAAGCCTTGCGCGTCGTACTGGGCATAACGTCCGTCTTCCGAGACTGGGGGTACCGCAGAGCACGCAATCATGCGCGCATGAAGTTCCTCGTTCGCGATTGGGGACCCGAGCGCTTCCGCGAGGTGTTGGAGAAGGAGATCGGCTTCGCGCTCGCGGATCTGCCCGAACCACCGCCGACCGACCAGGTGCATCGCGAACACGTAGGCATCGGAACGCAGCATGACGGCAACAAGTACGTGGGATTCACACCCAAGGCCGGACGGATCGCGGGACACCAGCTACGCGCCATCGCCCGGCTGGCCACGCGCTACGGAAAGGGGCGCGTCCGCACGACCACACAGCAGAAGATGCTGGTCCTCGACGTGCCCGAAGCCTCGCTCGACCATCTCGCCGAGGATCTGGCCGTGCTGGATCTGCCGGTCGAACAAAGCACGTGGCGGCGCGGAACGCTGGCTTGCACCGGGATCGAGTTCTGCAAGCTCGCGATCGTGGAAACCAAGGGGCGAGCGGTCGAGCTCTACCGCTACCTGGAGGAGCGCCTGCCCGGCTACGACGACGACCTGAGGATCAATGTGAACGGCTGCCCGAACTCGTGCGGCCGGTACCAGACCGCAGACATAGGACTGATGGGCTGCCTCGTCACCGAACGGATCTGGACCCTGGACCACGAGGGCAACCAGGTGGAGGAGCGGCGCAAGGTGGAGGCCTTCTTGGTCCATCTCGGCGGCCACCTCGGGGCCGACCGCAGGTTCGGCACGAAAGCGAGAGGGGTCAAGGTTCTGGCCTCCGAGATCGGTCCTTACGTAGAGACCCTCATCCGGAGGTATCGCCGGGCGCGCCGCGGCGAGGAGACGTTCTCGGCGTTCGTGAGCCGGCTCGAGCCCGCGGAGCTTCAAGCGTTCGTCAAGAAACCGGCTTTCGTGGGAGCGCCGCCGGCCCCGACGATCGTGGCGGAACCGAGGGTGTCGTGAGCGACCACCACCTGTTCGTCGATCCCACGCTCGATCCGTCCTCGCTGCAGGACGCACCGCCCGATGCTGTGTTGCGCTTCGCCGCCGAATCGATCGACCGGCTTGCCGTGGCAACATCCTTCCAGGCCTCCGGCTTGGTGATCCTGCACATGCTGCGCGACATCAAGCCCGACCTGCCGGTGCTGTTCCTCGATACCGGCTTCCACTTCGAGGAGACGCTCGAGTTCAGACAGCGGATAGCCGAGCTGTGGGATCTAAAGGTCGTCGATCTGCGGGGAGAGCACGGCAGCGCGCAACGCCAGGCCCAGATCTATGGGCCCGAGCTCTATCGCCGGGATGCCGACACCTGCTGCGCGATCAACAAGGTCAAGCCACTCCAGGCCGCGCTCGAGGAGTACGACGGATGGATCTCCGGCCTGCGCAGAGATCAGTCACCGTTCCGGGCGGAAACGCCGATCATCGAAGCCCAGTTGTTGCCGTCGGGGAACGAGATCATGAAGATCCACCCCCTGGCCCGGTGGAACCGCTCAGACGTCGATGCGTACATAGCGCAGCACGAGATCCCCACTCACCCCCTGTTCGAGAAGGGCTACGCCTCCATCGGGTGCTGGCCGTGCACGCGTGCGATCAAGGCCGGCGAGGACGAGAGAGCCGGGCGTTGGGAAGGTCTGGCCAAGACCGAATGTGGCATCCACTCCTTCGGGAAGCTCCACGGACCCCAGGAGTCGGAGGCGGAACAGTGAGCATGCGGGCCGCTCCGTTCTATTGCCCCTACTGCGGCGAGACCGACCTGGAGCCGTCCGGCGACGAAGCCGGCGGATTCCACTGTGCGACGTGTGACCGCCGCTTCCAGCTCAGATTCGTGGGCATAGGCGAGGAGTAGGTCACCGGGAGCTAACCGGCCGGACGGAGCTTCGCGATCGCGTCCCGCAAGGAGGCCGCCGTGAACGGCTTCTCCAAGAGGGGTGCGTCGATGCCGCCCTGGGCCTCGATCACATCGCGCGGATAACCGGAGAGGTAGAGGATCCCCACCTGCGGCCATCGCTCCTTCAGCTTCCCGGCCAGATCGATACCCGACATCCCCGGCATGACGATGTCGGTCAGCAGCAGGTCGACCGGTTCGGCCAGCCCATCCGCGATGGCCAGAGCCTCGTCGCCGTCGCCCGCGGCGAGCACTTCATGACCGTCGGCCGACAGCACTCGCGTGACCAGCTTCCGAAGTGGGCCTTCATCCTCGACCAACAGGATGCTCAGAGACAGGGTCGGGGTGGACAGCAGGGGGGCCGCGGCGGGGACGGCACCATCACCCTCGCCGGCCACCGGCAGATCGATCGTCACGCACGTACCCCGGCCCTCGGTGCTGTCGATCGCGATCGATCCGCCCATCTCTTCGACGACGCCGTACACCATCGATAGACCGAGACCGGTCCCCGTTCCCGGGCCTTTCGTGGTGAAGAAGGGCTCGAAGGCCCGCCGTCTCACTTCCTCCGACATGCCCGTTCCCGAGTCCGTCACGGAGACCGACGCACGATCCCCCTCGGCGGCGACGGCGATCTCCAGGGTCCCACCGGTCGGCATCGCATCGCGAGCGTTGACCGCCAGGTTCAGAAGCACCTGCTCTATCTGCAAGCGATCGGCAACGATGTCCGGTCCATCTTGGTGCAGTTCGAAGGACAGTCGGATGTCTTCACCAAGAGTTCGTTGCAACATCCTGGCGTGGTCCATCACGACCCGCGTGAGATTCAGGCGCTGGGGCTGGGCCGTCTCTCGGCGGCTGAAGACGAGGAGCTGGCGTACGAGCGCGGCCGCGCGTTCGGCCGCCTCGAATATCTCGACGGCATCGCTTCGCACCGAGTCGGCATCGGCCGGGTTGTCTCTGATGAACTCTGCGTAGTTAAGGATCGCTGCCAGCACATTGTTGAAATCGTGAGCGATCCCTCCGGCGAGACGACCGACGGCCTCCATCTTCTGTGCCTGCATGAGCTGATGCTGCAGGTCCTTGCTCTCCTTTTCCGCGTGACGACGCTCGGTTACGTCTCGAGCGCTTCCGACGATGCGAAGGATGGATCCGTCGGGTCCCGCCAACGGCCGGGCGGCCACGGCCACCCAGAGAGTCGCACCGTCGGGTCTACCAAGCCGAACCTCGGCCTCGACCGACTCCCCGCGAAGAAGTCGCTCCAACAAGCCGAACGCCGTCGCGTGATCCTCGGGATGGACGATCTTGGTCCAGTCGTCCATCAGGCCCTGATCGAACGGCGCGCCGTATAGCTCTTCGAAGGCTCCCGTTACCCACTCGAGATGGATGTCACCGGAGGGATCCACGAGGACGCTCCAGGCGTAATCCGAAGTCAGCTCCGAAAGAAGCCGGTAACGCTCCTCGCTATGACGTAAGAGCTCCTCGCTCTTCTTCAACGCATCGATCGCGGTCGCGTGCCGTTCTTCCGTCTCCTTGCGGGCTGTGATGTCGGTCATCACACCGCGCAACAGACGAGCGGTCCCGTTATCGTCCGCCACCACCCGCACGACGTCCTCGAGCCAGATGACGCGCCCGTCCGCCGTCAGCACGCGGTACTCGAATCTGTGGTCGCGGCATTCGCGCACTGCGCCGAGGCAGAAAGCCACAGTGCTCTCACGATCGTCCGGGTGGATCAGTGACTCCCAGAAACCGGCCACTCCTACCCACCTGACCGGCGGGTAGCCGAGGATCGAGGTAGCTCCCTTGCTGACGTAAGTGAATTCGAAGGTGGAGGCGTCGGCCTCCCACACGATGGCGTCGAGGGTGTCGAGGATGTCGGCGAAGTGCCTGAGGTCGTAGCTCGCTTCGCCCGCCATCAAGCCTCCGCTGGTCGCCGCCCGCACCGTAGCCGGTCGATTATCGCCCTAAGGACCGGCCCCTGCCGAGAACGCTGGGGAGACGACGGTCTCCTATCCTTGTCGACGTGAGACGGAACACTCTTTATGCGCTCGCGTTGCTCCTGATAGCGATCACGCTCGCGGGGTTCCTGGGCGTTCTTCGGATCTGGCAGGCCTAGCGCCGCGGCCTGGATCCGATCGCCGATCTCAGCCGGTCGAACAGCTCCGTTTTGGAGAACGGCTTCGCAAGCAGGTCCGAGACGGGCCGGCCGTCCCGTGTCCCCAGGACCTCACCCGTCGATGCCGCGAGATAGACCGTGCCGGCGTCTGGATAGAGCTCGGTGACGCGTGCCACGACCTCGGGGGCGGGCATCCCCGTCAAGGTCGCGTCCAGCACCACCGCGTCGATCGGCGACTCCGAATCGCGCGCCCAGGCAACGGCCGCCGCTCCATCGCGTTCCCACACGACCTCGTAGCCCCCGGACGTCAGCAGCCGCTTCACGAGACGTCCAACGGCCTCGTCCTCCTCGACCACCAGCACAAGTTCGCCTTCCCCCTGGCGGTCCGGCCCGGCCGGCGGCCCGGCTACGACGGCCGTCTCTGCCGCGGGAAGGTAGATGTGGAACGCCGTGCCCCGTCCAGGCTCGGTATCCACCTGGATCGAGCCGAGAGCCTGCTTGACGATCCCGTGCACGGTCGCCAGTCCAAGGCCGGTGCCCCGGTCGCGCGGTTTCGTGGTGAAGAACGGTTCGAAGATCCGATCGGCGACCTCTTTGGGCATGCCTTCGCCGTCATCCTCGACCGTGATCCGCACGTAGTCCTTCGGCGTCACGCCCGGGTGGTGCTGACTGAGTTGATGGCCGACCGACACGTTCTCGGTTCTGATCGTTAGATGGCCGCCGCGCGGCAACGCGTCACGGGCGTTCACGGCCAGGTTCATGATCACCTGGTCGAGATGAGTGGGATCCATCCGAACCTGCCACGCCCCCGATTCGAGCGCAAGGTCGATGTGGATATCGGCCCCGAGGACGCGGCTCCACAAGCCTGCGATCTGACGGATGGCCGTATTCACGTCGAGAACGACCGGGCGCGGCTCCTCTTTCCGAGAGAAGGTCATCAACTGTTGGATGAGCCCCTCGGCGCGCTGGCTTGCACGAAGGATCTCGGCCACGTCGTCGCGTTTCGGATCCGACTCGTCCAGATCTTCCTCGATGAATCTGGCGTAGTTGCTGATGACCGACACCACGTTGTTGAAATCGTGGGCCACGCCGCTGACCAGCTGGCCGAGCGATTCCATCTTCTGAGCCTGGCGCAACTGATCCTCGAGGTCGGCGAAGGAGCGGATGACGTCAACCGTCACCTCGCGATCCACGGGTCCTTCCCCCCGATACACCGCGTTGATCGATCCGAGCAGCTCCTCGCTCGAACCGCCCTTCATGAGGTAGCCGTCCGCTCCGGCCTTGACCATCGACGAGACGTGCGAGAGATCGCCCAGCGCGCTCAGAGCCAGGATCTTGACCTCGGGATGGGTTGCCTTGATCTCTCGCGTGGCGTCCACGCCGCTCATGCCCGGCATGTTGACGTCGAGAAGCACGACATCCGGTTTGGTGCGGTCGACCTCTGCCACCGCCTCGCTTCCGTCCCCGGCTTCTCCGACGATCTCGTAGCCGCCGGCGAGCTCTATCAGCTGTCGGATGCTTTGACGGACGGGCGCGTGGTCGTCGACGAGCAAGATCCTCATGCCCTTAGTAGACCGGTATCGCGCCATTTGGTCACCCCCCAGATGGGGGAGACCCCCCACCTATCCGAGGGGTTCGTCCGCCGGCACACTGTGGTTTGCTCGGCGGCGTGATCCTGGCCCTCGTAGTTGCAGTGATCGCGGCGGTGTTCGGCCTGATCAGAGGCGGATCTCTGGACGCGTTGTCTCAGACCAAGCTCCGCTGGCTCCCCCTGCTGTTCGGAGCGCTCGTGTTCCAGGCCGGATTCGACCTCTGGAACCCGGACTGGTTGAGTGATACCGGCGACCTCGCCGTGCTGCTGGTCTCGCACGTGGCCGTCGCCGTGTTCTTTGCCTTGAATTGGAAGCTGGCCGGTATGGCCCTGGCGGCGGCCGGTTTCGTGCTCAACGTCATCGTGATCGCGGCCAACGGCGCCATGCCCGTGTCGCAGCGAGCGTCGGAGCTGGCGGGCCTGGAGGACGTCGGAGAGCTCGGGGTCAAGCACGAGCTCCTGGACGACGGCACCGCCGTCCCGTGGCTCGCGGACGTGATCCCGGTGCCCGGCACTGGAAAAGTTGTCAGCCTGGGGGACGTGCTGCTGGCGGCGGGGATCGGATGGCTCGTCTACCGGCGCACGACGGCGATGGACTCTGAGGATGCCGAGGAGGCCCGCCCCTCTACTCCACGCGCAGCTTCCGGTTGACCGCGTTCAGAAGGGCACGGGACGCCGCCGTCGCCACGTCATCGTGGATCAGGGCGCTCCCCAGCAGCGAGGTCTGGCCCTCGGCCTCGTAGAAGGCGCAATGGACCAGCACCCACTCCTCGCTCCCCATGCGGTGCAGAACGATGTTCTCGATCTCGACGGTGGCCTTCTTGGTGCTCAGCTTGCGATCGAGACATTCCAGAGTGGCCGCGGCCGCACCCCGGGCTCGCGCGGAACGGGACTTCCCCGCCGCCCCCGAGCCCTCCGTGTGCCCGCCATCGGGCCACCTCAGGGCGACCTCGACCCACTCGGCGTTCCCCTTGGTGCCGAGCCCGACCCGCTCGATGTACGCCCGCCGGTTGCTCATCTGTTGTTCTAGATGAGATTCCTCGATCTGCACGACCGAAACGATTCGGTGGTCGATCTTGACCCCGAACGCGGCGGCCGCCAACGATTGGACGTCCCGCACGGTCTGCTTCGGCGTCCGCTCCGAGGTCGTCACCACGTGGATCTCGCGGGGCCCGCCGGCCGCACTGCCTCTGATCTGCGCGCTCTGCACCTGGGGGATCCTGAGGAGGGCCTCCTGGAATGCTTGCTGGGTGGCAGGGTCTAGCCCGGTGGAGCCTCCGGATCGGTGGGCCACTGGCTCTCCTTAGGTAGGTCTTAAATAAGCAGAACTACTCATTGAAGCGTTAATACCAAACCCCTACTCTGCTGAGGAATCCCCAAACGGGTAAGGACGACGACCCAAACCGGTCGAGAGTCACCCCGGGGATGGAGCGGAGCGCCGGCGGGCTTCTACGTCCCGCCGATCCAAGGGTCCACAGATCACCGAAACACGACCTCTCCCAGGTCGGCTCAGTTGATGACCGCGCTCTCTACAAGCTCATCAGGAGGCTCACCAATGAAGATCCGTCTGTTCGCTTTCGCAGCGTCGCTCGTCGCTCTGTTCCAGGTCGCCGGCGCCCACGCTCGCTGGTAGATCACCCGTTCCACGATCCGAAACCAACCACTCGATCAACCCAGGAGGCTCACCAATGAAGATCCGTCTGTTCGCTTTCGCTGCGTCGCTCGTCGCTCTGTTCCAGGTCGCCGGCGCCCACGCTCGCTGGTAGACAAACAGCTTTCGTCGGAGGGGGGTCCCAAGGACCCCCCTCCGACGTGCAACATGCCTACGATGTAAAGATGCGAAGTGTCCGCGTCTACGCCTGGACGGTGACCGCATCGGCTGTCTCCGTCCTCCTCCTCCTGTTGGCGCTCAAACCCGACCGCCTTTCTCAACTCCCGACCTTGATTTTCTGGATCGCACTTCTAGCGATCGCCGAGATCCTCCCGGTTGCTCTTGGATTCGAAGCACGGTTCACGATGGGATTCCCGGTGCTCCTGGCTGCCGCCATCGTGCTCGACCCGGCCGCTGCGATGCTCGTGGGAGGCATCGGATTCATCGACCGGCGTGAGCTGAACCGGACCATTTCCGTTCACCGCGCTCTGTTCAATCGCTCCCAGGTCATGTTGGCGGTAGGCGCGATGGCAACCGTCTTTGCGTTCTTCAACCCGTTCAACCCGATCTCGATCCTTCTAGCGGCGTCGCTCGACGCGGGGATCAACTTCGGTCTGGTCGCCGGTGCGATCCACTTCGACCGGCGCATCTCTTTCGTCGAGGCCTTCAAAGGTCTCCCGCCGCGACCGATCCTGGGATTCTCCGCTTCCTATGCCCTGCTGGCTCTCTTGGGCGCAGCCACCGCCCGGGCCTACATCGAGATCGGCTCGGGGCGCGAGTGGGTGGTCATCGCGATCCTCATCCCTCTGCTGTTCGCCCGCATGACTATCCAGGGGGCTAAGGCGCAGCAGGAGCTCTCGGACCGCATCCGGCGCCAGCAGGCCGCCTTGCTCGCGGCCACGGAGCAGGTCTTCCAGGAACGGGAACAGGAGCGGTCGCGGATCGCGGAGACGATCCACGACACCAGCCTTCAGATGCTGGCAGCGGCCGCATACGGTTGCGCGAACACGACACAGCTCCTACGGTCCGGCGATCTACCGCGCGCGGAGACAACGATCAGCTCGACGCAGAACGCCGTTAACAACGCCATCTCGGCGCTGCGTGAGTCTCTCGTCGACCTGCGCCGGTCTGCTATCGAAGAAGGTGGACTGATGGAGACGATCCGGCGATTCGTCGAACAGCTCGAGACCATCTGGGATGCGCGCATCGAGCTTGAAGGGAACGTAGAGCGCGAACCGCCCATTCCGGTCGCATTGGCAGCCTTCCAGATCCTTCAGGAGGCATTGGTCAACGCGCTGAAGCACGCTAACAGCGAGACCGTCACAATCCGGGTCGGAGAGGATGAAGGGATGTTGCGTATCGCGGTGGTGGACCGCGGAACCGGCTTCGACACTTCGCACGACGCCGGCGAAGATCATCTGGGGATGACGCTGATGCACGAGCGCGCGGTCGGGGTGGGCGGATCGATCGAGCTCGACTCTCGTCCCGGGGAGGGAACCCGCGTCGAGGCCGTGCTCCCTGCCGGCATCGGCGCGGTATGACACTGCGCGCCCTGATCGTCGATGACCACACGCTCGTCTCGCAGGGGCTCGAGCTGATGCTCTCGATGATCGACGGTGTCGAGCCGGTCGCCGTCGTCGACTCCGGCGAGAAAGCCCTGGAGGTCGTAGCGCGCGGCGACATCGACCTGGTCTTGATGGACGTGAACCTGGGCCCCCATATGTCCGGGATAGAAACGACCGAGCGCCTGAAGGAAAGCGTTCCCAAGATCAAGGTGCTGATGCTGACGATGTTCACCGACCCGGCAACCGTGACGCGCGCCGTGAAGGCGGGCGCCGATGGCTACCTGTCGAAGGGGGCCTCGCGAGAAGCTGTGGAACGAGCGATCCGGGACGTCATGGAAGGCCGGTCGGTGCTGGACCCAAACGTAACCAAGGGCGTCTTCGGTGCTCTGGGCAAGGACGACCCCCACGCGCTGACGGACAGGGAGCTGGACATCTTGCAAGAGCTCAGCGATCAGAAGTCCACCCGCGAGATCGGCGAAGCCCTGTACCTGTCCGAGGACACGGTCCGAGGCCACCTCAAGGCGATCTTCAGGAAACTGCAGGTACGGGACCGGGCCGAAGCCGTCAGCGAGGCCTTCCGGCGCGGCCTGGTCCATTAACGGCGTGTGCTCCGGCGCGGAAGTAACGTCCGCGTCCAGGGCGGGACTGCGCGGCGAGGGCCAGGCGCGAGGAGAGGGGCGTACCCGGAGGGTACGTTCCCGACGAGCAACGCCGCCGTCGTCGATGCAGGCCCGTACTGGCGCGACGGAACTTACGCAACGGTGCACCTACTAGAAAAAGGCGCCCTTCCGCTTCTGCAGGTTGCGATAGAGCATCTGCTGGATCGTGTCTCGCACGCGGTCGGCAAGGTCGAACACCAGCATCGCGTCGTCGGCCGCATCGTCGGGGTAATCGTCCATCGGGATCGGGTCACCGAACTCGATGAGCCACTTCGACGGAAGCGGCAACAAGCCGAGGGGCCCGAGCAACGGGAAGGTCGGCGTGATCGGGAAATAGGGAAACCCCAGGATGCGAGCGAGCCATTTGGCGTTGGCGATCATCGGGAAGGCCTCCTCTGCCCCCACGACGGCGACCGGGATGATCGGCACGCGGGAGCGAAGGGCGGTTTCCATGAACCCACCGCGACCGAAACGCTGAAGCTTGTAGCGCTCGCGCCACCCCTTGCCGACGCCCTTGTATCCCTCGGGATAGACCCCGACGAGCTCACCTCGCCGAAGCAGCTCCTCGGCATCCTCGTCGGTAGCGACCGCGTTGCCGGTCTTGCGCGCCATGGCACCGATGAAAGGAAGTTGATAGACGAGGTCGGCGCCGATGTTGCGGATCGCGCGCTCGTTCGGGTGCTCGGTCGCGACCGCGTACTGAACCATCACCGCATCGATGGCGACGGTTCCCGAATGGTTCCCAACGAGCAGAGCCGGCCCCGTGTTGGGGATGCGCTCGACACCGAGCGTCTTCACCCGGAAATAGCGTTCGTACAACGGGCCGGCCAGCGGTAGGAGCACCTGGCGGGCGAGCTCGGGGTCGTAGCCGAAGTCGTCGACCTCGTAGTCACCTGCCAGACGGCGCCGGACGAACTCCTCCACACCCGGATGCTGCCGGGACGGTGCCACGGGACCTGAGGGGGCCTCACCTACGTGGACGGGAGCCTGGCCGGCCGGTGAACCTTGAGCCGGGTGCGCGCTCTGAGCGCGCGCGTGCACCGCGCAGTAACCGGTGCCCGCGGTCGCGTAGTTGCGGCACGGGCGACCGGTCGAAGTGGTCGCCCGGCACCGCACCCGTGCCTGGGCGCGACTGGGGCCGGTCCGACCCGCTCTGGTTCGACTGTCCAGCCGGATGATCTCCGCGTCCGCCATCAGACCGTCTGCCTCTGCTGATTCCGTTGCTTCAGGTATTCGAACAACTCACGCTCCCAGGTCGGTCGCAGGTTGGGCTCCGGCAACGTGTCGTGCTGTCGCCGGTCCCGAAAGTCCTGCAGGGTCTCGGCGGTGGTGAACATCGGAGTGAAACCGAGATGCTCCTTGGCGCGCCGGGTGCTTACTACCCGTCCGAACAGCAGCAGCTTCAGCTGATCGGTCGGAAAGTCGACGACGCCGAACCGTCGCAGAAGATTTGCCGCGGTATGGGCCGCGGGAGCAAGGATGGGAAGTTCGATGCTGCCCATCTGACGGATCGCTTGCGACAGGTAGACGATCCCATCGGCCGCGATGTTGTAGATGCCGCCGACGTCGCCCTTGAGCGCCGTATACAGGGCCTCGACCGCGTCCTGCTCGTGAAGGAACTGAAGCCGAGGGTCGAAGCCCAAAGACGTCGGGATCACCGGCAAAGAGAGATACCCGGTCATGTTCGTGCTCACGGTCGGACCCACAACGTTCTGCGTGCGAAGGACGACCAGATCGACATCCGGGCGACGGCGTCCGAAGTCTCGGGCGTACTGCTCGGCTTCCGCACAGTCCTTTCCGTAGCCGGAGAGGTCGACCTGACGCGCGGCGTGGTCCTCCGGCAACAGCGAAGGCTCGCGGGGTCCCGATCCGTACACAGCGGTAGACGACTTCATCACCACGCGCTGGATCCGCTCGGCCCGCTGTGCGGCTGCGAACAGCTGCATCGTGCCGATCACGTTGTTCTCTTTCATCTGAGAACGGCCGCCGAGACGGCCCGGGGTCGACGCGATGTTCGTGTGGATCAGCGTGTCGACCTTCGTCGTTTCAAGGACGCGGGCGATAAGCGGATTGCGTATGTCCACCCGAACGAACTCGAGCTTCTTGATGGGTAGCGGCGGATCCTCGAGATCGACGCCTACGACGAGCTCGACGTCGTCATCCTGCTCGAGCCGCTTGGCAAGGCGCAAACCGAGGAACCTGGAAACGCCGGTGATCAGTACGCGTCGACCCGCCATACCGCCGAGGTTACCCGCGTGGGACCGGCCCTACGATGGCGGTGGAACCGGAGCGAGCCCTGAGGCGGGCCGCAGCATCGCCTTTGTTGACCGCCAAAGAAACGTAGTTGTACGAGTCCTGGACGAGGACGAACTCCCCGGCCCCGACGTCGGCGAAGGTCTCGCCGAAAGGCACCTGCAGCCGGTGGCCTTCCACGCGTACCTCGAGGCGATCGCCGCCCTCGATCGAGACCTTGGTCAGATGCTCGCGCGACAGGTTCAGCTGAAGGTTGCCGAAGCGATCCACCTGGAGGACCTCCGCGTGCAGGTGGTCATCGTGCACCCAGGCCTCCGGGATCTCCAACGGGACCAGCTCCTTCACGGGCACGGGATCACCGATCTCCGAAGGATCCACGCCGGCCGCGATGTGAGCGGCCGCCGGCGCAAAGACATCGCGGCCCTGGAAGGTCCGGGATACCGGGGTCAACAGGAACCGACGATCCGTTATCTCGAAAACCCGTCTGATGCCGCCCGACGCTTCGGCCGCCGGCATCAGCAGGCCGTTGTCGGGGCCGACGAACGTCTCGCCACGACCCGTCTCCACGACCAGAGCGCGGCGTTCGGAGCCGACGCTCGGATCCACAACGGCCAGGTGCACGCTCTCGGGCAGATAGTTGATCGACTGCAGCAGGACCACGGCGCCGTGGCGGATGTCCTGACGAAGGATGTTGTGGTGGACGTCGATGATCCGCAGATGCGGCGCGATCCGAAGCATCGCCGCGTGGCAGATGCCTACGAACTCGTCCTCGAGGCCGTAATCGGACAGGAAAGTTACAAAGTCCCTCTTCTTCACCTGCGGCATCTTATGGCGGACCCCGGCCAGTGCCCCGGCGCGGCAGTAACGTCAGCGTCCAGGGCGGGACTGCGCGGCGAGGGCAAGGGCGCGAGGAGGTGGGCGTACCCGGAGGGTACGTTCCCGACGAGCAACGCCGCCATCGTCGATGCAGGGCCGATCTGGCGCGACGGAAATGACGCAACGGGGCACTAAACCTATTGACGCAAGCGGAGGCCCTTTCTAGACTCCGGGCTGCTCGACTTCCCCGATAGATCGGAGCGATCCACGTGGCGTCGAATCAGGAATGGCAAGACGATGCCGCGTGCCGTCATATCGCGGTCGAGCTCTTCTTCCCGCCCGCGGAGCAGGAGTCCGAGGTCGCCAAGTCCGTCTGCGCCGGATGCACCGTGCGACAGCCCTGCCTCGAGTTCGCTCTCGCGGAAGGAGAGCGCTTCGGGATATGGGGCGGACTGACTTCTCAAGAGCGGCGCTCCGTCGCTGCCAAGCGGCGTAAGGCTCGCCTAGCAGGCGCGACGATCCCCGAAGCGGTGCCTACGTCTTACGTGTGAGGGCCTACTTGCCCTGTTGACGCCGCTGCCAGCGCGTCTTCTTCAACATCTTGCGATGCTTCTTCTTGCGCATCTTCTTGCGGCGCTTCTTGACCAGTGACGGCATTCTCTTCTTCTCCTCCGACCGCTGTTGTTACTCCGTGCCGAACAGTTGCCGGAGGGTCACCGGCCCCTTGGAACGGCCCTCAGTATCTATCCTCGACGACCCGAGCCTCAGACCGCGCACGCCTTCGGTGATGGGCGACACCATCCGAAGGATGCCTTCGCCGGCCTCGTACTCCAGAACCCCGATCCCGGGACACGATCCTTTGCCATCCTCCATCCCCACCACAAGTCCGTCCAACCGGCTCAGGTCGAACTCCGGCGGCAGGCTCGGCATGAAGACGGTCGGCTTCACCCGCCAGCGGGACGAACCACTCGCAAAATAGGCGGCGAACTGCTGCTCTCTGAAAGCGACTCGCTCTTCTGCCGAACGCGCCCCGAACTGCCCGACCGCGGCGACCTCGATCACTTCGGCGGGCGTGAACCGTTGGGCCATACCCACGATCGGCTCCAACTCCCCACCGTGCTCGAAGGCGACGACCGAATCGGGGCGTACCGCGTCCATCTTGAAGAACTTGAGCGTCTGGCCGTAGATCCCGGCAACGAAGCCGGTGGTATCGACCACGATCATCGCCGCGGCAGCCTCGCGCGCCTGGGCAACCAGCTTGGCGGTGGCCACCACCAGCGGAAGCAGATGCTCGCGCGGGTTCAACGATCCGACGAAACCGAGGGCATCGGCATCCCGCAGCGTCTCGTTGGACAGCTCCTCCATGCCCCCGGTGAACTTCAGCCCTACCGTGGTGGGAGGACCGACGGTCGACTGCTCGATATCGGCATCGACCAAGGCTCCGGGGATGCCGGCGGCGCCTGCACGGCGCAGCAGCTCGACCGCGAAGGTCGTCTTGCCGGTGCCCAACCCTCCGAGCAGCATGACGACCCCCGGGTTTGCCAGCAGTCGTTCGTAGACCTTCTCGACGTCCGACTCCACCGAACAGAACCTCCATCCAGCGGTGCCGCCGCGCCCGAGGCAACAAAAAGACCGTCCAAGGACGGCCATTCGCTACCTCGAAGGTCTAGCTAGCCTGCGTCCATGTACCGCTGCTCCAGGTACTTGCGGACGTCGTCCTCCCGGATGCGGTATCCCCTTCCGACACGCACTGCTGCGAGCTGTCCCTGTTTCACGAGGCGGTACACCGTCATGTTCGACACTCTCAAGTGCCGGGCCACTTCGCCCACGGTCAGGAAGCGCCCCATGAAAGAGCCTTCACCGCCAGAGGAACCGGACGAGGTAGCCATGCGTCTTCACAGTATACCTGCGGGTTTTCCCTGCTCAGAGGCCGTTTTTCGCGCGGGTACTACAGCAGGAGGCGGCCGGACTCGACGTAGGTCCGGCCGTCGATCGTAAGTGTGGGCGTCCGCACGATGCCGTCCTGGTGCGAGGAGACCCTCACCGTCCCCCCGAAGGTGTGGTTGTCGCCCAACGCGACGTGGATCGTGCCCATGATCTTTTCGTCTTCGAGGACGTTGCCGGTGAGCTTCGCGGCCTCGTTGGTTCCGATGCCCAACTCGGCGACCGCGAAGGCCTCCGGCCCGTGCGGATCCATCGTTGCCCTCCAGGCGTCGGCGTCGGGGCCGCTGAAATCGACCGCGTAGCCCTCTTCTATCCGCACGACGATCGGTTCCTCGAGCAGTCCGACGGGGAAGACCGAACCGTCGAACGCGATCACTCCGTTGGTGGCTCCTTCGACCGGCGCGATGAAGCCCTCGCCCGCCGGCAGATTCCCGAACGAAGCCGGTGCGGTGAGGTCGCCGTCGTCCGCGATGCCGTCGCGACCTTCGATACCCAGCGTGATATCGGTTCCCTGGGGGCTGGTGATGCGGACCTCCGATCCTGCGGACAGCGCATCGGCCAGCTCCCTGGAGCGGCGCTGAACCTCCTTGTAATCGGCGGCCATGGTCCGCTCGAGCATGTCTTCAGTGATCTGCGGCATCGTGGCGACGCGAACCCCTCGCGCGTTCGCCTCTTTTCGTGCCGCCGTATGTGAGACCGACTTCGTGGTGGGAGCGATGCAGACGTCACACTCCAGCATCGCCGCAGCTGCCGGCGGCGGGGGCTCCGTACCGTTCGCCTCGCGCTCGCTCATCTCCATCAGCAGGGTCTCAGCACCCAGCTCGCGCGCTCGTGACACCAGCGCCTCCGCGATCGGACGCCGCTTCGGATCGGTCAGGACCAACAGCGTTTCAGAGGGTTGCAGGCCCATGCAGTCGACCAGAACGGTCTCGACGGAACGCCGGCTCATCACTCGCCTCCGATGATCTGTTGGAACAAGCGCCACGACGGCTCGTAGAGACGCGCCGGCCGGTTGTCGTCGAGCGGAACGATCGTGACATCACGCCCCTGCCCCCACGCCACCGCGAGGGCATGGTCGTTGATGTCCATGACCGCGATCGTGGGGATGCCGCGTTCGATCGCTGCTCCCGCAAACCCGTGATCGGCGAAGACCATCTCCGGCCACGGTTCGCCTTCGAGCAATGCCTCCATCGCGTCCGAGAGATGCGTGTGCTTCAACTGTCCCCAGTCCGCGAGACAGCCGACGCCACCCGTGTAGCGCACCTCGAAATGGCGGCCGGGGCGTCCTCGCATCGGGATCTGCTCCTCCTCGCGTGGCCGCACGAGCTTGCCTCCGGCGGCCACGAACGCGTCGACCACGCGCATGTTGTGCTCGAGCATCCCGGTGGGATGCCCGGTCGCCACCAACAGGTTTCCTCCGGCGCGGGCGTGATCGCGCAGCCTCTCGGCGGCCGCAACGATCCCGGCCACGGTGCGATCCGGATCGATGTTGTCGTCGTCGAGACACTCGAGATCGGGGTCACATCCGGTCAGCTCGGCCATGAATCCGAGCACCTGGGCCGGCGTGAAGCGCCCCATGCCCGACATCCCGAACGTCTTATCCGGATCCAGCTCGATCAGCGGCTCGATCTTCCCGAGGGTGCTGCGGCGGGAGTGGGATTGGTGGGGACCGGTGACGCCGGCCGCGACCAGAGCGTCCCGCGCCTCGTCAAGTGAGATGCTGCGGGGGTCCGATTTCATGTGCACATAGGCATGGTAAGACCCGGCGCGGCTAGGAGGTCACCGACGTGAGCACAGAACTCTTCTCGCTCGAAGGCAAAGCGGCCATCGTCACGGGAGCGTCCCGTGGGATCGGCCGGGCGATCGCGCTCGGTTTCGCCGAGGCGGGCGCTGACGTAGCCGTAGCCGCAAGGAGCGAGGGCGATCTCGAGACGCTTGCAAAGGAGATCGACACGATCGGGAGGAAGGCGCTGGTGATCCCCACCGACGTCACGCAACGCGAGTCCATCGAGAACCTGATCCAGACGACCGTCGCCGAGCTCGGACGGCTGGACATCTTGGTGAACAACGCCGGCGGCTCGAATTTCATGGCGCCGCTCACGTCGCTGCGACCGGCAGGTTGGGACAAGCTGAGAACGCTGAACCTGGACTCGGTCTTCCACGCGACCCAGCTGGCAGCGCAGGCGATGGTCGATAACGGGGGATCGATCATCCAGATCTCCTCGGTCGCGGGGATCGAGGGCGCCCAAGGACTGTCCCCTTACTCCGCCGCAAAGGCCGGCGTGATCATGTTCACGCAGGCGGTCGCGAAAGAGCTGGCGGCGTCCAATGTCCGGATCAATTCGATCGCACCCGGATGGATCGACACTCCGCTCAACGAGTGGATGACGTCCGACGAAGCCACCCTGAAGATGGCGACCGACACGATCCCGATGGGCCGCCTCGGGACCGCCGAGGAGATCGTGGGGGCGGCGATCTTCCTCGCCTCCGATGCGTCGTCTTACGTCACCGGAACGACGCTGGTGGTCGACGGGGGCCAGACCGCCTAGGGGAGCATCCCCGAACTTCCGATCAGTTGGTGCAACCTCCGGTTCCTACAGCTTCGGTGCGGCTTCGGCCGCGCTGGATATCGTCGGCGACCTCTCTGCCGGTGAGGGCGTAGCCGGTGTCGCCGTCCGTCGTGGACGCCGCGAACACCACGGCCGCTACCCGGCCGTCGAAGGTAACGAACGGGCCTCCCGAATCGCCTTGGCGAACGGGAGAACGGATCGCGTAGACGTCGCGGCTCACGTCACTCCGCCCGTAGATGTCGCGTCCGTTCGCGTTGTCGTAATACGCGGCCACCGCTGCCGCGTGCGTTATCAACCGGCCGCCGGCGTTGCCCGGATAACCGAGGCTGGCACCGGAGGTCCCGCGGTCGAGGGTGCGCGTGTCGAGGTCGAGCGGCGAACCCGTCAAGCCCTCCACATGGATCACCGCCAGATCGGTCTTCGGGTCGAACACAACGACCCTGCCGCTCAGCTCCGCGCCCTCCAGCTCCCGGACGAGGACGTCGTCGCCGCCCGACACCACGTGGGCGTTGGTGACCACGGTCGAAGGTGCGGCGATCCAACCGCTGCCCAGCTGGCGTCCGCCGCATGCAGGGACGCTGATCTGAACGACGGAGTCCTGTACCTCCTCGACCACCTCCCGAGCCTGGCGTCTCGAGGGCAGCTTCACCGGCTCACCGAGCTCGGGGGGCAGTCCGGCAAAAACCTGGGGGAAACCCGAGGTGTTGAGGTACTGGGTGAACTGCGCCAGCAGGTTGGGTGGGGGTGGAAGGGCCGCGTTGGTTAGCTCGAGGAGCCGGGATTCCCGGAACGGCCGCGCGATCGAGCGAGAGGGACCGTGCACGAGGAGCGAGCCGATCAACCAGAACGAGACGATCGTGACGACCACTCCGAAACCCGCACCCAGCCCCGAGTTGACGTTTCCCAGCCTGGCGCGATCGGCCATGGCATGGCCCTTACGTCCGAGCAGGTGTCCCACGGTCTGACCGACTGACATCGCGATGAAGACGATGATCAGCGAGATCAGCGCGCGCTGGAGGCCGGCTTCCTGCGTGAAGGCCGAGGCGATCCGCGGTCCGAGAGCGACCCCGGCGATCAGGCCGAGAAAGCCGCCTCCGAGCTCGAACACCTGGCCGAGCAAGCCCAGACGCCACCCACGCAGCGCCGACAGAGCGGCAAGGACGATCACGACTCCGTCGACCAGGTTCATCGCGCCGCCAGGGCCCGGCCGGCGTCAGACCCCGACACCGAGACCCGTCATGAGAGCTCTCGCGGTGAGCCCGAAGTTGATGAAGGCCGCGAATCCAAAGATCATCCAGGGGATCTCCTTGAAGCGCTCACGCCGCGCGACCGCGTGAGCGGCGATAAGGACCACACCAGGAAAGAGCCCGCCGTACATGTAGTGGAGCCACCGAAGGTCCTGCGCAGGAGGGGCAAGCCCCGCCGCCAACAGGATGGCTCCGATCACGATCTGCACCGCGATGATCACCTGGAGGATGCCGAGCAGGCTCCAGAACCAATCGTGAGGTGGGCGGTTGCGGATCAGGGTGTAGATCGTCCACAGGACCAGCACCACGAATGCTGCAGGGATGCTGAAGCCGACGTACCTGTGCAGCTCACTCACCGAACCGCTCCTCCATATGCGTCGAGGTTAAGCGCCGGCAGAGGCCAGCGCCTGGAGGCGCGGCAAACAGCGCTCGAGAACCGACTCGACCGAACGCTCGACCTCACCGCGATACGGCTTGGACACCTCGGCAGGGTCGCGATCCCTCATCCACTCCGCGGGGATGGCTTCCGGCGCTCCGCACATCTCGGCGAAATGGATCGTCCATACCTTGGGAACGACGGTCTCGGCCTGATAACCACCACCACCGGTCGCTATCCAGCGATCGTCCGAGTGGCGATGAACGACATCGTGGATCGCGCGCGCCATGCGCGGGTAAGCGGCCATGGTCAAGCCCAGATTGGCGAGCGGATCGCCGTGATGGGTATCTGCCCCCAACTGCGTGACGAGCACATTGGGCTGGAATGCGGCGGCGACCTCTCCGAGCACGCGCTCCAACGCCCACAGGTAGTCGTCGTCACCGGTGAAGGGCAGCAGCGGAACGTTGACGGAGGTCCCGCGCGCTGCTCCTTCGCCGGTCTCGTCCTCGAACCCCGTTCCCGGATAGAGGTACCGACCCGACTGGTGCAACGACACCGTGAGAACCCGCGGCTCGTCGTAGAAGATCCACTGAACCCCGTCGCCGTGGTGGACGTCGACGTCCAGGTAGAGCACCCTCCAGTCGGGCTGCATCTCGAGCACCTTGGCGATCGCCGCGGCAGGGTCGTTGTAGATGCAGAATCCCGAGGCCTCCCGCCGGCGCGCGTGATGGAGTCCCCCGGCCGGGTTGAAGGAGTGGAGAAAGCGCCCCCCCGCGACCACCTCTGCCGCGGTGATCGATGCGCCGCACACGGCCGCCGAGGCCTTGTGCATCCCGGCGAAGATCGGGTCGTCCGGAGTGCCCAGACCGAAATCGAGGCCGCGCCGTTCGTCCACCGTCCCGGCATCGATCGCCTTGACCATGGCGATGAGATCCGGATCGTGGACCGCCGCGATCTCGTCGTCGGTGGCCGACCGGGATGACACCTCCTCGATCCGGCGACCCAAGCCGGTCGCCTCGATCAGGTCGTAAGTGATCAGCACCCGCTCCGGGCGCAGCGGATGGGACGGACCGAAGTCGTACGCCTTGGCGATGTCCTCGACCGTGACGAGGGCAACCGGCCCGCTCATGCCCCCGGGTCGCCCTGGGCAAGCTCCTGGCTCCGCTCCATCGCGGCCTGGATCGCGTTGAGGAAGGCCGCCCGGACGCCGGATTGCTCCAGGACCTTGATCGCCCGCGTCGTCGTGCCCCCCGGAGAAGTCACCATCTCTCGCAGCTCGACGGGATGCATGCCCTCGTCGCGGAGCATCTTGGCCGACCCCAGCATCGTCTGGATGACGAGCTCGCTCGATATCTCGCGCGACAGGCCGAGAAGGATGCCCGCCTCGATCATGGCCTCCGCCAGCAGAGCGAAGTAGGCCGGCCCCGAACCCGAGATCGCGGTGACCGCGTCTAGGTACTCCTCGTCCACCGTCACCACGCGGCCGACGTGAGTCAGGACCTCGCGAGCGAGTTCGAGGTTCTCGCTCCCCGCATGCCTTCCGGGTGAGATCGCCGCCATCCCCTCGTGCACCACGGAAGGGGTGTTGGGCATGGCCCGGACCACCGGTACATCGGGCTGCAGCCGCGCTTCGATGAATTGCGTCGAGATGGCCGCAACGAAAGACAGCACGGTTTGGCCCGGGCTCACATGTGAGGAGATCTCCGCCAGCAAAGCCTCCATGTCCTGAGGCTTCACGGCCAACACCACGATCTCCACGCCGGCAACCGCAGCCGCGTTGTCGATCGTCGTATCGACCCCGTACGCGGACGCAAGCTCGTCCAACCGCTCTTGGCGCCGGCCCGTGACGATCACATCTTCGGCTTTGCGCCAACCGGATGCCAGCAAACCGGCGACGAGCGCCTGCCCCATCTTGCCGCCGCCCAGGACCGCGAGCTTGGCCATCGGTTCTTCCTCCTCGGGTTTTCCATGCATGATAGGCCGACCATGTACAGGGAGACCTTGCTGTGGGCCGCGGAGAAGGCGCGCGTGCAGAGGTTCGTCACCGAAGGCAAGCTGACCCGTGGGGTCGTCCAGCGCTTCGTAGCGGGTGACACGTCGAGGGACGCCATCGCCGTCATCGAGCAGCTGAACGCGCGGGACATCGGCGGGATCCTCGATCTCCTCGGGGAAGGCGTCACCGAGCCGATGGGGGCGAAGCAGGCGTACGAGGATTACCTCGACTCGATCAAGCGGATCGAAGACTCCGGCGTCGACACCACCGTGGCGGTGAAACCCACCCAACTGGGTCTCGCCTTCGATAAAGGCGCCTGCATCGATTACCTGAGAGCACTTGCCACCGAAGGCCGGTCGATCGGGACCAGCATCGAGATCGACATCGAGCAGTCGGAGTACGTGACCGACACGATCGATGCCTACAAGACCCTGCGCCGTGAGTTCCCCGACCTACGCATGGCCATACAGGCCTACCTGCGCCGGACCCCGGTCGATCTCGAGGACCTGGCGGCCGAGGCGCCACCCAAGATCCGCCTTGTGAAGGGCGCCTACGCCGAGCCGACGGAGGTCGCGTTCCAGAAGAAGTCCGAGGTCGACGCCCAGTACCGCTACCTGACCGACTGGCTCTTCGAGCGAGGCGCGGACCCCGCCATCGCCACCCACGACTCGACCCTGATCGAGCACGCGAAGGCGGCCGCGGCACGGGTCGGCGGGGGGATGAAGAGCTTCGAGATCCAGATGCTCTACGGCGTTCGACGGGAGCTCCAGGATCAACTCGCGGCGGAAGGGTTCCGCGTCAGCATCTACGTCCCGTTCGGTTCCGCCTGGTATCCGTACCTGATGCGCAGGATGGCGGAACGCCCGGCGAACCTCCGACTCTTCCTGCGCGCTCTGGTACGCGGCTGATCCCAAGCCCGCGCCGGATCGTGGAAAAAAGTAGGCCCCAGAAACCCGAGTACGAATCGAACCTCGTGCACTTCCCCACACACGAGATGCGATAGGCACATTGGCTTCTGAGGCCTAGTGTCTCGAGGAACCTTCCGTTCGAGCCCGGAGGTTCGTTCTTCCAACTCCTCGAGACGAGCGAGAACATAGCGACGCGTGTGCCGAAGCGTCAAGCTCGCGAACGCCCTGTTGGCGCAACGAATATGCAGGTCAGGGCGCTATGATTTTTCTTCGCGAGTCCGGACTTTTTTTCGGGACCGATCAGCAGGTACAGACCTCGGGAGCCTCGCCGAGCACCAGACACTCGTACAACTCCAGGAACGCCTCCGCGCTACGGTCCCACGAGAATGACGACGCGGACCGCACTGCTTCACGCGAGAAAGCCGAGTGCAGGTGGTGATCGGCAAGCAAGGTCTTCAGTCGCGCGGCAAACACCGACGGATCGCGGCTGTCGACCAGGAAGCCGGAAAATCCCTCGTGCACGACATGCGACAGTCCGCCGACGGGCGTTCCGACGACCGGTACACCACAAGCGTGCGCTTCGAGCGCGGCGAAGCCGAACGATTCCGAATACGAGCACACCGTAACGACGTCGCTCGCGCTGTAGTAGAGCGGCAGACGATCGTGAGGTTGGGGACCGACGAACCTGACCTTGTCGGCGATCCCGAGGGTGCCCGCGAGGGCACGCAACCGGTCGATCTCCTCGTCTCCGTTCGTCCCGCTGGCGCCGCCGACCACGAGCAGCGTCGCGTCGCGGTCGAGTGCGGGAACCAGCTGCTCGAGCGCCGAGATCGCCAGATCGACACCTTTGAGACGCTGGATCCTGCCGACGAACAGCATCACGGCCTCGTCGCCGAGCCCAAGCTCGGCCCTGGAGGCCGCCTTCGGCAAGGGCCGGAAGACGCCGTGGTCGACCCCCGGGTGGAGGGTCTTGAGGCGGTCGTGGGCGGCTCCGTAGAGGCACGCCAGCTGCTCGAGCTCCTGGTCGGTCGACGCGATCAGCACGTCGGCCGTGTCGATGACCTCACCCTCGCCGGCGAGCCTGAGCGCGGGCTCGGGTCGGTCTCCAGGCGCCAGGAACCGGTTCTTCACCTTGCCCAGCGTGTGGTGCGAGTGGACCAGCGGCACCCCCCACACGCTCTGTAGCTCGGCTCCCGCCAACCCCGACTGCCAGTAGTGGGAGTGGATCAGGTCGTAGGACAGCCGCTGTGTGGTGGCGAACGCTCGGATCCCTCCGACGAACTCGCCCAGATGTCCGTGCAGCTCCTCCTTCGGGAGGTGTCGGCGAGGCCCGGCCGCGATCGGCACGACCCGGACACCCGGGGACAGCTGCACGGGAGCACGGGAGTCGTCGACCGCGCGCGTGAACACATCGGTCATCACCCCCCGGTCTGCCAGAGCCGCGGCGAGATGCCGGACGTAGACGGTCATCCCCCCGGCATCACCGGAGCCCGGTTCGTTCGTCGGAGACGAGTGATACGAAACGACGGCGACGCGCATCATGAGGCGCTCGACGGATTCATCAACCTGACGTTGTGCAACGGCACCGCCTGGGCTCCGAGCTCGTACTTGTAGCGCTCAGGACCGCGGAGGAAATCGAAGTAGGTGACACCCTTCTCGATTGACTCTCGCACCAGCTCCGACACGAGCACGAGCCCGGGGGACAATCGCGCCGCGTCGGGCTCGTACGCGGAGTTGTACAGGTAGAAGCTGTTGTCGGCACGGAACGAGAAGGTCGAGGCCACGGCCCGGTCCCCGATCTCGAGGAAATCCAGTCGCAGCCACCCGACCTCATCGAACGAGCGAGCAACTCGCTCGAAGAATGTGGCTATCTCCGGCTTCATGAAGTGACCCTTGTGGCCCTCGGCCCCGCGGTGCATGTCGACGAATATCCGGAGGTCGGCCTCGAGGGATTCCGAAGTCGTGGTGCGGAAGCGATGGTCGGGCATCTCGCGCCCGAGTCTCCGCCGCTTCCGTTTCAGCTCGCGGCGTTGCTTCGACTCGAGACCCTCCAGGTAGGTGTCCCAATCCGGAGGAAGCATCAGGACCGCCGCCGTCTCCTCCTGGTCCAGCTTGAAATCGAGGCCCCGCCGGTCCGCGCTCTCGACCAGGAACTCCGCGAATCCGAACGGCACGGGCATGTTGTGGGCGTCGAACTCGTCCCACGCGACCTCGGTGGTCAGAAGCCACTCCACCAGCGTCTCGGCAACGTCGGCCCGGTCCTCGAGCGAGCAGATGGGACCGAGATAGTCGGTGAGATCGATCCCACCGATGAATCGCAAGAGCCGCCGCTCGCCTTCGGTCTTGCGATACAACGGAACGACCGCCGCCACATCGCCGGCCCGCTTCATTGTCAGGAGGAACAGGTCCTTCCCGGTGCGGAACTCATCCCACCAGAGCTTGGCCCAGCGAGGCGTGGCGAAGATGTGCCGGTCCGGGTCGGTCTCGAGTAGTTGCTGCCATTCGGGCAGGTCGAAACAGCGCTCGGTGCAGTCCAGGCTGATGTCCAGGATGGTCGAAGTCGAGGTCACGCTAGTCCTAACCAAGCTCGGGGCGGGTCGATTCCTTTGATGTGTCCGGTTTGGCCGGATGCGAAACGAGCCCGCCGGCCCCCAGCGGGGATCGGCGGGCCCTATCGCGTTACCTGTGCAGCTTTGGCGTTCACGACGCTTTGACGGTCTTCGCCGCGGCGGACGTGGTGGCGCGAGCGTCGGCCTTGACGGCCTTGCGGACGCTCGTTGCGGCGGCCTTCACCTGCGAGCGAGCGCTCTTGGTCTGGGCGATCGCAGTCTTGGTCGGAGCGGAGTTGCGGATCCGCTTCGAGATCGTGCGACCCCGCTTGATGAAGTCGTTGTAAAGCTTCTCGCTCTTCTTCAGGTCGGCCAGGTTGCGCAGGTCCTTCACCTTCTCGACGGTGTAGTCGCCGGCGCCCACGAACGCGTAGAGGAGCTCTTGGGTCTTCGGCAATGTATTCACCCCCTCTCGTGGGTCGTTGGGTCGGAAGAGATGACGGGAAGACGGAGCAGCGCGGAGCCTCGCTCGCGCAGCCGCGAACGTGACCCAGCGTGGGGTGGGGGGGATGAAGAGGGTCGCCCCGAATTCCCGTCAAACCTGAGTGGACTAGTAGCACTGAGGATCATCTGTTCGCCTCGTCGACGACGTCTTGCACGGTTGCCGCGCGCTCCACGGGGTCGACGTTCTCCTCGAGGTAGCTGCGGTAGTGGTCGATGAGGGCCTTCTTCTGGCGCTCGGTGAGGACCGAGTCCTTGAGGATCTCGGCGACCAGGTCGTGCTCCCGATCTTCGTCCAGGATCCCGGCCTGTACGTAGAGGGTCTCCGCGGAGATGCGGAGGGCCTTGGCGATGGCCTGCAGTATCTCGGCGGACGGCTTGCGCAGACCACGCTCGATCTGGGACAGGTAGGGATTCGAGATGCCGGCCAGATCCGACAGCTTGCGCAGGGAGAGGCGCGCGGTGCGCCGCTGCTCCCGGATGAACGACCCCAGCTCGTCGAGCTTCATGCGACTGGCCATGTGCTAGCTCCTGTTCCCTCTCCGTTTCCCTCTCCCGCTAGCTTTTATAGCATCTTCGTATAACAGTTGCAAGCAGAGTCGGGACGCTACTCTGCGCTTCAGCAACCCGTGGAACCGGCCGATGACTAGTTAAGATGGACTAGTTCGACTACGAAGAGTGACTAAATAACTGCGGAACGGGCAGGGTAACGGAGGGGGGCGGCGAACCCTGAGGAGATGCGTACGAACGTGAGGACACCCGGACCCCGGGCGAGTCTCGCCCCCTTCGTGGGGGTTGCTCTCGCCGCGCTGACGATCGGTTCCCTGGTCACGTTCTCGTTGGTCGCACAACGCACCAGCCTCGAAGGGTTCACACGCCCCGGCGTCGTCGTTGCCGCCTCGCCAACCGCTTCTCCCCCGTCGATCGTGCTTCCCGGAACGAGCGCCCCCAGTCCGCGCGCCGACGCCGGACCTGCCGGCGCGACAGAGGCGCCACCGGCAACGGAGCTGTTGGTTGCGTCGCCCGCCGACGCGCAACCTCCGGTGACCGGAGTCCTCGGCCCCCCGGAAAGCTCCGGTGACCTATTGCCTTCACGCGACGGCAGCTCGCTCGAGCTTCCAGGCGGTCCGGTGAGTGCGTCGCTATCAGACGGTGATGCGGGATCGACCGACCAGGACGAAGGCAAGGCCAAGAAGGCTAAGAAGGCGAAGAGCCCGACGGCGCGCACCGCCGCGGCTCCTTCACAGGCGCGTGGTCGCCCCGACCACGCGAGGCCACCCTCCAAGCCGAAGCCGGCGCGCCGGTCGCCCCAACAGAAGCCCACGCCGGTTGCCAAGGGTCACGAAAAAGCCAGGGGCCAGGGTCACGCGAAAGATCGCGGCCGCGGCCACCATAAACACTGACCGACCGAATAACGACTAACGCAGTAAGTGGTCGGGGTCCGCCTCGCCGCTGGTGTAACGCCGCACGATCTCCGTCTGAACCGCGTCGACGACCTCGTGCACCTTGCGGCGCTTCTCCGACAGGTTGCGCTCGTGCTCTCCGAGCGACTCGATGATCTTGCGGATCTCCTCGGTGGGGAGCTGAGCCAGGCGCGCGAGCGTCTGCTCGCCGACTATCTCTTCGACCCGGCGCCGGGGGATGTCGGTGTTGCGAGGGATGCTGAGGTCGGGGGCCCGGTTCGGCAACTTCCCCGATGCTTCGCGGCCTTCCTCGGCCAGGATCTGCGGTAGCCGGGAGATCAGATCACCACCGGTCACGTTGCCGGCGCGCTGGTCGAGCTCGGCCGACAGGATGTCGATCCGGGCCTGGCACAGGCGTCGTTCGAACGAGACCTCGGTCTCACCCTCGGCGCACTGGTCCCTCATCTCGCGCAGCTCTTCGATCGTCCGCTCCCTCAACCCGTCGATGAAAGAGGGCTCGATGATCCGATCGACCAGCCGGCGCTTGACCTCGCTCATGCCGAGAGAGTACCGCCCAACCTCAGGATCTCCCGCGTCTCGTCGGGGGTGGCGATCCGACGTCCGGCCCCCTCGGCCATACGGACGACCCGCTCCACCAGCTCTGAGTTGGAGTCGGCCGGCCGGCCGGGCTCGTAGTAGCGAACGTCCTCGAATCCGGTGCGCACGTGGCCCCCCAGCGCGATCGTCTCCTCGGCGACCGGAAGATGGGCGCGCCCGATCCCCGTCGCCGACCAGGTTGCGTCGGGAGGCAGCATCCCTACCAGGACTGCGATGACGCCCGGCGTCCACGGAAGCGCTCCGGGGACACCCAGCACCAGGTCGTAATGGCGGTGATGATCGCCGCCGTGGCGTTCGTAGACGATGCCGGCGTTGGCGATCATCGCCGCGTCGAAGATCTCGAACTCGGGAAGCGTCCCCCGAGCACGCATCTCGGCGTAAAGCCGGTCGATCAGGGGCGCCGGGTTGAGGAACACGTCGTCTCCGAAGTTCACGCTGCCGGTGGTGAGCGTTGCCATCTCAGGCCCCAGCGCCAGAGGGGCGACCCGAGCATCCGCGTCGTCGCCGACGGCACCTCCCGTCGTGAACTGCACGATCAGGTCCGTCGCGGACGTGATCGCCTCGTGGGCAGCGCGGAAGGTCTCCACGTCCATGGTCGGCGAACCCGACACGTCGCGTACGTGCAGGTGGTAGATCGACGCCCCGGCCGCACGACAGGCCGCCGCGTCACGAGCCAGCTGCTCGGCGGTCATCGGAAGGTTCGGCTGTTGCTCGCGAGTCAGCTCGGCGCCGACCGCGGCAACTGTGATGAAGAGAGGGGGCAAGCTAGCAGAGCGATGCAACGAGCGGATACGGGTTGATCGCCGCGCCGCCGCCGGGGTGGTACTCGAAGTGAAGGTGAGGCGTACCGGCCGCGTTGCCGGTGTCGCCCAACGTTGCGATCTGCTGGCCCGCCGACACGTGACCGCCCGATACCAGGTTTTCCTGGTTGTGCATATACCAGTACTGATGACCGTCGTCGCCGGACAAGAAGATCATGTTCCCGCCACTTCCGTCGTAAGCCGCGTACGTAATCGTGCCGGACGTGATCGCTACGAGCGGGGTTCCGTAGGCACCCATCATGTCGACGCCCTGGTGCGTATGGCCCGAGCGCGGCGCACCCCACGAATCGACGAACGAGGTCGCGCCCCCGACCGGACAGAACATCCCGCCCGTCGAACGGAACACCTGGTTCGTTGCCGGAGCCGCGGCCGCCGGCGCGGCCGGAGCCGCCTTCATCAGTGCGGCCTTCAACTGCTCGTACTCCGCGGACACCTCCTGGAACCGCGACTGCAACAGATCGTTCTCCTCCGCCAGCTGATCCTCCGCAGTGGCCAGACGCTTGCGGTCGGCAAGCATCTGCTCGTTTAGCTCCTCGAGCTCGGCCTGAGACCGGGCCAGCGCGATGAACGAACCGGTGTCGTCCATCGAGACCTGCGACAGAACCTCGGTGCGATCCATCAGGTCGGCGATGTTCGCGGAGCCGAACAAGGCCTCGAGCATGTCGGAGTTCCCGTTCATGTAGAGCTCTTGGGCGCGATCAACCGCGGTCGCCTGCAGCTTCGTCTGACGCGCCTTGAGGACCTTCAAGCGCGCGTTCGCCTCCTCCATCCGATGATGGAGGTTGTCCTGCTCGGTACGGAGATCCTCGATCCGGGATTGGGCCGCGTTGAGCTCAGCCTGGAGATCCTCCATCCGGGCCTGAAGCTCCGACATCGACTCCTCACTCATCGCCTGAGGCGCGATGGCAGCCATCATCGTCAGGGCCACCAAGAGTGAGACGAGTGCGGTGCGGAGCACCTGCGAACGCCGTCTTGCAGACACAGCGGGCCACGCTAGCACAGAGACCTAGTTCCAGCCCTCGCCCAAAAGTCCTGCTCACGACCCCAGTAGTAGAGCAACCAAAACGCCCGGGGGAACCTTCACTCAGGGCGGGCCAGCCCCCGTCTCAGGCGGGAGCCCGCTCCGCCGGGCGGCCAGTTTGGGGCGGCGGACCGAACCCCACTCTCCGCTCGAAACCGTTTTGACTCGCTCCGAGCGGGGCCACGGCTCCGCCGCTCGGTAAGTGCAAGTTGGCAGAGCCAGGCCGCCCGGCTGCGCTCGTCCGATGAGCCGGGCCCGTCTGGGTGGGGCCGGTGGATCGGTCGCTCGGTGAAAATCACCAGGCGCCGCCTCCTCCTCCTCCGCCGCCTCCTCCTCCGCCGCCTGAGAAACCACCTCCGCCTCCTGAGGATGGGGCCGCTGCGGTCGAGACCGCGCTGGAGATGTCTGAGATGGCCCAGGCGCTGTGGCCCGAGCCGATGGGGCCTCCGGAGTTGATCCAGTAGACGCTGCTGGTGCGCTCGAGCTCTTCCGGCGCGTGGAGCTCGGCGGCCGCCAGGACCCGGTCGGCGACCCCCAGGGCGATGCCGTAGCAGAGGTAGCGGTCCCAGATCTGGATCGAGGCCGGGGCGGCGGCCGGGATGCCGGGGAAGTCGGTGAGGAACTTGCGGAAGGCGGTCCACTGCGACGCCTTGAGCGCGCCCTCCTGCGACCGACGCTCCCAACCTTTGCGCATTACGAGGAACACGATCATCACGAGCGCGTTGGATCCCGCGATCGCCGCGCCGATGCCCCAGTAGAGCGAGGCCCAGGGGAAGCCCCCCTGCTCCGGCGACGCCATGGTCGCGGCTCCGAAGATGCACAGGACCATGAGGCCGAACAGCGCGAGCGTCGTGAGGAGCGCCGGAGCGAAACCGTGCCCCACCCACCAGCCCTTACCTTTCAGCGCGGCGGTGACGTCCGACTTGAAGGCCGTGAAGCGGGCCGCGTAGTACGTCGGTTCGCTTTTGATCTCTTCCTTGAACTCGGTCAGCATCAGACGCTCTTTGCCTGCGAGCGCGTGCTCCACCGCGTCGAGGACCTCGCGCTCGTATGCGGTTACCTCACCCGATGCCTTGTCGGTGAGTGTCACTGCCAGATCACTGACCTCTTGTTGTCGCAATCCCGCCCACGTCTTCTTCACCGTGGTCGCGTGGTCCGCGGCGATGTAGCCGCGCCGGATGAGATCGAAGAGCGTCGCGGTGAACGCGTCGCCCGTCGCGCGCACGTGGCCCTCCGACAGCAGCGCCGCCACCATCGCTGGGTCGTCGTCGCCCGGTGGCTCGTGTACGTGTTCGGGGACCGGGGGAACTCGGTGTTCGCGTCCGTACCTCTTCCAGATATATGCGCCGACCGCGAGAGCCGGCAGGACCATCGCGATGAGCCCGAGTGGTATCAGCCACGGCAGACTGGCTTTCAGGCTCTCGAGTCTGCGGCGATCCTCCGCGGCGCGGCGCGCGAGCTCGTCCTCCTCGGCGACGATCTTGTCCAGGCCTGGGCCGTCCACCACTTCAGCGCCGGCAGTGCTCGTCAACAGCAAGCGTGGGAACACCGTGCGCATCTCGACCCAGCGTTGGGGCGGCACCGCCGTCGCCGCGAGCGAAGCACCCTTTCCGTTCTGCTTCAGCTCGGTGACGCCGGAGACATCCTCGGGGTGACCCCACACCAGGACGTCTCCCGGCGCCGCGCCGGGCAATCGGATCGTCGCGGTGAGCGCCGACAGCTCCTGTTCCCATTCGTCTCCCCAGACGCGCAGGTTGACATCGACGACGTCGTCGTAGGCGATCGCGAGGCCGGTGAGCGTGTAGTGGACCTCGAAGGTCCGGACCTCGTCGAAAGCCGAGTAATGCCACACGATGCGGTAGTCCTCGCCGAGGTCCGCGGCGCCGAAGCTGTCTGGATCACCCGAGCTGCCGAGCTCCGCCGAGGCCCCCGGCCGGTACGAACGGCCCCCTTCGACCACGGCTACCTCCGAGATCGCGAGCGAGTGCTCGGTGCCGTCCAGGGACTCGTATTCGAGGGGGATCTCGCGATAGCCGCCGCTGAAGCTTCCCGAGAACGCGTAGGTCAGATGCTCGACCACTCTCACAGAGCCGTCCGGCAGGACCCGGGCCTCGATGTGGCCCTGGGGGAGGCTGAAGCTCTTGGCGACGGCCGGTGAGGCGATGGCCAGGAAGCAGGACACAAGAGCCACGACGAAGAACGAGCGGCGGAGCGGCACGAGACCTCCCTGACACGGGTCACTAGGGGTCCCGTGATCATGCGCCGACACCGGCCGGATCGGAAGGACCTTCACGAGGCGCGAGCGGCGTTAGCGTTGGGGCATGCGGGGAGTTGAGGACTATCTCGAGGAGATCAAACGGCTGGAAGAGGACGGCGAGCGGATCACCGCCACCATCCTGGCCCGGACCTTGGAGGTGTCACTCCCGTCGGCCTCGGAGATGCTAAAGCGCCTCGCGGGTGAGGGCTACCTGACGAGGGAGAAGGGCGGCGACATCCTGCTGACCCCAGACGGACGCCGGCTCGCCCATACGATGCTCCGGCGTCATCGCCTGATCGAGTGCCTCCTGGTCCAGAAGCTCGGGATGGCATGGCACGAGGTGCACGGGGAGGCCCACAAGATCGAGCACGCGATCTCGGCCCGGGTCGAGGAGGCGATGGCGAAGTCGCTCGACTACCCCGACTACTGCCCTCACGGCCACCCGATCTGTCCGGTCGATCTGCGCAAGCTGGTCAGGCTGAGCGAGCTCGAGGCCGGCGGGGGCGGATCCATCGCGCAGATCTCGGAGATAAAGGAGGAAGTGCTCCCGTACCTCGACTCGATCGGGATCCGTCCGGGGGCCGAGATCAAGGTTAAGGACGTCGCTCCTTTGGCCGGTCCCATGACCGTGGAAACCGACGAAGGGATCACGGCCCTCGGGATGGAGGTCGCCGCCCTCGTGCGCGTGGGCCTCGACGACCCGCCGATCGGAACGCCGCCGGCCGGCGTCGCCGGCTAGGCACTAGCAAACCGTGGAGGCGCTACCCGAGCGCGAGCGCGTCGCGGTTGTCGGAGGGGGACCGGCGGGCCTCGCAGCAGCGGCGACGCTGAGATCCAGGGGCATCTCGGCGTTGGTGCTCGACCGATCGGACGAGGTCGGGGCGAGCTGGAAGGCGCACTACGACCGCCTGCATCTACACACCGTCCGATGGTTGTCGGCCCTGCCGGGATTGCGGATCCCGAGACAGGAGGGCAAGTGGGTTCCCCGCGACGGCGTCGTCCGTTACCTGAAGGACTACGCCCGCCATCACGATCTGCGCATCGCCCTGTCTACGGAGGTCACCGGACTACGACGCGACGACGGCCTCTGGCAGCTCGCCACGAACCGCGGGATCTTTCGCGCAGACGCCGTTGTCATCGCCACCGGCTACAACCGCGAGCCCGTGCTACCGCCGTGGCCCGGCTTGGACGGCTTCGAGGGGGAGCTGATCCACTCGAGCGACTACCGCAACGGCTTCGCTTACACGAACAAGGACGTGCTCGTGGTGGGCGCGGGGAACTCGGGGGCAGAGATCGCGGTAGACCTGGTCGAGAGCCGCGCCCGGAACGTGTGGTTGTCGGTTCGCACCGCACCAAACATCCAGCGACGTGACGTCGCGGGGTTCCCGACCCAGATGATCGGGATCGTCATGCGCAAGCTGCCGGTACCCGTGGTCGACACTCTCTCGAAGAACATGCAGCGGTTGGCGATCGGTGATCTGTCCAAGTACGGGATGCCCGCGCCGGAGCGCGGCGTTTACTCCCGAGTGTTGGAGGACGAACGGATCCCGATCCTCGATGTGGGCCTGATCCGGCTATTGAAGGAGGGCCGGGTGACGGTCGTGCCGGCGGTCGAGCGCTTCGAGAGACGCTCCGTGATCCTCGCCGGCGGCCGACAGCTGGAGCCCGACGCGGTCATCGCATCGACGGGGTTCCGGCGAGCTCTGGACGACCTGGTAGGCCGGCTCGGCGTATTGAACGCGAAGGGCCGTCCCATCGTCCACGGCGACAAGACACATCCGGCCGCGCCCGACCTGTATTTCATAGGGTTCACGAATCCCCTTGGCGGCAACCTGCGCGAGCTGGGGATCGACGCAAAGCGCATCGCGCGAGCGGTTGCGGGAGCCGCCGCTCGGAGCTAGAGACCGTAGGTGCGGCCGATGATCTCACGCATGATCTCGGACGTACCGCCGCCGATGGGGCCCAGACGCGTGTCGCGCAGTGCGCGCTCGGCGGGGAACTCCGTCATGTATCCGTATCCGCCGTGGATCTGGACGCATTCGTCGGCGACGTGCACCGCCAGCTCGCTCGTGTAGAGCTTCGCCATCGCCACTTCGCGGATCGGATCCTCCCCGGCCGCATAGAGGCGAAGCGCGTTGTAGGTCATCGCTCGCCCGGCCTCGATGCGCGTTGCCATATCCGCGAACCGGTGACGCCAGACCTGGAACTTGCCGACCGGCCGGTTGAAAGCGGAGCGATCCAGGGCGTAGGCCTTGGCGAGGTCGTAGATCCGCTGGGCTCCGGACACCTGACCGAGGGCCATCACCAAGCGCTCCCACGCGAAGTTCTTCATGATCGCGATGAACCCGGCCCCCTCGTTGCCCAAGCGCTGCGAGTCCGGGACGTGAACGTCGTTGAAGACGAGCTCGCCCGTCTGACCCGCTCGCCATCCGAGCATGCGCATCTTGCCGGCGCTGTAACCCGGCGTGTCCTTCTCGACAACGAACAAGGTGATGCCGCTGTGTCCGGCCTCGGGATCGGTCTTGGCAGCGACCACGACGAAGTCTGCCCATGCCCCGTTAGAGATGAAGATCTTGGTCCCGCTGAGGACCCAACCATCCCCATCCCTACGTGCACGCGTCTTGATGCCGGCCACGTCCGAACCCGCCTCGGGCTCGGTCACGGCGAGCGCCCCGATCTTTTCGCCTGCCAGCGCGGGTGGGAGCCAGCGCCGGCGTTGCTCGTCGCTGCCGAAGTTGGAGATGTACAAGCAGGCCAGGTCCTTATGAGCGCCGAGGCACGCCGACACGCCCCCAGAACCGCAGCGGCTGACCTCTTCCGTCACGACGGCGTCGGCCAGGTAGTCGGGACCGGAGCCGCCCACTTCGGGCTCGTACTTGCAACCGAAAAGCCCGACCTCTCCTGCTCGCAGGAAGATCTCCCGCGGGAATTCCTCGGCTCGCTCCCATTCGGCGACGTTCGGAGCGAGCTCCTTCTCGACGAATGCGCGCACATGATGGCGGAGCTCGTCGTGATCGGGCCCGAACAGGTCGGCGGCCTGGGCGACGCCGACGGTCTCGATGCTCACAGGCCCTCCATCCGGCCGATCACGTCGCGCATCACCTCATCGGTCCCGCCGCCGATCCGGATCAAGCGCATGTCGCGCCACGCGCGCTGGATCGGGAACTCCATCGTGTAGCCGTAACCACCGAAGATCTGCAGCGCTTTGTCCACGACCTTCCAGGCGACCTCGCCGGTCAGAAGCTTGGCCATCGAGATCTCGCGCACCGGATACTCGCCGTTGTTCACCTTCCAGGCGGCCGAATAGACGAGCTGCTGAGCGGCCTCGATCTCGGTAGCCATGTCGGCGAGGGCATGGCGGATCACCTGGTGTTTGCCGATGGGCTTGCCGAAGGTGGACCGCTGGCCGGCATATGCGAGCGCGGCTTCGAACGCCCTGTGGGCTCCGGCGATCGTTCCGGCGGCACCGATCAGCCGCTCGCCCTGAAGCTCCCAGGAGATGTTGTAGAAGCCTTCGCCCTCGTTGCCCAGCAGCGCGTCGTCGGGAACGAACATGTCGGTGAACGTGATCTCCGCGGTGTCGCTCGTGCGCATCCCGAGCTTGTCGAGCGTTCGTTCGACCTTGTAGCCCGGAGTGTCGGTGTCGATCACGAACAGCGAGATGCCCTGATGTGCTGCATCGCGGTCGGTTTTGGCCACCAGCGTCATCACGTCCGCCCGGCGCCCGTTGGTGATGAAGATCTTGGATCCATTGATGACCCAGCCGTCGTCGACCTTCCGCGCGGTGGTCTTGATGCCGGCAACATCGGAGCCCGCGTCGGGCTCGCTGATACCGAGACAGAAGATCTTCTCGCCCTTGATCGCGGGCTCGAGATAGCGGCGCTTCTGTTCCTCGGTCCCGAACTTGAACAAAGGGGGAACGGCCATATCGGTCTGGACGGCAACAGCCATCGCAACCCCGCCGGAGTTGCAACGACCCATCTCCTCTGCGAGCACGATGTTGCACAGATAGTCCCCACCGGCGCCGCCGTACTCCTCCGGGTAGGACAACCCGAGGTACCCCAGCTCGCCCATGCGAGTGAAAACGGAGTCCGGAAAGTCCTCGTCGCGCTCCCATTCCTCCGCGTGCGGCGCCAACTCGGCCTCGACGAAGTCGCGGATGCTCTTGCGGAGCTGCTCGTGCTCCTCGGAAAAGGGCCAGCGCGGCATGGGCGAAACATAGAGCAGGAGAGGGCTGAACGGGGTTGTTCCGCCTTCACGGGCACTGGACAATCGGGGCTCGGCGGCGCGAAGGGAGTGCATCGATGGAAGAGGCTCTGGAAGCGGCGATCGCGCATGCCGACGAATACCTGAGGGATCTACCCGCCCGGCCCGTCGGATGGACGGCAACGGTGGAAGAGCTCAGGGCGGCGCTGGGAGGGGACCTTCCGGACGAACCGATCCCCGCAGTCGACGTGATCGCCGAGATGGTCAAAGGGATCGACGGTGGCATCGTCGGGACCTCGAGCCCCCGCTACTTCGGGTTCGTGATCGGGGGAGGCCTTCCGGTGACCATCGCGGCCGACTGGCTGACCACCGTCTGGGACCAGAACCACGGCCTCTACGCCGCCGGTCCGGGTGCGTCGGTGATCGAAGAGACGGCGGGTGGATGGCTCAAGGATCTGTTGGGCGTGCCCCGTCAGGCCTCCTTCGCGCTGGTCACCGGCTGTCAGATGGCCCACTTCGTCTGCCTGGCCGCGGCCCGTCACCACATCCTGCGGGAGCTCGATTGGGACGTCGAGACCGACGGTCTCCAGGGCGCGCCGCGTGTGACTGTGGTCGCGGGCGCCGAGCGCCACGTCACGATCGACCGGGCCTTGCGCTACCTCGGTCTCGGCACCTCATCCGTGCGCGAGGTCGCGGCCGACGGGCAAGGACGGATGGATCCGGGGTCCTTGAACGAGGTGCTGAAAGGGTCAGAGGGACCGACGATCGTTTGCGCGCAAGCCGGCAACGTGAACACGGGCTCCTTCGATCCCCTCGACGAGATCTGCGACGCGGCCCACGCCGCCGGAGCGTGGGTGCACGTCGACGGCGCGTTCGGACTGTGGGCGGCGGCCGCGCCCTCGCTGCGTCACCTCACCGCGGGAAGCGACAAGGCGGATTCCTGGGCGACCGACGCGCACAAATGGTTGAACGTGCCCTATGACAGTGGACTTGCCTTCTGCGCGCACCCCGAACCGCATCGGGCAGCGCTGAGCGTCCATGCGGACTATCTGATCCAGTCGAGCGATCGGCGCGACCCGATGGACTGGACGCCGGAGTTCTCGCGTCGAGCACGCAGCTTCGCCGTCTACGCGGCGCTGCGATCCCTCGGACGCAGCGGGGTCGCGGAGATGATCGAGCGATGCTGCGCCAACGCCCGGCGCTTCGCGGAGAAACTCGGAAGTGAATCCGGCATACACGTCCTGAACGAAGTGGTGCTCAACCAGGTTCTAGTGAGCTTCGGTTCGGACGCGCGCACGCGGGCCGTCGTTGAAGCCGTCCAGCGGGATGGGACCTGCTGGCTCTCGGGCAGCGTCTGGCACGGGCAAGGCGTGATGCGCATCTCCGTGTCGAACTGGGCCACAACCGCGGAGGACGTGGACCTATCGGTCGAGGCGATCCTGCGTTGCGCCCGAGAGGTGACCGAGAACTAGAAACGGGACGCTGGCATCATGGGCGTATGCGTCGCTCCGCCCTGCTGCCCGTGGTCGTCCTCGCGCTGGTTGCGGGCGCGTGCGGGGTCACCCACGAGGTCGAGACCGGTGTCGAGAGGGTCGAGGTAGGGCCCAAACGCAAAGTCGGGGGCAACCGCGACCCCGGGCCTGCTCCGGTGAAGGACCCGGCGCCCGACTTCGAGGTCACCACGTTCGAGGGCGGGACCTTCTCTCTGGCCGAGCAGCGAGGGACTCCGGTCGTGCTGAACTTCTGGGAATCCTGGTGACCGCAGTGCCAGGCGGAGCAGCCGCACCTCAACCAGTTGGCTGAGGAATACGAAGGAGAGGTGGTCTTCGCCGGCGTCTCCAACAACGACACCGTCGAGGACGGCAAGGGGTACGTCGCGGAATTCGAGGTGCCCTATGCGATGGCGCACGCACCCGAGGTTTGGGACGCGTTCGACGTTCCCTACCAGCCGGTCACGATCGTCATCGGAGCCGATGGCGGCATGACCACCCGCATCGACGGTCCCGTGACGTACGAAGGATTGAAGGAAGCAATCGAAGCGGTGCTCTAGACGTTCAGTCGGCCAACAGATGCCGGGCGATGATCATCTTCTGGATCTCGGACGTACCGCCGCCGATGGAGATCAGCTTCGCGTCGCGCATCGATCGCTCGACGGGAAACTCCTTGATGTAGCCGTACCCGCCGAAGATCTGCGTAGCCTCGACCGCGTTGCGCATCGCGGCCTCGGCGACGAACAGCTTCGCCACGCTGGCCTCGACCTGATGAGGCTTTCCCTCCTGCTTCAGCCAGGCGGCGTGGTACAGCGTCAATCGGGCCGCGTCCAGATGGGCCTTCATCTCCGCGAGCTTGTGCTGGATCGCCTGGTGACGTGCGATGGGCTTGCCGAACGCATGACGCTCCTTGGCGTAGGCGATCGCCGCGTCCAACGACGCCTTCATCCCGCCGACCGAGGAGGCGATCATCACGCACCGCTCCCAGTCGAAACACTCGAAAGCCACCTGCCACAGGGCAGATCCCTCCTCGCCCAAGATCGCATCGGACGGAACCCTGCAGTCGTCGAAGTGCAGCAACGAAAGGGGCGACGAACGCGTTCCCATCTTGTCGAGGTCGCGCCCGACCGCGAAGCCGGGATTGTCCTTGTGGACGATGAACGCCGTTACTCCGTTACCAGGTCCGGCATCGGGGTCCGTGACGGCGATGACGATGATCGAGTCTGCGATCGAGCCGTTCGTAATGAATATCTTGCTCCCGTTGATCACCCACGAGTCGCCGTCGCGCCGCGCCGTGCACTTGATCGCGGCCGCGTCGGAACCCGCCTCCGGCTCGGTGATGGCCATCGCACCGATCGCGCGGCCGGCACAAAGGTCTGGCAGGTATCTCTTCTTCTGCTCCTCGGTGCCGTGCAACCAGATCGGGACCGTGCCGATCGTGATGTGCGCTCCCACGGACAAGCCCAGGCCCGCGTCGTGGCCGCCTTCGGCAAGAGCTTCGAGGGCGAGGCAGGTCGTCACGATGTCGGCGCCCGAGCCGCCGTAACCCTCGGGGATGGGAAGACCGAAGAGCCCAAACTCGCCCAGTCGGTCCCACACGTCCCGGTCGAAGCGGCCCTCGACGTCGCGCTCGTGTGCGCCGGGCTCTACGACCGCGGCCGCGAAGTCCTTGACCGAACGGTAGAACTCGAGCTCTTCCTCGGAATGACTGAAATCCACCGCGGAACCTTAAGCTGGCCGCGTGAGGGAACCGGTGCTTGTGGATCAGCTGAAGCCGCTCGCGTTCCTGCTGGGAACTTGGCGCGGGTCGGGCTCCGGTGTCTATCCCACGGTCGACGACTTCACCTACGAGGAGGAAGCCGTCTTCACGCACACCGGGCGTCCCTTCCTTGCCTACTTGCAGAAGACGTGGGATCCGGACAGCGGGAGACCGATGCACTCGGAGACCGGCATCTTCCGGGCCCTGGAGGGTGGCCGCATCGAACTGGTCATGTCGCACGCGTTCGGCATCGCCGAGGTCGCCGAAGGCGCGGTCTCGGGATCGACGCTGGAGACTTCGAGCACCGCGCTGGTCTCGACCGGGACCGCCAAGACCGTTGAAGCGGTCGCCCGCCGCATGGAGCTGGTCGACGGCGAGCTCAGATACACGATCCAGATGGCGTTCGGCGGTCACCCGTTACAGGGACACCTCGAGGCGACCTTGCTGAAGGTCTAGGCCTGCTCAGGCGAGCTCGTCCGCCAACCGAAGGCCGACTACCGCGGCGCCCACCTCGAGAGCGAGAAGACCGCTCGCGCGCAGCCCGCCGAGGTCGGAGAACGAGCTCATAGTGCCGAGGGCGTCGGATGCGTCGGCAGCCGCACCGGCCTGCAGCCACATGCGCGGCGATCCCGCGCCCTCGAGCGAGGCGAGAAGGCCTGCTCCGATCGCGATGTCGCGCGCGCCGAGCCCGCGAGCGATCATGTTCGTCGGAAAGTCGGGCTGCGGGGCACCGGTCCAGACTCGCGCTAGGAACCGCGGCATCAATACCCCCGCCAGACCGATGCCGATACGGCCCCAAGCGAGCAACCGCGCCAGATCACGATCTTCCATCGCCATCCTCCTCCGCTCTCTTCAACGCCTTGCGAACGAGCTCGCGGTCGTGTTCCCACGCGAACTCGAGTGTTTCCAGCTCGGCCGGTTCTATCCAGAGGAAGGCGGCGACGTCGTCGGCCGCCTTCGGGTCTCCGCTGCGGAGCCGCGCCAGGAACCCCAGGGCCAGAACGAAATCGCCCTCGGGGCCGTACTCATGGGTCACCAGCGAAACGCAGTCGTCTGCGGTCACGTCGACCTCTATGCCGAGCTCCTCGCGCAACTCGCGTCGCAATCCCTCGATCGGATCCTCGCCGGCCGACAGGAACCCACCGGGCACGTCCCAGCGGCCCTTGTGGGGCTCGATCGCGCGCTGGGTCACCAGCGCTCTGCCCTCGTGGACGATCGCGGCTCCGGCCGTGGGTGCCGAGTTGCGGTACCAGGTCCGGCCGCAGCCGGGACAGGTGCCGCCTTCGCCACGATCCCAGTCGAGACGCGTCGCGCACGCCGGGCAGAAGTCGAACGGTTTCACTTCGCGCGCGACGCCGGTGCGCTCTTGCCGCGCTCCGCCTCCTCGTACCGAGCGAGAGCGAACAGCAGATCCGAGGTGCGATTGAGATACCTGAGGACCTCGGGGTCGACCTCGGCGCCCTCGCGGTTGAGAGCCACCGCCTGCCGCTCGGCGCGGCGGATCGTTGCCCGCGCCAGGTCGAGCGCGGCGGCGCCGAGCGTCTCGCCCGGAAGGACGAACTCGGGGCGAAGCGGATGGGTTTCCAGCAGCGAATCGATATCCCGCTCGGCTTGCTCGGTCATCGAGGCGTCGACCTTGGACACCCCGACTGCCAGTTTGTTCCTGTTGTCGTCGGCGGTGGCGAGCTCGGCCCCCGCAACGAACATCTCTCGTTGCAAGCGGACGACGATGTGTTCGACGGTCTCGACGAGTCCGGCCGCCCGGGCCACGCCCAACGCGGCGACCGTTTCGTCCAGCGTCCCGTAGACCTGCGTACGCAGGTCATCTTTCGCGACCCGGCCCCCGTACAGCAGCCCGGTCGTACCGTCGTCGCCCTTCTTCGTGTAGATCTTCACAGCGCCGCGACCCTATCTCCGGGGGCCGGGCGCGGCCCGAATCGCGCTAACCCCGTTCCACTCAAACAGGTGCCTCTATATGCTCGGACGGACCTGTCGAGCACACCGCTCGCCGATGAGAGGGAGGCTCTCTTGCCACGAAAGAAAACCACTTGGTTAGCTCTGTTGTTCGCGTTGATGGTGTTCGCCGCGGCGTGTGGGGGCGAGAAGGATACGGATACAACGGCGCCCGGCGGTGACGCCGGTGAGGAGACCAGCGAAGCAGCCAGCGACATCAAGGTCGGCCTCGCGCTCGACGTCGGTGGGCTCGGGGACAAGTCGTTCAACGATGCCGCGAACCGTGGTCTCCAGCAGGCGATCGAGGACGGACTGGTTGCCGAGGAGAACACCGATCTGATCGAAACGAACCAAACCGGTTCGAACCGTGACGCGAACATCGTGAACCTGGCCGACAGTGGCTACGACCTGATCCTCGGCATCGGATTCTCGTTCTCGCCGGGCATCGACAAGATCGCCGGCGATTACCCCGACCAGTTCTTCGGGATCATCGACGGGTTCGCCGCGGAGGCCCCGAACGTCGCCAACCTCGGCTTCACCGAGCACGAGGGTTCGTTCCTCGTCGGCGCGGCCGCCGCGATGAAGTCCGAAAGCGGAACGATCGGATTCCTCGGGGGCCAGGAGGGTACGGGCCTGATCGAGAAGTTCGAAGCCGGCTACGTCGCGGGTGCCGAGGCCGTCAACCCGGACATCGAGGTGCTGGTGGAGTACATCGGCGACTCGGTCCAGGCGTTCGTCGATCCGACCAAGGGCGAGGCGCTGTCGACCAAGATGTACGACGAGGGCGCCGACGTCGTCTACCACGCGTCGGGTCAGTCCGGTCTCGGCCTCTTCAAGGCCGCCGTCGAAGCCGACAAGCTGGCGATCGGCGTGGACTCCGATCAGTCGCTCACCGCCAGCCCCGAGGAGCAGAAGCTGATCCTGACCTCCATGCTGAAGCGCGTCGACACGGCCGTCTACGAGACGATCAAAGCCGTCGTCGAAGACAGCTGGGAGCCGGGCTTCCTGGTGTTCTCTCTGGCCGACGGTGGTGTGGACTACGCGGTCAACGAGTTCAACGACAACGAGGAGCTGCTGTCGCAGGAGATCCAGACGCAGCTCGACGACTACAAGCAGCAGATCATCGACGGCGAGATAAAGGTTCCGGAGAAGCCGTAGCCTCATCGATCTGTGACGATCACCGAACCGAGCACAGCTCCGGCGGAGGGCCCTCAGGGCCCTCCGCTTATCTCGCTCCACGGGATCACAAAGAGATTCCCCGGGGTCGTCGCCAACGAGGCCGTCGACCTCGAGCTCCGGGCCGGTGAGATCCACGCGCTCGTCGGCGAGAACGGAGCCGGCAAGTCGACCTTGATGCGGGTCCTCTACGGGTTGTACCCGCCCGACGAAGGCCACATCGAGATCAGGGGGGCCGAGACGAAGATCGCGACCCCGCGCCAGGCGATCGCGCAGGGCATCGGCATGGTTCATCAGCACTTCGTCTTGGTCGAGCGCTTCACCGTTACCGAGAACATCGTCCTCGGCTCCGAAGGCGGCGCCGTTGTCGACTACGGCAGCGCGGAGAAGCGCGTGACCGAGCTCGCGCGCTCGTATGGGTTCGGGATAGATCCCAAGGCTCTCATCGCAGACCTATCCGTCGGTCAACAGCAGCGCGTGGAGATACTCAAAGCGTTGTACCGCGGCGTCGACGTACTGATCCTCGATGAACCGACCGCGGTCCTCACCCCGAGCGAGGCCGAAGACCTGTTCGACAACCTCCGTAGCCTGCGCGCCGACGGCAAGTCGGTCATCTTCATCAGCCACAAGCTGAACGAGGTCCTCGAGGTCGCCGATCGCATCACCGTGCTGCGGCGCGGGAAGGTCGTCGGCGAGACCGTCCCGGCACAGACGACCAAAGAGAAGCTCGCCGAGATGATGGTCGGACGGCCCGTCTTGTTCAGGCTGGAAAAGCCGAAGGTCGAGGTCGGGGAGCCGATCCTCGAGGTCGAGGGTCTCGAGGTCGAAGGCTTCGTGAAGGGTGTGGATCTTCGGGTCGGGGCGGGAGAGATCCTGGGTGTCGCCGGCGTCGAGGGCAACGGTCAGCGCGAGCTCGCCGAGGTGATGATCGGGCTTCGCAAACCGAACCGGGGCCGGATCAGGATCGCCGGCACCGATATCACTTCCGGCTCGGTCTCGGACGTGCGCAAACACGGGGTCGGTTACGTCCCCGAGGACCGCCATAATCGCGGTCTCGTTCTCGACATGAGCATCTGGGAGAACGCCGTGCTCGGACGCCTCGACGATAAGGAGTACTCGGGACGAGGTGGTGTGCTCTTCATCAAACGGATCAAGGCTCTCGCGTCGCGTCTGATCCGCGAGTTCGACGTCCGGGCGCGCAACATCGGGGTGGACGCGTCCACGCTGTCCGGCGGTAACCAGCAGAAGCTGATCCTGGCGCGGGAGCTGGAGGACGACCCGCTCCTGTTGATCGCACACCAGCCAACCCGTGGCCTGGACGTGGGGGCGATCGAATTCGTGTGGAAGCAGATCCTCGACCAGAAAGCTGCGGGCCGGGCGGTGTTGTTGATCTCGGCGGAACTCGAGGAGATCTACGAGCTCTCCGATCGGATCGTCACGATCTACGAGGGACGGATCACCGGCGAATACGCGCCCGATGCGCCTCCCGACGAGCTCGGCATCGGGATGACCGGCGGACGCAAGGAAGGGACGGCCGGCTGATGGCCGCGGTTGCACCCACGCGCACGCGGCCCCCCTGGGTCGACGTGATCGGCGGCCAGCTCCTCGCGTTGGGCGGCGCGTTCTTGTTCGCGGCGATCGCCGGGGCGCTCATCATCCAGGCGTACGGGGTCAGTCCCGTGGAGGTGTACCGGATCATCTGGGTGTACGGGACCTCCGAGCTGTCGGATGTCGGCCGCGTGCTCGCGCATGCCACGCCGCTGATCTTCTCCGGCCTCGCAGTTGCCGTGGCGTTCAAGGCAGGCATGTTCAACATCGGCGTCGAGGGTCAGTACATCGTTGCGCTGGCGACGGCCGCCGCCGCCGCCTTGACGTTGGACTTCCTGCCCGCGTTCCTGTTGCTCCCGGCCGTTCTTCTGAGCGCGATGCTCGGCGGAGTCATCTGGGCGCTGATCCCCGCCCTCTTGAAGGTGCGCACCGGGGCACACGAGGTGGTTACGACCATCATGATGAACGGCATAGCTCTGAGCCTCGTGGCGTGGGCACTGCTGAACCCGATGCGGACCTCGGACCAGGGCGTCATCGATCTGCGGACCGACATCTTCTCGACCAAGGCGCTCATCCCGAAGATCGCCACCACGTTCGGGCTCGAGGAGCAGATCCCGCCGTCCGTGCACCTCACCTGGTTGTTCCCGCTCGCGCTGGTCGCGTGCTGGCTGGTGTGGTTCCTGCTCTTCAGGACCCGTCTGGGGTACGAGATCCGCGCGATCGGCTCGTCCAGCGGGTCGGCGGAGGCGGGCGGGATCTCGATCCAGGCGCTGCAGATCAAAGCATTCCTGATCTCGGGCGCGCTCGGCGGCCTGGTGGGCATGAACAGCCTCCTCGGCGACCGCGGCTACCTGGCCCATAACTACGAGATCGGATTGGGCTTCGCCGGGATCACCGTCGCCTTCCTGGGGCGGAACCATCCATTCGGGATAGCTCTCTCCGCGATCCTCCTGGGGCTTCTGGCCCGCGGGCAGGATGGCGTCGCGGTCAGCTTCGATCTGCCCTCCGAGACATTGATCATCCTCGAGGGGATCCTGATCCTGTCCGTCGTGGTCGCGTACGAGCTCGTGCGACGGGCGTTGAACAGGAGACGCAAACACGCGGTGCGCACCGAAGAGTCGAGCGCGGTGCCGAGGGAGCGAGCCGATGCCTCTTCTTGACCTCGGCGTCGCGATCGCGATCGGCTTGCGCTACTTCACGATCATCTATCTGGCGGGCTTGGGTGGTCTCTTCAGCGAGCGGTCGGGAATCGTCAACATCGGTCTCGAGGGGATGATGATCATCGGCACCGTCTTCGGAGCCTGGGGCACATTGGAGTGGGGGCCGGTGGCCGGACTCCTCATCGGCGCCGGCGCCGGCTTGGTCCTCTCTCTAGTACACGCGATCGCGACGGTGACGTTCAGGGTCGACCACATCGTGTCCGGCGTGGTGATCAACGTCGTAGCCATCGGGATGGGCCGGTTCTTCGCCCAGACGTTCTTCGGACAGGCCACGCAGTCGGACCCGAGCATCCCGCACTTCGACAAGTTCGACGTCCCATTGCTGTCCTCCCTACCGGCGGGCCTGGGTCGCGCCTTCGAGGGGATGTCCCCGATGGTCCCCGTCGCCTTCCTGCTGACCATCCCGGTGCTGTTCCTGCTCAACCGCACGCGCTTCGGGTTGAGACTCCGCTCGGCCGGAGAGAACCCGGAGGCGACGACCGCGGTGGGCGTGAGGGTGGCTCCTCTTCGTTACGCAGGCGTCGCGATCTCGGGAACGCTGGCAGGACTCTCCGGCGCCTTCCTGGCGATCGAGGTCAACGAGCTGTACCACGAGGGCCAGACGCAGGGCATGGGTTTCATCGCACTGGCCGCGCTGATCCTGGGTAACTGGAAACCCGTCTCGCTGATGCTCGGATCGCTCTTGTTCGGCTTCGCGCAGGCGATACCGCTGCGGCTCGGCGACGCGCCCGTCATCTCGCTCATGCCCGAGCAGTTCATCCGGATGATCCCTTACGTCGTCACGATCATCGCCATCGCCGGCTTCGTGGGGCGGGTGAATCCACCGGCGGCCGCCGGTCGCGCTTACGAGGGGGCCGGAGGGACGCTCTAGTTCGGCGCGCCCTGTTTCTGAACGTCCTGCCCCAGAACCGACAGCAGCATCTCGGTGAAGTGCCGCTTGTCGGCGCGCAGCACCACGTCGGCGTTGGGCTCACCCGACGCCACGTCCATGAGCTGGCGGACCAGAACCCCGTTGTCGACCGCTCGATCGACAACTTTCAGCTTGTCCACCAGGCTGTATCCCCGGGTGAGGTCGCTCCCGGTCTCGACGTCTACGAAGCAGCGTTCACTGTCGGCGATCACGCCATGGTCGATCGCCATGGCCATCATGATGGCGTCCGGGTGACTGATGCCGTCGATGCCGTGCTCTTCCTTCATGAACCTTGCCACCGCGCGGTTGACGTCCAGGTAGAACCGGCTCAGCTCGGTGTCGAGCTCTATCACCGGCGCCAGCTCCTCCGTCGAGAGCACCCCGTCGTGCACGCAGACATCCCAAGGCACCAGGGTCAGCTCGAACCCGGCCCCCACGACGACCTTGGCGGCTTCGGGATCGACGTAGAAGTTGAACTCCGCCGCAGGGGTGATGTTGCCGACGAAGTTGTTGGCCCCACCCATCACCCACAATCGCTTGACCTTGCTCGGCAGGTCGGGGTCCTCCCGGAGCGCAAGCGCGATGTTGGTCAGCGGCGCCTGCGCGACGATCTCGAGCTCGCCGGGGTGCGCGGCGGCCGCTGCAACTATGGCCGCAGAGGCTGGGGTTGGGTCGGGCGGCTTGGTGGGGGGCGGGAAGTTCGACTCACCCATCCCGTCGGACCCGTGGACGTAATGGGCGGTCACCAGATCGCGCTCGAGCGGCCGCTCGGCTCCGACGTGCACCGGGATCTCGGTGCGTCCGGCCACCTCGACCGTGTAAAGCGCGTTGCGCACGCACATGTCCAGCTCTACATTGCCGGCGCACACCGTGACGGCCTCGACGTGGACACCCGGCCATCGCAGACCGATCAAAAGAGACGTGACGTCGTCGCCCGCGGTGTCGGTGTCGATCAGGAACCTCGGCATGGGTGGCGAGATTAAGGGCCCCGTTGCGAAAGTTCCATCGCGCCCTTCGCGTCGGAGCACTCGACCTAGACTGTCGCGATATGAGCGCGCAAGGAGTGGCGGTCGTAGGCAGCTTCGTGGTCGGCCTGACGCTGCGCGCGGATCGGTTCCCCGTTTCCGGCGAGACGGTGCTGGCGCGCGAATTCGACATGGGGCCCGGCGGCAAAGGGAGCAATCAGGCGGTTCAGGTCGCGCGTCTCGGAACACCGGTGGAGTTCATCGGAGTGATCGGGGACGACGACTTTGGTCGCATCGCGGTCGACCTCTATTCCGACGAAGGAGTGGGGACGAAGCACCTGACGACCACACCCGACCGCAACACGGGCGTCGGCTTCATCGTGCTCGATCCCGCGGGGGACAACCGGATCCTCCTGGACCCGGGCAGCAACGAGGTATTCGGCCCCGAACACGTCCGGGCCGCACGAGACGCGCTCGAGAGCAGCGCGGTCGTCATCGCCCAGCTCGAGATCCCCGCGGAGACGGCGCGCGCAGGGATGGCGGCCGGGAAAGAAGCCGGCAGCACCACGATCTTGAATCCCGCCCCCGTCCGCCCGATCCCCGAGGACGTATTCGCCCACGTGGACATACTCACTCCGAACCAGACCGAGGCCCGGGTCCTGTTGGGCCTCGACCCCGATGACCCGAGCGACGACCTCGATCTGTGCCGGCGCCTGCTCGATCTGGGGGTCGGCGCGGTGATATTGACCCGCGGCGAAGCCGGCGCGGTGATCGTGGCTCCGGGCGGCGACTCGACGGTCGAGCCGTTCCGCGTCGAAGTGACGGATTCCACGGGAGCGGGCGACGCCTTCAACGGAACCCTCGCCGCGTCGCTCGCGAACGGCATGGACCTTCCGGATTCGGCGCGGCGCGCGGCAGCGGCGGGAGCACTCGCATGTACGAAGCTGGGCGTGATCCCGGCGTTGCCCGACGCGGCCGCGGTAGACGGATTGGTCGCCCGATGAGCGCTCCGGGCGCGTCGATGTTGCGGCTCGACACCGCCACGGTGCTGCGGCGGTTCCACCATCTCGAGCGCGCACTGACCCTGACGCTGGGCGCGTGCGTACCATTGGTCGGCCGCCTCGACGCCAAGGCCGCCCTTGCCAAGGCAGCGTGGCAGTGCTCGCTGACGGCCGGAGAGCTCCGCGGGAGGGTGTTCGAGCTGCGCTATCCGGACCGCGCGCTGGGTCGCGGCCGCGACACTGCCCTCATCGAGCTCTACGAACGATCCGCTCACGCGCCGGAGCCCGGCGCCGTGTTGCGGCTGCTGGCCGACGATCTCGTGCCCGGCCTGGAAGCCGCGTACGCCCGCTACCTCGAGGTATCGGACGAGATCGCCGACGGCCCCTCGTTCCGGTTCCTGCGAACCGCGCTCGATGAGAAACGCGAGCAGGGCGTGGCGCTTACGGCCGCCACGCGCACGGTGCCCGAGTCCGAGGCCGGTACACGCTGGCGCGCCGCGATGCGCGACGCGCTGGCCGCGGTCGGCGGCGTTCCGGTCGAAGCACCCGTTCCCGCGACGGACGTACGGCTCGATGCGGGCGTTGCGCTGGCCGTTCCGGACAAGCCGGCGCGCGACGATCGCTACTTCGCGTGCAGCTTCTACTGGCCGGACAACTTCGACACCGGCTTCCCTTACGGAGACGGAATCCGCCTGCTGCTGCGCACCGCGGTCAGCCACGTGAACGAGGTCTGGGCCGTCGACACCGCAGGCGCGATCCTCTACAGCCTCGGCCCCGAGCTCGGCTGGGAGTTCATCACCGATGCCGCTCGGTGGCTGTACGACGAGAGCAGACACATGCAGATGGGTGAGCAGCGGTTGTTGGCCTGGGGTTTCCAGCGCGCCGAGATCCCACTCGGATCCTTCATCTACGAGGCCTGCGCGGGGAAGAGCGCGACGCATCGCCTGGGGATGCTGGCCTTCTTCGAGACCAAGAACATCGGCAAGAAGGCCGAGCGTGCGGAGACCTTCGGACAACTCGGCGACAAGACCAGCCAGAGAGACATGGAGTTCGACTGGGCCGACGAGGCCATCCACGCCGGCTACGGGCGCCGCTGGTTGCGCGCCGCGCTCGAAGCAAGCGGCCGCGACGGCGACGAGTGGCAGAAGGTCGTGGATGAGTGCGAAGCTCTCGTGGCTGCACGGATCGCGTCCGCGACAACCGAGGAGAAGGACGCACTGCGTGCCCGCGCCGAGGAGTTGATCGCCAAGGCCGGAGACCTGCTCGGCCCCCACGACGAAGGAGCCTCATGACCGATATCGACTGGCAGGACCTGCGTGCGCAGGCACACGAAGCCACGAACCGCTCGTACGCGCCGTACTCGAAGTTCAGGGTCGGGGCCGCGGCGCTCGTCGACGACGGGCGCGTGATCACGGGCTGCAACGTCGAGAACGCCTCCTACGGTCTCTCCCTCTGTGCGGAATGCGGCCTGGTCTCACAACTCCACGCGTCGGGCGGCGGGCGACTGCTCGCGGTCAGCGCGATGCACGCCGACGGCACCGTCCTGGCCCCTTGCGGACGCTGTCGCCAGCTGCTGCTCGAAGCCGGAGGGCAGGCGCTGATGGTCGACGGTGCATCGGGGCCACGGCCGCTGGGCGAGCTGCTGCCGGACTCGTTCTCGATCGAAGACCTCGAGACCCGCGAGCAGAGCTAGGGCCCGAGCCGTGGATGCGATCGACGTCATCAGGGCCAAGCGCGATGGGACGCGTCTGACCGACGAGCAGATCCGCTGGTTCATCGAGTCCTACACGCACGAGAAGGTCGCGCCGGAGCAGGCGTCTGCGCTACTGATGGCCATCGTCTGGCGCGGCATGGAGCCCGGCGAGCTCAACGTCTGGACCCAGGCGATGATCGAATCGGGGCGCCGGCTCGACCTTTCGTCGATCGAGCGTCCGACGGTCGACAAGCATTCGACCGGCGGCGTGGGCGACAAGGTGTCGCTGGTGCTGGCCCCATTGGTCGCCGCCTGCGGCGCGGCCGACCCGATGCTCTCGGGGCGTGGGCTCGGCCACACCGGCGGCACGCTCGACAAGCTCGAGGCGATCCCCGGCTGGCGCGCGGACCTCGACGAGGACGAGATGCTGCGCATCCTCCAGCAGGTGGGTTGTGTGATCTGCGCGGCGGGGGGCTCGCTCGCTCCCGCCGACAAGCGCCTCTACGCGCTGAGGGACGTGACCGGCACGGTCGAGTCGATCCCGCTGATCGCTTCGTCGATCATGTCGAAGAAGATCGCCGAGGGCACCGAGGCGCTGGTGCTCGACGTCAAGGTCGGAAGTGGTGCGTTCCTGCCCGATCTGAGCACCGCCCGCGAGCTTGCAGAGACGATGGTGCGCATCGGCAACGCTCACGGCGTACGCACCACCGCCTTGCTGACCGGTATGGAGACCCCTCTCGGTCGCGCGGCGGGGAACGCGCTCGAGGTCACGGAATCGGTGGCCTGCCTGGAGGGCCGCGGCCCCGACGACCTGCGAGAGGTGACGCTCGCGCTGGCCTCCGAGATGCTGGCTCTTGCGGGCCTCGACGCCGACCCCGCGGCGGCCTTGGGAGACGGGAGCGCCCTCGCCAAGTACCGGGAGATGATCGCCGCGCAGGGCGGCGACCCCGATGCAGAGCTCGCGCAAGCGTCGGAACGCCGGACCTTGCCTGCCCCCGCCTCGGGTTTCCTCACCCGCCTCGATGCGCGGGCCGTGGGCATCGCGGCATGGCGTCTGGGGGCCGGACGCGCTCGTAAAGAGGACCCCGTCGAGCCGGCGGCCGGCGTGGTGTGCCTGGCCAAACCGGGAGACAAGGTCGAGGAAGGAGAGCCGCTGCTCGAGCTACATGCCGACGATCCCGCTCGCTTCGAGCACGCGCAGGCTGCGCTCGAGAACGCGCTGGAGATCGGGCCGGAACCTCCCGAGCCGTCGCCGCTCGTCATCGAGCGGATCGCGCCGTGACGTCTCCCCCGCAGGCGCGCGTCGCGATCGTCCTGGGCTCGGGTCTGAGCGAGGTCGCCCGGACACTGGTCCCGGCCGAACCCATCCCGTACTCGTCCCTCGAGGGCATGGCGGCGCCCACCGCGGGCGGTCACGAGGGCGCCCTCTACACGGGGAAGCTCGAGGGCGTGCCGACCTTGATATTCGCCGGACGTCTGCATCTCTACGAAGGCCACGAGGTGACGAGGGTCGTGCAACCGGTGCGCCTTGCCCACGAGGCCGGATGCGACACGATCATCCTGACGAATGCTTCAGGCGGCATAGACCCCTCTCTCCCGGTCGGCGGCTTCGCGTTGATCTCGGATCACCTGAACCTCACCGGCACGAACCCGCTGTTGGGCCACGCCGACACCGGCACGCGCTTCCTCGACCTGACCGAGGTCTACGACGCGGAGCTGCGCGCCCTTGCTCGCGCGGCCGATCCGACGCTGAAAGAGGGCGTCTACGCGGGACTGATCGGCCCGGTCTACGAGACGCCGGCGGAGATCAGGATGCTGCGAGCGATGGGTGCCGACCTGGTCGGCATGTCGACGGTCCTGGAAGCGATCGAGGCCCGTCGACTCGGCATGCGAGTGCTCGGCCTGTCCCTCGTCACCAATGCGGCCGCAGGCTTGTCGTCCACGAAGCTCGAACACGAAGAGGTCTCGGCCGCAGGCCGCGCCGCGGCGGGCCGCCTCGAGGGTTTGCTGCGAAAGCTGGTCGCGGATCTATAGCGGCAGCGGGCGCGTCAGGCGCCCTTGGGGTGCCAGACCGTTTTCATCTCCATGAACGCCGACGCCTCGTAGGGCGAGCGCGCCGGTCCGGGTCGCACGACCCGCTTGACGTTCTCGGCCGCGGCGACCTCGACCTCGGCCAGGACGTCGTCTTGAACCCCACCAACGTCGACGGCGTCGACATCGAGGTGCGAGGCCAGCGCGGGAACGAGCTCCCACCCCAGGCCGGTGACGATGTTCACGATGCCGCCCGGGACGTCCGAAGTGGCGAGGCACTCGGCCAAGGCGATCGCGGGAAGCGGGTGCTCCTCGGAGGCCACGACGACGGCTGCGTTGCCGGCACAGAGCGCTGGAGCCAGACGAGCGACGAGGCCCTCGAGGCTGGGGGCCCTCGGGGCAACGATCCCGATCACCCCGATGGACTCGGGTGTAGTGATGTTGAAGTACGGCCCGGCGACCGGGTTCATCCCGCCGAGGGTCTGCGCCAGCTTGTCCGTCCAGCCCGCGTACCAGACCCAGTTGTCGATCGCCTGGTCGACCTGCGCCCCAGCCCCGCGCTTGCCCTCGGCCCGCGCGACCTCGGCGATCAACTCGTCGCGCCGTGACTCCATGATCTCGGCCACCCGGTACAGAACCTGACCCCTGTTGTAACCGGTCAGGTTGCTCCACGAAGGCCACGCCTTCCGGGCCGCGGTAACAGCATCACGGATGTCCTTCCGCGAGCCGCGTACCGCGTTCGCCGCGAAGGCTCCGTCGGCCCCCTTCACCTCGTAGCTGCGTCCCGATTCCGAACGGGGGAACGCCCCGTTGATGAAGAGCTTGTAGGTCTTGCGTACGTCGACGCGAGTCATTTAATGCACCGCCGCGTGAGTGGTGTCAACATCCAGAGCGTCACGGCGCGGGGAGGGCAAGGCGCGAGGAGTCGTCCGTACCGGGGAGTACGGACGCGACGAGCAACGCAGCCATCGTCGATGCAGGGGCGCTCTGGTGTCACTATTACTTGCGCGGCGGTGCATCAAAACGTCACGTAACCCTCGAGGCCTTGACGACCACCTTCGCGGCCGAAGCCGGATTCCTTGTAACCACCGAACGGCGACGCGGGGTCGAACCGGTTGAACGTGTTCGCCCACACGACGCCGGCGCGCAGCCGGTCGGCCATCCAGAGGATGCGCGAGCCCTTCTCGGTCCAAACGCCGGCGCTGAGCCCGTAGGGCGTGTTGTTCGCTTTCTCGACCGCCTCGTCGGGTGTGCGGAAGGTCAACACAGAGAGGACCGGCCCGAAGATCTCCTCCTGCGCGATCCGATGGGATTGCGAGACGCCCGTGAAAACCGTGGGCGGGAACCAAAAGCCGCGCGCGGGCAGCTCGCACTCCGCCTGATACAGCTCGGCCCCTTCGTCCACCCCGATCCCGACAAGCCGTCTGATCTTTTCGAGCTGCTCGCGCGAATTGATGGCCCCGATATCGGTGTTCTTGTCCAATGGATCGCCCAGCCGAAGCGTCGCAAGACGGCGCTTCAGCTTTTCTATCAATGCCTCGGCGATCGACTCCTGCACCAGCAACCGTGAGCCCGCGCAACAGACGTGGCCCTGATTGAAGAAGATCCCGTTGACGATCCCCTCGATGGCCTGGTCCAGCGGCGCGTCGTCGAACACGATGTTGGCCGCTTTGCCCCCGAGCTCGAGCGTCAGCTTCTTACCGGTGCCGGCAACCGCGCGCTGGATGTCCTTGCCCACCTCGGTCGAGCCGGTAAACGCAACCTTCTGCACGTCGGGATGACGCACCAGCGCGGCCCCGGTGGCTCCCGCACCTGTGACGATGTTGACCACGCCCGGCGGAAGACCCACCTGATCGCAGATCGCCGCGAACTCGAGCGCCGTGAGCGGCGTCGTCTCTGCGGGCTTCAGGACGACGGTGTTGCCGGTAGCAAGCGCCGGCGCGATCTTCCACGCCAGCATCAGCAGAGGAAAGTTCCACGGGATGATCTGCGCGGCCACACCGAGCGGACGCGGCTCGCGTCCGGGGAACGCGAACTCCAACTTGTCGGCCCAGCCTGCGTGGTAGAAGAAATGCGCCGCCGCCAGCGGAACGTCGACGTCGCGGCTCTCCTTGATCGGCTTGCCGCCGTTCATCGTCTCGAGCACCGCCAGCTCACGGCTGCGCTCCTGAATCACCCTGGCGATGCGGAAGATGAACTTGGCCCGCTCCGCGCCGTCCAGGCGGCTCCATTTCTTGAAGGCGGCGGCCGCCGCATCGACGGCCTTGTCGATGTCTGCCTCGCCGGCAACCGGGATCGCTGCGAGCACTTCCTCAGTGGCCGGGTTGATGGTCTTCAGGTAGTCGCCGGACACGGGATCGACGAACTCCCCTCCGATAAAGAGGCCGTAGTCGTCCCGGATGTCGACGATCTCGGTCGATTCCGGAGCCGGCGAGTACTCCCAGGCCCGTGGCATCAATCGATCGTGTAACGGTCGGGGTCCGAATACAAGCCCGTGCGCTGCTTATCGATCTGCATGAGGAGGTCGTTCAGTAGCGAGGAGGCTCCGATGCGGAACCGCTCCGGCGTGAGCCACTCGGCGCCCAGCGTCTCGTTCACGATCACCAGGTAACGGAGCGCATCCTTGGCGCTGCGGATCCCGCCGGCCACCTTCAGACCGACGGCGCGGCCTGTAACGTCCGCGAAATCCGCGATCGCCTGCGCCATCACGAGAGCGACCGGCAGCGTCGAGGCCGGCGCGATCTTCCCGGTCGAGGTCTTGATGGTGTCGGCCCCCGCCGCCATCGCGATCAACGATGCGCGTCGCACGCGGTCGTAAGAACCCAGCTCACCGGTCTCGAGGATCGCCTTGACGTGGGCGTCTCGGGCGGCTCGCTTGGAGGCTGCCACCTCATCGAATACGGCTTGGTCGTCGCCGGCGAGGAACGCCCCCCTGCTGATCACGATGTCGATCTCGTCCGCTCCATCGGACACCGCGCGTTCGATCTCTTCCAGACGCATCTCGAGTGGAGCCTGGCCGGAGGGGAACGCGGTCGCCACCGACGCGACCTTGACGCCCGAGCCGCGCAGCAACTCGGCGGCGAGCGGAACGAGCCGTGGATAGATGCACAGCGCGGCGACGTGCGGGATCGTCGGATCGCCCGGAGCCGGGCGCACGGCCTTCGCCGCGAGCTGCCGGATCTTGCCCGGCGAGTCGGATCCCTCGAGCGTCGTCAGGTCGCAACAGCGGATCGCCAGCTCGAGACCGGCGAGCTTCGACTCCTTCTTTATCGACCGTTTCGAGAGGGAGGCGGCGCGCTCCTCGGCCCCCACGGCGTCCACCGAGCCGCCGATCCGATCGACGATTCCGAGATCCAACGCGGTGAGGGCCACGGGCATCACGGCCTCCTTGATCTGCCCCTAATGCTGATGCTGATGCTGGTGCTGATGCTGGTGTGCATGCCCGCCCGCCGCCATCGGACCCGCGATCAACGGCAGCGAGATGCGCTTGGCTGCGCGCGGCTTCGGCGGGACCAGGTTCACGATCTCCTTGGCGGTCGTGACGAACGCCTGCGAGACCTCGGCGTCCGGGTCCTGCAGCACGATCGGCGCGCCGGCGTCGGCGAAGTGCCTCGTCGACGGGTCGAGCGGGATCTGTCCGAGCAGCGGTACGTCCAGCTTCTCGGCCAGGCTCTGTCCCCCGCCCTCGCCAAAGATGCGGTACTCCTTGCCGTCATCGCCGCGGAAGTACGACATGTTCTCGACGACGCCGATGACGTCCAGGTTCGTCTTCTCGGCCATCAGCCCGGCGCGCTGCGCGACCTTCTCGGCCACGGCCTGAGGCGTGGTCACGATCACCATCGATGCGCCCGGCAGGAACTGTGCGATCGAGATCGATACGTCGCCGGTGCCGGGAGGCAGGTCGATCAGCAAGTAATCGGGCTCGTCCCAGTGAACGTCGGACAGGAACTGCTGGAGGGCCTTGTGCAGCATCGGCCCGCGCCAGACGACGGGGTTGTCCTCGGGAGTGAAGAGACCGATCGAGACGACCTTTATCCCGAAGATCTCCGGCGGCATGATCATCTCGCCGACGACGGTCGGACGCTCGTGGATACCAAGCATGCGCGGGATCGAGAAACCCCAGACGTCGGCATCCAGCAGCCCCACCGAGTGACCGAGCTTCGCCAGCGAGGCCGCTATGTTGACGGTGGTCGTGGACTTGCCCACGCCTCCCTTGCCGGAGCCGATCGCGATCACCTGCGTCGTCGAGTCCGAGCGAGCGAAGGGGGCCGGAGCGTCCTTGCGGAGCCCACCGACCAACGCGTTGCGCTCCTCCTCCGTCATCGAGGTCAGCTCGACCGCGACGTGGGTCACCTCGGGAAAGGTTTCCTTGAGCTTCGCCGGGATCACGGTGTGGAAGTAGTCCTTGAGAGGGCAGCCGGGGATCGTCAGCGCGATCAGGACCGAGATCTCCGAGCCGGAGATCGAGATCCCGCGCACCATGTTGAGCTCGTTCAAGCCGCGATGGAGCTCCGGGTCCTGGATCTCGCCCAGCACCTCCGAGATCTGCTGTTCGGTGGGCATGGCCATGGGTCACTCCTTGAGGGGATAGCCGAGAACCCAAGGGTAAGCGATGGGCATCGCCGCTCCCGACGCTGAGGGTGTCGGCCGGACCGCTAAACGAGGAGGCGGAGAGCGGCCGGGACGAGCGTTAGCTGCACCTCGTCCAGCTCGCCCAGATAGTCGCCGTCGACCTGCACTGGCAGGGGATAGTCGCAGCGGATCGTTGCCTCCTGGAGGTCGTGGGCGTAGAGGGAGTTGCGCCAGCCGACGTGCGAGCGGCTCACCAATAGGGCCCAGGCAATGCGGGGGATGGTTCCCGTTCGGATGCGCTCGAGCGCGAACACATCGAGGCCGGCATCGAGACGAGCTTCGGGACAGACATCGACCGGCATCTTCTTGAAGTAGGTGAACGGCCGACCGTTGCAGCAAACCGCCAATACGGAGCGGCGCGGCTCGCGGCCGGGGATCTCGACGGTGATCGCCGGATCCGCGTTGCGATACTGGGTGAAGCCCGCTTTGAGAGCGTTGCTCAGGAAGAACCACTCACCGCGTCGCCGCTTCGCCTCGGGGTCGGCTTCGACCCTCTTGACCACTTCGGCGTCGAGGCCCACGCCCGCGCAGAACAGGAAGTACCGCTCGTTCATGCGTCCAAGGTTGATCGTCCGCATCGTTCCCGAACGGAGGTGCGACGCGACGAACGCTGTTGCCTCGACGGGATCCCGAGGGACGCCGAGCGAACGAGCGACGACATTGGTGCTTCCACCGGGGATGAAGCCGAGAGCGACGTCCGTTCCGGCCAGACCCTGCGCCGCCTCGTTGATGGTTCCGTCGCCGCCGAAAGCAACCACCGCGTCGAACCCACGATCCACTGCGTCCCGTGCCAGCTCCGTTGCGTGGGCGCGGCTCTCCGTGTCCGCTACCTCGAGCTTGAAATCGGCCTGCAGGGCCTTGACGATGACCTCTTTGGTTCTCAGCGACACCGATCCCGCGTACGCGTTCGAGACCAAACAAACGCTTTTCACCTCGTGAAGCTACACGGGGACGGGATGCCGCCGGAGGTCCGGCCGCATATCCTCCAGCCGTGGATTTCCAGATCTCGCACTCCTTCGAGGCAACCGCCGACCATGTGGCAGAGGTACTGCTCGACGAAGGGTTCCAGGCCTCCCTCCGGGACATCGGAAGCCTGGCGGCCCGTGAGGTACTCCATCAGGAGGAGCGGCCCGACGGCACCGTGCTCCGCCGGATCCGCTGCGTCCTCGACGTCGAGATCTCCGGGGCGGCCCGGCGCTTCCTCGGCGACCAGCCCCCATCGTGGATCGAAGAGGCCGTGTGGGATCCCACCGCCATGAGGTGGCGGTGGACGATCCTGCCGGAGGTGGGCGGAGACCTCCTGAAAGCCGGCGGCGACATCGCGATCGAGCAGAACGGAGGAGGGGCCGCCCGCACCGTCACCGGCACGGTCAAGGTCGGCGTGCCTCTGTACGGGTCGAAGGTCGAGGGGTGGATCGTCAACGGTATAGAGGCCGCTTACGACGAGGAGGCCGAACGGGTGGTCGCTTGGCTCGGGTCCCACGACTAGCACGAACGCGAAAATCGAGCGTGGCGTTTCCCCACGTAACTCCGCCGTAACAAGGGCGAAACCCTCGAGAAATGGCCCTTTCGTAGGGTGACGCCGGCCATCAAAGAGCCATAGCTACTCATGAGGAGGCGTATCCATGGCAGCAAGCCCGTCGGACGTCCTGAAGCTGGGTCAGCAGAGCGGCGCCCAGTTCGTCGACATCCGGTTCTCCGACCTTCCAGGTCTGATGCAGCACTTCTCGATGCCGTTCGACGAGTTGACCGAGGAGGCGTTCGAAGAGGGTTACGGCTTCGACGGCTCGTCGATCCGCGGCTTCCAGGAGATCCAGGAATCCGACATGATCCTGGTCCCGGACGCGGACACCGCGGTGATGGACCCGTTCCGTCAGCACCCCACACTGATCATCAACGCGTTCGTCAAGGACCCCGTCACCGGCGAGTTCTATACACGTGACCCCCGCTACATCGCGAAGAAGGCGAGCGACTATCTGAAGGGGACCGGCATCGCCGACCGCGCGTACTTCGGTCCCGAAGCCGAGTTCTACATCTTCGACTCGATCCGCTTCGACCAGAACCAGCACTCCGCCTACCACTACATCGACGCGGTCGAGGGTGCATGGAACTCCGGCGCCGAGGAGGGTGGGCGGAACCTCGGTTACAAGCCGCGCTACAAGGAGGGTTACTTCCCCGTACCCCCGATGGACCACTACCAGGACCTCCGGTCGGAGATGGTCCTCATCCTGCGCGAGCTCGGCATCCCGGTCGAGATCCATCACCACGAGGTAGGAACCGCAGGACAGGGCGAGATCGACATGGGCTTCGACGATCTGCTGCCGATGGCCGACCGGCTCATGCTCTACAAATACGTGATCAAGAACGTCGGTCTCCGCGCCGGCAAGACGATTACATTCATGCCCAAGCCGATCTTCCAGGACAACGGCTCGGGCATGCACGTGCACCAGTCGCTGTGGAAGGACGGCGAGTCGTTGATGTTCGACGAGCTCGGCTACGCGCAGCTTTCCGACACGGCGCGCTGGTACATCGGCGGACTGCTCGAGCACGCCGGATCGCTGCTGGCGCTGTGCGCACCCACGACGAACTCCTACAAGCGACTGGTTCCCGGTTACGAGGCGCCGGTCAACCTGGTGTACTCGCAGCGGAACCGCTCCGCCGCCGTTCGCATCCCGCTCTACTCCAAGTCGCCGAAGAGCAAGCGCATCGAGTTCCGCTGTCCCGACCCGTCGTGCAACCCGTATCTCGCGTTCCCCGCGCTGCTCATGGCCGGACTCGACGGGATCAAGAACAAGATCGAGCCGCCCGAGCCCATGGACAAGGACCTCTACGAGCTCCCGCCCGAGGAGCTGGCGCAGGTCCCGCAGGTGCCGGGCTCGCTCGACGCGGCGCTCGAGGCGTTGGAGGGCGACCACGATTACCTGCTTGAGGGCGGTGTATTCACCCAGGACGTGATCGACCACTGGATCGACTACAAGAGGGTGCACGAGGTCGACGAGATCCGACTGCGCCCGCATCCGTGGGAGTTCTACCTGTACTACGACATCTAAGCCCTCGAGAAAGGAAAGGCCCCGGCGTGAGCCGGGGCCTTTCTCGTTGCGGTACAAATAACCTGTGAGCCGAGCCGTCCCCTCCATCGTGGTCGCGCTTCTTGTCCTGGGCTCCTCACCCGCCGCCGCCGGTAGCGAGCAACTTCCCTACCGAGACGTTGCACATCAGTCGCGTGGAGGGGACGGGTTCAAATGGCGTGCTTACGCAACGAACCGCTCCGAGCTTCGCTCTGCGTGGAAGCGGTTCCATATGAGGGGCGATCTCCCCCGGATCGGATTCGAGCATCGGGTCGCCATCCTGGCGGGAACGGGAGGATCGTCGTCGTGTCCGCCCGATCTGGCAGGACTCAGACTTCACCGCGAGGAGAGGCGCATCGTCGTTCGCATCGACACCGGCTCGAGCGGCCCGGGCGCCTGCACCGACGACTTCTGGCGGCAGACGTGGGTGGTGTCCGTACGTCGCAGCGATGTGCCCAGAGGCGACCTGGCCGTACGCGTTTATCGAGCGAACTGACGAGGAGTCTTTCCGAGGCTCTACCGTCGCCGCCAGATCCCTCCTAGTGGTTATCGGCCGGCTCGGTGAGGCAGCGGACCTCGCAGGGAGAGCCCCTTCGGGGGCCCTCTTCTGTTAGTACTGCGCCGTGGCGAACCTAAGGGCGATACAGGACGTCGAGCTTCCCGATCCCGACGGCCAATTGCATCGTGTCGGAGACCTGTGGCGTGAGCGGCCCGTGGTCCTCGTCTGGCTGCGGCATTACGGCTGAACGTTTTGCCGGGAGTTCACCGCTCAGTTGAGCGGTAGGTACGAGGAATTCGAGGCGAAAGGCGCGTCCATCGCGGCGATCGGGATGGGACTTCCCGAGATGGCCGCGCACTTCCGTAGACATCAGGACATCTCGTTCCCTCTTCTCGTGGACCACACCAAGCAGACCTATCGGGCTTTGGAGATGAAGAAGGGGAACCTGTGGGACGTGGTGGGGCCCCAGAACTGGATGCGGTACGCCAAGGGGATCCTGTCGGGGCACGGCGTGGACACGCCGAAGCAGGATCCGCTTCAGATGGGAGGCGTCATCGTGGTCGATACCGATGGAGCCGTCAGGTACGAATTCCGCGCCGAAGCGTCGCGCGACAATCCGCCGATCGACGACGTGTTGGCCGCTCTCCCATGAGGTTCCTCCCGATCGTGCTGCTCTCAGCGGTACTGCTCGGAGTGGTCGTGCTCATGGCCGGAGATCGGGAGAAGGGCCTGCAGGCCCTCCGCAACATCGCGATCGTGGTGGTCGGCATGCTCGTGATGGCCGCGTTGTTCGCCATCGTGACGAAGCGTCAGCTCTAACGACTGCCACGTCCATAGATGACCCTCTCCGCCACCTTCCGAGCGCGGCGAGTAATGCGAAGGTAGGTCTCCTCGACCTCTTGGCGCGGCTGGTTCTTGAACCCGAGCGCGATCCCGAGCGCCTCCAGCTCTTCCGGTTTGGTCGGGATGGCGTCGACGGGCTTGGCGAACATGAAGAAGATCCGATTGCGCATCTTCATCAGGAACGAGAATGCATCGCGCAGACGCGCGGCGTCGTCCTCCTCGATGAGCCCCAGGCGAACGGCCTCGGCCAGCGCCGTCAGTGTCCCGGTTACCTGCATCTCCGCGTGACTATGGCCGTGAAGACGCTGCAACAGCTGGACGGAGAACTCGACGTCGGCGATCCCACCGGGCCCGAGCTTCAGGTGACGCCGTGGATCCGTCCCCCGCGGGACGCGCTCCTTCTCCATGCGGGCCTTGAGATGCCGCATCTGTTCGATCGCTTCACCGGAAAGCTTCTCGGGGAACGCGAACGCCCGCGTGCTCTTCACCAGATGCTGGGCCAGCTCCTCGTCGCCCGCGACCGGACGCGCCTTGATGAGAGCCTGGTGCTCCCATGGCTCGGCCCAGCGCCCGTAGTACTCGAGATACGACTCGAGCGAGCGGGAGAGGGGGCCCGACTTGCCCTCGGGCCGGAGCGCGGCATCCACGCGGAACGCCTGACCTTCGGGGGTGACCTCGCCCACGGCGCGCAGCAGTTGCTCCGCCCTCCTCTCGGCCTGCTCCGGGTCGCCGCGGTGCACGAAGATGACGTCGACATCCGATGCATAGTTCAGCTCCCTGCCGCCGAGCTTGCCGAGACCGACAACGGCAAAGTCCGTGGGGTCGCCCAGAGCCGCGTCCAGACAGGCCGACGCGAGATCGCCGAGCCACTCGCCGATGCCCGTCACGTCGATCGTGCCCGCAAGGTCGTCCAGCGCGATCTTCAGCGTCTCGCGCCGCTTGAATCGCCGCAGACCGTCCATGCGTGCGTCGGGATCGCGCCACCCGAGTGACGCGCCGGCTTCGCGCGTAAGCCGGGCGCGGTCCTTCGGCTCGCCCGGGCCCCGCGGGTCGGCGATCACCGCAAGCTCCTCGGGGACGTGCGCCAGCACCTCGCCGAGGAAGCGGCCGCTGCCGAGCACAGTGGCGAGGAACTCCAGGCCCGGCGGGTTGTCGCGCAGCGCTCCCAGAGCGTCGACGCGGCCCTCGAGCGCCTCGCCGAGACGAAGGAACGAGAAGAGGCCCTGGTCCGGCTGCGGTGTGGGCGCCAGGAAGCGGAGTAGGGCCGGCGTCAGGACCCGGAATAGCTTCGCTCTGCGGTCCCGCCCCGAGACGAGCCCCGTCAGCGTCCGGGCGGCGCGCTCGACGTCCCGGAATCCGAGGACCCTCAACCTCTCTCTCAGCGCCTCCGGCGACAGTCGCGCCGCGCCGGCGTCCGCGAGGGATTCGACCATCGGACGGTAGAAGACCTTCTCGAAGCGTCCCCGTACATCGGCCAACACCCTGCGATGCGCGTCCTCGAAGCGGGCGGCCGCTCCGGCCGCCGGCGTGTCACGGAAACCAAGCGAACGCGCGATCCGGGCGCGGTCCTCGGGCGCCTCCGGCAACACGTGGGACTGGCGTTCCTGCCACAGTTGGATGCGGTGTTCGACGTTGCGCAACCAACGGTAATCGACCGCCAAACCGGCGCCGTCGTCCTCCGCGATGTAACCGCCTTCGACCAACTGGGCGATCGCCTCCAAGGTGTTGGGCGAGCGAACCGCCGGATCCGACCCGCCGTGCACGAGTTGCAGGAGCTGCACGGAAAACTCGATGTCCCTGATACCGCCGGGACCGAGCTTCACGTCGTCCCGAGTCCCTTTGGCACCCCGGGTGGAGCGCGACGCGTGTTCCTCGACGCGCTCCTTCATCTTCCTGATCGCATCCACTCCTTCACTCGTCGCCGCGCGTTCGTAGACGAAAGGCCGCGTCTCATCGATGAAGCGAGCTCCTAGCTCGGGATCGCCGCCGGTAGCGCGCGCCTTGATCAGGGCCTGGAACTCCCACGTCTTGGCCCACCGGCGGTAGTACTCGAGATAGCCGCTCAGCGATCGGACCAGAGCGCCGCTCCTGCCCTCCGGACGGAGGTTCATGTCGATCCGGAACGCCTGGCCCTCCGGCCCCGTCCCCCCGAGCTCCCGCAGGAAGCGCGTGGAGAGCGTCCCCAGGTCGGCCGCGTTCGCGCCGTCGGCCGCGACGAGCATGAGGTCGATATCCGACGAGTAGTTCAGCTCGTAGCCACCGAGCTTGCCCATCGAGATGACGGCGAACCCAGGAGGGTCACCGAGATGGACGAGGGTTGCGGCGACGCACGCGTCCGCCAGGGCAGAGAGATGAGCGCCGACGTCGCGCAGATCCAACTCGCCGGCCGCATCGCGGGCAGCAAGGACGGCCAGATGTCGTCGCTTCTCGAGTCGTAGCTCCGCGATCCCCGCCCGCTCTATGGCGCCCCGCGCTATGGCTGCGTAAGCATCCGGCTCGGGTAGGTCGTCGGAAAGCAGAAGATCGAGCGCGCGCGGATCGTCGGAGACGAACGAGCTGAGCGAGCGGCTAACCAGTGCGAGCGCTTCGAGGCGCGGGTGCTCGTGTTGCTCTTGCTTCTCCTTCACAACAACCCACCGCGGTCGCGCCGCCTCGCAGAGTGAGCCGGTTGTGGACGGGCCACAAAGATCTGGTGGTTTCTCTCGGGTTTCGGGAGTGGACGCATCTCCGTTCGGCTCCTACGGTGAGTTCCCACGACGCCACGAGCGTCAACGGCGGGCAGCGCCCGCCTGCAAGAGCGGTCCCCGGGTCGCGGGCTCTCGCACAAGCGAAACCTGCCGGGTGTGACTGCAAGCCGGAACGACACGCAGAGCGTCTGCGCGGGCAGATGCCGTCGAGGTGCGAAACGCCTCGACCTGCGCACGAGGAGGCGATAATGGATCGAGCGACACGACATTGGGTCGTCAAGCATCTCGCGGGTGTGGGCTTGGCGCTGCTGGTGGTAGCCGGCGCTCCCACTCCGGCGGACGCGCATACGGTCAACAAGGTTCGGTCGCAGCGATGGCACGTACGAGAGCGCGCCCGCACTCAGATCGGCGCCGACTATTCCTACGGTGGAACATCGCCTCGCGGATTCGACTGCTCCGGGTTCACCAGATGGACCTTCGACGAGCACGGCGCACAACTGCCTCACTCGTCGATGGACCAATTCCGGCTGGGACGTCGCGACGGTTACAAACGCATCTGGAAGAAACGAAACCTGCGGCGCGGAGACCTCGTCTTCCACAAGACAACCAGCGCGCGCGTCGGCCACGCCGGCATCTACATCGGCCGCGGAAAGTTCATCTCCGCGACCTCCTCGGACGGGGTACGCGTCCGTTCGCTCTACGACCCTTATTACTGGGGGCGGCGCTTCGTGGGGGCTACACGCGTGCCAGCTCTCATCAAGGGCTAGGCGGGGCGTTCGGCCTACAGCAACGGAAGGTATCGCTCGACCTCGTAAGGCGACACGTACGACTTGTACTGGTCCCATTCGGCACGCTTGTTCCTGAGCAGGTACTCGAAGACCTGCTCGCCGAGCGTGTCGGCGACCAGATCTGACTGCTCCATCTCGCGCACGGCCTCGTAGAGGTCGTCGGGCAGTTGATCGATACCCTTGGCCATCCGCTCGTTGCGGGTCATCTCGTAGATGTTGTCGGTGGCCTCGGCAGGAAGCTCGTAGCCCTCGTCGATCCCCTTCAACCCGGCAGCAAGCATCACGGAGAAGGCCAGGTACGGGTTGCAGGCCGGGTCGGGCGAGCGGAACTCGATGCGCGTCGACTGATCCTTGCGCGGCTTGTACATGGGCACACGGATCAACGCCGAGCGGTTGTGCCGACCCCAACAGACGTACACGGGGGCTTCCATGACCGGGTAACCCTGCCCGGTGATCAGGCGCTTGTATGAATTG
>DATFFR010000047.1:0-56522 GCA_035249925.1 Actinomycetota bacterium
CTCGGTCTCCTCATCCATTCGACCGCCGGCTACGTCGACCCGGGCTTCGAAGGTCATCTGACACTCGAGCTGTCGAACGTGGCGAACCTGCCGATCACTATCTACCCCGACATGAAGATCGGCCAGATCAGCTTCTTCCAGCTGACCTCCGAGGCCGAGAACCCCTACGGCTCGAGCAAGGTCGGGTCGAAGTATCAGGGCCAGCGCGGCCCGACCCCGTCGCGCTACTTCGAGAACTTCAGGTAGTCACCGGCGACTGGTGCACTAGGTCGTGTCGGGATCTTCCGGTCCCGCAGCCCGGCCGGTCATCTCCTCGGTTTCCTCGGTCGCGGGGTAGGCATCGGTGTCTCCGCTGCCGTTACCGCCGTTCGAACCGTTGCCACCGTTCGAACCGTTGCCGCGCGCCGCACTGGATTCGGGATGGAACTCGATCGATTGCAGCAGGAGCTGGGCTACGTCGCGCACGATCATGCGATCGTCGGCCTTCCGCTCGGTTACCCCGTCGGCCAGCATGATGTTGCAGAAGGGGCAGCCGACGGCGAGCGTGTCGGACGCTGACGCCAGTGCCTCGTCGGTCCGCTCCATATTCATCTTCTTGCCCATGCGCTCTTCCATCCACATCCGGCCGCCGCCCGCACCGCAACAGAACGTCGTGTGCCCGTGACGGTGGAGCTCGCCGTACTCCGTTCCGGGGATCGACTCGATCACCTCGCGGGCTCCTTGCCAGACGTCGTTGTGCCGGGCGTTGTAGCAAGGGTCGTGGTACGTGACCTTCTTGGCGATCTCGCCGCGCGGTCTCAATCTGCCCTTGTCGACGAGCTCGGCCAGGTACTCGGTGTGATGCACGACCTGGAAGGTGCCTCCGAATTGCGGGTATTCGTTGAACAAGGTGTTGAAGCAGTGGGGGCAGGTCGTGACGATCTTCTTGACCTTGTGCTCCTTCAAGAGCTCGATGTTCTGCTCGGCGAGCATCTGATAGACGTATTCGGCCCCCATACGACGGGCGGGATCGCCGTTGCATGACTCGTCCGCGCCGAGTACGGCGAACTTCACGCCCGCGATCTGCATAAGCTTGGCGAAGTCGTAGACCACCTTCTTGTTGCGATCGTCGAACGCCCCCGCGCACCCGACCCAGAAGAGCACCTCGGCGTCTGGAGCCTCCGAGATATGTGGGATCTCGAGCTCCTCCTGCTTCGACGTTCCCTTCATCCATTCGAGCCGCGCCTGAGGAGGCTGACCCCACGGGTTGCCGGTGTTCTCGAGGTTCTGAAGCGCGGGCTGCATCTCCTTCGGGAAGCGCGATTCGCCCATCACCAGGTTTCGGCGCATGTCCATGATGTGGTCGATGTGCTCGATGTTGACGGGACATGCCTGCACGCACGCACCACAGGTGGTGCAGTCCCAGATGACCTCGTCCTCGACGATCGTCGGGTTCAACGGCTCGAGCCGACCCACGAGCTCCTGGAAGGCTTCCTCACCCGTTCGCTTGGCCTTGAGAAGCGCGGGTCCCTGCTCGAACAGAGCATCGCGCTCGTCCATGATCAGAAGCTTTGGGGACAGCGGTTTGCCGGTGTTCCATGCGGGACATTGCGACTGGCATCGTCCACATTCGGTGCACGTCATCCCGTCGAGGATCTGTTTCCACGTGAGGTCGGTGATCTTGCCGGCGCCGAACGTGTCGTCCTCCGACATCTGCTCGATGTCGATGTACATCGGCTTAAGAGCACCCTTCGGGCGCTCCGACGTGAAGAGCACGTTGATGCCGGCCGTGATGATGTGAAGGTGCTTCGAATAAGTGATGTAGACGAGGAAGCCGAGGATGATCAGCGAGTGCCACCAGAGGAAAACCGTGTCGATGGCTTCCAGAGCCGGCTCGGACATCCCGTCGAACAACCTCGCAACCGCATCCGAGGCGGGGGTCCACCGCGTGTCGTACGGGAAGTGCCCGAGCGAGATCTCGGCCGCCCGGGTGAACAGGATCGTGATCATGATGCCGGTGATCGCGATCAGGATGTAGTCGGCTTCCTTCAAGTGTGACCCGCCGAAACGGCCTGGTCGCTGGATCTTGCGGATGATGAAGGCGACGGCGATGCTCACCAGGACGGCTACGACGAAGAAGTCCTGCAGCGCCCCCAGCGGCCCCCATCTGCCGATCAGGGGGATGTGGAAGCCTTCCTGGTAGACGGCCCCGAAGGCTTCGACGATCGTCGTGAAGAGGATCACGAAGCCCCAGAAGATGAAGAAGTGCATGAGACCCGGGATCGACCATTGCAACAACTTGCGCTGTCCGAAGACGACGACGATCTGGTCGCGGAGCTTGCGCCCCCAATCGCGCGGTTTGCGGTCGTCCTCGGTGCCGAGCTGCGCGTAGCCGACGAGGTCTCGGGCGCGCGAAGCGAACGCTGCAAGGGTCGCGAGGATAAGGAGCGTCATCAAGATCTTCTCGAGCACCATGCCTCCTCGACGCGGCCGGCCAGAAACGAGGGCACCGAAAACGTCGCGGAGTATAGGTCGTCTAGGTGATGATTCCCCCATGGATCGACACGTCGAGACCACCGTCGGTGCCGTTGCCACGACATACGACGATGCAGGTGGCGAGACCCTGCTCATCCTGGCCCACGGCGCAGGGGCAGGGATGGATCACCCATTCATGGCACGGGTGGCCGAAGGACTTGTTACTCGCGGCATCTCGGTGCTTCGATTCGACTTTCTCTACGTCACAAAGGGGCGCCGCTCCCCCGACCGTCAGGCAGTCCTGGAGTCGACCTACGCTGGAGTCGCTCGCTACGCGCACGAGCAACTCTCGCCGGACCGGCTGTTCCTCGCCGGCAAGTCGATGGGCGGCCGTATCGCTACCCACATCGCCGCGTCGGGAGAGGTCGGGGGGATAGACGGACTGGTGCTGCTCGGCTATCCGCTGCACCCTCCGGGTCGACCAGACCGGATCCGGGACGAACACCTCTACCAGCTACGCGAGCGCGTCCTCTTCGTCGAGGGGACGCGCGACCCGTTCTGTCCGCTGGAAACGCTCGACGGTGTGCTTGCCAAGATGAGAGCTCCCACGGACCTGATCGTGGTGAACGACGGCGATCACTCTTTCAAGGTGAGGAAGTCGTCCGGACGCTCCAGTGGGGAGGCTCTGAACGAGGCCGTCGAGGCCATCGCGAACTGGGTCAAATCGGACTAGGGCAACCGGTCTCCTGTAGGTCGCGAAAAAAAATTCTTCGCTTTTGTACGCGAATCGGCACGATACGGGCGACATCCGATGACGATCGTTGCAGGACCAGCGGTTCGAGCAAAGAACCTCCCGGAGTCCTTCGCGGGAAAGGTCCTACATGAGCTATGTCTCGAACGACTCCAACTCGTCTGAGTGCGACCCCAGATGGGTGGAGTGGGCCGAGCGCGAGACCATCAACCGGCTGCGTGATCAGCTGACCGAGTTGCGCGTCAAGCGCGAGCTCCGGCGCGTCGCAGAGCAACAGGAAGCCGAAGTCGAGGACGCGCTTGTAGCGCCCGACGAGCCAACTTCGCCCGAGCCCGTAGTCCGGCAGAGCCTCTCGGCGATGAACGCGCCGCCCGACCCCGAAGATCCGGCCTGGCAGGCCTGGGCCGAGACCCAGACCGTGCTAAGGCTGCGGCGGCAGAAAGAGATGCGCGCCACGGCTTCGGCGCCCTCCGCCCCACCGCCCGATCCGGCTCCCGCCATCGGACCCACGACCGAGGCAGAGCGCGTTCCGGAGACGAGGTCCGAGCTCAGGTTCGAGGTTGAGAGCAGACCCACGATCCGGATCCATCACGACAACTTGAGAACCGTCGGCGTCTGACCTAGTAAGGAGCGAGCGAGTGACATACAGGTGCATCCGTTGTGGTTTCTGGACGGGCCCCCGCGTTTCCCACTGGATCAACGACGAAGGCTTGTGCCGGTCGTGCTCCGGCGCGACCGAGGCGGTAGTGGCGGCCCGACGTCCCGAGATCGTCACCATGAAGAAGGCGGGCCCACTCTTGTCACTCGATATCGCAGATCGCCGGCAGGCGATCGCGCAGCGCACGCCGCGGATGGGCGTGGTAGCGGCGTTGGTCATGACCTTGCTGATGCTCTTCGTGACGACTCTTCCGGCCCAGCCGCAGGCCTACGCGACCGACGCGGCGCCGGTCGGTGGGGCTGCGCCGGTCGAAGCGGGCGTCCCCTCGGAAACCCCTGCCGAGGAAGTGGCGGTGGTCGAAGGCGCTCCTGTGGAGGAAGCCATTCCTGCGGAGGAGGCCGCACCGGCCGCCCCGGCGGATGCACCCACTTTCAAGGACTCGTCCGACGGCATGTCGGTCGAGGCTCTCGACGCGGAGCTGAGCTCGGCGCACACCTCCAAGGCTCGTACGCGCACCATCTCCAGCCGGGTGAGCAAGAAGAGAGAGGGGGAGCCCGAAGGAATCAGCTGCTCCGACGAGAGCCTGCTTTCCAACTGGTCCCTCGTCCCTACCAGGTCGTATGACCCGGTCGCCGACACGACCACGTTCACGTGGGAGCTCGTCTACACAGAGGACGGCCCAAACGACCTGAGGTGTGGCGGCGAAGGGATCAGCCACATCGAGATCACCGTCTGCGTGGAGGCGCAAGCTACAGACGGCTCCCGGGAAAGTGACGCTGAACTCCTCCAAGGGACGACCTACACGTACAAGTGGGATCAGTTCGAGCCTGTGGACGGGGACACCTTCAGTCTGATCTACGACGGCGACGTGGCCGGTGGCGGTCCTGCCGGCGTTCTGTACAAGAAAGCGGGTCAACTGAGCGGGGCGACGAGTGGCCCTGCATGCCCGTGCTCGACCTGGACGCTGACGGTCAACCTCTCGAACGCCACCGCCGACATCGCCTCCACGACGTACACGAGTAACCCCGGCACCGTGACCGGTACCGCGACCGCTCTGACCGGTTATTCCTCCGACGGGACCTCGTCCGGAGCGACGACTGCGCCTCTGTCGGCAACCTTCTCTCCCACGGAGTGTTCGAAGAATGTCTCGGCGAGCTTCCTGGAGATAGAGGAGGTCGAGGAGAACAACGGCTGCGGCGAGTGGACCGTCGATGTGGCTACCAACGGCACCGTCATCAGCCCTTCGGAGCTCGTCGACAAGACCGAGGTCTACTCGACGAACCCGAACGGGACCATGATCTCTGCGAACGCTCCGGCGAACCACTCGCCCGCTACCGACGAGGCGATGGTGGTCGGGCTGAGCGATTCGGTGTGTTCGACCACGGTGACGATGACCTTCACTGAGAACCAGCGCGACTGCAGCGGTGACTTCGACGCCACCAACAACGGCCCGAACGGTGATTGCACGAACCCGCCGACCCCGGACTGCAACGGAGATGTGGACGCAACCAACAACGGACCGAACGGCGACTGCACGAACCCGCCGACCCCGGACTGCAACGGAGATGTGGACGCCACCAACAACGGCCCGAACGGTGACTGCACGAACCCGGCGATCACCGACTGCAACGGAGATGTGGACGCCACCAACAACGGACCGAACGGCGACTGCACGGTGCCTCAGCTGCCCGACTGCAGCGGCGACCTCGATCCGACCAACAATGGGATCAACGGGGACTGCACGGAGCCTCAGCCGGCGGTCGCGGATGTTTGCCCGAACATGGACGGGGATCAGGCTGTGGAACCGGACGGATTCTCGATCGACCCGGCGACGGGCGGATGTGAGCCGGACGAGGCTGTGGGCGGCAGCACCGATCCATCCACGCCCGATGGCTCCGACGTGGAGCCCGAAGCGGTCCTAGGCATCCGATTGTCGGCCGCTCCCGCAGCGCCCGAGGTCTTGGGCGCGGCCGCCGAGGCCGAGCCCCAGGGCGCGGTGTTGCCGTTCACCGGGACGGAGGCTCTGCGCTGGTTCTACGTGGGAATGACTCTGATCGCTCTCGGCAGTCTGTTGGTAAGGCGTCCGGCCGGGAAGAGCTAGCCGGCCCGCGGAGTCGACGCGACGGAGCTCTCCCTGAGGGCTGCGATGCGTGCGTCCAGCGGCGGGTGCGTGTCGAACATGCGGTTGAGCCACGCGCCCTGCTTGCTGGAGCCCTCGTGGGCATGGCGGGCGATGGGTGACTCGATCCAGAGGTGAGCCGTCGCCTTGCTGGCGGTGCGCACCACGGTCTGGTCGGCCTTGAGCTTCTCGAGAGCGCCGATCAGGCCGTCGGGGTAGCGCGTGATCATCACAGCCTCTGCGTCGGCCAGGAACTCACGTTGTCGGGAGATCGCGAACTGCAGGAGTTGCGCGAAGAACGGCGCCGTGATCATCAGCACGATGCCGATGATCGCGAACGGCAATCCAAGTCCGCTGTTGCGGTCGTTGCTGCCTCGGCCTCCCCACCACAGAGCCCTCAGCATCCAGTCGGCCAGGAGAACGATCACGCCTACCAGCGTGACGGCGACCGTCATAACCAGCGTGTCCCGGTTCTTGACGTGCGCGAGCTCGTGCGCCAACACGCCCTCGAGCTCGTCGCGTTCCATCTTGGCCATGAGCCCGCGCGTTACAGCCACGGCGGCGTGCTCCGGGTTGCGTCCCGTTGCAAAGGCGTTCGGGGCATCGTCCTCGACCACGTATACCCGGGGCTTGGGGAGTCCTGCGGCCAACGACAATCCCTCGACGAGGTTGTGCAGTTGCCGATCGGTGGTTTCGTCGGCCGGCCTCGCTTTGCTCATCGACAGCGCGATCCTGTCCGAGGAGAAATACGCGCCCCAGCTCATCAGGAGCGAGATCCCGACGGCGACCGGCAATCCCCAGACCCCGAAGCCGGTGAACTCACCGAAGACCCAGCCGATAGCTCCGACCAGCAGAACGAAAACGAATATGAGCGCCCACGTCTTGCGGACGTTCCGTGAAACGCGGTCGTACAGCAACGTCGTTACGCGGGAGGTGTGGCCGGATTACCCCGCTGGCCGAAGTCGACCGTGACGTTCTCCCGGGACGCTTCCTCGATCTCGAAGTACGGCTTCTCTTCGAAGTTGAAGGCTCCTGCAACCAGGTTCGTGGGGAAGGTCTCGCGGGCGTTGTCGTAAGCCAGGATCGACTCGTTGTAGAACTGGCGCGCGTAGGCGATCCGACCCTCCGTTGCGGTGAGCTCCTCCTGCAAGGCCAGGAAGTTCTCGTTCGCTTTCAGATCCGGGTATGCCTCGGCCACGGCGAACAGCTGCCGCAGAGCCTGGGTGAGCATGTTCTCGGCTTGGGCCTGGTTCTCGACCCCCTGAGCTCCTACCGCCTGTTGCCGCGCCTGGATCACGGCTTCGAGGGTTTCGCGCTCGTGGGCCGCGTAACCCTTGACGGTCTCGACCAGGTTCGGGATCAGGTCGTAGCGTCGCTTCAGCTGCACGTCGATCTGCGACCAGGCGGCCTCGGTGCGGTTCCGCAGCGCGACCAGCCGGTTGTAGACGAGGACCATCGCGATGACCAGGAGCACCAGCACTCCGATCACGATCCAGCCCAGAGCGTCCATCCCTTCCTCCTTGTTCGTTCGGTAGCCCCACTGTGAGGCAGCTGAGGTCTCCAGGCAAGTCGGTCCGCAGTCGGCCCCGGAGCCCTACACGCGGGCCCGGAGCACTTAGGCTCGCCACATGAAGATCTCGATCGAGTACTGCGCCCAGTGAGGCTACGCACCTAGAGCCGTCGGTCTGACGGAGCGCCTGCTGGAAGAGTTCGAACAACAGATCGCCGACCTGCGGCTCGTACCCTCGCGCGGCGGGGTCTTCGAGGTCGAGGTCGACGGCCGTCTGCTGTACTCGAAGAAGGAGACCGGACGGCACGCCGAGCCGGACGAGATCCTCAGATTGGTTCGAGCCGAGGTCGCCTAGCGGCAACGCTAGCTCTGGAGCATCTCTCCTACCTGGAACGCAAGGTCCACCGACTGCCGAGCGTTTAGCCGAGGGTCGCAGAGCGCCTGGTAGCGGTCGGACAGGTTGGTGTCCAGAACCTCCTCCGACCCCCCCAAGCATTCGGTGACCGCCTCGTGGGTGAGCTCGAGATGCACCCCGCCGGGCACGGTCCCCTCCCGCTCGTGCACCGCGAAGAAGCCCTTGATCTCGCCCAGGATGTCGTCGAAGCGGCGCGTCTTGTATCCGGCGGGCGTCGAGAAGGTGTTGCCGTGCATGGGGTCGCAGACCCAGGTGACCTCGCGGCCTTCGTCGCGCACCGCCCGCACCAGAGACGGCAGCACTTCTTCGACCCGATCGGTTCCCATGCGCGTGATGAAGGTGAGTCGACCCGGCTCGTTGTTCGGGTTTAGACGGTCGCACAGCGCGAGGACGTCGTCGGGGATGACGCCCGCTCCAAGCTTGCAGCCGATCGGGTTTCCGATGCCGGAGAGGAACTCGGCGTGTCCGCCTTCGAGCTGACGGGTGCGCTCGCCGAGCCACAGCATGTGCGCGGAGCAGTCGTACCAGTCTCCGGTAAGGCTGTCGCGCCGCGTCATCGCCTCTTCGAATCCGAGGATCAGGGCTTCGTGCGAGGTGTACAGGTCGACCTCGTGCAGATGGGAATCGGACGAGAGATCCACGCCGCATGCGGCCATGAAGCGCAAGGCTCGGTCGATGTGGCGCGCCATCTGCTCGTAACGCTGTCCCTGCCGGCTCGCCGCGACGAACTCCTGGTTCCACATGTGGATCTGGTTGAGGTCGGCGAATCCACCTTTCGTGAACGCCCTGATGAGGTTCAACGTCGCGACCGATTGGTGATACGCGCGGAGCAAGCGGGTTGGATCCGCGCGCCGCGAAACCTCGTCGAAAGCGAAGTCGTTGACGGCATGTCCACGGAAGGAGGGCAGCTCGATGTCGTCCATCGTCTCGTGCGGCGACGTCCGAGGTTTCGCGAATTGCCCTGCGATGCGTCCGATCTTCACCACAGGCAGACCCGAGGCGTAGGTCAGCACCACCGCCATCTGCAGGATGATCTTGAGCTTGTCGCGGATCGCATCGGCGGAGAACTCCTCGAACGATTCCGCGCAGTCCCCGGCCTGCAGGACGAACGCGTCGCCGCGTCCCGCCTTCGCCAGAGCCTCGGTGAGGCGGCGCGCCTCGCCCGCGAAGACCAGGGGTGGAAGGTTCTGCAACTGGTCCAGAGTCGTTTCCAGCTGCAGCTCGTCCGGCCACTCCGGTTGCTGCGCGGTCTCCTTAGTTCGCCAGCTGGTGGGCGCCCATGCCTCGCTCATGTCCCCATGCTCGCGTACGTGGCACGATGACCGGGTGAAGACCTCGCCCGCTTTGGTGGACCTGGCGGCCATCCGGGACGCTCGTGAGCGCCTTCGAGGGGTCGCCGTGGAGACGCCCCTGGACCGCTCTCGGGCCCTCTCCGATCACGTAGGCGGGCCCGTGTTCATCAAGTGCGAGAACCTGCAGCGCACGGGCTCCTTCAAGATCCGAGGGGCCTTCAATCGCATCAGCCGGCTGTCGGAGAGCGAGCGGGCCGCCGGGGTGGTCGCTGCGTCGGCCGGCAACCACGCCCAGGGAGTTGCGCTGGCCGCATCTCTCTCCGGCTGCCCGGCCACCTTGTTCATGCCGGCGGCCGCCTCCTTGCCCAAGGTCGAGGCGACGCGGCGTTACGGGGCGGACGTCGTGCTCACCGGGAAGGATTTCGGGGCCGCGTTCGACGCCGCCGAACGCCGGTCGCATGAGACCGGCGCGATATTCGTTCATCCCTTCGACCACCCCCACGTCATCGCCGGGCAGGGGACGGTCGGTTGCGAGATCGCCGAGCAGCTACCGGATGTCGAGACGGTGGTCGTCCCGATCGGCGGAGGCGGGCTCATGTCCGGCATCGCCGCGGCCTTGCGAGAGCTAAAGCCGTCTATCCGATTGGTCGGCGTCCAGGCAGCAGGTGCGGCGGCGTTCCCGCCCTCTTTGGAGCGCGGCGAGCCGGTTTCCCTGGAGACGATGGCAACGATCGCCGACGGCATCGCGGCCAACCGGCCCGGAGACCTCACGCTTGCTCACGTCGCTCAACAGGTGGACGAGGTCGTGACCGTCAGCGACGAGGCCATCGCCGAAGCACTGGTGTTCACGGTCGAGCGCATGAAGCTCGTGTTGGAGCCGGCCGGCGCGGCGGGGGTTGCGGCGGTCCTTGAGAACGCGACGGAGCTTCGGCCGCCGGTAGCGGTGGTCCTTTCTGGGGGGAATATCGATCCGCTCTTGTTGCTGAGCGTGATCCGGTTCGGGATGAGTGTTTCGGGTCGTTACTTCGCCTTCCACACCCGGATCGCCGACTCCCCGGGGGAGCTCGCGCGGCTGCTGTCGTTGATAGCGGACCTCGGCGGCAACGTCGTGGGTGTCGAGCACCGGCGCGAGGGCGTCGCGATGCACGTCGGTGAGGTGTCCGTGGCGCTTCAGCTCGAGATGAAGGGGACACCTCACATCGACCAGCTCGTCGGACGCCTCCAGGAGGAGGGGTACCCCGTCGAGCGGCTCTAGGTGCCGGACCTTCCGCGCCGCAGCACCCTCTAGCTCTCGTCTTCGAGCGGCCTGGCCGGGGTGGCCGCCACCCCCGCGACCGCTGCGACCAGCCCGATGAGCCCTCCGGCGGCCACCAAGATGAGCCCGATCCCGGGGGAGGGGTCGCCGATGCGATTCATCTCGTCGTAGAAGAGCGCGTCGAGTCCTCGGAAGTCGGCGATCGCGATCCCGCCGATCACCATCGAGGCGAAGAACGCCAACCACGCGAACGAGGAGCGGGCGCGCAGTACGAGAAGGACGGCGCCGATGATGACGACGATGCCGGCCCCGATCACGATGACTCCGTCCCCGGCGTCGAGCCCGTTGAAGGCAACGGCGCGGGGGGCTTGGTCGGCGGGGATCACGACGGGAGGCTCGACCGTCACCCAGTCGAGGAAGGACCCAAGGATCGCGGTGGCCGCGCACACGAACAAGATGGTGGCCGCCACCGCGCGCGCCTTTTCGAAGTAATCGCCGGTAACCGGGGTCGACATGCGGCGGTAGCCTACAGGCGTGTCCGAGAAACAGCGATGTCTCCTGGCGATCCACGCTCACCCAGACGACGAATCTTCCAAAGGTTCGGGCACCATGGCTCGCTACGCCGACGAAGGCGTCCGCGTCGTGCTGGTCTGCGCCACCCGCGGTGAGGAGGGAGACATCCTCAATCCCAGGATGGACAAGCCCGGGATCAAGGAGCGCATGGCCGAGTTGCGCGAAGCGGAGCTTGCCACCGCCTGCGATCTCCTGGGGGTTGCCGAGATCCATCAACTCGGTTACCGGGACTCCGGCATGCCACAGTCTCCCGCGAACAAGCATCCGAATGCGTTCTGCAACGCAGATGCCGGCGAGGCGATCGGCAAGCTGGTTCGCATCATCAGGACCGAGAAGCCCGAGGTCGTGCTGTCCTACGACGAGTCCCGCGGATACGAGCACCCCGACCACGTGAGGGTGCACGAGTGGGGGACTCAGGCGTTCTTCGACGCCGGAGACCCCGACAAGTTCCCCGAGGCCGGCGAGGCCTGGGCGCCGTCGAAGCTGTACTACTTCGCCACCTTCAGCAAACAGCGGATGCGGAAGCTGTCCGACGCGGCCGACGCCGAAGGGATCGAGCACCCCTATGCGGGTTGGTTGGAGAACTGGGACACGATGGGATTCGAGGACCCGGAGATAACGACCCAGGTCGACGTCACCGACTACATCGAGCTGCGTTCCAAAGCTCTGCTGGCACACGCGACCCAGATCGACCCCGACAGCTTCTGGTTCGCGATCCCCGACGACCTCCAGCGCAAGGTCTACCCGTGGGAGGACTACACACTGGTCGCGAGTCACGTCCCAAAGGATCTGCCCGAGGACGACCTCTTCAAGAACCTGTAGAGCCGCTCCGGCCCAGACGACGGGCCCTAGTAGAGATCCGGGGTGCGCTCGGTTGGGACCGTGCGACGAGCATCGAATGCGAGCACCGCGGCGGTCAGCACTACCGCGGCTGCACCGGAGCGGGCGGTGGCATCTGCTATCGCCATTCCCAGCGAAGCCGCCGCATCCGGCAGGAGCTCCACCACACGACCGAGGATCAGACGGGCCAGCACTCCCCCCGCGAGAGCGAGGCAGACGACGACGACCAACGCGGCCGCCGCCGGGCCCGAGGTTTCAACGACAGGCAGCCGAGAGCCCCCGTCTGGTGACCGTCGGCGGTAGGCGTGCACCACGGTCGGCACCTCTGCGTTCGCGTCCATCACGAGGACTCGCCTCACCGGACGCGTCAGGATCGGCAGCGCTGCGACCTCGACGAGGACCAGGACCCAGAACCACACCTTTGCCTGAGCGATGTCTGCTCGTCCCACGCCTCTGACCAGCCTCGTCTCGGGGAACTCGGCGATCGCGGGATGGAGCTCGCGCAGCGCCACTACGTCCTGGAAGACGAGCCCGTACAACAGATGTAGCGGGGCGATCACAACGAACACGACCAGAAACAGCGTCGAGAAGTTCCTGACGGCCAGGCGAAGCGAGCGATCGACGAGCATCGCCGGAGTCTAGTGACCCACTAGATTCAGCCGGTGAAGATCCTGCTCTGGCACGGCTATCTCCTTACAGGCTCGGGATCCAACGTCTATACGGCGAACATCGCCCGGAGCTACCGGCATTCGGGCCACGATGTGGTGGTCATGTGCCAGGAGCGCGCCGCGCTCGAGGACCTCGATTTCGTCGATGCCGATGGGGACCTCACCGACGACAACCGCTCGGTCGAGCTCGGCGAGTCCCTCGGGATCGGGTCGGCGACGGGTCGCTGCCGCGTCGTTCGTCCGGCTATCGGACGCCTGCTGCCGGTGTATGTCTTCGACCGCTACGAGGGTTTCGACGCGCGTCTGTTCGTCGATCTCACCGAGGCCGAGCTGAACGAGTACGTCGAACGGAACGTGGCGGCAATGGTGACGGTTCTGACCGAGTTCGAGCCCGACGTAGTGATCACCGGTCACGAGGTGATGGGTCCCTTCATCGCCAAGCGGGCTTGCGAGAGGACGGGTAGCGCCTTCGTCGCGAAGTTGCACGGCAGCGCCCTCGAGTACGCGGTGAAGCGGCAAGAGCGCTATCGCTCCTACGCGAGCGAGGGTCTCTCCGCTGCTGCTGCGGTTGCCGGCGGCAGTAGGTACATGGTCGAAGAAGCTGCGCGTCACATCCCCGGCTGGCGTCACAAGGCCGTGGTCGTCAATCCCGGGTGCGATGTCGAGATCTTCACACCGCTCGCTCGCACCGGATCTGCCGGAGTCGTGGGCTTCGTCGGAAAGTTGATGGCGCCCAAAGGGGTTCACCACCTGCTGGCTGCTCTACCGCTCGTCGAGGGCCTTCGTCGCGCCGTGATCGTCGGTTACGGCGGATTCGAAGCAGGGCTGCGCGGGCTGGCGGCGGCGTTGCGGGCCGGCGACCTTCAGCGGCTCAGGGAGATCGCCGCAGCGGGGGAGGCCGGTCCCCTGGAGCACATGATCCGCTGGTTCGAGGATCCTCCGCCCGGTTACCTGGACGCCGCCGCGACCCTGGAGATCGAGTTCACCGGCCGGCTCGAGCACGGCCCCTTGTCACGCGTGCTCCCGTCGTTCGACGTGCTCGCCGTGCCGTCGGTCGTGCCGGAGGCGTTCGGAATGGTGGCTGCGGAAGCTGCTGCGGCGGGAGTGCTGCCCGTCGTGCCAGGACATTCCGGCATCGGCGAGGCCGGCGCGGCCGTTGAAGAGGCGATCGGTCGTCCCGGATGGCTCACCTTCGACCCCGACGATCCCATCGTGTCGCTGGCCCAGGCGCTGACTCGCGTGCTTCTCACGCCGATCGATGAGCGCCGGGAGATGGAGGCCGCCGCGGTGCGGCTCGCACGCTCCCGGTGGTCGTGGCACCACGTCGCCGACGCCCTTCTGGAGCTGGCCCACTAGAAGTCGTCCGGGCCCACGCTTCGTTTGCGCTTGATCTCCCCACGCCGCTTCTTCTGCCGAAGCCGGCGTTCGGTCGATGCGCGGGTCGGCTTCGTTCCCACGCGCGCTTTGGGAGGCACCAGTGCTTCGGCTACAAGCGCGGCGAACCTCTCCGACACGTCCTTGCGGTTCTGGAGCTGGGATCGATGGCGGTCGCTCGTCATCCGGAGCCGGCCGGACGAGTCGATCCGGTGCCGCAACGCGCCCAGGAGGCGCTGGCGCTGCCGAGGCCCGAGAGCGGCGGAGGCGCCGATATCCCACACGAGCTCGACCCGGGTCGAAGCCTTGTTCGCGTGCTGGCCGCCCGGCCCCCCCGAGGGCGAGAAGCCGTACTCGATCTCGTGCTCGGGGATCGTCAAGGACCGATTGATGCGGATGCCGCCCATGGTTACGACAGCCGGGCCGAGAGGTCTTCCGGTCGCACCACCGGGGCCTTGCAGATCCCGCGGCGGCAGACGTACGCCGCGGCGCGCCCGTCGATCCTCGTCTTGCCGGCCAGGAGCGGAGGCTCGCTGCGTTCGTCTTGAACGAGGACCAGCACCTTGTTCGGTCGGTACTCGGCGCGGACCGTGTCGATCATCGCAGCGGCCAAGGGGTCTCCGAGGTCTCCGGCGATCACTATCTCCACCGGGTCCCCCGTGTAGAAGTCGACGGCGCACAGAAGGTGGGCGAAGCCCAGCGGGGAGCGCGTCATCGGTTGATGGAGGAGCCGCATCGTGTCGAGGGCCTTGCGCTCATAGGAGGTGTCCCCGAGAAGCAGGGACAGGCGTTGGAGCTCCAGAGCCAGCACCGAGTTCGCCGCCGGCACGGCGTTGTCCACCAGGTCTTTCGGCCGGGTCACCAGCTGCTCCGCGTCGTTGCCGGTGGTGAAGAAGCCGCCCCCCACGGGGTCGTGGAACAGGCGGATCGCCTCGTCGGCCGCCCAGCCCGCGCGCTCGAGCCAGCGTTCGTCGAAGGTCGCCTCGAAGAGCGCGAGGCAGCCCTCGAGGACGAAGGCGTAGTCCTCCGCGAACCCGAGATGGTTCACCGCTCCGTGCCGATAGGCCCGCATCAGGCGGCCGTCGACGACCAGATCGTCGAACACGAAGTCCATCGCTTCGACGGAGGCCCCGATCCATCCGGGCTCGGCGAGCAGGACGCCGGACTCGGCCAGGGCGGCTGCTGCCAGGCCGTTCCACGCGGTCAGCACCTTGTCGTCGGTGGCCGGCCGGACCCTTTGCCCCCGCCGTTCGAGCAGGGCGGCTCGTGCCGTCGCCACGGCGTCGTTCTCCTCGCGGCCACCGGCATCGATGGGGATGTTCTTGCCCTCGAAGTTGCCCTCCGGGGTGAACCCCCAGCGGGCGATCGCGACGTCGGCGTCGGCGCCGGTGACCTCCCGGACCTCGTCGAGGGTCCAGACGTAGAAGCGGCCCTCTTCCCCCTCCGAGTCGGCGTCGAGAGACGACCAGAAGCCTCCCGCGGGGTCGCGCATCTCGGTGAGCATCCAGGCGGCCGTCGCTCGGGCCACCTCGTCGTGTCGCCGGTCTCCGGTGAAGCGCGCGGAGCGTGCGTAGACGCGAAGCAATTGGGCGTTGTCGTAGAGCATCTTTTCGAAGTGGGGCACCAGCCACGCGCGATCGACGGAGTAACGCGCGAAACCACCGGCCAGCTGGTCGAGCATCCCTCCCGTCGCCATCGCATCTAGGGTGCGCTTCACCATCGGCGTTGCGTCCACGCGTCCCCTCGCGGCGAGGCGCATCAACAGCTCGAGGGTCATCGGTTGTGGGAACTTGGGTGCGCCACCGAAGCCTCCCCATTCGGCATCGAAGCTCGAGTGCAATGCGGCATAGGCCTCGTCCAGAACGGCGGACGTGATGAGCTCGGTGCTGGGCTGCAGGCGAGCGAGTGGATCCATCTGTTCGACGAGCTGTTTGCCTTGGAGTTCGACATCGCTGCGTTTGTCGCGCCAGGCTTGATCGATCGCGTTCAGGAGCTTTGTGAAGCCCGGGAGACCGTGGCGATCCTCGGGTGGGAAGTAAGTCCCGCCGTAGAACGGTTTCCCATCGGGAGTGAGGAACACCGTCATCGGCCATCCCCCGTGGCCCGTCATCGCCTGCACCGCATCCATATAGATCGCGTCGATGTCCGGGCGTTCCTCGCGGTCGACCTTGATGCAGACGAAGTTGCGATTCATAACCACCGCAGTTGCCTGATCCTCGAACGATTCGCGCTCCATCACATGGCACCAGTGACAAGCGGCGTAGCCGATCGACAACAGGATCGGCTTGTCCTCCGCCCTTGCCCGCTCGAGGGCCTCGTCTCCCCACGGGTACCAGTCCACGGGGTTGTGCTGGTGCTGAAGGAGATAGGGGCTGGTCTCCCCGGCCAGGCGGTTGGTCATGCCGTCATATTGCCCCGTTGGCCGCCGGCACACCGCCCGCCGTCCGGGCCCGTCCTACGATGCCCGGCGTGGCCACGCTCGCGTACGTCCTGCTGCCCGTCACGGGCGCCGTCGCCTACCTGTTCGGCGACGAGCGCGCCCGGTTCCATGGACTTCAGGCGATCGGACTGGGGCTGCTGTGGCCACTGGCCCTGTACGCGTGCTCCGCGGTTTCAGCCGTAGGGACCCGGGTTGTCTTTTTCGCAGGCGTGGTTGTGTGGCTGGGGGCTATCGCTGCGACGGCTCTGGGCGGGGATCCCTCGATTCCCGGTTTGCGCGCGCTGCTTGCACGTCTTGCGTCGGGCGATCCACGCGCGCGCGACTAACTCGGCACGTCTGCGTCAGGGACGAGGGGCGAAGCACATGCGGCAGCTGGTGGCGGTGGTCCCGTTGACGGCGCCACACGTCGGGCACTTCCAGAAGGACGAGACCTGGTCGGCGGCCACCGGGACCTCGGCGGTCGTCGTCGCGGTGCTCTGAGTCGCTGCGCTCGGTTGAGCGGCCGTGGTGGGAGGCGAGGCTGCGGCGGCGGGCTGGTCGAGGGCCGGCTCCCACTGACCGGTGCCTTCGTTGTACAGAAGCAGCTCGTCGCCGCGCCGGAACCACCAGCGTCCGTCTCTCTGGAACGGCTCTTCCTGAGGATCGTCCGCGTGGCTCGCGAACGCGCTGTCGACGACGGGTTCGGCCGCGGCGGGGGTGGCGGCCGCTGCGGCCGCGGGGGTGGCCGTCGTCGTGGTCGGGCTGTCGGACAGACCGTGCTGCTCGAGAACGGACCGGATCGTGTCGGCCTGTTTCGGCGCGCCCGAAGCCGGCGTCGAAGCGGTGTCGGCGACGACGGGTTCGGCTGCAGCGGCAGGTTCGGCTGCGGCGCCGGTCTCCGAGGATGTCGTTTCGGGTTCGGAGGCGGTCGCGGGTGCGGGCGTCTGTTCGGAGGCGACGCGCCGTTCCAGGGCCTTGCGGATGCCACCGAGCGTCGCCAGAAGGGCGATCAGCACTACGAGGCCGATCGCCAGAAGGGCCAGCAGCACTCCTTGGAAAAGGTCGGTGTCCATCACGTGGTCCCCTCGAGGCTCCCCATCAGCAACAACCGTGTACATACTGCACTATCTTTAACCGGAGGGATATATCGGCTCATCGGGCCGTGGTGTTTAGCCCCGATTCGTTACCCCGGCCCGCCTGGGAGGCCTCTCGATAGAATCCCACCCGCCGGGACCGGCCCGGCCTGCCCGAAGGGCCCTTCCCCCATCTAAGGAGGACAGCTGGTGGCCGTGATCAAGACCATCGACCTCGTAGGCGTCTCGACCGAGTCGTGGCGTGACGCGGCCACCCAGGCGCTCGCCGAGGCATCCCGGACGATCCGTGGCATCACCGGCATGGACGTCCTCGACACGTCCTGCAGCGTGTCCGACGGCGAGATAAGCGAGTACCTGACGCACGTCCGCATCAAGTTCAGGATCGAGCGCTAAGTGTCTTTCCACTCGGAGCACTAGGCGATGCCGGGCATCGCGCTCGTAGGGACCCAGTGGGGCGACGAGGGTAAGGGGAAGGTCACCGATCTCCTCGCGGAGCACACCGATCTAGTGGTCCGCTACCAGGGCGGCAACAACGCCGGGCACACCATCGTCGTCGAGGGCGAGCGGTACGCGCTCCATCTCGTTCCCACCGGCATCCTGTATCCGCATTGCACGCCCGTGATCGGCCCGGGTGTGGTCGTGAATCCTCAGGTCTTGATAGAAGAGTTGGACGCTCTGAGCGCGCGCGGTATCGATACCAGCAAGTTGTTGCTGTCGGGCAACGCCCACTTGATCATGCCGTACCACCTCGAGCTCGATCGCGTGACCGAGCGCAGGCTTGGAAAGAACCGGCTCGGCACGACCAAGAGAGGGATCGGACCCGCGTACGCCGACAAAGCAACGCGCGTTGGTCTGCGCGTCCAGGACATGCTCGACCCCAAGATCTTCTCGACGAAGCTCGAGGTCGCGCTGAAGGAGAAGAACCTGATCCTCACGCGCGTCTACGGCCGGCTTCCGCTGGACCAACGCGAGGTCGAAGAGGAATACCTGTCCTACGCGAACCGGCTGGCCGAGCACATCGCCGACACCGATCCCGTGATACAGAAGGCGCTGGACGACGGGAAGACCGTGATGTTCGAGGGGGCCCAGGCAACGCTTCTCGATCTGGATCACGGGACCTATCCCTTCGTCACCTCCTCGAATCCGATCTCGGGCGGAGCCTGCGCCGGCGCCGGCGTCGGGCCGCGCGACATCGAGCGCATCATCGGCATCTCCAAGGCGTATTGCACGAGGGTTGGCTCCGGGCCGTTCCCTTCCGAGGCGGACCCCGCCGACGCGGAGGTTCTCGTCGAAGCGGGGGCCGAGTACGGCACGACGACCGGGCGGAAACGCCGGTGCGGGTGGTTCGATGCGGTGGCGGCCCGCTACGCCGCGCGGTTGAACACCCTGACCGAGCTGGTCGTTACCAAGCTCGACGTCTTGTCCCACTTCGACGACATCAAGGTCTGCGTTGCCTATCAATACGAAGGCGAGCGCTTCGAGCACTTCCCTCCGAACCAGACCATCTTCAACAAGTGCAAGCCGATCTACGAGGTGCTGCCCGGCTGGTCTGTGGACATCTCGGGCGCGCGCACCCTGGACGATCTACCGAAGGAGGCGCGCGCCTATCTGGAGACGATCGAATCCCTCGCCGCGACGCCTGTTTCGTGGGCGTCGGTCGGTCCCGGGCGCGATGCGATCGTCAGGCTGGGGGGTTAGAGGGGCCCCTTGAGGACACTGCTGCTCGGCTCGGGGGGCCGCGAGAGCGCGCTCGCGTGGGCCCTCGATCGATCGAAGACGGTGGACGAGTTGATCGTCTCGCCCGGCAACCCGGGGATCGCCGCGTTCGCTCATCTCGAGTCGTGTGACATCGAGGATCCAACCGCGGTTACCGAGCTGGCCAAACGGGTCGGGGCAGGCCTCGTCGTGGTCGGCCCCGAGGCTCCTCTGGTGACCGGTGTCGCGGATGCGCTGCGCGCCGAGGGGGTCGCCGTCTTCGGGCCGGATGCGGCCGCCGCGCGCATCGAGGGCTCGAAGGCTCACGCCAAGACTTTGATGGAGCGCGCAGGCATACCCACCGCCGCATGGCGTTCTTTCACCGAGCCCGACGCCGCGATCTCCTTCATGGACGAGCTGGGCCCTCCGTACGTGATCAAGGCCGACGGTCTCGCAGCCGGTAAGGGCGTGGTGGTAACCGAAGATCGCGACGCTGCCGTACGCGCGGTCACCGAGCGACTGGTCGAAAGGACCTTTGGTGACGCCGGGACGACGGTAGTGATCGAAGAGTTCCTCGACGGCGAAGAGACGTCCCTGATCGCATTCAGCGACGGTTCGTCCGTCGTTCCCTGCGAGCCGGCGCAGGATTACAAGCGTGCCCGCGACTCCGACCGCGGCCCCAACACCGGCGGGATGGGCTCCTACAGCCCCGTACCGGCCTGTCCCCCCGAGACGGCCGATCAGATCGTCGACGAGGTGATCCGGCCGATGGTCGAGCAGAGCGCGGTCGAAGGTGCACCATTCGTCGGCGCGCTGTATGCGGGCCTGGCGCTAACCGGCAAGGGCGTCAAGGTCGTCGAGTTCAACGCGCGCTTCGGGGATCCCGAGACGCAGGCTCTGATCCCGCGCCTCGATAGCGATCTCGGCGAGGTCGCCATGGCCGCGGCGACGGGGCAGTTGGCAGGCATCGCGCTCGGCTGGTCGTCCGATGTCTGCGTTTCGGTCGTCCTGGCTTCAGGCGGCTATCCGGGCAAGCACAGGATCGGACTGGAGATAGACGGGCTGGACTCCGCCGCGGCGGTTGACGGAGTCGTCCTGTTCCACGCAGGGACCAGAGCGGAATCGGGACGCATCGTGACGTCGGGTGGAAGGGTGCTCGCAGTGAGCGCGACGGCGCCGACCTTCGCAGAGGCGAGAGGGCGCGCGTACGACGCGGCCGGACACATCGATTTCGAAGGTAAGCACACGCGCAGCGACATCGCGTTGCGGGCAGAGAATCTCGAAGGGAGACCGGTTTGACACAAGTGGGGATCATCATGGGAAGCGACTCGGATCTGCCGGTGATGGAGAAGGCCCAGGCCGTTCTCGATCGCTTCGGCATCGAGCACGAGACCGAGGTCATGTCCGCGCACCGCAAGCCTGCACGCGTCGCCGAGTACGCGTCGTCGGCAGATGACCGGGGGCTGAAGGTGATCATCGCCGGGGCGGGCCTCGCCGCCCACCTTCCCGGTGTCGTCGCGGCGCACACCCCGCTTCCGGTGATAGGAGTGCCCCTCTACCAGGAGGGCCTGGCCGGTGCAGACGCGCTCTACTCGTGCGTGCAGATGCCCCCCGGCGTCCCCGTCGCGACGGTGGCCATAGGCGGCTCGAAGAACGCCGCCGTGCTGGCGGCCCAGATCATCGCCACCGGCGACGAGGCCCTGCGCCAGAAGCTGCGTGACTACAAGAGGGAGCTGGCCGAAGGCCTGAAGCTCTAGCGACCGGGCGCTCCTCCGGGTTTGTGGAGAGCCGCCTCCGAAACCCCTTCGACGGTCCGGGTGGCCGTGTTTTGGAAATCCGTCTCCAGAACCGTTTCGGAGGCTAGCCTCTAGGTGTGGCCCGGCCCCCCAAGTACTCGAGCGACCAGATCATGGACGCCGTCCTGAGCGTGCTGCGGGGGCACCGGCCCGACGAGGTCTCGGTGGCCGCGGTGTCCGATGTGCTGGGCGCACCCAGCGGGTCTATCTACCACCGGTTCCCCACCCGCGATGCCCTGCTTGCCTCGGTCTGGCTCCGGGCCGGCGAGCGCTTCCGCGCCTCGTTGGCGGAGGCTCTGGGGATACCGGACCCCGTCGATGCGGGACTGGCCGCGGTCCGGTACCAGCTCGAGTGGGCCCGGCGACGGCCGGCCGAGGCCCGGCTGTTCCTTCTGTACGACCGGGCCGAGCTCACCAACACGGCGTGGCCTCCCCAGTTGTTGGGCCGGGCCACCCGCCTCGCCAACGAGCTCACGGACGCACTCCGGTCCGTCGCGGCCCGCACGCCGGGGGCCTCCTTCGCCCGGGTCCGATTCGCACTGCTGGATGTGCCCCAGGCCGCGATCCGTCGGGCCGCCTCGTCTGGAGCGGAGCTGGACGGCGAGGCGCAGAGGCTGGTCGAGGAGACCATCGAGGTCCTGCTGGCCCGGCCGGAAGCCCTCACTAGGATGGCGTCGTGATCCCCCGCTATAGCCGCCCCGAGATGGCGGAGATCTTCTCGGAACGCGCGAAGTTCTCCCGCTGGCTGGATATCGAGGTCCTCGCCGTGGAAGCCCGTGTGCGCCTCGACGAGGTCTCGGTCGAGGATCTCAGCCTCATAAAGCAGCGTGCCGGCTTCGACGTAGCGCGCATAGAAGAGATCGAGGCGACCCGGCACCACGACGTGGTCGCCTTCGTGGAGAACGTGCGAGAGAACGTCGGCGACGCCGGCCGGCACATCCACTACGGCATGACCTCGTCCGACGTTCTGGACACTGCGACCGCCGTTGCGCTCAGGGACGCCGGCGACCTGCTGTCGGAAGGTGTCGGCCGCCTGGCGGAGACGATCCGTCGTAAGGCCCTCGAGCGCCGCGGCACATTGATGGCCGGGCGTACCCACGGTGTGCATGCGGAGCCGACCACCTTCGGAGCGAAGCTCGCCGGCTGGGTGTTCGAGCTGAACCGCGACCGCGAGCGCCTCCGCCGCGCGCGCGACGCGGTCGCCGTCGGAAAGATCAGCGGTGCGGTGGGGACCTACTCGCAGCTGAGCCCCGAGGTCGAGGGCTACATCTGCGATCGCCTGGGTCTGGGGATCGAGGACGCTGCCACGCAGGTCGTTGCCCGCGACCGCCATGCCGAGTTCCTTGCAGCGATCGCGATCACCGGCGCGTCCCTGGAGCGATTCGCCCAGGAGATCCGGCATCTCCAGCGCACCGAGGTCCGGGAGGTCGAGGAGCCGTTCGCGGAGGGCCAGAAGGGATCTTCGGCGATGCCTCACAAACGGAACCCGATCATCTGCGAGCGGATCTGCGGCCTCGCGCGCTTGCTCAGAGGCTACGCCCAGACGGGATTCGAGAACGTCCCACTGTGGCACGAGCGCGATATCTCACACTCCTCGGTGGAGCGGATCACGCTGGGCGATGCCTGCATCCTGCTCGACTACATGCTGGACAAGATGCGGTGGGTGATGGAGGGACTCGTCGTGAATCCCGAGCGCATGTTGGAGAACCTCGAGAACTCCTACGGCCTCGTGCATTCTCAGACGGTCCTGACCAAGCTGCTGTCCAAGGGGGCGCTTCAGCGAGAAGAGGCCTATGCCCTGGTTCAGCGGAACGCGATGGTGGCGTGGGATGAAGGAAGGCATCTGAAGGAGCTGTTGAAATCGGACACGGAGGTGACTGCGCACTTGGATCCCGCCGAAATCGAGGAGTGCTTCGACCACGAGCGCTATGTTCGTAATGCAGAAACGATCTTCCAGCGTCTGGAGGCGTTGTGATGGCGGGCCCCGGAACACGCCACGTCGGGTCCGGCAAGGTCCGCGAGCTCTTCGAGGTCGGCGACGACCTCCTCCTCTTGGTCGCGTCGGACCGGATCAGCGCCTACGACGTCGTCCTCCCCCAGGAGATCCCGGACAAGGGCAAGGTCCTGACGGGGCTGTCGCATCACTGGTTCGGCGCCATGGATGGTGTTTGCCCGAACCACCTGGTCTCGGTGCGGGCTTCCGATCTGCCGGATGTGGGCATGGACGACCTCCCCGGTCGGGCCATGTTGTGCCGCCGCGCCCAGCCGCTTGCCATCGAGTTCGTGGTCCGGGGCTACATCACGGGCTCCGGGTGGAGCGACTACCAGAAGACCGGTGAGGTCTGCGGGCACCGGCTTCCCGCCGGTCTGCAGGAGTCCGACCGGCTCCCGAGCCCGATCCTCACCCCGGCCACCAAGGCCGTGACGGGACACGACGAGAACATCACCGAACAGCGCGCGGCCGAGATCGCCGGCGCCGACGTCTACGAGACCGCGAAGTCGTACGCGATCGCGTTGTACGAGAAGGGGGCGGCGCAAGCGCTCGAGCGCGGGGTGATCATCGCCGACACCAAGTTCGAGTTCGGCATCGCCGACGGCGAGGTCATCCTCATCGACGAGGTGTTGACGCCGGACTCCAGCCGCTTCTGGCCGGAGGACCGTTACGAGCCCGGCCGCTCGCAACCATCGTTCGACAAGCAGTACGTGCGGGATTGGCTGAACGAGAGTGGGTGGGACCGAACCCCGCCTCCGCCCGACCTCCCCGCCGAGGTAGTCGACGCGTCGAGGGCTCGCTACATCGAGGCGTACGAAAGGGTCTCGGGCCGCTCCTTCGACGAGTGGCTGGGGGAGGTCTCCAGCTGAGTCGAAGCGAGGCACGGGCGCGACGTCAGGCGATCGGTGCCAAGGAGACCCGCGAACGCAGTCACGCCTCCGCCCGTCTCGGTCTCACGCTGCGATCGGTCCTGCTGGCGCCCGGCAGCGGCTTCGCGGCCGCGTTCGCAACCGCAGAACGCCGCGCGCGTGCGGGCCGCAGGCCGGTAGAAGGGCTTGCGCCGTTCGTGCTCGCCGCGCTCGGCGGGGCGGCGACCGCACTGCTCTGGCTGAAGGTCGGCGCGTTGATGGGCGTGCGCGAGGTCTGCAGCGCGACGTACCTCACCGGCTACATCGTTGCGGCCGGGGTGCTCGGCGCCTTGTTCGCGCTACTGGCCCAGTCGCTGTGGGGCTTCATGGGACCTCGCGTCGTGACGATGTTGCGCGGCCAGACGCCGGCTCCGCACGGATTCAGGTTGATCTGGGGCGCCAGCGCGTTCCCACAGGTCTTCGCGCTCGCGTTGCTGTTGCCGCTGGACCTCTTGATAGTCGGCCGCGACACCTTCACGACCGCCGAGCTTGTCGATCCGGTGTCCACCGCGTGGGCCGCCTTCTCCATCGCGATCGGGTTCAGCGCGTTGATCTGGTCTCTCTACCTGTTGCTACGGGGCGTTCAGATCGGCTCGGGGCTGGGCGGATGGAAGTCGCTGGTGGGTGCGGCGAGCGCGCTGGTGTCGTTCCTTTTCGTGGTCGGCGCCTTCGTGGCCCTGACCCTTCTATTGCCGCAGGGGGCCTCATGTCCTACCTAGCCCGCGTCGACGTGATGCTCAAGCCCGGCATCTCCGACCCCCAGGGTCAGACGATCGAAAAGGCGCTTCCGGTGCTGGGTTACGGCGGCGTGCGGGGGGTGCGCGTCGGAAAGCGGATCCAGCTCGAGGTCGACGCCGCCTCTCCGGACGAGGCGCGCTCGAAGGTAGAGGACATGTGCGAGCGCCTCCTCGCCAATCCCGTGATCGAGTCGTACGAGGTGTCGATAGCGTGACTCCCCGGGTCGGCATCGTGGTGTTCCCCGGTTCGAATTGCGAGCTTGACGCGCGCGACGCGTTCGCGGCGCTGGGGGCCGAACCGGTGATGATCTGGCACGCGGAGACCTCACTCGACGGGGTCGACATCGTGATCCTTCCCGGCGGTTTCGCGCACGGGGATTACCTCCGGACCGGAGCCCTCGCCCGGTTCTCTCCGATCATGGACGCCGTCAGGGCGCATGCCGAGGCCGGGGGGATCGTGCTGGGCATCTGCAATGGGTTCCAGATCCTCTGCGAGGCGGGTCTTCTCCCTGGTGCGTTGCGAAAGAACGCCGGCTTGAAGTTCCTGTGCAAGTGGGTGACCTTGCGCGTCGACGAGGCCGACACGCCCTTCACCGCTCGGGCACGACCCGGCCAGGAGCTCCGCATCCCGATCAACCATTTCGAGGGCAACTGGTACGTCGAGCCCGACGTCCTTGCCGGGTTGAAAGCCAACGGGCAGATCGTGCTGCGGTACGCGGACAACCCGAACGGATCCCTGGACGACGCCGCGGGGATCTGCAACGAAGGCCGCAACGTGTTCGGGCTGATGCCCCATCCGGAGCGTGCCTGCGATTCGCTGTTGGGTTCGGCCGACGGCGTGGTTCTTCTCGGCTCTCTTCTGGACCATGTCTCCAACCGGACGGGAGTCAGTGTTTGAGTCTTGCGCCGGACCTCCATCGCGAGCTGGGCCTCACCGACGACGAGCTGGAGGCGATCAGGCAGCGGCTGGGGCGTGACCCCTCTTACACCGAGCTGGCGATGTTCTCGGTCATGTGGAGCGAGCACTGCTCGTACAAATCGAGCCGCCTCCACCTGCGTGATCTGCCGACGGAAGGACCGCACATCCTCGTCGGCCCCGGCGAGGGCGCCGGGATCATCGAGGTAGCCCCCGGCGTGTCGGTGGCGTGGAAGGTCGAGTCGCACAACCATCCCTCGTTCGTCGAGCCCTTCAACGGCGCTGCCACGGGGGTGGGTGGGATCGTGCGCGACATCCTGTCGATGGGAGCGCGTCCCATCGCGTTGATGGACCCGCTCCGTTTCGGCCCCCTCGACGATCCCCGCACCTGTTACCTGGTCGAGGGGGTCGTCCACGGCATCTCCAGCTACGGCAACTCGATCGGGGTTCCGACCGTGGGTGGGGAGGTCGTCTTCGAAGACTGCTACGCCGAGAACCCCTTGGTCAACGTCGCGTGCCTCGGCGTGATCGAAGAGCGCCTGATGCACGGACGCGCCGAGGGTGACGGCAATGCGGTCATCCTGATCGGGTCGTCGACCGGGCGGGACGGGATCGGCGGGGCGAGCGTGCTGGCCTCGGCGGAGTTCGACGAGTCGTCGAGCGAGAAGCGGCCCTCTGTCCAGGTAGGGGATCCCTTCACCGAGAAGCTGTTGATAGAGGCGTGCCTCGAGCTCGTCCGAGCCAATCTGCTCGTCGGCTTCCAGGACCTTGGCGCCGGCGGGATCTCGTGCCCCACCTCCGAGATGGCCTCGAAGGCAGGGACCGGGATGCGCATCGATATCGACCTCGTTCACCTGCGCGAGGCCGACATGGAGCCGTTCGAGATCATGATCTCGGAATCGCAGGAGCGGATGCTGGCGGTGGTGGATCCGGCGAACGTCGACGCGGTCCTGGCCGTGTGTCGGAAGTGGGAGCTCCAGGCGAACGTCCTCGGCCACGTCACGAAATCGGGCCGGCTCGAGGTCGTGCGCGGGGACGAGCTCGTGGCCGACGTCCCCGCGGATGCCCTGGCCGAGGAGGGCCCCGTCTACAACCGTCCCGTGGAACGGCCGGCGTGGATCGACGAGCTGCAAGGCGCGCCGCCCGGCGGCGAGGCTCCGGCCGATCTCCGCGACGCCTTCCTCGCCGTGCTGGGCTCCCCCGCGGTGGCGTCGAAGCGCTGGGTGTGGGAGCAATACGACCACATGATCTTCCTGGGAACGGTGCAGGGTCCGGGTGGGGACGCTGCCGTCATCCGCTTGCCGGGACGAGAGGTCGCCGTTGCGATAACGGTCGACGGACCAGGTCGTTTCTGCTACCTCGATCCATATGAAGGCGCGCGGCTTGCCGTTGCGGAAGCAGCGCGCAACGTGGCGGCCGTGGGCGGCAAGCCCCTGGCGATCACGAACTGCCTCAACTTCGGGAACCCCGAGAAGGCCGACGTGATGTGGCAGTTCTCCGAGACCGTGCGCGGGATAGCCGACGCCTGCCGCGCTCTGGGCACTCCCGTCACGGGAGGAAACGTGTCGTTCTACAACGAGACCAACGGCCGTGCTATCTATCCAACCCCGGTGATCGGCATGTTGGGCAGCGTGCTCGATCCGGCGGGGGCGGTCGGACTTGCGTTCGCGACCGATGGCGACGCCGTGATGTTGTTGGGCGCCACCGACGAGACCGCGTTCGGCGGGAGCGAGTACGCCAAGGTGGTCAACGGTGTCGTTGCGGGTCGCCCGCCCGCTCTGGACCTTGACGCCGAAGGGGCGCTTCACCGGGTGCTGATCGCGGGAGCGGAGCAAGGCCTGTTCTCGTCCGCCCACGATTGCTCGGAGGGCGGTCTCGCAATCGCACTGGCCGAGTCGGCGTTGGCCGGAGGCCGCGGGTTCTCGCTCGAGATGCCCGGCGCGACGCATGCAACGCTGTTCTCCGAGAGCCCCTCACGGGCGGTGGTCTCCTGCTCGCAGGCTCGGGTTGAGACCGTGCGGCGGCTTGCCGATGAACAGGGAGTGCCAGCGATCGTGCTCGGTTCGGTGGGCGGTGATTCGCTGGCATTCGGAACATTCGAGCTGCCGGTGGAGGTTGCCAGGGGTGTGTTCGAGCGAGCGTTCCAGCGGATGCTCTCCGCTAGCATGAGCTGATGGCAGGAGAGGCAAGAGACGCCTGCGGTGTCGTCGGGATCTACGCGCCCGGCGAGGACGTGGCGAGGCTCACTTACTACGGTCTGTACGCCTTGCAGCATCGCGGCCAGGAGTCCGCGGGGATAGCCATCTCGGATGGCCAGACGATCGTCGTCTACAAGGAGCTGGGCCTGGTGGCGCAGGCCTTCGACGAAACCGTGCTCCAGAGCCTCCGAGGGTTCGTCTCCATCGGGCACACGCGCTACTCGACGACAGGCTCGTCCTCGTGGGAGAACGCTCAACCCACATACAAGAGCTCGCCCGAGGGTCAGATCGCGCTGGCGCACAACGGGAACCTCGTGAACTCGGTCCCGCTGGCGGCCTCACTTGCAGAGGCCGGCGGCGACCCGACGCCCGAGGGGGCGCGGCTCAAGTCGACATCCGACACCGACCTCGTGGCCGCACACATCGCCCGCACGAACCGCGGCGACATGCGACAGGCGATCCTCGACGTGTTGCCCAAGCTGTCGGGTGCTTATTCGTTCACGATGATGAACGAAGACCGTCTGTTCGGCGCCCGCGACCCGCACGGGTTCAGGCCGCTGTGCATCGGACGGCTGCCGGGTGGTGGTTGGGTGCTTGCGTCAGAGACCTGCGCGCTGGACCTCTTGGGCGCGCGCTTCATACGCGACGTGGAACCGGGCGAGATGGTGACGATCGACGCCGACGGGCTTACCAGCGAGAACGTTACGAAGCCTGCTCCCGCAGCGTGCGTGTTCGAGCACGTGTACTTCGCCAGGCCCGACTCGACGCTGATGGGTCAGAACGTTTACGCGACCCGCTACCGGATGGGTCAGCGGCTCGCGGAGGAGGCTCCGGTCCAGGCCGAGCTGGTGATGCCGGTACCCGACAGCGGGGTTCCCGCGGCGCAGGGCTTCGCACAGGGCTCGGGAGTGGCGTACGGCGATGGCTTCGTGAAGAACCGCTACGTGGGGCGTACGTTCATCCAGCCGACCCAGTCGATGCGTCAGCAAGGTATCCGCATGAAGCTGAACCCCGTTCGCGAGGTGATCGAGGGCCGCCGGGTCGTGGTGGTCGACGACTCGATCGTGCGCGGCAACACGACGCGTCAGATCGTGGCGATGCTCCGTGATGCCGGCGCTCGCGAGGTCCACATGCGCATCTCGTCTCCGCCGATCAAATGGCCGTGCTTCTACGGCATCGATATGCCCGATCAGAACGAGCTCATCGGGGCGCGCATGGATGTCGAGGCCATCCGCGAGCACATCGGCGCCGACTCCCTCGCCTATCTCTCCATCGAGGGGATGGTCGCGGCGACGCAGGTGCCGTCCGAAGACTTCTGCACCGCATGCTTCTCGTCCCGCTACCCGATCCCGATCCCGGAGAAAGAGCTGCGCGACAAGCACGTGCTGGAGAGCCCAACCAAACAGGCTCAGGCATGGCAGACCAACCCAAGGTAGCCGCCCCGGCTCCCAATACCGCGGCCGCCGCCCGCGTTGCGGGGGTGAAGCGGGAGAAGCTGACGCTGTCGGACGTCGACAAGCGCCGGACCCAGCTGTGGTCGACCTCGCTGTTCCTCGTAGTCGCCGTGACGATCGCGATCGCGCTTGTTTATGTCGGCGGCGATTTCATCCCCGAACAGCTGCGCGTGTTCGAGGATCTGACCTCCTGGGTGGTCGTCGTGCTCGTCGGAGGCCTTGCCCTCGCCTTCCTCGTCTACGTCATCGAGAAGGAGCTCAGCCTCCGCAAGCTCACGGGCCTTCTGGTCGAGGAGCGGGTGCTTTCGGCGGCCTTGTCGAACAGACTGACGGAGATCTCTGCCCTCTCGGAGGTGGGCAAGGCCATCAACACGACGCTCGACCTCAAGGACGTGTTGCACATGATCCTGTCCTCGTCGCTCGAGCTGCTCGGCGGAACCGAGGGCTCGGTCATGCTGCTGGACGAGAACCGCACCCATCTCGAGGTCGTTAGCTATCGCGGGCCTGTGATGGAGCCGGTCGTGGCGGGTCGGACGCCCGTCGGCGAAGGCATCGCCGGAACCGTTGCGGCCCGGCAAACGCCCATGCTCATCCACGGAAGCTCCGTCGAGGCGAAGCTTGAGGGCAAGGTGCACCCCGAGCGGGGTATCAGGTCCTCGATGTGCGTGCCGCTGATGCGTCGCGACGAGCTGCTGGGTGTGCTCAACCTCAACGAGACCGAGGGCAAGCGCCAGTTCACCGAGCACGACCTCGAGGCGCTCGGGCTCTTCGCGGAGCATGCCGCGATCGCGATCGGGAACGCCGCACTGTTCGAGCAGGAGCGCGAGACGATCGCGCGCCTCGAGGAGCTCGATAGGCTGAAGAGCGATTTCGTCGCTACCGTGTCGCACGAGCTGAAGACCCCGCTGACCGCCATCATCGGCTCCGCGACGACTCTCTCCAAACGCGCCAGCAGGATGACGCCCGAGCAGCAGGCGACCTTCGTCGAGATGATCGAGCGGCAAGGTCAGCGGCTGCTCCGTCTCGTGCAAGACATCTTGACGACGGCGCACATCGAGTCCGGTATGCCCAAGCTTCGCCGCGAGCTGGTGGACCTGCGGTCGGCCACCGAGGTGATAGTCGACGACCTGCGGCACAGTCATCCCACTCGCGAAGTGGTCCTCGAGGCAAGTCCCGACAACCCGCGGGTATGGGGCGACCTGGGCGCGCTGCAGCAGATCCTTTCCAACTTGATCGAGAACGCGCTCAAGTATTCGGACGAAGGAGCGGTCACGGTCTCGCTGAAGGAAACGCCCGTCGAGTCGGTGATCTCCGTCAGCGACGAAGGTCGTGGGATCTCCCGGGAGCAGCTCGCAGGCATCTTCGACCGCTTCCGCCAGGTAGACCAGTCCAACACAAGGGGCAAAGGGGGTTTCGGGCTCGGGCTCTACATCGTGAAGAGCCTGGTCGACGCCCACAGCGGAGAGATCAAAGTGGAGAGCGAAGAGGGGAAGGGGACGATCTTCCGGGTGCACCTTCCAAAGCGGAGCCGGGACCAAGACAAGCCTCTGTTGTCGGCGGAGACCGTTCCCCCGCCTCCTCCCTCCGGATAGATCCGCACGGCGGAGACACGCGCCGAGCGAATAGCCTGTAGGCATGACTCTGCTCAACGCGACCGTCGGTGGCGTGACGACGCTGACCCTCAACCGACCCGACGTATTGAACTCGTTCGACGACCAGCTCGGTCACGCGCTGCTGGATGCCGTCCGGGAGGCGTCCGACGACGATGCCACAAGGTGCATCGTGATCACGGGAGAGGGGCGGGCCTTCTCGGCGGGGGAGGACCTTGGAGCTCTTTCCGATCAGTACCGCCGTGGTGACGTGCCCGACCTGGGCGACACCCTGACGAATCGGTACAACCCCCTGATCCGCGCGATCAGGGCAGCGCCGAAGCCGGTGGTCGCCGCGGTCAACGGCGTTGCGGCGGGCGCCGGGGCGAGCGTTGCCCTCGCGTGCGATTTCCGCGTCGCGTCGGAGGACGCCAAGTTGATCCTTGCCTTCATCCGGGTCGGGTTGGTTCCGGACTCGGGCGCGCTGTGGTTCCTATCCAAGATGGTGGGGGCCGCGCGGGCTCTGGAGCTCGGCGCGAGCGGCCGCCCCATCGACGCTCGAGCGGGTCTCGAGCTGGGCCTCTTCAGCCAGGTCGTTCCGCGCGACGACTTCGAGGCCACCTACAAGGCGTTCGCGAGCCGTCTCTCGACCATGGCGACCGCGGCGTTCGCCTTGACGAAGCAGCTGACGAACGACGCCCTCGATCGGTCGCTCGACGAGCAGCTCGACGCCGAGGTGAAGGCCCAATCCGCCGCGGGACGGACCGAGGACCATCTCGAGGGGGTCACGGCCTTCTTCGAGAAGAGGGATCCCGAGTTCCACGGCCGCTGAGTAAGCTCAAGTGCTATCCACAAGGAGGTGGACGTGACCGCTCGTGACGACTCGTTTCCCATCCTGGGCATCGACTATCTGCAGTTCTACGTCGGCAATGCCAAGCAGGCCGCGCATTACTACCGCTCTCTGGGCTTCACGCCGATCGCGTACAGAGGTCTCGAGACCGGGACCCGCGACCAGGTGTCGTGGGCGGTCCAGCAGGGAGATATCAGGTTGGTCTTCACCGGCGCTCTGGATCCGTCAAACCCGATCGCGGACCACGTCAAGCGGCATGGCGACGGTGTGAACGACGTGGCCTTCAGGGTTCCCGACGCGGAGGAGGCGTACCGCGTCGCCCTGGATCGTGGTGCACGTTCGGTTCACGAACCTCAGGTATTCGAGGACGAGCACGGCAAGATCGTGAAGGCTGCGATCGCCACCTACGGCGAGACGATCCATTCCTTGGTCGGTCGACAGGACTACTCGGGTCGCTTCTTCCCGGGATTCCAGGCGATCGACGACGAAGGCTCCACCGACGGGTTCGGGCTCCGCTACATCGACCACGTCGTCGGCAACGTCGAGCTCGGCAAGATGAACGAATGGGTGTCGTTCTACGAGCGCATCATGGGGTTCACCGAGCTCCGCCACTTCTCCGATGAGGAGATCTCAACCGAGTACTCGGCTCTGATGTCGAAGGTGGTCTGGGACGGCGAGGGCAAGATCAAGCTCCCGATCAACGAGCCCGCCGAGGGCAAGAAGAAGTCCCAGATCGATGAGTACCTCGAGTACTACGGGTCCCCCGGCGTGCAGCACATAGCTATGGCCACCGACGACATCGTCGGAACCGTCGAGGCGATGCGGCACCACGGCATCGAGTTCCTGCGCGTTCCCGGCACCTACTACGAGGACGTCAAGGCCCGGATGCCCGAGATCTCCGACAAGATCGACGCGCTGCAGCGGAACGGCATCCTCGCCGACAAGGACGAGGACGGATATCTCCTGCAGATCTTCACGAAGCCCGTTCAGGACCGCCCAACCGTTTTCTTCGAGGTGATCGAACGCCACGGAGCCAAGGGGTTCGGCGCCGGCAACTTCAAGGCTCTATTCGAGGCCATCGAGCGGGAGCAGGCCGCCCGGGGCAATCTCTAATGCCTGATGCCTCGGCCGCCAAAGCGCGGCGCATCTTGTCGGTCGAGGAATAGATAGGAGGCACCGATGGACGTCGTTCACTCGAAGGGCAAGGTCGCCAAGCAGGCCCACGTCGGTGTGCCGGAAGGCACCTACGAGGAAGAGCACGGCCGCGAGACTTTCTTCGGCCGCGCCTCCCACCTGTACCGCACGCATCCCCCCACGGCCTGGACCCGGATCGAAGGCAAGCTCCGTCCCCGGGCGATCAACGTCAACGAGATGAAGCCGGACGACCAGACGTCAGAGGACGGGGGTTGGCAGCTGATAGCCGGCAACGAAGACGTGCGGTTGTTCGTATCGCGCCGTACCGCACCGATGCCGTTCTTCCTCAGGGACGCGGACGGCGACGTCTGCTACTTCGTCCACCGCGGCCGGGGCACCATCGAGACCGACTACGGCCCCTTGACGTTCGCGCCGGGCGACTACCTGATCATCCCGAAGGGCACGACCCATCGCGTCGTGCCCGACGGCGATGACAACTTCTTCTTCGTGATCGAGGGAACCGGCGAGTACCGCCTGCCCGACCGGGGCCTCATGGGCAAGCACGCACATTTCGATCCGGGCGTCATGCAGGTGCCGGAGCCCGATCCCCACGACGAGGAGGGCGAGTTCGAGGTGCGCGTCAAGCGCGATGGCGAGTTCACCTCGTTGTTCTTCGCATGGCATCCGCTCGACGTGGTCGGCTGGCAGGGGGACGTCTCCCCGGTGAAGCTGAACATCCTCGATCACCGGCCGGTGTATTCGCCGAGCTACCACATGCCTCCGTCCGCGCATTGCACCTGGGAGAACGACGGCTTCGTGATCTGCTCGTTCGTCCCGCGGCCGCTCGAAGAGGATCCGGCGGTCCTGAAGGTGCCCTTCTATCACGCCAACATCGACGCAGACGAGGTGCTCTTCTATCACGAGGGCAACTTCTTCAGCCGCGCGGGTATCGACGTGGGCTACATCACCTTGCATCCCCAGGGGATCCACCACGGACCGCAGCCCGCCGCGATCGAAGCATCCAAGACGAAGAAGAGGACGGACGAGGTCGCGGTGATGGTCGAGACGCATCACCCCCTGATCGTGTCCCCCGAGGCCGACGCGGTCGTCGCGACCGAGTACGAGACGTCGTGGGCGGCCGGCATGGGCCTCCTCGACGATTGATGCGACAACCCAGATAGGTGCGGCTGTATCGGTTCGTATCCAACCGCGGCGGCTACCAGCCGCGGATCGCCATCGCGGTCGATTCGTCGGGGCCGGTGGACCTCCTCGACGCGTGGAACGAGGTCACCGGGACGCGACTCGATCCCGAGACCGGTCCATTCCTCGTGTCTCCCTACCGATTGATCGAGCAGGGACCCGAGGTGTGGGCCGAGGTCAGGGACGTTGCCCGGGCGGCGTCGTCGCTGTCGAACCTCGTGCTCGAGCCGGATGACCCCGACATGCGTCTGCTCTGCCCGCTCGATCGGATCCCCTCGCTTCGTGACTTCTTGGCCTTCGAGGACCACGTTCAACGAGGGGCGGCGCGACGCGATTCGAAGGTGCCCGACTATTGGTACGAGGCCCCCATCTATTACAAGGGCAACCACAGGGCGGTGATCGGACCCAACGCGGAATGCAAGTGGCCGCCGTACACCGAGCGACTCGATTTCGAGCTTGAGCTCGCGATGATCGTCGGGAAGCGAGGTCGCGACATACGCCCTGACGAGGCCGGCGAGCACATCTTTGGATTTACCGTTTTCAACGACTTCTCGGCTCGTGACGTGCAGGCCAAGGAGATCAGCTCGTGGTTGGGCCCGGCTAAGGGCAAGGACTTCGCCAACTCGTTCGGTCCATGCATCGTGACCGCCGACGAGATCGGTGTGCAACCTGATCTGGCGATGGTGTGCCGGGTAAACGGCGAGGAGTGGGGCCGCGGCCGCTCCTCGGATGCGCGTTGGACGTGGGCCCAGATGCTGGCTCATGTGTCCGAAGCCGAGGACGTCTATCCGGGCGACGTTTACGGCTCGGGCACCCCGGGCGGCTGCTGTGGGCTGGATCTAGGCCGTGAGCTGAAGGCCGGCGACGCCGTCGAGTTGGAGATCGAGCGGATCGGGATCCTTCGCAACACGGTGGGAGCGCCCCCGGTCCGGTGACCGTTGCTCGGACCGTCGTTGCCGCCGTCGTTGCGCTTGCTCTGTCGGGCGTCTCCCTTCGAGCAGTGGCCGCCACGGAGAGGATCGTGAGAAGCGAGAACTTCGCGATCGTGTTCGCAACCGATCCCCAGGACCCGGCGGCACCCGCGCGGCGCGATCGTGACGACGACGGGATACCCGACGTCATCGAGCGCGTCCTGGTGGCGTTCGAAGCCGCCCGCGCTGCCGAGGTCGGTCAACTCGGCTTCCGCGCTCCCCCCGTCGAGGGCCGCTACAGGTTGCACGTCGCCGACACTCCACGCGGCTACACGCAGGCGCTGGCCGGCACCGGCCAGGCGCGTCCCTCGTTCATCGTCATCCCGGTCTCGTTGCTGCACGGGCGAACGCCGATGAGGCAGCTGAAGGGATTCGCGGCCCACGAGTACTTCCACGCGATCCAGAAGGGGTACGACGCATCCGAGGAGCTCTGGATCAACGAGGCAACGGCCGCGTGGGCGCAGGACGCCGTCTTCGACGCGGGCGACTCGAACCATCGTTGGTTGGACGAGTTCGTGCCACGGCCGACGGAGCCGTTGCGAGTAGCCGACGGCGAACGAGAGTACGGCGCCTTCCTGTTCTTCCAGTTCCTCGAGGAGCGGTTCGCCGCGGAGGAGCCGGAGGGGACGATCGTTCGCTCATACCTCGAGGCGGCCATGCCGGAGGAAACCGGGTTCGATCCCACGCCCGTAGCGGCCCTAGACGCCGTTCTGCGAGCGCGAGGAAGCTCGCTCGTCGACGCGTGGGCCGAGTTCCAGGTGTGGCGGTGGGACCTGGCGCGCTTCGAGGAGGGTGCTGCGTACCGGGCGGCGCTCCGAGAAGTCGCCTGGCCGAGGGCGGCCGAGGTCAGATCGCTGACCGGCGAGAGTTGCCGGATCGAAACCGGGCCGGTCCCGTTGCACGGGATGGCGCCGTTGGCTGCAGACTTCCGAAGGTTCGCGTTGCCGGAACCGGTGTCCGAGCTCGATCTCACCACCGTCGGGCACCCCAACGCGCGTGCGTGGGCGATCGTTCGCGCCGCGGATGGGGCTCGTTCCCAGTTGCCGGTGACGATCGGCGCAGACGGTGTCGGTCGCACCACGCTGACAGCGCTCGGCGGCATATCCAAGGTGGTTGTCGCGGCATCGAACGGGGACGCTTCGATCCGGGGCTCGCTCGCGTACTCGTTGGTCCCACGGGGCACTACGGGATCGACCGTGGTGGGGATGTCGGTACCCGACGAGATCGAATACGGCGGGTTCAGTTCCGTGTCGGGGTTCGTCACCTGCGACGGCCGGCCCTCCGTCTCGACTCCCGTGATCCTCGAGGAGCGCCCCCGCGGGGAGCCCACGATCCGGCACGAGGCCTTCACCGACACGTTCGGTCGCTGGATCGTGCCCGTAGCGCCCGCGCGCACGACCGAATATCAAGCGCACGTCGTAGATCCTCTACTCACGCCCGCTTCCAGTGGCGCGGAGCAGATGGCCGTCTTCTTGGCGGTTTCCCTCGAGACCGACAAGAGCCGGATGACGCTGAACGAGGCCGCAACCCTGTCGGGCAACGTCGTACCCAATCATGGCGTTCTTCCGGTGATCATCGAGATCCGGCGCCCGTCCGGCACCTTCGATCAAGCTGTCGATGCGTCCACCGACGGAAGCGGCCACTTCGTTGCCCAGGTGGCGTTCCCCGCACCCGGCATCTGGGAGATCCGTGCTCGCCTCTCCACCACGGGTGACGACGACCACGAGCCGGGGATCAGCCCACCGGTGTTCGTCGACGTGAGGGACTGAAGCCGGTCAGCTTTCGAGGGCCAGGACGGCGGGATGCTCCAGCAGCTTCACGACGTCGAGAACGAAACGCGCCGCCGTCATCCCATCGAGGATCCGGTGGTCGAAGGTGATGGAGAGGTTCATCATCTTGCGGATCACGATCTGCCCGTCCCGCACCACGGGGCGGTCGGTCGCCCGGTGGACGCCGAGGATCGCCGATTGCGGATGGAACACGATCGGGGTCGCCATGAGACCGCCGAAGGGCCCCGGGCTGGAGATCGTGAAGGTGGCATCGCGCAGATCCTCGGCCTTCGACGTCCCCTCGCGCGCCGCGGTGGCGAGTCGTTCCACATCTGCCGCGATCTCTCGTAGCCGCTTTCTGTCGGCGTCGCGAACGACCGGGACGGTCAACCCGGCGGGCGTGTCGACCGCGATGCCGATGTCGTAACGGTCGTGGAACACGATCTCGGCGGCCTCCTCGTCCAACGACGCGTTTAGAGCCGGGTACTCCTTCAGAGCCGTGACCACGGCTTTGACCAGGAAGGGCATGTAGGTCAGGCGGATCTCGCCGGGCGCGCGTTCGTTCGCGAGCTTGCGGGTAGCGTCCAGCTCGGTCACGTCGCATTCCTCGACGTGGGTGACGGGCGGGACCACCCGATGTGCGTGCGTCATCCGCTGCGCGATCACACGGCGGACCCCGCGGAGCGGCTCGCGGCGACCGCCCGAGGGGATCGGCGTGCCATCGGTCCGAGGCGCTCCGCCATTGGCGGCGGCCTCCACGTCCTCGCGCAGGATGCGACCCTCAGGCCCGCTGCCGGATAGCGCGGCAAGATCGACACCCAGCTCGCGTGCGAGCTTCCGGACCGGGGGCATCGCTTTCACTACAACCGACGAGGCCGACGTTCCCACCGCGGCCGCGCGTTGGGCTGGAGGGGGCGGGGGCGAGGGGGCCGCGGCACGGCCGGCAGCCTGCGTCGGGGCTACCTCGGCCCCGACCTCGCCGATCGTGACGAGCGCGGTGCCGACCGGGACCACGGTTCCCTGCGGGACGTGGATCTTCACGACGGTCCCGGCGAACGGCGACGGTATCTCCGCGGTGGCCTTGTCGGTGATCACCTCGACCAGGGGATCGTCCTCGGCGACGGTGTCGCCCTCGGTCACTAGCCAGCGGTCGATCTCGGCTTCGGTCAGGCCCTCGCCGAGGTCCGGGAGCAGGAAGTCGGGCATCAGAGATCCCTCATGTCGCGGTTCGTCAAAACTCGAGGACCTTCTTGGCCCCGGCGAAGATACGAACCACCGATGGGAGATAGTCGTCTTCGTTCGCGAACTGAGGGAAGGGAGCGTCGAAGCCCGTGACGCGACCGACCGGGGCTTCGAGATCCAACATCGCCTTCTCGTGGATCAGGCTCGATACCTCCGCGCCGATCCCTGCCGTGCGCGGTGCCTCGTGGACGACCAGGGCTCGGTGGCACTCGGACGCAGCTCCAACGATCGTGTCCACGTCGAGGGGATAAAGCGACCGAAGATCCACGACGCGCGCGCTTACGTCGAGCTCGCTCTCGAGCCGCTCGGCGGCCGCGATGCACAGTGGCACGGTCGCGCCGTACGAGAAGATCGCGAGATCGTTCCCCTCTCGGGCGATGCGGGCCGTCGAGAGGAATGGGTTCGGCCCGTTACCGTTCGTCGCACCGGTGGGCGTCTCGGCGATCTCCTCGCGCCCGGCGCGATAGATGCGCTTGGGCTCCATGAAGACGACGGGGTCGGGGTCGTGGATCGCGGCGACGATCATCTCGCGCGCGTCCGCAGGCGTGGAGGGGCACACGACCTTCAGCCCGGGCACGTGTGCGAAGAGCGCTTCGGGAGAGTCCGAATGGAGCTCGGGCATCCTCACCCCGCCGCCGTACGGGATCCGGACGACGATCGAGGCCGGCACCTCGCCCTTGCTCCGCCACGCGTAGCGCGCGGCGTGGACGACGATCTGTTCGAAGCCCGGGTACACGAACGAGTCGAACTGGATCTCCGCCACCGGCAGTAACCCGTAAACGGCCATCCCGATGGCCGCCCCGACGATCCCGGCCTCGGCCAGCGGCGTGTCGACGACCCGGTCCTCCCCGAAGCTATCGAGCAGGCCGGCGGTTACCCGGAAGACGCCGCCGGTCTTGGCGACGTCCTCGCCCAGCACCACGACGCGGTCGTCGGAGCCCATCGCCTCGTGCAGGCCCTTGTTGAGGGCCTCGACCATGTTCAGTGAAGAGGCCGTCATTGGGTCTTCCCCTCTTCGCCTGCACCGGACGAGGTCGGGGGGCCGAGCGGCTTGACCTCGGCGGGTCGCTCGACCGCGCGCAACTCGGCGAGCGCCTCGTCGTAACTCCACGGTCGACCCGACGCGTAGACGTGATCGAACAGGATCTCGAGTCCCGGCTGCGCTATCGATTCCATCTCCCGGACGGCCTCGGCGATCGTCGTCTTGGCCTCGGAGACGATCTCGTCCTCGCGCGCGTCGTCGAGGATCGAGAGCCGCCTGAGGAACGCGCCCATGCGGCCGAGGGGCTCGAACGCCTTCCATTTCTCTGCCTCGCGCTCGTCTCGGTAGAGCTTGGGATCGTCGGCCGTGCCGTGGGGCATGATGCGGTAACAGAACGCTTCGATCAGCGTCGGGCCATCTCCGCCGCGACCCCGCTCGAGAGCGATCCGCGTCGCCTTCCAACACGCGATGGGATCGAAGCCGTCGACGCGTATCCCCGGCATGTCGTACGCAACCGCCTTCTGCACGATGGTCTCGCTGGCCATCTGCTTGCTGATGGGTGTGGAGATCGCCCACTGGTTGTTCACGCAGAAGAAGACCGTCGAGGTCTTGAACACCGAGGCGAAGTTCATCGCCTCGTGGAAGTCGCCCTCAGACGTCGCCCCGTCGCCGAACCAGGCCAGCGACGAGGCTCGATCGTTGCGGATCTTCGCCGCCCATGCGACGCCGACCGCGTGGGGCAGATGGGTCGCGATGGGAACGCAGATCGGCCCCACTCTGTGGTCGCGCGGGTTCCAGAACCCGTGGGTGCCGCCGTAGCCACGCCACCACGCCAGCACGGTTGCCGCGGGGATGCCTCTCAGGATGCCGATCGCGTTCTGGCGGTAGGAAGGGAACACCCAATCGGTCTCCTCGCAGGCGTAAAGAGCACCGGCTTGCGTGGCTTCCTCGCCCCAGTACAGGGCGTAGGTTCCGATGCGGCCCTGACGCTGCAGCGCGACGGCGCGCTCGTCGAACGTCCGCAGCAGCACGAGCCACCGGAACATCTCGATGAGATCCTTCTCGGCCAGCCCTTCGGGGACCTCGCCGTCCGGGAGGTCGCCGCCGTTGCCGATGACGCGCACGATCTCGGTCATGGGCGCGCCGTCAGTTCGTGGTGCTCGGGCCGAACTCCGCGGTTCGCACGAGACGGATGCGGCTGATCTTCCGGATCCGTTCCTGAGCGTGCAACTCCGCGGCCTTGGCCGTCGAGATACCCCGCTCCTTGGCCAGCGTGAAGATGTGCTGCATCTGCTTGTAGATGCCCTCCACGCGGCTCAACGCACGGTCGCGGTCGTAGCCGCGCAGCTCGTCTTCGACGTTGATCAGCCCTCCGGCGTTGATCACGAAGTCGGGGGCGTAAAGGATGCCCAGGTCGCGCAGCTTCTCGCCGTGCTCCTCGCGGGCCAACTGGTTGTTGGCAGGTCCGGCGATGATCTTGCAGTTGAACTCAGAGATCGTGTCGTCGTTGATCCCGCCACCTAGAGCACAAGGAGCGAAGATGTCGCACTCGAGCTTGTGGATGTCCTCGAGCGGTACGGTCTCGACGCCGTGGTCTTTGACCGCCCGCGCCATATTGTCGACGTCGATGTCGCCGATCGTGACCTTGGCTCCCTCGCCTACCAGATAGCCGCATAGCGCGTAGCCGACCTTTCCGACCCCCTGGAGAGCGACGGTTCGCCCCTTCAGCTCGGCGGAGCCGAACACCTCCAGCGCGCAGGCCTTGATCCCGTTCAGGACGCCGTAGGCCGTAACCGGCGACGGGTCGCCGGAGCCTCCGTAGGTGTGCGAGCAGCCGGTTACCCACCTGGATTCGCGTCGGACGATGTCCATGTCTTCTAGGGCGGTGCCGACGTCCTCGGCCGTGATGTAGCGCCCGCCGAGGGTCTCGACGAATCTGCCGTACGCGCGCAGCAGCTCCTCGCTCTTTATCCGGCGCGGGTCGCCGATGATGACGCCCTTGCCTCCTCCGAGGTCGAGTCCCGCGGCGGCCGCCTTGTAGGTCATGCCTTTCGCCAGACGCAGGACGTCTATGAGGGCGTCCTCTTCTTTCTCGTAGGGGTAGAAGCGCGTGCCGCCCAGGGCGGGCCCAAGGGCCGTCGAATGGATCGCGATGATGGCTCGGAGCCCGGAGTTGTCGTCGGAGCAGTACACGATCTGCTCGTAGCCGCCGCCGTTGATGTGCTCGAAGACGCTCATGTCGAGGGGGTCTCCTGTGGTCTCAGCCGGGACCCCGTCGTCCCGGCGATCGTCCGCCATGGTACCGCCTCGCCGATTGCCGCCCCTCGGAGACAGGACTCAGTACGATCGAAAACGATGATCAAGACGGCGTATCTTCGGATCTACCAGCCGCTCGCCTCGTTCCCCAGCCACGAGCAGGAACAGTGGATGGAGAACTCCCGAGAGGCGGATACCCCCGAGCCCGCGACCCGTCGCTGGTTGATAGCTGCGGCTCTGCCGGATCATCACGATCTGGCGACGCCGACCGAGGGGGCGTTCGTCAGGGAGCGCGAGGGTGTGACGCTTATCTGCCCGTGGCGGACCCGTTTGCGGATGCTGGCCGGCTTGCTTGCCTTCCGCAACAGCGTGCCGGAGGAGGTCGCCGAAGCCTTCGTTCCAGAAGCCGAAGCACGCCGGGCTGCGCACGAGCTCGCGGTCCTGGGCGACGAGCGGCCCGAGGTCCGATCCCACATCCTGCATGCGAATTGGCACGTTCCCCTGCGGTGGTTCGCCGCCTTCGACGAGTCCGAACGGATCCTGACCGAGGACAAGGACGGGCTCCGCATCCGCTACGAGACCGAGCTCTCGACCGCTAAGGCCCGCCTGGTCCGCTGTTTGCAGGTCCTCGAAGAGACCTGGATCGACGACGGCGTCACGACCGCCGTCCGCGAGCTGGTCGAGTGGCTCGACGGGTTCACCGACGACGGCCTCATGGAGCTGGACTACGGCTCGGTCGCGGCGATGTTCACCCACGAGGATCTGTTGGAGGATCGCTCGGCCGGCGAGGTCGGCGCCTGCCTGGACGCACTGGAGGCGGGAGACCTGATGAAGGCGGGGCGGCTCTTCTCCGGGCTCACCGAGCGCTGGACCGAGGTCCGGTCCAACGAAGTCGTCAACTAACCAGACCGAGGTCGATTTGCCCCTTTCGGACTAGTTCTGGCGCACTAGCAGAGGCATAGTCCACGAAACACCCGAAAATGGCCCTATCTAGCCATTACAGTCAGCGGCGCATCGGCCGATGATTCCTATGCACAGAGCATTTCAGGCATCTGTTGCAAACGTGGATCGGATGGGCCGATCCGAGGTTGAAATTGGAGGCCGTCATGAAGGCGCAGAAGGATGACACCCTTTTGACGCCGGCCGAGGTCGCAGCGCTCTTCCGGGTAGACCCGAAGACCGTTACTCGCTGGGCCAAGGCAGGCAAACTCTCCTCGATCAGGACCCTCGGCGGCCACCGTCGCTACCGGGCCGACGAGGTTCGCAAGTTCCTCGAGGGAGCGAAGCAGCTGCAGGACTGAAGCACCGCTGTATCCACGAATCCGGGCGTCTAGAGGCGCCCGTTTTCGCGTGCGGGAGTTCGATCGGTTGCGCAGTGTCAGGGTCCGCTGGATCCGCGGCATGGCCTCTGACTCGGCGCACAGGGTGGCGAGGGACAGAATCGAACTGTCGACACCGCGATTTTCAGTCGCGTGCTCTGCCAACTGAGCTACCTCGCCTGCAGTCGCGTGAGGATAGCAACCCCGCCAAGCGCTTCTGTTAGCCTCGTTCGTCTCGCCCCAGTGGAGCAGTCTGGAGTGCTCATCTCCCTGTCAAGGAGAAGGTCGCCGGTTCAAGTCCGGTCTGGGGCGCGCTCTCATTCCTAGCCCACAGCTTGGGCTCGGCCTCTCAGACGGCCTTGATGATCCTGAAGATCGTCCCGGAGAAGTCGGCGACGTACATGGCGCCGGCTTCGTCGAAAACGACATCGATCGGGAGATCGGCCCGGAAGAAGACCTCCTGTGAGGTCACCTTGGTGCCCTTCTCGTCCAGCTCGACGCGCACCACGTCGTGGCCGGCCGGGGCGCCGAACAGGTTGCCCCACTCCGCCACGAACAGGTCGTTCGCGTAGTCCTCGCCCCACGCGTCCGTGGCCTGGAACGCCAGGCCGTCCGACGACGTGTGCAGGCCGAACGACGCGACCGGGCGAGGCACGGACTTCTCGTCGCAGGGGCCGAACTTCTTGATCACGTCGGGGTTGGGCGTGTCGTAGGGCTCGAGGTCACCTTTCTCGGCGACGTTGTAGAGGCAGCTGGGATAGCCGAAGTGTTCCGAGCGCCGGTCACCGGTGTCGGTCATGAAGAGGAGGTCGTCGGAATCCTCCAGGTCGGGATCGACCGGGTTCTCACCCGTGCTTCCCTTGCGCGCGTCGTCGATCCCGTTCATCGGGATGAACAGGTTGGTCGGAGCCACCGGCGAGAACGCGACGTCGTAGACGTTGCGCATGCCGTTCGCCACCAGGGCCTTGCGCGGGCTCAGATCTGCCAGCGAGACGTTCTTGGCGGTCGGGCTCACCCGGATGACCGAGCCAGACCACGGCTCCACCTCGGCTTCGCCGCCCTCCACCCCGTCGTCGGTCGAGTTCCCGTTCGTTACGTAGAGGAGGCCGTCGGGTCCGATCGCCATCCCGTTCGTGTTGTGACGGCCGTTCGGCAGGTCCTTGATCACCACATTCTTCTTGTCGCCCACCCCGTCGCCGTCGGTGTCGCGGACGCGCCACACGCGGCCGTAGGGCCTGAACCCCCACGGGCCTTCGCGCGGCGATTCGCTGTCGGCCACGAAGACGCTGCCGTCCTGTGCCCCCATCACTCCCAGAGGCCCGCCGAAGCCGTCGGCGAACACCTGCGGCTCTCCACCGATGCCACCGAGGTCGTCGATCACCAGGATCCGGTTACCCGCCCAGTCCGCGACGTAGAGACGTTCGCCCTCGCCGTCTTCGCGGGTGTCCGGTCCGAACGACAGACTGGACGGCACCCCCCCGGTCTCGCTGAACGGGGTGACGACGAATCCCGGCGGCGGCACCACCCGCGGCACGGCGGGAGCCGTCTGACGCGCGGCGACCGGTGCAGTCAGCGACATCACGAGAGCTACCGCCGCGAGCATCCGAACCTTCATCTGTTTCTCCTAGCGGACGATCAGCGTCCCGGTCATGTTCGGGTGGACGGTGCAATAGAAGGCGTACTGCTCCCCCGACTTGACCGCTTCCAGCCCCAGCACCTCGGTCGACTGACCGACCCCGACGCGCTGGCTCCAGAACATCGGGCACTTGCCGTCGAACGCGGAACACCACTTAGCCTTGCGCGCCGCTTTCTTGGAGAGGAAGTCCTCGCGCGCTACGAAGTCGTGGGGCGCGATGTCGAAGTTGTAGTAGGTGATGTCCTCACCTTCGGCGATCACCACCACCGGGGTCGCGTAGCCGGAGACGAACGCGGCAGGCCCGGTCACCGCCGGGGCGGCTTGCGCGGCCGGTGCTCCCACGAGCAGGACGACCAGCGCCGCAACGGATATCGATCGGACGCCGCGTCGCACCTGTAGTACCTCCTATTTGATGTAGAACCCGCCCCGCATCCACGCGTGCAGCTGGCAGTAGTACGTGTGATAGCCCTTGTCGAGATTGCCCGTGTCCAGCTCCCAGTAAGGCTCGGAGCGTGCGGTCACGTAGGTCTCCTCCCACATCGCACCGAGGGCACCAGAGTGGATGACGCCGTCGTGGAACGGATAGTTGACCGTGTAGTCCCCGTTGCAGGGCGCCTTGCACGACGTGATGCTGTGTCGTACCGCTCCCAGCGCGTAGTCCTCGTTGATGAAGGTCAACGTGTCACCCTTCTGCACCACCGGTGGTCCGAGGGGCTCGCCCTCATTACCTAGATTCCCCGGCAGATACTGGAATCCTGCGATGTGAACCGTGTTCGTCTCGGGGCCCGGCTCCGGCAGGGGGCCGGGCTTGTCGCACCGCTCGCAGGTCTTCATGGGGTGGTGCTCGGGCCACTTCTGGTTGGGGATCGTCCAGGCGATCTCGTCACGGTTGGCGCCCGGGTGGTCCAGGAGCTCGGCGGTGCATGCCTCCTCGTCAGAGGTCTTCTCGGATTGGTCGAGGTACATGCCGAAGTAGCTCATCGCGTCCGGGAATGCGAACTTGGATGAGTCGTAGACCCCGTTGAGCACGAGACGGTCGCCCTTGCGTACGTGGGCGCGCCAACCCGGCTGCGTGAGGCCCATCTGGAACTCCTCAGACGGGAACACGCCGCCGCGCGTGATGTTGCGCGATCTCGCAAGCGTTGTACCGGGGAAACGATCGCCGTCTTCGCCACACGGATCGCTCTTCGTTCCCATGTTGGAGAGAACGACCTCGCGAGCTCCCGGATGAGAGTGCCCCGCCCCGATCACGAGTGTCCCGTCCCACGGCATCTCGAACACCTGGCCGACGCCCGGTTCGACCTTGGAGTTGGCAACGGGGTTGGCGTAGTTCCCGTGAGGCCCGATGTTCTTCTCGGTCGCGTCGAGGGGGAAGACGAATTCGCCACCGGTCTTGGGAACGTTGAAGGTCGAACCGACCAAGATGGGTGTGAGGTTGTGGAAGTCCCAACCCTTCGCCTCTTTGATCTCGTCGTGCGTTCCGTAGACCATCTGGATGCGGATCTTCAGATAGACGGTCATCGCCTCAGGGGTCTTGTTGTGAAGCATGGAGATGAAGCCGAGCCTGTCGCCGCGCTGCAGTTGGATCCCATAGCGCATGCCGTCCTTGTACCGGGGATCGGCCATCGCCGACGGGTCGATGCTGCCCTGGGTGCGCTCCTCGCCGGTGCCGTAGAACCAGCGATGCTGTCCCGGAGCGTCGGGATCGAGCCAGGTCCAGTGCGCGTGGTGGATGTGGATGTCGTGGCCGGACGCCTCGGCGCCATCGGCGTAGACGACACTCGGCTCGAATCCAACGGCATAGCCCGTCATCTGGGCGATCTCGGCGTCGATGCGAGAGAAGTCCGAGCCGGGACCGATCTCGTAGGGCCCGTAGTAGAGCTCGATCCATTTCTTGGTTCCAGGATCCTCGGGGATCCAGGCCTTGGCGCGGCTGGCCGGATCGGGGTCGCCCAGCGGCAGCGTCACGTCGTCGGGCGCGTCGACCCCGAAGAGAGGCCCGGCGCCTTCCAGCGTGAGGGTCGGCCCTGTGGCGCCCACCGGCTTGCCGCTGGCGGAGAAGGCGAGCATCGAGGTGCACAAGCCCACAACGAGCATGGAAACGACAGCTATCCGCTTCATGACTTCCCCTTTCGTCCAGCCCCGCCGCGAGAAAGGGCCCGTGAAAACGAGCAAAACAGGGCAAATAGACGCCTACCCCGGCAGTCTTCTATGTATTCGTGCCGGACTCCTGCCGGGCTCGCCCTGCTGTGCCAATACGCTGGGAGGGTGAAGGCTCCCGAGATCCTCCGTCCTGCCTCTACGGAGGCGCTTATCGAGACGATCCGTTCGTCGGTGATCGGCGAGAACGAGGTTCTGGTGGGGCCCTACGGGCCCCGCCGGGTTACGTACGCGGACTACACGGCGTCGGGTCGCGCCCTTACTTTCATCGAGAACTTCATCCGCGAGGCGGTGCTTCCCCTTTACGCGAACACGCATACGGAGACGTCCGGAACCGGCTTGCAGACGACTCGCTTCAGGGAAGAGGCTCGGGATCTGATCAGAACGGCCGTAGGAGGCTCCGAGGAGCACGCGGTGATCTTCACCGGCTCCGGGTCGACCGGGGCGATCGCGAAACTGATCGACGTCCTCAATCTGAGGATCCCGAACGACTTGGACCGACAGCATGGCCTCTCGGCTTCGATCCCGGAGGAGGCCCGTCCGGTCGTCTTCATCGGTCCCTACGAGCACCACTCGAACGAGCTTCCGTGGCGAGAATCGATCGCCGACGTCATCGTCATAGGTGAGGACGCCGACGGGCAGATCGATCAGGCTCACCTCGAACGCGAGCTCATTCGCCACGCCTCGCGCAGATTGAAGATCGGCAGCTTCTCGGCCGCGTCGAACGTCACGGGGATCGAATCGGACATGGACGCGATAGCAGCCTTGCTCCACCAGCACGACGCCTTCTCACTGTGGGACTGTGCCGCCGCCGCGCCTTACCTCCGGTTGAATATGGGTTCCAAGAGCGACGGGCCGGCCTACAAGGATGCCTTCTTCATCTCTCCTCACAAGCTCATCGGGGGCCCCGGCACGCCCGGTGTGCTCGTAGTCCGACGGGAGCTTCTGAACAACTCTGTTCCTGCGGTCCCCGGCGGCGGCACGGTTGCGTTCGTCAACTCGCTGGAGCATCGCTATCTCGATGACCCCGAGTTGCGAGAGGAGGGCGGAACCCCCGACATCGTGGGTTCCATCCGGGCAGGACTAGCGTTCCAGCTGAAGGAGGCGGTCGGGGCCGACGAGATCGAACGCCGCGAGGCGGTATTCGTTAAGAGAGCGATCGAAAGTTGGGATAGCTCGGACAGCATCGAGATCCTCGGCAATCACGACGCCAAGCGTCTATCGATCGTTTCCTTCGTGGTTCGGCACGAAAGGCGCTACCTGCATCACAACTTCGTCGTCGCCGTGCTGAACGACCTGTTCGGCATCCAAGCTAGGGGAGGGTGTTCGTGTGCCGGGCCGTACGGGCACCGGCTTCTTGGGATCGACATCGACGCCTCGCACGAATTCCAACGTGAGATCGCCTCAGGGTGCGAGGGCATAAGGCCGGGATGGGTGCGAGTGAACTTCAACTACTTCATCTCGGAGGAGGTCTTCACCTACATCCTCAGCGCAGTTCACTTGATCGCCGACGAGGGTTGGAAGCTGTTGCCGCATTACGACTTCGATCCCTTTTCGGGGATCTGGACCCACCGGATCGGCCTCGCCGAACCTCCGATGAGCCTCCTGGACCTCTCCTATGAGGGTGGAACGCTCAGGTACGACGTTCATCGCACGACGGAGCCCGAATCCGTGCTGGCCGAATACCTGAAGTACGCGGCCTACATCTTCGAGCAGGCGGATCTACCCGACGGCGACGAGCCGGCCTCTCTGCAGTTGAGCGACGATTTCGAGCATCTCCGGTGGTTCCCGCTACCGAGCGAGATCCACGCAGGGCCGGCTAACTCTTAGCGGCCGCCTTCGTTAGGGCGGCCTCGTCGCTGGAGAGAAACACCTTGATCGTCCCGGCGGTAGAGGACGCGCCGGGGCATTCGATCCCGGCCGCCCACGGCCACGCGGTGTAAGAGGCACCGGCCTCGATGGGGACCGGCTCCGGCGTCTCGCCGCAGACGATCGGCCCGGATCCGAGGTTCTGGATCCCGTCACCGTCGGAGTCGTAGTTCAGCGAGACGTAACCCGTGGGGCTGTTGTCGTCGGTGATCTGGATGATGGCGAAGGTCTCCTTGGCCCCGACCACGATGCCGGGGCAGCCGGAGCAGCTGCCGCCGGCTCCTCCCACACCAAAGGCGGGGTTCTCGTAGCGGACCTCGAACACGCGTACGGCCGGCTTCTTCTTCTTTTTCGCGGCTTCGGCGGGAACCCCCAGGGTCCCGGCCAGCAGGCCGAGCGCCAGCGCAACTGCCAGATACCTCTTCATGTCCCGACTCCTATCCCTTTGTCTTTGGTCCTGCTTCGACGCGCGGAGGCCCTTCTCCTGTCGAAAGGGGGGATCAGGTGGGTGGGGCCGGTGATCTGCCGTGGGCGGCGCCTTGCGGGTTCGGCTTCCGAGTGGCCCCAACGGGATTCGAACCCGTGCTACCGCCCGTGTATGGGCGCGGCGTCCCGCCTTGGGACGCCGCCGGGAGCTTAGACCTAGTGGCCCCAACGGGATTCGAACCCGTGCTACCGCCTTGAAAGGGCGGCGTCCTGACCTGGCTAGACGATGGGGCCGGCAGGCACTAGAGGGTACCGCCGCCGACCCCGGAGTTAACCGACGGTGGATAACTCGAGACACGTCCTGTGGATAACTCATGCCCCTAATACGTATGGCTCCGGGGACCCCGCCAGCGCATCATCGCTTCAAGGACGGAACGTGTTTGGGGGGGAGCAGCCATGTTCATCAAGGCCGGTCATCGCAAGGTTCTGATCGTCGACGACGACCCGGGAATTCGTCAGATCCTGAGGCTGATCCTCGAGGTCGAGGACTTCGACGTCGTCGGCGAGGCGGTCGATGGGATCGAGGCGGTCCCGCAGGCGGTGGCCTCCCAGCCCGATTTCATCGTGCTGGACGAGCAGATGCCTCGCCGGGGAGGCGAGGAGACCGCGGCCATGATCCGCAACATGGTGCCGGAGGCCCAGATAATCGCCTTCTCGGCCATCCTCGATGCGAAGCCCGCCTGGGCCGACGCCTTCCTGCGTAAGCAGAACATCAACGACGTGGCCCCCCTGGTGGAGGGCCTCATCGACCTCCGGGACTAGGAGCCTGGGGCGCTCTCGAGGGCGCGAAAAAAAGGGCCCGATCACAGGCATTGCCCGGCCGCCGCCGTGCGTCTCTTTCCACATGAGTGCAGATTTCGCCGTGGTAAACCACTTCGCGGTGAGGGAGCAGGCGGATACCCGGGACGAGCAGATCTCGGCGTTGTTCGACGCGCATTACGACCGCCTGAGGGACCTCGCCTACATCATCCTCGGGGACCGGAACCTGGCCGAAGAGATCGTGATGGAGGCGTTCCTCAAGACCTTCACCGGCTGGAACCGGATCAGGGACCTGGACCGAGCCGACGCCTATCTGAGACGTGCGGTCGTAAACCTCTGCCGGTCGAAGATAAGGCGGAAGGTGGTCGAGGCCCGCTCGAACGCCATCACCTATCGACGCGACGAACGCAAGGCGCCGGATTGGGACCCCGAGATCCACGAGGAGTCCCGGGAGCTCTGGGCCGCCGTCCGCGAGCTGCCGGTTCGACAGCGTGCCGCCATCGTGTTGCGCTACGTGGAGGACCTGCCGGAAGGTGACATCGCTCAGATCCTCGATTGCTCGGTGGGGACCGTACGGTCTCAGCTGTCGCGGGCTCGACGCAAGCTCGAGGCCTCACTGGAGGGCGTCATGTTGCCGGGTGGAGAGTCATGAACGATTTCGACGAGAAGCTCAAGCGCTCCTTGCTGGAGGTACGAGACGCCGGGCGCCTGGGCGCTGATGAGCGCAAGGCGGTCGCCAAGGAGCGGCTCATGCGCAGGGTCCATCGACGTCGCTGGGTGGGGCTCGGTGGTAGCGCGGTGCTGGCCGGAGCCGCGGCGGTCGGCGCCTTCATGTTGTTCTCTTCGTACGACGGCACGCAGCAGCTCGCGCCGCGACCGGATGTGGACGCGGTCCGTATCCCCGAGCCGGCGCGCGCCGTCGTCGAGGTCGGCCAGAACCCGACGCATCTGTCCGTTGGGGGGCGGCGCTACGTCTGGGTGGCAAACCTGGGTTCGCAGAGCGTCTCCCGCATCGATCCCAAGACGAACGAGGAGATTGCAGAAGTAGAGCTTCCGGCGGAGCCGGGGGACATCGCTATCGGTAAGGGCCCGGTCTGGGTCGCGCTTCCGGAGTTGGGCGCGGTGGCGCAGATCGACCCCGCCGGTGAGACGGTGGCAGGCGAGCTGGTCGACATAGCCGACGGAAGGCCGGTCGAGGACGTCGAGATGACGGTCGGGGCCGGCGCCCTATGGGTGGTCGTCAAGGGTGAGCACGTGGAGCGCATCGATCTGGAATCGAGGGTCCCGACCCGGATAGAGGTTGCGTCGTCCCCCACCGACGTTGCCGTGCGCGGTGAGCTCGTCAGGGTGCTCGACGCCGAGGGCCGGATCCACCAGTTGGACTCGGCGACCGGTGAACCGGCGGCGGAGCCGCTCACGGTCGCGGCCGCGGCCGACGGCGACATCACGTTCGCAGCCGGCTCTATCTGGTTCTTCAGCGAGGACGGGGACGTCATCCAGAGGCTCGATCCGGACACCGGCGAGGTCCTGGGCGAGATCGACCCCGAAGGGGTGGTCGTCGATTTCGTGATCGACCCCGAGGTCTCCTGGGTGCTTACTCGGTCAGGTGCCGAGACCGCGGACGCCGAGTACTTCCTTACGCCGATCGACCGCGATTCCACCGAGCCGGCAGGCGACTCGATCCAGATCGACGGGAACCCGACCGAGGCACTGATCGCCGGGCGCTCCTTGTGGCTGAGCCTGACGCGCGAAGACCTGGTGCTGCGCTTCAGCAAATACCGCTAGCCGTCCCGCTCCTTGGAGTCGGGCCCTTCGTCGGAGTCTTCGGAGGAATCATCGGAGTCGTCCGAGTCTTCGGAAGAGTCGTCAGAGCTGTCGGAGTCGTCGGAGTCCTGCGAGGCCTCGTCGTCTCCATCCTCGTCGGGGTCTTCGGGGATCTCGTTGCCTTCGTCGTCGATCTGACTGCCGGCCATGAACTCGTTGCCCGCCTCGGCGTCCTCGTGATCTTCGTCCTTGTACTCGTAGCCGCAGTTGATGCACGTGGCCCGGACATCGTCGATGGGTGTCCCGCACTCGGGACAGGTCTTCTGGTCGGCCAGCGTGTCGTCCGGCCGCTTGTCGTCCTTCTCCGATCCCTCCCCGTTCTCCTCGGAGTCCTGGGCGGTCGATTCATCGGTGGTCTTCTCTTTGTCGGTCATCCGATCCCCCCCGGTCGATGTCGGCTGTAGCGTCGGAGATTACCGAGCCGGCCTCGGTCCCATCAGCGCGAGCCCTCGCTCCGCACGTCGTCGTAGCTGGGGCGCTTGAGCTCGAAGAGGGCGCGCGCCGTGTCCGTGTAGGTGGCTCCACTGAGCCGCCCGATCGGCGCGAGCAGCTCGGGGTCAACCCGCCCGTCCCTCATCACGCTCTCGTCGATCACGATGAGTTGCACCTCCCCGAACACCATGTGCCCGTTGCCGAGCTCGAGGGTGTGCACGACCTTGCACTCGAGCGCGGCCTTTGCGGCGCCCACTCTCGGTGCCTTGACGGTGCGCGAGGGGACGGCCTCGAGTCCGGCCCACGAGAACTCGTCTTCCTCGGGCGGGAAGTTAGCAGCGGTGAGGTTCATGGCCTCCGCCAGGTCCCTGCTCACGATGTTGACGACGAACTCTCCCGTGGCGCATGCATTAACGAGAGAGTCCTTCACTCCAGTCGAGGTGAAGTGGACGATGAGCGGCTCGCTGGAGACCGCGTTGAAGTAGCTGTGAGGGGCGACGTTCTTGACCCCGCTTGTGGAGACGGTCGACACCCATCCGATGGGCCGCGGCACGACGAGTGAGGTGAGCAGGTGGTACGCGCCTCTCCCCGGTACCTCCGTCGGAACGATCTCCGTGAAACCCAAGCTCACCCTTCCGGTCGTCGGCTCTCCTTTATATAAGGCGTACGACGGCAAGCCCCCGGGGCGCCCTGGCTATGCTCGGGGCCATGTCCCGCATCCTGGTTACCGGCGGCGCCGGCTACATCGGCAGCCACACGTGTGTCGAGCTGATGGAAGCCGGCCACGAGCTCGTCGTGGTCGACAACCTCGACAACAGCTCGTACGAGGCGATCGTTCGCGTGCAGGAGCTCGCCGGTCACGACGTGGAGTTCCACCGGCTGGACCTGCAGGATCGGACCTCACTGGCGGATGTATTCGGCCGGCACCGGTTCGACGCAGTGGTCCACTTCGCCGGGCTGAAGGCGGTCGGCGAATCGGTGGAGGAGCCGCTGCGTTATTACCGGAACAACCTGGTCGGCACGCTCAATCTCCTCGATGCCATGGCCGAGGCGGGCGTGCGGGATCTGGTCTTCTCGTCGAGCGCGACCGTCTACGGCGACCCTTCGTCTGTGCCGATCACCGAGGCGGCGGACCTCGGGCCGACGAACCCGTACGGACGCACCAAGCTCTTCATCGAGGCCTTCTGCCGTGACCTGGTGGCCGCTGCCTCACCCAAAGAGCCGTGGCAGATCATCCTGCTGCGCTACTTCAATCCCGTGGGCGCGCATCCCAGTGGTCGCATCGGGGAAGACCCGCGCGGCATCCCGAACAACCTCATGCCGTTCATCATGCAGGTGGCCGTGGGCCGAAGAGGGCATCTGCAGGTGTTCGGCAACGACTACCCGACCAAGGACGGCACGGGCGTACGCGACTACATCCACGTGATGGATCTGGCGCAAGGTCACGTTGCCGCGGTCGAGAAGTTGAGCTCGATCGATGGCTGTCTCGCAGTGAACCTCGGCACCGGAAGGGGCTACTCGGTGCTGGAGATAGTCGAGGCCGCAGAGAAAGCGTGCGGCCGGCCGATCACGTACGAGGTAGTAGGCCGACGAGCCGGCGACGCGGCGGTGGTCTACGCCGATCCCTCTCTGGCTCGCGAGGTGCTCGATTGGAAGGCGACGCGCGGGATCGACGAGATCTGCGCGGACAGCTGGCGCTGGCAGAACACCAACCCGAGCGGCTACGCCGAGGAGGTCGCCGACGGTTGAATCTCGGCGGGTCGGGGAAACCGTCTCGTGAAGGGAGGATCCATGTCCGAGCGGGTCAACGACGGATCCGGTCCCGTGGAGGGGCCCCCCGATCCTGAACCCACAGACGAGTCGAAGGACGAGGTGGACGAGCAGTCGGAAGACTCGTTCCCCGCAAGCGATCCTCCAAGTTATTGATGCCCCCACGAGGAGGGTGACCATGGCAGATCTCTCGAGACCGAAGACCGAGCTCGAGCAGGAGGCGGAGGGTTTCACCGGCGGTCCAGGAGTCGTAGCTTCGAAGTCGCAGGCACACGGCAGCCTCGGCGGCATCGGCGTCGGTGCGATCGCGGGAGGCCTGCTCGGTCTCGTCGTCGGGCTGATCTTCTTCTCCGGAGCGCTCGGCGTGATCATCGCGACCGTTGTCTTCGCGGTAGGTGGAGCCACCTTCGGCGGAGTCGCCGGCGGCTTCGTGGCCCCCCGCAGGAAGCTGGAGGGATCCGAAGCCGACCGGTAGAGCACGTCCGGGCTGCTGAGCCTTCTAATTGGGTGACAGCGGCCTTCGCCCTCTCCTGCCCCCGTGCGCTTTACTAATGGTCCGCGAACCAGTGCACCCGAGGAGGCGGACGGCAGGATGACGGGACCGACGGCGTCGTGACGGCAACGGCCGGAGTGCGCGTGCTCGTGGTCGACGACGAGCCCGCGGCTCAACGTGTCCTCTCTCGGATCCTCCAGAACAAGGGCTACCAGACCGAGATCGCGGCCGACGTCCCCTCTGCGCTCGAGCTGATCGAACAGAACGACTTCGCGTTGGTGATGACCGACCTGGACATGCCGGGTCGTTCCGGGCTCGAGCTGATCGAAGCCCTGTCGCCGTTGCGCCCCCAGGTCGCGACGGTCCTCGTGACCGGTCGGGGAAGCACCGACGTCGCCTCGACCGCGTTGTCCGCTGGGGCGTACGGCTATATGAGCAAGCCGTTCCATCCGGATGAGGTCGAGATCACGGTTCTGAACGCGCTGCGCCGGCGCGAGCTCGAGATCGAGAGCCGCGGACAGAAGGAACGGTTGGAGCAGATGGTTCGAGAGAGAACGCGCGAGTTGATGGAATCCCTCGCAGAGCTCGAGACCGCGCAGGAGGAGCTTCGGCGCCAAGCGGAGTTGTTGCGCGAGCTCGACCGGATGAAGGCGCAGTTCATCCAGGTCGTGTCGCACGAGCTGCGCACTCCATTGACAGTCATCAGGGGTGGGGTTCAGACCGTCTTGAGATCGGGCGACTCGATCGATCCCGTTCTAAGGCAGCAGCTGTTGACGTCGGCAGAGACCAACGCGGAAGCGCTGTCTCGGATGATCAACAAGATCCTCATGGCCAGCGCCATCCGGCAAGAGGCCGTGGACGTGCACGAAGAACAGTTCCGGCTCGACGAGCTGGTGCAAGAGGTCGTGGGCAAACTCGACAAGGGCTCCGAGCGGGTCGCTATCCGCGCCACCGAAGCCCCTGCTCGCGGTCAGCGCGAGCTGACGGCGCAGGCGGCCCGCGATCTGATCGAGAACGCCCTTCTCTATTCGACCGGGCAGGTGATGGTGTCTACATGGCAGGCGGCCGACGAGGCGGCCATCGCCGTAGCCGATCACGGGCCGGGCATCCAACCGGATCTCCTGCGCCGTCTGCTGGAGGAGCCATTCGTGCAAGGCGATTCGTCGACGACGAGATCGGTGGGGGGCCTCGGTTTATCCCTGTACCTCGCGCGTCGGATAGCGGAGGCCTCCGGAGGCCGTCTCGACGCTCAGAGCGGCCCGGACGGTTCGACCTTCTCGATAGTCCTACCGGCAGGCACCGCTTAACGAATCTGTTCGCCCCAGGGACTTAGGCCCCGACAGAACATTGTCCTAATCTGGATTGGTGAAGCGCGTCTGGCCCGTGATCTCTCTCTTGTCCATTGCCGTCGTGCTGTACTTCTCGTCGCTTGGACTGGGTTACGGCTATCAAACATGCTCCGGCGGACGAGTTGTCGAGCGGCTGCCCGATGGCACGGCCAAGCGAATCGTTGGGCCGTTCCAATGCTCGGAGCCCGACTACTGGCCCTGGCTCTACGTGCAGGTCGCAGCGTATGCCGTGGCCTTGTGGGCCCTTGTCCTTGCCCTGATCCTCATTAGGAGCGCGGTACGGCAACGACGGCAAGGCAAGCCGGGTGCGGCTGAGGCATAGGTTGATTGCTAATTGGTTAGCAAACGCGGCTTGTAGCGATGCACTGAACATGCGTTCCACGCCCTTGGGCTCGGGCATGGCGATGGGGGCCCACGATTTTGGTTCTTGTGGGCCCCCAGGGACTCGAACCCTGCCCGCCGGATTAAAAGTCCGGAGCTCTACCAGATGAGCTAGGGGCCCGGCGGCCAAGGCTACCTGCGCGTAACGTTCAGGCTCAGTCCTTCGACGCCGGTTACCTCTATCTCGTCGCCGCTGTCGGCTCCTTCGGCGCAACGCGCCTTCCAGATCTGTCCCATGACCTTCACGCGTCCCTCGGGGTGGCAATCGGTGACGGCGGTGCCCGGCGTGCCGATCATCCCCTCGGCGCCCGTGATCGATTTCCGTTTTCTCCAGCGCAACCAGATGATGATCTCGACGACGTCGGTCAGCAGGAGGAAGCCGATGACGGCGATGCGAACCCATCCTTCGAGGAAGAAGTAGGCCAGGATCGCGCCGATGACCGACATGCGTCAGCGTTCGCGCGGACGAGGAACGAGTCGGTAGCCGACGTTACGGATCGTTTCGATCAGCGTCTCGTGCTCGACACCCAGTTTGGCGCGGAGTCTGCGGATGTGTACGTCCACCGTGCGAGTGCCGCCGTAGTAGTCGTAGCCCCAGACCTCGCGGAGGAGGAGATCACGGTCGCACACGCGGCCCGGACGTTGTGCGAGGAACTTCAGCAGCTCGAACTCCTTGTAGGTCAGGTCGAGTGGCCGGCCGCGCACGTACACCTGATAGTTCTCCGGATTCACAGTGAGGTCGCCGACCTTGAGCACGCTCGCTTCGTCCGTGTGTCCGCTCCTGCGCGAGCCGAGGGCCAGGCGCGCCGAGATCTCGCCGACGGTCGCGGTGGTTACGAGGAAGTCATCGACGCCCACCTCGAAGCGGAAGCGCGACACGCCCTCCTGGTCCACGATCACGATGATCGGCGGCAGGCCGATCTCCCACGCAA
>DATFFR010000048.1:0-5511 GCA_035249925.1 Actinomycetota bacterium
CCTGCTTGACGTTGTAGTCGCCCCAGTTGTGTGCCACCAGCACGGGGATGTCGATCTTGTCGGCGTCGCGGAGGTAGTCGCGCTCGATCCAGAACTTGTCGTAGTCGGGCGTGTCGTCGTAGCCGTGCTCCATGTGGGCGATCTCGTCGCACGGTTGCACGTTCTCGAGGAACCGGCCCTGCCAGTCCTCGCCGGCCGGGTCCAGCGGCGGGGGCACCGCGAGGCCGAAGTCGAAGGCCGCAGGCGTGTCGAAGCCCTCGTCGCCGGGGTTCTCGGAGTTCAGGAAGTAGCGGATGCCGCCGGAGTAGGCGTAGCCGTACCAGCGCGAGATCGCGGCCTCGGGAACGATGGTGGTGAGATGCGGCGGGTTCATCACCGCGGCCGCGGTTGCGGTCGTGCCCTCGTAGGAGCCGCCGAACATGCCGACCTTTCCGGTCGACCACTTCTGCTTGGCGATCCACTCGACGAGGTCGTAGCCGCTCTTCTTCTCGCGGTCGCCGCCGTAGTCGTAGCAGCCACCCGAGTTGCCGGTTCCGACGACGTCGGCCCACACGCGGGCGTAACCGTCGGGGACCCACTCGGCGGCGTCATCGGCGCGCCGGTGGTACTCGTCGTCGGGGCTCGTGTCGAGCATCCAGTAGGGGGAGTAGGTGAACACGGCCGGTGCCTTGACGATCTTGCCGTCCTTGGTGGGGTGCACGACCTCGACGTAGATCTTGCCGACGCGGGTCTTGACGACGTAGCTGACGCGCTGCATCCCGAACGGCTCCGCGCCGGACGCCGCGGGCGCCGCGAGCAGGCCCGCGAGCATCGTGGCCGCAAGGGCCAGCGCTACGGTCCAGTGGCGTCGCATCCGGTGTTTCCCCTTCCGTCGATCCCGTTCGTGCCGATTTGTTCGGTTCTCGCCGAGGGGTTGGATTGGGTCTCCTCTCCCCTCATAGCCAAGGGTTCGACCCGCCTGAAGAGAGTCCTTCACAGGGCGCTGACCTGCTTATTCAGGTGCGCCGGGATGTCCGGATATGGGTGGTCTGCCCGTGGCCGGGGTAAGCAGGAGAAGCCACCGGCGGCCTGTGCGGGGAGCCAACTAACATCAGGGCAGACGGCAGAGCGGGGGGAGGCCCATGAACATAGTTTTCAACGGCTCGCAGCGACCCACGTTGGGGGCCGAGATCGAGGTCCAGGTCGTGGACGAGGCGGGGGCCCTGGCCACCGACACCGCCGCCACGAAGATCCTGTCCGAGCTGGACGATCGCTGGTACAAGCACGAGCTCCTCGAATGCTGCATCGAGGTGATCACCGACGTCTGTCCGAACGTCTCGGCGGTTCGGAAGGACCTGGGGGACAAGATCGAGCGTCTCATCGAGGTCTCCGAGGGCCTCGGCTACCGGATCCTCTGCACCGGCACCCATCCGTTCTCGTCGTGGCGCGACCAGACGGTCTCGCCGGACCCCCGCTACCACCGCCTGATCGAGAACTGTCAGTGGACCGCCCGCAGGCTTCTGATCTTCGGGGTGCATACCCACGTCGGTGTCGGTTCCGGCGAGGAAGCGATCGCCATCTCCAACAGCCTGTCGACCTTCATCCCGCATTTCCTCGCGTTGTCGTCGTCGTCGCCGTTCTGGCAGGGCCGCGACACCGGCCTGGCCTCGGTCCGCTCCAAGGTGTTCGAGTCCCTTCCCACCGCCGGGCTCCCGTATCAGCTCGACAACTGGGGCGAGTTCCAACGCTTCATGCGAACGCTGATCGGCGCGGGCACGATCCGCAGCATCCGCGAGGTCTGGTGGGACATCCGTCCGCACCCCGGCTTCGGTACGCTCGAGCTCAGGATCTGCGACGGCACGCCGACGCTCGAGGAGCTTTGCTCGATGGTCGCGCTGTCGCAGTCGCTCGTCGTGTGGTTGGGCGAGCGCTACAACGCGGGACTCGATCTGTTCCAACACCAGTCCTGGACGATCCGCGAGAACAAGTGGCGCGCCGCCCGCTACGGGCTGGAGGCGGAGATCATCCGCGACGAGGAGGGCAATCTCATGTCGCTGCGCCGGTCGATCGGCGACCTCGTCGAGCGTCTCGAGCCGGTCGCCGAGAAGCTTGGATGTCTCGACGAGCTCCTGCAGATCAACACGATGCTCGAGCGCGGCACCTCGGCCACGCGCCAGCGGGAGGTCCACGCCAGGACGAAGGACTTATCCGCGGTCGTCGACTCGCTGGTCGACGAGATGAAGACCGGCAAGCCGTCTCCGCTGGTGGACGCCGGGCTGCCCGGTGGAACCGTCGTACATGGAACGCCGATAGCCGGAGAGTGACTCTGGTGCACTAAGGCTTGGGACCGAGCACGCGCACGTCTCCCTGACGGCGCGTCGCGCCGGTGGCGTCCAGCCATTCGCACAGCGGCACCGCGTACTTGCGTGAGGTTCCGAGAAGATCGCGTATGTCGGCCACGGTTACGGGCCCGGCCTCGGCGATGCGATCGCGAACAAGCCGCCGAGCCTCGGCGGCACCGGCTGCAGTGAGGTAGAACGCGTCGACCTTCACGAGGTCGCCGGATTCGACCAGCGCGCGCAGTAGCCGCGCGTCGACCTGGAGCTCGGGCGCCGGCGGGGGCTGGTAGCCGGACGCGTCGATCGCTTGGAGGACCCGCTCGCGCTCACGTTCCTGCTCGGGGGTGAGCCCGATCGAATGTGTCGCGAGCCTGACGGTGGCGCCGTCTGCGACAAGCCCTTCGAGGTCCCCGATGAGCTCGTTGAACCGATCGGGTTCCAGGCCGAGCTCGGCCCGCAGTGCCTCGCGTGCCATACCGCGCTCGAGCGGATGCTCGCGGTGATGACGGACCAGGGCCTCCCGAGCCTGAGCCGCCAAGGCCTCGGCGCGTGCGTCGGAGACCAGCGTGCTGCCGTGTTGTACGGCGCCCTGCCCGGGTTCGCGCGCCCCGGAACGGAACAGCGCCTCCTCTCGATCGAGCTCTCCGAAGTCGTCGAGCAGGGCGCGCAGCGCGGTGTCGGGCCCCTGCTGCATCCGGCCGAGGAGCGCGACTCGATCCGCGTCGCCGCGGCGCGCGCGATCGGGCAAGGGATCGATCACGACGCCGCCTCCAAAGGTCAGAACGCGGCCCGCATCGCGCAGGACGAAGCGATCGCCCGGTCCGAGCGGCAGGGGATCGCGCAGATAGAGCTGAGCGAACCCGGTGTCGCCGGCGTGAAGCTCCTCCCGATCCAAGAGCTTGATCCGGACGGGCGTCTCGGCCGAGCCCACGTAGAGGAGGTGCGCCCCCTTCTCTGTGAGCGCATGGGGCCGGCCGGTGATCTCGGCCGGCGACAGCCGCAGGGTCACGTCTGCTCGAGTGGTCACCCGCCAGGCGTGGGGACCCACTACCGCGTCGCCGCGCTCGGCCCCTTCCCGATCGAGACCGACGAGATTCAGGGCCACCCGGTTGCCGGGCCCGATCGCGTCGACGTTCTTCTTGTGACTCTGGATCGACCGCACGCGTGCGCGTCGTCCGTCCGGGAGAATCTCGACCTCGGTGCCCTTCGCCAGGGCTCCCCCCATGAGGGTGCCTGTGACGACGGTGCCAGACCCCGCGATCGTGAAGACGCGGTCCACCCACAGGCGCGGCCGTCCGCGGTCGGCGGCGGCGGGTGCGGCTGCGACCAGCCGGTCGAGCTCGTCGATCAGGTCCTCGATCCCGTCCCCGGTCAGGGCCGAGCATGCGATGACGTCGGCTCCGCGCAACGATGAGGGCGCAAGCCGTTCGGCAACGTCGGCCCGCACGAGCTCCAGGGTGTCGGCGTCCACCAGGTCGGCTTTGGTGAGCGCAACGACGCCGTGGGTGATCCCGAGCACGTCCACGATGGAGAGGTGCTCGGCCGACTGAGGCTTCCACCCCTCGTTGGCGGCCACCACGAACAGACAGACCGACACCCCGCCCGCGCCGGCAAGCATGTTCTTGATGAACCGCTCGTGGCCGGGGACGTCGACGAGGCCGACCTCGCGACCGGAGGGCAGGGGAAGCCATGCGAACCCGAGATCGATCGTGAGGCCGCGCCGCTTCTCTTCGGCGAAACGGTCGGGATCGATCCCCGTAAGCCGCTCCACCAGGGTCGACTTCCCGTGGTCGACATGGCCGGCCGTTCCCAGGACGTGCATCGCCGAACGATACCGAGCAGCGGCCCGGCCGGCCCCCCCGACTCTTTGTGCGGATCGCGGTGCTCCAGAACGCGAACTGCACAAAGTGTGTTCGGTTGGGCCGGGGAACGATCGCTCTGCTTGTCGGCGCTGTTAGCCGCCCTGCAGCCTGGGTAGAAACGCGGAGATCCCACACCCGATCCGAGGAGGAGTCCGCGTGCCACGTACGCAAGGCAAAGAGAAGATCGTTCAGTACCTTTCCGAGGCCCACTCGCGCGAGACCGCGTTGATCCAGACGTTGGCCGCGCATATCCAGATCGCGGAGCCGGGCCAGTACCGGTCGGGCCTGGAACGCCACCTCAACGAGACCCGCGTCCATGCCCAACGCGTGCAACAGCGTCTGCGTGAGCTCGGCGCCAACCGAAGCCTGATCGCGACCGGCTTCGGATTCGCGCAGAACCTAATAACGAACACTCTCTCGATCGCGAAGGCGCCGATCGACATGCTCCGCGGTGGCGACCGCAAGGAGAAGATGCTCAAGAACGCTCGCGATGAAGCGATGACCGAGGCTCTCGAGATCGCCACCTACGACGCGATCGAGCGCATGGCCCGCAACGTGGGCGACGAGACGACGGCCGAGCTCGTTGCCGACATCCGTAGGGATGAGGAGGAGATGCTCGAGAACCTCCGCCGCGAGATCCCGAACCTGACCGATGCCGTCGTTCGCTCTCAGGTGCCCGTCACGTCGCGCCCCGTGTTGACCAAGGACGACCTGCCGATCGCCAACTACGACAACCTGACGGCCGACGAGATCACGAAACGGCTTCAGGGCCTGACTCAGGAGGAGCTCGCCCAGATCCAGGTGTACGAGAGCAGGAACGAGAACCGCAAGACGATCCTCGACCGGATCGAGGGCCTCGAGGGCGACGAGCCGTGGGCCGGCTACGACGAGCAGACCGTCGCAGAGATCAACAAGGTGCTCACCGGCGCCGCGCCGAGCGTCGTCGCCACCGTCCGCGACTACGAGAGGGCCCACAAGAACCGCGCCTCGATCCTGAAGAACATCGACCGAGAGCTGGAGAACGTCTAGCGCACCTACCTAGAGGAGAAGCAGAAAGGCCCCGGCTTGGCCGGGGCCTTTTCCTTTGATGCTTGCCGTGCTGGAGCCGGATCTCTCCGGAGCCCCGAAGAGGCGAAGCGCACGCGGGCGGCGGACCGACCATCAGAAAAAGGGGAGGACTCCGCCCCCGCCGCCCCCAGGGCGCCCCGTAGAACTTTCTGCAAATGGCTCGACTAGTTCTAAAGGACTAGTCATCTCCGGCCGATACTTGCTTTGGCGGCACGGAACGGAGGAGGAGAGATGCAGGTGCAGACGGCATTTTCGATCCCGCT
>DATFFR010000049.1:0-8516 GCA_035249925.1 Actinomycetota bacterium
GAGGAAGAGCTCGTGCGCGCCATGGGCGTCATGGCCGAGGCCGACATCGAGATGAAGGGCGAGTTCCCGTCGCCGGAGGCCGCTCTCGAGCGCGCTGTCATCCGGATAATCACGGCAACGGAGTGACGCCCGGCGGAGCGCCGGCTACTTAGAGGCGGACAGGCGCTTGGCGAGGCGGGACTTCTTGTTGGCCGCCGTGTTCTTGTGGATCACGCCCTTCGACGCCGCCTTGTCCAGGCTGCGAGCCGCCTCTTTGTAGGCCTCGGCGGCGGCGTCCTTGTCGCCGGCTTCGGCGAGCTGGACGAAGTTCTTGATGCGCGTTTTCAGCGTCGAGCGATACGCCTTGTTGCGCTGGCGCGCTAGCTCGGACTGCCGGTTCCGCTTGATCTGACTCTTGATGTTGGCCATGCGTGTAGAAGACTCCTGAGCTGGGGATTCGGCTCCCGAGGATAGCAGAAGGTCTGGCGCCGCCGCCCTCCCAGCCAGCTAACGTTGCCGCCATGGATCAGGCGCACCAACGGGCCATCGCGGTCATAGCTCACATCGATCACGGCAAGTCCACCCTGTCCGACAGGCTGTTGCAGCTGACCGGAACGGTCTCGGACCGCGACATGAGAGAGCAGTATCTCGACCGGATGGACCTCGAGCGCGAGCGGGGGATCACGATCAAGGCCGCGGCCGTGCGGATGGCGTACAAGGCCTCCGACGGCGCCGAATACGAGATCAACCTGATCGACACACCCGGTCACGTCGACTTCGGCTACGAGGTGTCCCGTTCCCTCGCCGCATGCGACGGAGTGCTGCTGTTGGTCGATGCGGCACAGGGCATCGAGGCCCAGACGCTTACGAACCTCTATCTGGCCGTCGATGCAGGGCTCGAGATCATCCCCGTGCTGAACAAGATCGATCTCCCCGCGGCTCAGCCCGAGAAGTACGCGGAGGAGCTCGCGTCGCTGATCGGCTGCGCGCCGACCGACGTGCATCGCATCTCGGCAAAGACGGGCGAGGGTGTCCCCGAGCTGCTCGAAGCGATCGTCTCGAAGGTCCCCCCACCGAGTGGGAACCCGGACGGCGCGCTCAGGGCTTTGGTCTTCGACTCCGTCTACGACACCTTCAGAGGAGTGATCGCGTACATCCGGGTCGTCGACGGGAGCCTCACGCGGCGGCTGCCCATCCGGTTCATGGTCGCCGACTTCGAAGTGGACGCGGACGAGATCGGTGTGATGAGCCCCGACGCGCGCGAGGTCAAGAAGCTCGATACCGGCGAGGTCGGTTACCTGATCGCGGGGATCAAGGACGTAAGCCTTGCCAAGGTCGGCGACACCGTCACCTCCAGGGAGACTCCGGCGGAGAAACCGTTGCCGGGCTACCGCGAGCCGAAGCCGATGGTGTTCGCCGGCATCTACCCGATCGAGGGCGACGACTTCCCGCTGCTGCGCGACGCGCTCGACAAGCTGAAGCTCAACGACGCGGCCCTCGTGTTCGAACCGGAGTCGTCCACCGCTCTCGGGTTCGGGTTCCGGTGCGGCTTCCTAGGGCTGCTGCACATGGAGATCGTGCGCGAGCGGCTCGAAAGAGAGTTCGATCTGGCTCTGATCGCGACGGCCCCCTCGGTCGGTTACGAGATCGAGTTCACCGGCGGCGACAAGAAGGTGATCCGGAACCCCACCGACATGCCCGACCCGAGCAAGATCGAGGCGATCTGGGAGCCGTACGTCTCGGTGATGGTCGTTACTCCCACCGAATTCGTCGGCACGGTGATGCAGCTGTGCCAGGAGCGACGGGGTGAGCTCAAGGAGATGCACTATCTGTCTACCGAGAGGGTGGAGATCCGCTATCACATGCCGCTGGGCGAGATCATCTTTGATTTCTTCGATCAGTTGAAGAGCCGCACCAAGGGTTACGCATCGTTGGACTACGAACCGGTCGGGATGAACCCCTCCGCCCTCGTGCGGGTCGACGTGCTCCTGAACCAGCAGCCGGTGGACGCGTTCTCGACGATCGTTCACCGCGACAAGGCCTACGACTACGGCAAGACGATGACCGAGCGCTTGCGCAAGCTGATCCCGCGCCAGATGTTCGACGTGCCCATCCAGGCAGCGATCGGTTCCCGTGTCATCGCACGCGAGACCGTCAAGGCCAAGCGAAAGGACGTGCTCGCCAAGTGCTACGGCGGTGACGTCAGCCGGAAGCGGAAGCTCCTCGAACAGCAGAAGAAGGGCAAGAAGAAGATGAAGCAGATCGGGTCGGTCGAAGTCCCGCAGGGAGCGTTCATCGACGCCCTGCGCGTCGACGCCGACCTCGACGCGGGGGCCAAGTCGTGAGCGTCACGACACCGGTAGCCGTGGGGGCCCGGTCGGGACGCTGGATGGCCGAGGCCGGCTTCGGGGTTTACGTGCACATCCCGTTCTGCAAGCACCGGTGCGCGTACTGCGATTTCAACACCTACGAGGGGCTCGAGCATCTGCAGGAGGCATACGTCGATGCGCTCGTGCGCGAGATCGAGCGCTGGGACGGCGACGTACGACCCGCTACCTCCATCTTCTTCGGTGGAGGGACGCCGACGCTTCTCGCGCCCGCGCAGCTTGGGCGTGTGGTGGGAGCCATCCGCCGCCGGATCGGCCTCGCCGATGACGCCGAGATCACCGTCGAGGCCAACCCAGAGACCGTCGATGAGGCTCGCCTCGCTGCGTTGCTCGATGCCGGTTTCAACCGCGTCTCGATCGGCGTCCAGTCCCTCGTGCCCAGTGTTTTGAAAGGCCTCGACCGCACCCATCCCGCAGAGGTGGCGCTCGCGGCGATCGCTGCCGCGCGACGCGCAGGGTTCGACGACGTGAACGCCGACCTGATCTACGGGTCGCCGTGGGAGACAGACGAGGACTGGGTGCGCTCGCTGCAGGGGATCGTTGCCGCCGAGGTGGATCATGTCTCCGCTTACGCGCTGACCATCGAGGAGGGAACGCCGCTCGCCACCCGGATCCATACCGGCCGGGCCCCCGATGTCGACCCGGACGTACAGGCGGCTCGCTACGAGGTCGCGCAGGAGCTGCTCGGCGCGGCAGGGTTCGAGCGCTACGAGATATCCAACTGGGCGCGGCCCGGCCGGGCCTCGCGCCACAACGTCCTGTACTGGTCGGCCGGGGATTACCTCGGGTTCGGCGCCGGAGCGCATGCACACGTTGCCGGACACCGCTGGTGGTCGAAGCGCTTGCCGCGGGAGTTCATCGCGGCCGTGGACGCGGGATCGCCCACCGTGGAAGGTTCGGAGCACCTCGACGACGACGCCCGGTTGGGTGAGGCTCTGATGCTCGGCCTCCGCTTGCGCCACGGCGTGGACCTGCGCGCTGTCGCCGAACGTTTCGGACAAGACTTGCTCGAGCGACGGTCGCAGGTGATCGGCGAGCTGGTCGCGGCCGGCTGGTTGGAGCGCGTCGACGAACGGCTCAGGGTTGCGGAGAAGGGCACCCTGTTGGCGAACGACATCTGCTGCCGGCTGCTGTGACCGAGCGACCCGCGTACATAGCGGTCTGTGGCGGCGGCGCGTTCGAGGAGAAGGCCTCCGAGGCGGCTCGCGAAGTCGGCAAGGGGTTGGCGTTGCAAGGCGCCGTCGTGCTGTGCGGAGGACTCGGGGGCGTGATGGAGGCGGTGTGCGAAGGCGCGCGCTCGGAGGGCGGCTTGACGATCGGGTTCCTTCCGGGGAACGAACGCGCCGCGGCCAATGAGTTCGTCGACATCGCGTTGCCCACCGGCCTAGGGGAGATGCGCAACATGCTGCTGGTGAGAGCGAGCGATGCAGTCGTTGCCGTCTCGGGCGAATTCGGCACATTGTCTGAGATCGCGTACGCCCTGCGCATCGGCGTCCCGGTCATCGGTCTGAACACCTGGAGCCTGTCCAAGGATGGGGAGCCCCGCGAGGCGATCGTGGCGGCGTCATCGCCGGAGGAAGCCGTTCGCCTGGCCCTGGACGCCGCCGGCTCCTGAATCGCGGCCACCGACGGTGGCATGCTTTCGTGATGGCTTACATCGGCAACCTCTGCTGTCGTGACTGCGGCCTGACGTTCACGGCCCAGTGGGGCCCCCTCCGAGGGGCCGATGAGTACCGTTGCGAGAACGACCACGTGATCAACGTCCATCCCGAGACCGGCATGTTGCTCGGCTTGCCCGGCCGTACCAAGCCCGGGGCGACGCTGGCCGACATCTTCGGACGCTGCCCGATCTGCTCCAGCGAGCTGGCCACCGGCCTGTTGCCTCGCTGCCCGGTATGCGCGGGCCGCGACCACGACGTCAGCGTCGGTGGGGTGGTGGGCTAACGGCACCTAGCACTCCACCATAGAGAGTGCTAAATCGGCCCCATCGGGGGTATCCTGTGGGGCATGGCTGCTCAGGAAGGAACCCTCGGGGAGCGCCGAGCCTCAATCCTGAAGGCCATCGTCTCCCACTACGTCACGTCGGGTGAGCCCGTGGGCTCCAAGACGCTGGTCGAGCGCTACAAGCTGGGCGTATCCCCGGCCACCGTCCGCAACGAGATGGGGTGGTTGGAGGAGGCGGGCTACATCTTCCAGCCACACACCTCGGCGGGACGCATCCCAACCGACGCCGGCTACCGCCATTTCGTCGATACCGGCGTCCCACCCTTCCGCCTTCCGGCGAACGAGGCCCGGAAGATCGAACGCTTCTTCCTCGAGCCGCGCTACGAGCTCGAGGACGCCCTCCGCCAGACCGCGGCGCTGTTGTCGGGCATCACCGATCACGCGGCCGTCGTGTTCGCTCCCGCCCTCGAACGAAGCGTGGTTCGCCACGTCGAGTTGGTCCCTCTGGCAGGGAGCCGGGCGATGGTCGTGCTCGTGACCAACACCGGCCGGGTCGAGAACCACATCGTCGGGGTGCCCCAAGACGTCGACGAGGTTCAACTGGATCGCGCCGCCGAGATGCTGAACAAGCTGATCGTGGACGAGCCGTTGGAGAAGGCGCCCGAGAAGATCGCGGCCGCCAAGGAAACGTTTCCGCTCGAGCTGAGGGATGTCGTCGATGCCACGTGTATCGCGCTGCGTGCGGACCTGACCCACCACGAGGCCGAGCGCATGTTCCTCGAAGGCACCTCGAACATCGTTCATGAGGAGAAGTTCGCGGACCTCGAAACGGTTCGCCAGGTGATCGGCGCGTTGGAACATCGTCGTCTGCTGCTCGAGGTTCTCGCGGACGCGCTGTCGACCAATCTGGTCTCCGTTCGCATCGGCTCCGAGAACACTCTCGAAGAGATGCAGGCATGCGCGGTCATCACGGCGCGTTACGGGACCGAGGATCAGGCCCTCGGGTCGTTGGGTGTCGTCGGACCGACGCGCATGGACTATCGCCGCACGATCGCGGCTGTCCACGAGGTTGCCTCCAACCTCGGGCGGATGTTGTCCGGCTTAGGGATCTGATGGCCGACCACTACGCGATCCTCGGGGTCTCGCGCGACGCGGCACCGGACGAGGTCAAACGGGCCTATCGCAACCTCGCCCGGCGTTACCACCCCGACGCCAACCCGAACGATCCCGACGCCGCCGAGCACTTCAAGGAGGTGAACCGTGCCTACGAGGTGCTGTCGGACCCTCAGAAGCGAGCGAACTACGACGCGTACGGTGACGAGCGCGGACCGGCCGGCTTCGGTGGCTTCGAGGACTTCGGTGGGATCTCGGATCTGTTCGCAACGTTCTTCGGAGGCGGTCCCACTCGGACGGCGAGACGCGGGCCGGGTCGCGGCGCAGACATCCTGGCCGAGGTCGAGCTCACGCTCGAGGAGGCCGCGGTCGGCGTCGAGCGGGAAGTCGAGGTGGTCACGCTCGTCGAGTGCGGCGACTGTCACGGCAGCGGAGCAGCGCCGGGTACGTTCCCGACGAGTTGTTCCGAGTGCGGTGGGACCGGTGAGTCCCGCCAGGTACGCCGCACGGTGTTCGGCAACGTGATGACCGCCGTGACCTGTCCTCGGTGCGGCGGCCGCGGCGAGGAGATCACGACGCCTTGCTCCAACTGCGGGGGGCGCGGCCGCGTCGAGTCCGCCGAGATGCTCACGGTACACATCCCGCCCGGCGTCGACGACGGCGCTCGGCTGCGCGTCACGGGCCGGGGTGAGGCCGGGATCCGAGGAGGACGCTCGGGTGACCTCTACGTGGCCATCAACGTCGCTCCTCACGAGGTCTTCCGCCGGGCCGGAGACGATCTGGCCTGCGAGGTGATCGTTCCGATGACTGTGGCAGCTCTGGGCGGCACCGTCGAGATGCCGACGCTCGAGGAACCCGAGTCGATCGACATCGAGCCCGGGACCCAGTCCGGCCAGGTGGTGCACCTGAGAGGACGAGGGATGCCGCGGCTGTCCGGTCGCGGTCGCGGCGAGCTCGTCGGGCTGTTGAAGGTCGAGACCCCGCGCGACCTCAGCGACGAGGAGGCCGAGCTTCTAGAGCGGTTCGCCCAAGTGCGCGGCGAGCGCACCGGCCAGCGTGGCCTCTTCGACAAGATCAAGGAAGCCTTCCAGTGACCGTTTGCCGTCGGCACGCGTAGGTAATTGGCCTCGCCTCCGTGGTTCTTTGCTCCACCCGAGCGATGGAGCGGGAACGAAGTAGCGTTGCCCCCCGACGAATCCCATCACGCGCTGCGTGTGATGCGGATCTCGCCCCCCGACGTCCTCACCGTGACCGACGGCAATGGGGTCGTAGCCCGATGCTCGGCGAGCAGGGCCGACTCCGACGTCCTCGTCGCGGAGGTCCTCGAGCGGCAGGAGCATCGTCGCCTACGGCCCGAGGTCGCCCTCTACCAGGGGGCCGCCAAAGGGCACAAGAACGACGACGTCGTCGAGCGCGTGGCGGAGTTAGGGGTCGGCGAGGTCTTCGTGTACGAGTCGCGCCGATCGGTCGCGAGATGGAACCGCGACAAGGTCGAGAAACTGAACGATCGGTGGGCTGCGATAGCGCGCTCGGCGGCTAAACAGTCTCGGAACCCGTTCACGCTGCAAGCGCGCGCCGGGGTGTCCTGGACGGAGTTGCTTCGTCTCCTGTCGAAGGAGCCCCTTGTGGTCGTGTTGTGGGAGGACGCGATGCTTCCCTTGCGTACCGCCCTCGGTGGCCCCGCCGACAGGGTGGCGCTCGTCGTGGGGCCTGAGGGCGGGCTCGAGCGGGACGAGGCGGAACAGCTCGCCGACGCAGGCGGGCAGCTCGTGTCCTTGGGGCCGCGCATACTGCGCACCGAGAACGCTCCGGTCGTCGCCACCGCAGCTCTCCTGTACCACTACGGCCTGATCGGCTGATCCCCCTCACCGTCCGGGAGCATCAGGTGTGTCCCTCGGGCACCCGGTGCGCTCCGGCCGGTCAGCCTGCCCTCTGCGACCGCCTTCAGGATGAGCGGCGCCGGAGTGGCCTCGAGCTCCTCGGGATCTTCCGGGAGCGGGATCGTCATCTCGAGCGCGCCGGCTTCCCAGCGGCCCGGGTGTGCGCCCAGCTCCGACATCATCGTGAGCACCTGTTGGTTCTCGCCCATCACCCAGGCCTTGAAGTTGCGGATCCCGCGAGCGATCGCCTCGCGCCCGAGCAGATGCAGCAGCGTCGTACCGATCCCCATGCCGTGCAATTCATCGACCACGGTGACGGCTCCTTCGGCGGCGAGAGGATCGTCCTTCAATCGGATCCAGCGAGCGACTCCGGCCCCAGCGCTTTCGACCGGCTCGTTGGGCAGCAACGCAACCCAGGCGACATGGTTGTGGCCGTCGACCTCGGTTAGGTATCTCAGCTGGCTCTCCGACAGATGGTCGATCGCACGGAAGAAGCGCCGGTAGCGCGATTGCGGCGAGAGCCGTTCGAACCCGTGGACCAGCACCTCCTTGTCCCCGGGCTCGATCGGGCGGAAGACGATGCGCCGGCCGTCGGGAAGGGTCGATTCAAACAGCACCCGGCCACGCTATAGGTTCGGCGGATGCCGCAGAAGGTTGCGTTCACGACGCTCGGATGCCGCTTGAACCAGGCGGAATCGGACGCCATGGCCGAGGAGCTCGCGTCGTCGGGCATCGGCACGGTCGCCGACGACGAGGCACCCGACCTGGTGGTGGTCAACACCTGCACGGTCACCCGAGAGGCCACGAAGGCGTCGCGGTCGGCGATCCGCCGTGCGGTGCGCGCCAACCCGGACGCAAAGGTCGTCGTGGTGGGTTGCTACGCGGTCTCGGATCCGGATGAGGTCACCGCTATAGACGGCGTCGACCTTGTGCTCGGCAACGACGAGAAGGAGCGCTTCGCGGAGGTGCTGGGGGAGGCTCGCCTGGTGCCGCCGGTTCTTCAGATCGGGGGCCTGCGGGCCCCACAGCTGCCGTACCGGGTGCGGGCGAACCTGAAGGTGCAGACCGGCTGCGACGAGTGGTGCACCTTCTGCATCATCCCGAAGACGCGTGGCCCCCTGCGCAGCCTCGACGAGGATCGTCTGATCGACGAGGCGAGGGCGAAGGTAGCCGCGGGCGCGCGCGAGCTCGTCCTGACCGGCGTCCATCTCGG
>DATFFR010000050.1:0-70235 GCA_035249925.1 Actinomycetota bacterium
GCTTCGGAGTAGTCCTGAGACGAGACCCAAAGAGCCCGCGCTCTGCGCGGGCTCTTTCCCTTTCTAGGAGACTGTTGTGGTGACAGCGCAGGCCGACAAGCCGATACGCGATCTCGCCTGGTTCCGCGAGCAGAGCCGCCCGTTATCCCTCGCGGCGCTGGCCCTCGGAAGCGTGGCGCTGCTGCTGGCAACGATCGGGGTGCTCGTTGTGATCCTCCTGCACGGCTTGACGCCCTTCGAGAACATCGAACGAGGCTTCAAGTCGGCGGAGATGACGGGAGTAGGGATCTGGGCGGTCGCGCTCGGGATGGCCGCGTCCGTCATCGGCTGGGGCACCTTCCGCCGGATGCCGACGAAGGTCAGCCGCGAGGAGGCCATCGCCGGCGCCGTGCTGGGACTGCAGGCCGCCGTGCTCGCCACCCTCGTTCTGGTTTTCAGCGAAGGGGACGTAAACATCTTCGCGATCAACTTTCTGAACTTCGAGGGACCGAACCAACAGCTGGATGCGTTCCTGTACGGGGCCAAGAACACGGTGATCCTCGCCCTCGCGAGCGAGTTCTTCGGCATCGTGCTCGGTCTGGTCCTTGCGGTCTTCGCCATCTCGAAGCGAGCCGTGGTCCGAGCCCCCGCCCGGGTCTACATCAACTTCTTCAGGGGAACCCCGCTCTTGTGGCAGCTCACCTTCATCGGCGTGGGCATCCCACTGGGGCTGGGGCTCGACATCTCGACCTATACGGCCGCGATCATCGCTCTGAGCCTGAACATGGCGGCGTATTCGGCCGAGGTCTTCCGCGCCGGGATCCAGTCGATCGAGCGAGGGCAACTCGAAGCCGCCCGCGGCCTCGGGATGTCGTACGCGCAGGCCATGCGGTATTCGATCGTCCCCCAAGCCATCAGGCGGGTGATTCCACCGCTGATGAACGAGTTTGTGATCCTGGTGAAGGACACGTCCCTGGTGTTGTTCCTCGGGTTGGCCGCGGGGGAGCGCGACCTGCTCTCGGTCGCCCAGCAGGGGTTCGGGAACAGCTTCAATGGGACGTTCTTCATCTACGCCGCGGTCGGTTACCTCGCCATCTGCCTCCCGGCGATCAGGCTCGTGAACGCGGTGGAGCGCCGGATGAGAAGTGGTCTCGTGGGGATCGGCGCATGAGCACGGCTCCAGGTACCCGCGATCCCGAGGTCGCCCGACACGTCGTCCGTCTCGAGGGGATCCACAAGTGGTTCGGCGACCTGCACGTGCTCAAGGGGATCGACGTGGACATCGACCCGGGCCAGGTGGTCGTGGTGATCGGTCCATCGGGGTCCGGGAAGTCAACCCTTCTGCGCATCTGCAACCTGCTCGAGGAACCGACGGAGGGGAAGGTCTACTTCGACGGCAAGGAGATCACCGACGTCCGGACCGATCTCAACGAGGTGAGGACGCACATCGGCATCGTGTTCCAGGGATTCAATCTCTTTCCGCACAAGACCGCTCTCGGCAACATCACCATCGCGCTCGAGAAGGTGCTGAGGGTCTCGGACGGAGAGGCCAAGGAGCGGGCTCTCGACCAGCTGAAGCGAGTAGGCCTGTCGCACAAGGCAAACGTCTATCCCGGTCAGCTGTCCGGCGGTCAGCAGCAACGCGTTGCCATCGCGCGTGCTCTCGCGATGCGGCCGAAGCTGATGCTGTTCGACGAGGTTACGTCGGCGCTGGATCCCGAGCTGGTCAAGGAGGTTCTGGACACGATGAAAGAGCTCGCCGAGGACGGGATGACGATGCTCGTCGTGACCCACGAGATGGGGTTCGCCCGCGAGGTGGGCAGCAGGCTCCTCTTCATGGACGACGGCCGCATCCTCGAGGACGGAGATCCTCGCCGGATCTTCGCCAACCCCAGCGATCAGCGCACCAAGGACTTCCTCGCGCACGTCCTGTGATCGCCGACGGCCTTCGCACCGATCCCGTTCTGCAGTTGCTCGCGACGGAAGGCGACGGGTACCGCGACCTCTATTACAGGTGGGAGCAGCAGCAGTGGGAGGCAACCCAGATCTCGCTGGAGGACGACGCGGCGCGCTGGGACGATCTCGATCCCATCCTGAGGCGCGCCGTCGGCGATGCAACCGACCTGGTACATCTGCGCGCCAACACCTCGGCAGGGCTGCTGGTGCGCTACGTCGATGCGGCTCCCAGCGAGGAGATCGGGGTCTTCCTTACCACCCAGCTCGTCGACGAGGCGCGTCACCTGGTCTTTGCCGATCGCTACGGGGCCCAGGTGAGGGGTCGCGACGGGGCCGCGATGGACGACCGCGGTCCCGAGACGGGCGGCCGGACGCCGGCCGGCCGCCTCATGGCGGCGGTTGCCGACGGGGCCGAGGCGCTCCGCACCACCGACCCGACCACACTTGTCGCTGCGCTCGGCTCGTATCAGCTGGCGGTTGTAGGTGGCCTGGGGCTGACGCTTCTGCCGTTCCTGATCGAGGCGCTCGAGGGCGCCGCCGAGCTTCCGGGGTGGCGGTCGGGGATGGAGCTGGTCACCCGGGACACCCATAGGCATGTCGCCTTCGCGCTCCGCGTCCTGGCCGAGCACGACCCGGGGTCACGGATCGTTCGGGGCGGCCTGGACCTGGTGATGCCCGCGGTCCGATCGATGCTCGCCGCTTTCGCCGATGCCGCGCCCTTGCGGGGCGCGGCCGAGCTGGGGGCGCGGAGCGATGCGCTGATCGAGCGGTGGCTTGCCGCTATCGGGGGAGCGTTGCCCGGTTAAGGAGAGAGCCGGCTGGCCCCGCGGATGTCGCCGGTGCCGAGCGTGGTCTTCTTCATCTCGCCGCGGGAGATCCGGCCGAACATCGTGAGGCCGCCGTGGGGATCGCTCAGATCGTCCAGGCCGACCTGGTGCCCCAGCTCGTGCGCCGTGACGTTGACCACCTGGTACTTCTTGCCGCCCCTGCGGTTGGTCCAGTTGTAGTCGGTGCGATTGAGCCGCAGGTCGGTCTCGAGGATGCGCGTTCCGCTGAACCAGGTGTAGTTGATCGCCAGGGCGCCGCTGCCGAGCGGGCCGAATTCGACGATGTTGACGTTGTCGTACTTGACGCTCTTCCGGGTCAGACCCGCGAACTCGTACGAGAAATCGATCCGGTCGGTGTCGCTGCAGCGGCTCTTGCTGGTCGGCCATACGCCGTGGGCCTCGCGCAGCGCGCCTTGGGTCCGGTAGATGCTGTTCTCCGGCGGGGTGGAGCCACGTCGGAAGCGCCATACGACGGGCATGTCCTCGGCGCTCCACGAGCGGCCGGTGGGAAGGAACGCGGGGTCGGTGCACTCCTCGGCCTCCGCGGCGTTGTCGCCGGAGCCGGCGGCGATGGCGCTCTGCGTCTCGACGGAGCGGTCGGGGTTGATGACGGCGGTGAGGGCGGTGAACTCGAGATCGCCGATCTGGAGCGGGTTCTCGGTCGGGAAGTCGATATGGAGCTCGAGCCCCACCCCGGCCGGGGGGGCCTCGACGTTGGCGATATCCAGGAGCTGGTCGAGACCGAGGGAGGGGAGCAGCGGGTCGATCTCGGAGGACGCCGTGGTCGGGGCGCCGAGGGCGGCCGCGGTCAGTGCGAAGACGGCGATCGGGACCATCAAGCGGCGGCGGCGGATCCGGATCCTCACGTGTTCCCCCTTGGTCGGGCTGCTTACGCTCCGTGGCCACACTTCTGCAAGGAGCATTCGACTCCTGCCTGCGGTGAGAAAAAATCTTCCATCTCGCGGGTGATGATGGCGAGATGTCCGGTTCCGACCCATTGACGGCCCTGATGGACGAGATCACCTCCTGCTTCGCGTGCCCCCGGCTGGTCGAGTGGCGCGAGCGGGTGGCCACCGAGAAGCGGGCCGCGTTCGCCACCGAGACCTACTGGGGTCGCCCGGTGCCCTCCTTCGGGGACCCCGAGGCCCGGGTCCTGGTGCTGGGTCTGGCCCCGGCGGCTCACGGCGGTAACCGCACGGGGCGGATCTTCACCGGCGACCGTTCCGGTGACTTCCTCTTCGCCTCGATGCACCGGACCGGCTTCGCGAACCAGCCGACGTCGGTGTCGAGGCATGACGGACTGCGCCTGTCCGACGCGTGGATCGCGGCCCCCGTCAGATGCGCTCCGCCGGCCAACAAGCCGACACCGGCGGAACGAGACGCTTGCTTCCCGTTCTTGCTTCGAGAGCTGGCCCTGCTCGAGAGGGTCTCGGTCACGATCGCGCTGGGCGGCTTCGCTTGGGACTCAGCCCTCCGCGCGGTCGAAGCGATGGATGCGGCCAAGCTGCGCCCGAAACCGCGCTTCGCCCACAGTGCCGAGGTCGACGTTGGCCGCTTCACGTTGCTGGGCAGCTACCACGTCAGCCAGCAAAACACCTTCACCGGCCGCCTCACCCCCGACATGCTCGACAACATCTTCGAGCGGGCCCGCGAGTTGGCCGAAGGGTAGGACCTAAGCCGAGGAAGCGGCGGTTCCCTCGAACAGCGCTTCGAGGCGTGCGACCTCGGCCACGGGCGCAACTCGCTTGAACAAAGTCGACAGCGCGTCCCACTCCTCGACGATCGTCGTTGCGATGGCGCTGTCGGTCGCGGTCGCGTGGCGCTCGATCACCCGTTTCAGCGACTCGAGCTGTCCGGCGGTCGGCACGTAGGAGGCAACGAGCTGGTGGTTCAGCTTGGTGACCAGCTCGTCCTCGGGATCGTAGACGTAAGCCTCGCCTCCGCTCATACCCGCGCCGAGGTTGCGCCCGGTCGGCCCGAGGATCACGACCGCACCGGCGGTCATGTATTCGCACGCGTGGTCACCCACGCCCTCGACGACCGCAACGGCACCGGAGTTGCGCACGCCGAACCGCTCGCCTGCCATCCCGGCGATGAACAGCTGTCCGCCGGTCGCGCCGTAGAGCACGGTGTTTCCGGCGAGGTACGGATCGCCGGCATCGTTCGCAGGCGGCTTGATCACGACGCGACCTCCGCCCATGCCCTTGCAGACGTAGTCGTTCGCCTCGCCGGTCAGATGCAGCTCGACGGGGCCGGACAGGAACGCGCCGAACGACTGACCGGCCTCGCCTTCGAACCTCGCCACGACACGACCGGCGATGGCGTCTTCTTCGGGGCTCTCGAGAGCACATCCCAGGCGCGCTCCGATACTGCGGTCGGCGGTCGTGATCCTGTACTCGAGCTCGCGCGTCTCGCCGGAATGCAGGATCGACAATGCGTCGTCGTACAAGCGATCTCCCAGCTCGGAGCGCGGCCGTTGGATCGGCAGGGAGCCGGTGAAGCGAAGGTCGCCGTCGCGCGCCGCCAGCAGCGGTGACAGGTCGAGGCTGTCCGCGGCGGCGGAGCCCACCTCGCGCTGGCGCAAGAGATCGGTTCGACCCACCGCCTCTTCCAAGGAGCGTAGGCCGAGCGATGCCAGCAGCAGCCGGGCCTCCTCGGCGACGAGCGTCAGGTAGCGCGCCACCATCTCGGGAGTGCCGGCGAACTTCGCCCGCAGGTCCGGGTTCTGGGTGGCGATCCCAACCGGACACGTGTCGCGATGGCAGGTTCGCACCAGGATGCATCCTTCAGCGACCAGCGCGGCCGTGCCGAACGAGTACTCGTCCGCACCCAGCAGCGCGGCGATGACGATGTCCCGGCCCGTCTTCAGGCCGCCGTCCACGCGCAGCCGCGTCCGACCCCGCAGGTCGTTGGCGACCAGCGCGTCCTGGACCTCGGCGAGACCGAGCTCCCACGGCATGCCGGCGTTCTTGATCGACGAGAGTGGGCTTGCGCCGGTCCCGCCGTCGCCACCGGCGATGTGGACCACTTCGGCCAGCCCTTTCACGACGCCGGCGGCGATCGTGCCGACCCCCTCCGAGGCCACGAGCTTCACCGACACGGCCGCGTCGGGGTTCGCCTGCTTTAGGTCGTAGATCAGCTGCGCGAGATCCTCGATCGAGTAGATGTCGTGATGAGGCGGCGGCGAGATCAGCGCGACCCCTGGCACCGTGTGACGCAGCCGCGCTATCTCGACGGTCACCTTCTTGCCGGGGAGCTGGCCCCCTTCACCCGGCTTGGAGCCCTGCGCCATCTTGATCTGGAGCTCCTTGGCGTTCGCGACGTACGCGGGCGTGACGCCGAAGCGGCCGGAGGCGATCTGCTTGATCCCGGAGTTGCGGCCGTCCGTGTAGCGCTCGGGAGCCTCGCCTCCCTCGCCCGTGTTGGCCATGCCGCCGATCTGATTGAGCGCTAGCGACAGGGTCTCGTGGGCCTCGGCCGATAGCGCACCGTGGGACATGGCGCCGGTCGAGAAACGCCGCGTGATCGCCTGGACGGACTCGACCTCCTCGAGAGGCACCGCGGGTCCCGCGGGCGTGAGTTCGAGGAGGTCGCGCGGTTCGCTCGGAGGGCGTTCGTTCACCAGAGAGGTGAAACGCGCGTAGGCGGCGTCGTCTCCCTTGGCCGCACGTTGCAACGCATGCGCGGCGTCCATCTCCGTCCCCTCCGCGGCTGCGGCCTCTTCCCGTTCCTTGAGCCCGACGGCTTCGTGCAGCGCGTCCACGACGTCGGGGTTGATCGCGTGGTACTCGCCGCCGCTGCGGTGCTTGATGACGCCCGAGTTAACCAGCGTGGGCTTCGCCGCATAGGCGATCGCATGCCGCGCCAGCGCGATCTCGGCCAGGTCCTCCAGCGACAGACCGCCGAGGGCCGAGGCCATCCCCGGGAAGCACGTGTCGATCACGTCCGTGCCCAACCCGATCGCCTCGATGATCTGCGCGCCGCGGTAGGAGTCGAGGGTCGAGATCCCCATCTTCGACATGATCTTCAGGAGGCCGTCCTCGATCGCCTTGAAGAACCTCCCCTGCGCGTCGTCTCCTTCGACGCCGCCACCCAGTCGGCCTGTGGCCGCGAGCTCGGCGATCGAGTCGAGGGCTAGACGGGGACACAGAGCGTCGACCCCGTTCGTGATGAGGCACGCGGCGTGGTGCGCTTCGCGCGGCTCGTCCGAGTCGACCACCAGGCTCGTCGACAATCTCAGCCCCCGGCGCAGCAGCGCGTGATGCACCGCTCCGGCGGCAAGCGCGATCGGTGTGGTGGCCCTGCCGGCGCCGGCCGCGCGGTCGCTGAGGATCAGGTGGCGCATTCCCGACGTTACGGCGCTCGCGGCTTCCTCGCTCAACCGCTCCAGTGTGTCCGTGAGCCCCGCGGAACCGCGCTCGACCGGCCAGGTCGTATCGAGCACCGTGCCCCCGTCCGCCTCCAGCGCTTCGAGCGCGTCGGGGAAGAGCAGGAAGCTTCGGTACTCGCGCAGCGCCGCCGACTCCGGCCGCTCTTGGAGCAGCGCGTCGCGGGGGCCGAGCCTGGTGCTGATCGACATCACGTGTCGCTCGCGCAGGTGGTCGATCGGAGGGTTGGTCACCTGTGCGAAGCGCTGCTTGAGGAACGAGAAGACCGGCCGCGCGTACAACGCCAACGGGGCCTGCGGGGTGTCATCGCCCATCGAGGACGTCGGCTCCTGGCCCTCGGTTGCCATCGGCCGCAACACGACCGTGACCTCTTCCTTCGTGAATCCGGCCGCGACCTGGCGTGCGGTGACGTCACCGGCGCCTGCCGCGACCGGCGAACCCGGCGAGGATTCCTGGAGGTGCTGCGACAGCCACTCCCCATAGGGCCGTCTTCGCGCAAGCTTCGACTTGACCTCTCGGTCCCTCAGAACGCCACCCTCTGCCGGGTCGATGAGGAAGCTCTCGCCCGGTCCGATCTTGCTGCGCGCGACGCGGCCGTGTCCCCGGGTCGCGATCGCGCCGGCCTCGGACGCGCAGGCGACGAGCCCATCCTCACAAACCGACACGCGCAGCGGCCTGAGACCGTTGCGGTCGAGGGCCGCGCCGACGCGCTCCCCGTCGCTGAAGACGAGACCGGCCGGTCCGTCCCATGGTTCGAGCAGACACGTGTGGAAGTGGAATAGGTCCGCGACCTCTCCATCCATGTCGACGAGGTCCTCCCACGGCGACGGCACCAGCATCGCGGCGGCGTGCGCCAGGCCGCGTCCGCCTCGCGTCAGGAGCTCGAGGGCCTCGTCGAGGATGGCGGAGTCGGAGCCTTGCTCGTCCACGACCGGCCGTAGCAGGTCCTCCGGGCCGAGCTCGGTTGCGCCGAGGCGGCCCTCGCGCGCCCTCATCCACGCGACGTTGCCTCTGATCGTGTTGATCTCTCCGTTGTGGGCGAGGAAGCGGAACGGCTGAGCGCGCTCCCATGTGGGTGTCGTGTTGGTCGCGAATCGCTGATGGAAGATCGTGAACCAACCCTCGCACCGATCGTCGGCGAGATCGGGATAGAAATCTGCGAGACGGTCCGCGGCGCAGAGAGCCTTGTAGGTGACGGCTCTGAACGAGAAGGACGTCGCGTAGAGCCTCATGTCGTGCTCGCGCGCTGAGGCCTCGATGCGTCGCCGCGCGCGGTAGGCACGCCGCTCGCCTTCCTCCACGTCGCTGCCCAACGGTCGGCTTGCCAGCACCTGAAGCACCAGCGGTTGCGTTCGAAGGGCCGCCTCGCCGAGGGCGCTCTCGTCGACGGGCACCTTGCGCCAGCTTTCCACGCTGAGCTGCTCGGCAGCGCACGCGGCCTCGACGATCGAGCGCGCGTCGGACTCGCGCGCCGGGTCCACGAACAGCATCCCGACGGCGGTGCGTTCGTCGATGTCGAGCAGGCGGCGGGGCAGCGGCAGCAGGACCCCGGCTCCGTCGCCGGTGAGGGCGTCGGCGGCCAGCGCGCCGCGGTGCTTCACACGGCAGAGGGCCTCGAGGCCGGCCTCCACGATCGCGCGGCTGGAGCGAGCGCGGCCGTCGGCCACGAAACCGATGCCGCACGCGTCTCGTTCGGCCCGCTGGGGGTCGTACAGGCTCAAGAGGAGCACCTTTCGGTTCGGTCCGGAGGCGCCCGGCGATCCGGGCACTAAAAAAGGCGCCGCCGGAGCGAGCGCCGTTGCTCTCCATTCGGGAAGTCGGGGTCAGCTTACCCAGGCCCGCGGGCGCGGCGCAACGACTCCAGCGCATCTGGCGCATATGCGGATGCCGGAGGGGCCGAGGTTAGGGGGCCCTAACTCCGAGCGGCCGAAGTGCTAATGTTCGGCCGACCGAATATTTGATGCGACCGCGGGAGGCGTTTTGTCCGGTATCAGGAGGTTTGCAGCCCTGTCCATGTGCGTGCTGATCCTCGGCGCGTGCGCCGCCGAGGAGAGCGACCCCGAAGCTGCAGCAGGCGAGGGGACCGACGCCGGGATGGCGGTCGAGGTCGACCACGAAGCGGTCGAGCTGGCCACGTCGTTGGCCCAGGCGCGCGGCCATGCGGCGGTCGCACTCGAGCTGGTCGAGGCCGACGACATCGAGGGTGCGACGCTGCACGGCGGCCACCCGCTGGCGGAGGTGCTCGAGCCGCTCCAGGGTGAGCTCGAGGAGCATGGTGCCGACGTCGCCGCGCTCGAGGAGGCCTTCACCGGCTTGGCCGAGGCCGTCGCATCAGGTGATGCCGCCGCCGTGGGCGAGGCCGTGGGCTTGGTCGACAGCTCCACCGTCGATGCCGCGACCGCCGTGTCCGAGGGCGCCTCTGAGGATCCGGCGTTCGACGGCTCCGTGATCGCATCGCTCCTGGGAGATGTCGCGCACGAGTATGGAGAAGCGGTCGCCGGCGATGGCTCGATCGGCCTGCTCGAGGAGTACCAGGACGCCTACGGGTTCGTGAACGAGGCGCAGACCTTGTACGACGAGGTTCGCACCGCGGTTGAAGAGGCGAGCGCCGAAGAGGCCGAGGAGATCGAGGAAGCGTTCTCGGTTCTCACCGACGCATTCCCCGCTGCATCTGCTCCGGACGATCCCGCCGCGGCGGAAGAGGTCGAGGAAGCCACCGCGTTGATCGGGCACGAGCTCGAAGAGACCGTCGGGGCGCTTCCGCTCGAGGACTCCGATCCGGAAGAAGTGGTCGCCGAGATCAACACGCTGCTCGACGAGATCGAGGCGCTCTATGCGGACGGCGACACCGAGGAAGCCGCGGAGCTGGCGGCCGAGGCGTACCTCGAGAACTACGAGGTGATCGAAGCCGGTGTCATCCAGGCCGCTCCGGAGGTCAACGAGGAGCTCGAGCCTCTACTGGGCGCCGAGCTCCGCAAGCAGATGCAGGAGGGCGCATCGCCCGAGGAGATCTCCACGATGATCGAGCGCGCCCGGGTTCTGCTCGATGAGGCGCTGGCGGCGGTGGAGGAGGGCCACTGATGCGCCGCTGGTTGGTGCTCCCACTGGCCGGGCTGATCCTGCTGTTGTTGCCCGGCGTCGCGGGCGCCCAGGAGATTGGTCCGGAGGAGGCGCTCGACGAGCTGGTGGTCGCGCGCGAGCTGCTCGACGAGAGCCTCGAGCTATACGAGGCCGGTGACGCCGAAGCCGCATACACGGCCGCTCGCAACTCCTATCTGGATCATTTCGAGTACGTCGAGATCCCGCTGCGCGTCCGCGACGAGGGGCTGACGCTCGCGGTCGAGGAGGACTACGCCGCCGTTCGCAACCTGATCGAAGCCGGAGCCCCGCTCGATGCGGTCGAGGCCGAGGTGATCGAGGTGCGCGAGGGCCTCGACGAGGTCGAACGGACGTTGTCCGAACCCGGCCTGGCCGCTCCGCTGATCGCTCTGGTCTACTCCTTCACGATCCTCTTCAGAGAGGGTCTCGAAGCCGTGCTTGTGGTCGCAGCGTTGCTCGGATACCTCGAAGCCAGCCGCAACACGCAGTACCGGGGCGCCGTGCTCAAAGGTGTCGGTGCCGCTGGGATCGCGACCCTGCTCACGTTCGTCGCGGCGACGCTGTTCATCCAGCTGGCCCCACTGCAGCGAGAGCTGTTGGAGGCGGGCACCGCGCTTCTCGCCGTCGGCGTCCTCTTCTACGTGTCGTTCTGGCTCATCAGCCGGCTCGAGCACCGGCGCTGGATGGAGTTCGTGAAGGCGAAGGTCTGGACGGCGGCCACGACCGGGTCGACGGCCGCACTGGTCGGCGTCGGCTTCACCGCGGTCTACCGCGAGGGATTCGAGACGGTGCTCTTCTATCAAGCGCTGATCTCGTTCGCGCGCGGTCTGCAGGGCTGGGTCTTCCTCGGAGCGGCACTCGGCGCCGTGGTGCTCGCCGCGATCGGCTGGGTGATCTTCAAGGCCGGGCGCAAGATCCCCGTCAAGGCGTTCCTGACGACCGCCGTCACGCTGATCATGTTCCTGTCGGTCGCCTTCATCGGCAACGCCGTGCGCGGCTTCCAGGAGGCCGCACTGATCCCCGTTACCTTCCTCGAATCGTTGCCGCGGCTTCCGATCTTTCTCGCGCAGCTCACCGGCTGGTACCCGACGACGCAGACGATCGTGGCGCAGGCCGTCCTTACCCTTGTGTACGTCGCGGGAGCCGTGTGGACCTTCGTGGTGCTGCCGCGCCGGGAGCGAGCGGGGACGACTACTCGTCCGACCGTCGCTCCGCACGAAGCCGAGGATCCCGAGCTCAGCGTGAAGAGCTGACGTGGCGGTAAGGATCGGGGTCGACGTCGGCGGAACCTTCACGAAGGCGGTCGCGTGCGCGGCTTCGACCGGCGAGGTCGTTGCCCGTGCCGTGGTGCCGACGACCCACGCGTCGACGGCAGGGGTCGCCGAGGGGGTCATCGCTGCGGTCGATAGCGTCGTCCAGGAGGTGCGAGCGCGTGAGCTCGGCCCGGTCCTGCTGGTCTCCCACTCGACGACCCAGGCGGTCAACGCCCTCCTCGAGGGAGACACCGCGATCGTCGGTGTGGTCGGTATCGGACGGCGTCCCGACCTGAAGCGCGCTGCGCGCAGGACCGCGGTGGGCGAGATCCGTCTTGCCCCCGGACGGACGCTGGGCACCCGTCATGCGTTCATCGACGCGACCGACGGCATCGACCGTGACCAGGTTAGGAACGCGATCAGGACGCTGCTCGACGAGGGAGCCGAGGTCATCTGTGCGTCGGAGGCCTTCGGGGTCGAGGACGCGCGCGCGGAATGGATGGTGCTCGAGGTGGCCGCGGATCTCGGCGTGCCCGCGTGCGCCGGGCACGAGCTCACCGGTCTCTACGGACTCGAGATGCGGACGGTGACGGCGGCTCTTAACGCGAGCATCCTGTCCACGGCGATGCGGACGGCGCGCTTGGTGGAAGAGGCCGTGACCGAGGACATCCCGGGGGTCCCCCTGCTGGTGATGCGCGGCGACGGTGGGGCTGCCGATCTGGAGACGATGAAGAGGCATCCGCTGGTGACGGCGTTCAGTGGTCCGTCCGCGTCGGTGGCCGGCGCCCTGCGCCATCTCGCCGTTCACGACGGCGTTGTGGTTGAGGTAGGCGGAACGAGCACGAACGTCAGCGCCGTAAAGGGCGGACGACCGATACTGGACTACGTCCGCGTCCTGGACCACGTCACGTGCGTGCGCAGCCTTGACGTTCGGGTGGTAGGCGTTGCCGGTGGCAGCCTCCTTCGACTGACGAAACGCCGGGGCCGGATGCGATTCGAGGACATCGGACCCCGCTCCGCGCACATCGCCGGGCTTCCCTATGCGGCGTTCGCCGACCCGGAGGAGCTACGGGACGCGCGCCCTCGCCTGATCTCGCCGCGGCCGGGGGACCCGGCCGATTACGTCGTGTTGGAATCGGTTTCCGGCCGGCGCTTCGCCGTCACCCTGACCTGTGCGGCGAATGCATTGGGCGCGGTGCCGCCGGGCGCCTACGCGCTCGGCCGGAAGGAAGCGGCCGCCATCGCGTTCGACAGACTCGGGGAGCTCATCGGGGTGCCGGGCGAGAGCGTGGCCCGTAGGGCCGTCGACGCGGCCGTGCAGAAGGTGGCCGCCGCGGTTCGCGATGCGATGGCCGACGGCGACCTGGTTCGACCCCGCGTTGTCGGGCTCGGGGGCGGGGCGGGGGCCCTGGTCCCCGCGCTCGGTGCGGCTCTGGGGCTGGAGTGGGGCATCCCTCGCGAGGCGGAGGTCATCTCGTCGGTCGGCGACGCCCTGTCGCTGGTGCGCGTAGAGGTGGAGCGCGCTCTGACCAAGCCCACCGCGGAACAGGTCGCCGAGGTCCACGCGGACGTGGAGCGCGCTGCGGTCGAAGCGGGCGCAGACCCATCCACGATCCAGGTAGAGAGCGAGGCTCTTCCCGAACGAGGTGCCCTCCGCGCTATCGCGTTCGGATCACTGGCCCTCGACATCGACCACACGCACGCGGCCCCGGCGGACGAGATCGAGCGAGCCGCCCGGAACGCGCTGGGGGATTCGGCCCACGAGGTGGCGAGGACCTCCTTCTATACGGTCTTCGCCGGGGCCAACGGTCGGACCCGGCGGTTCGCGGTCATCGACTCGAGGGGTGCCTTGGCGTTGGAGGGGGCCGGGACCGTGATCTCCGGTACCGGAGCGGAGGTTGCGGCCGCCGTCTCGGAAAGGGTCCCCACGCTGGTGCGCCATTACGGACCCCTGGCGGTCGCTCCGGCGGTGAGGGTGCTGCGAGGCTCGCGGTTGATCGATCTGACGTTGTTCTCCTCGCCCGACAAGACCATCGAAGCCGCCTGCACGCAGTGCTCGCTTGCAGGCTCCGATCCCGTCGTCGCCCTGCTCTCCCGGGACTAACCCATGGCCATCTACCGTCCGGCCCGGTCGCGCTGGCCTCTGGCGCTTGCCGTGGGGGCCGTCGCGCTGGTCGTGGGAGTCCTCGCAGGTCTCGCACTCACCGGTGGTGACGACGACGGCTCGGACGCGACCGAGATCCAGAGCGCTCTCTTCGCCGCCGCCGGCTCCGTCGAAGTAGCCGCGATCGAGTACGAGGAAGCCGTCGAGGCCGGGGGAGACATCGCAAGCCGTTCCGAGTACGAGGGCGCGCGTGATGCTCTGAGCAGTGGCCGCACTCGCTACACCGAGGTGCGCGAGGCGTTATCGGCGCTCGCTCCCGACCGGGTGGACGGGCTTGACGCGGCGTTCGACGAAGCCGAGGAGCTCATGGCAGACGCGAGGGAGGCAACCGAAGTGGTGACTGCCCTCGAGGAACTCGAAGCCTTGCTCAAGGGGGGAACCCGATGAAGCGTAGTTTCGTGCTCGCCCTTGTCCTATGCGCATCGGTGCTGCCGGCACTGCCGGCCGCGTCCAAAGGCGGTATCGAGCGCGGCCGCGTCGGCGTGCTTCTGGTTGACCACGGCGAACCGCCCATCTACAACCGCGATACTTACGCGAGCTTCCGGAAGTTCTTCGACCACCTGATCGAGATGGGCCTGATCCCGAGCTGGGTGAAGCTCATCGACAACGGAACCGTCCTGCAGGACCCGGAGTGCTACGGCTGCGGAGAGGCCGGCGCGTCCACCTTCTTGGATGCATGGCTCGACCGCCACGAGGGTCCGGCGGTGCCGATGCCCGAGTCGAGCAGCGCGGCGGCACATCATGTCGTCCCCGGAGGACCGGGGGCCGGGGAGCCCGACGTCTTCGAGCAGGTCGGCCTGGGAGCGTGGCACGAGTGGGAGCTGATGGGCGGTCGCTCCCCGAACTACGACCAGAAGCTGGCGAAGAAGAAGGTCGTCATCGAACGTCTGCGCGACCGTTACGGCGACGACCTGCCGATCAGGATCGGATACGGCATCGACCCGCGCATCGGGGGCGGGCGTCAAGGCATCCGCCAGGCCATCACGGCTCTCGTGGAGAAGGACGATGTCGACGAGCTGGTGGTGGCTTATCACGGGGTCGGTTTCTCCGACATCATGCAGACCCACATGCTGCGCCACGACATCCACGAGGTCCTCGACGAGATGGGCGCCGATGTCGAGCTTCGGTACACGGCCCCCATCGGAACCACCGACGCCTACGTCGACACGGTTGTTGACGAGGTGCGGCGGGAGCTCAAGGCGATGCCTCCGAAGGCGCCGGTCGCGATCCATCTCTCCGGCCACGGCCTTCCGACCGGGACCTGTGGTGACTACGACTGCGGCGCCGACGCGTACCACGAGTACTCGGATCGGCTGTTCGCACGCACTAGCCGAGCGATCGAGGCCGCCGGGCTGCACGACGGAAGGCTCGGCGTCTTTCACCTCTACGGCGACGGGGCCACGGAAGAAGACGACGCGGAGGACGAGGCCGATTCACCGATCGAGGCGCTCGACAAACGGAAGGAAGCGGGTTTCGAGTACGTCATCGACATTCCGTACGAATTCGACTCTGACTCGCGGGACACGTTGATCATCCTGAGGACGGGATACGGGCTAACGCTTCCGGATTGGAACGAGGGCTTCGAGACGTACTTCCGGTACAAGGGGATGCGCGTGAAGATCTCGAACAGCGCGTTCGGCCAGACCGGCAAGATCGCGGCATACGAGGAAGTCATCCGGGACGCGCTCTCCAAGAGCGATATCGACGGCCGTCCGTAGCCGTGTCGTTCGGTGCTCCGTAGAGGAAATCGTTCACCTCTCGCGCTAGCCTGAGTACCGAAAAGGAGGCACGCATGCTTACGAAGAAAGTCGAAGCCGCCATGAACGACCAGCTCCAGAAAGAGCTGCAGTCCGCCTACGTCTATCTCGGGATGTCCGCGTATTGCGAGACCGAGAGCCTGCCCGGGTTCGCGGCATGGCTCCGGCGGCAGTTCGACGAGGAGCAGGAGCACGCGTTCCGCTTCTACAACTTCATCGTCGATCGCGGCGCGCGCGTGGATCTGAAGCAACTGGACGCGCCGCCGACCAAGTACGCCAGCCCGCTCGCCGTGTTCGAGACGGCGCTCGAGCACGAGAAGGCGGTGACCCAGGCGATCAACGAGCTCTACGACCTGGTCGCGCGCGAGAAGGACTTCGCGTCTCAGGCCTGGCTGGACTGGTTCGCGACCGAGCAGGTGGAAGAGGAGAAGACGGTCAATCAGATAGTCGACGACCTGCGGCGCGTGGGTGCCAGCGGCGACGGTCTCTTCTTCCTGGACAAGGACCTGGCGAACCGAACGTCCCCCGCCGAGTAACGCGCAACTGGTCGCGAACGAGTCGTGCAACCAGGGAAGAACCCTCCGCGAGAGCTCTGATCCTTAGACCCACCTGCCAAACCAGGTCGTGCAAGTCGGCTAGGGGGAAGCGGGCACCACCCAGAGGTTGTCGCCCAGCTGGCGGCCCAGCGAGACCTGACGGCCGTTGACCTCGAGTGTGCGCGTGCCGTCCGGGGCCACCTCGACCACGGCCAGGTCGTTGCCGGGGATCAGGCTGTGCTCCTCCAGGAACTTCAGCACGTCGTGGTCGAGCTCGACGTCCTCGAGCAGCCTGGTCAACCGTCCCTTGTCACCGGCGTCCATGGCGGCGACCGCTTTGAGGTCGGCCCACGAGATGCTGGACGTCGTCCCGGGGATCGGGTTCCCGTGGGGGCACGTGGGCTCGCCCTCTAGCTTCGACAGGATCGCTTCCTCGACCTCGGGCGTCATGACCTTCTCCCAGTCCTCCGCCTGTTCGTGGCATTGATGCCAGGGGATACCGAGGATGTCGACGAGCATCCGCTCGGCCAGACGATGCCGGCGCACCAGGGCCTCGGCTACGTCGAGACCCTGTTCGGTCAGCTGGATGTCGCGCGCTCCCTCGACGGTCACGTAGCCCTCGGCGACCAGCCGCTTGACCCCTTCAGAAACGGTGGCGGGGGCCAAGCCGAGCCGCTCGCCGATGCGGGCCTGTAGCACGCGGCGACCTTCTTCCTTCAGCTCGTAGACGGCTTCGAGGTACTCCTTGGACGCGGGGTTGAGGTCGCGCAGATCAGGAGAGGGGCCGGCCATGAGCGGATTGTAGTGTCTGCTCGATGGCCCCTCCCAAGGCCGCGAAGCGGCCGAAACTCCTTCTGCTGGACGGGTATTCGCTGGCTTTCCGCGCCTTCTACGCGCTCCCTGAGGACCTGGCGACCACCGACGGCACCCACACCAACGCGGTGTACGGCTTCACCTCGATGCTGATCAAGCTGATGCAGGAGCAGAGGCCGGATTACATCGCGTGCTGCCTCGACATGGGGGCGCCTCTGGAGCGCACCGCGGAGTATGCGGACTACAAGAGCAACCGGACCTCGGCCCCCGACACCTTCTCGTCGCAGATGCCCTTGATCCGCGAGGTCTTGAACGTCATGCGGATCCCCATCTACGAGCTTGCCGGCCACGAGGCCGACGACATCATCGCCTACCTGGCGAAGCACACCTGCGAGGAGGGCGTGGACGTAAAGATCGTGACGGGCGACCGCGACTTCTTCCAGATCGTCGACGACCGCATCCACGTGCTCTACAACCGCCGGGGCATCACGGATATCGTCGAGATGGACCCCAAAGCGGTCGAGGAGCGCTACGGCGTGCCTCCCTCGAAGTACGTCGATCTCAAGGCCCTCGACGGGGATCCGTCCGACAACCTGCCGGGCGTGCCCGGCGTCGGCACCAAGACCGCCGCCAAGCTGGTGCAGAAGTACGGAACTGCCGAGGAAGCGGTGGCCCACGCCTCCGAGCAGACCCCCAAGCTGGCCCAGAACCTCGCGGCGCACGCGGAGCAGGTGGCGATCAACAAGAAGCTCTCCCGACTGGTGGAGGTGCCTCTCGAGGGGGTGGGGCTCGAGGACCTGAAGATGGGCGGTTGGGACCTCGAGGAGGTGCGCGAGCGCTTCATCTCGCTCGAGTTCCGCACGCTTCTCGAGCGGCTCCTCGCGGACCTCCCGGAGGCGGCGGAGGGGGAGGGCGAGCCGTTCGAGCTGGAGGTACGCGTCTTCGACACGCCGGCCAAGCTCCGTGAGCTGCGCGCCGAGCTCGAGGACACGACCCGCTTCGCGATCGATGTGGCGGCGAGGTCGGTGAGGGGGGAGCCCCGGTCCCTGACCTTCGCGTGGGGCGATGGGGCCGTTGCGCACGTGCCGCTGGGCCGCGGTGGCGTGACCGTCGCAGAGTTCGCCGACGCCCTCGGGCCCGTGATCGAGTCCGATGCGATCGAGAAGGTGGCCCATGGAGGGCGCGCTCTGACCCTGGGGCTCTCCCGGCTCGGTCTGCGGCTGGGCGGCCTCAGGCTGGACACCCACATCGGCGCGTACCTGCTCGACCCGGGCGCGCCCGCCTACTCACTAGAGGAGGTCGCTCGCAAGTACAGCGGTCGGGAGCTGAAGTCGGTGGGGGCCGCGGAGCGCGACGAAAGCGAAGCCCAGGGAGCGCTCGCGCTCGGAGGCGAGGAGGCCGAGGAGATGGCCGCCGAGGACGCGTCGCTGCGGGCGCTCGCGGTCAAGGAGGTGGCCGACGTCGTCGAGCCCGAGCTCGAGCGTCTCGGGATGCGCGACCTCTACCTGACCATCGAACATCCTCTGATCCCGGTGCTGGCGCGCATGGAGGAGATCGGCGTCCGCGTCGACCTCGACTATCTGGCCGAGATGGCGCGCGACCTGGACAAGCGCATCGGGGTCCTCGAGACCGAGTGCTACGACCTCGCCGGCGAACGACTGAACCTCGGTTCCCCGACGCAGTTGCGCGTGTTGCTCTACGACAGGCTGGGTCTCAAGACGAAGCGGCGGACGAAGACCGGCCTCTCCACCGACGCGCGTGCCCTGTCGACCCTGGTAGATCAACACCCATTCGTCGGCAAGCTGCTGGAGTACCGCGAGCTGTCCAAACTGAAGAACACTTACGTGGACGCGCTTCCTCCGCTTGTCGATCCCGAGGACGGCCGCATCCACACAACGTACGATCAGACCGTTGCTGCTACGGGGCGGTTGTCGAGCACGAACCCGAACCTGATGAACATCCCGATCCGTACCGACCTGGGGAAACAGATCCGGCGGGCGTTCATCCCGGAGCCCGGCAATCTCCTTCTGTCGGTGGACTACTCGCAGATCGAGCTGCGCGTCATGGCTCACCTGTCCAAGGACCCGATCCTGCTCGAGGTGTTCGCGCAAGGCGAGGACGTCCACACTGCCACCGCGCAACGGATCTACGGCATCGAGGCAGACGAGCTCCAGACAAAGCATCGCTCGGTGGCCAAGATGGTGAACTACGGGCTCGCCTACGGGATGGGCGCCCCGGGTCTTGCCGAGCGGCTGAACGTGGAACGCAGCGAGGCCGAGGGGATCATGGACGCCTACTTCGAGCAGTTCGGAGGAGTGGCGGACTTCCTCGAGGAGGTCGTCAAGCAGGCGCACCGCGATGGGTTCACCACGACCATGTTCGGACGACGGCGCTATCTTCCCGAGCTCGGGAGCGGTAATCCCAGGATGCGGGCCATCGGTGAACGCCAGGCGCTGAACGCACCGATCCAGGGCTCGGCGGCCGACATCATGAAGCTGGCGATGATCGCCGTGGACGAGCGGCTCGCGGCGGACGGCCTGGATACCAAGATGATCCTCACCGTCCACGACGAGCTCGTCTTCGAGGTCCCGACCGACGAGCGCGACGCCGCCGCCGCCCTCGTTCAAAGAGAGATGACCGCCGTCTGCGACATGGAGGTCCCGCTGGCCGTAGACCTCTCCTTCGGAGCCACCTGGGCCGACGCCAAAGGCTAAGGACGTCCCAAGTCGGTCGGGGGTTTTGGTTTCATATCTGGAGCGCCGGTGGCGGCACCGTAGAGGGGCTTGAGGCGCACGCCGTCAAGCTGGAATCGACGCAGCCGGCGTGCGCCGAACGAGCAGGCCCCGCCGGCCAGGCGGCGCCGTCGCGTCCCCGTTGTAGGTGCCGTCGCCGGCGCGGCGCCCCCGGCGCTCCAGCGTGAAGGCCAAAACCAAAACCGATCGGCGCCGGGAACTAGCCGATGTGGGCTACGCATGAGATGGCCCGGTCGGGCCCTTGGGGAAACGGTTCTTCGTCACGATAAGTAGTCAGAGAGAGAGCACCACGGAGAGAGAGCCCCTTGAGCGAACGCGCGCCGACAGCGAAGCGTAGTCGGGTCCTGGTTGCCGACGACGATCCCGGCATCGTGGCCGTGGTCGAGGCCGTCCTCGTCGAAGCGGGCTTCGAGGTCCACAGCGCGTCCGACGGCAACGAGGCGCTCGAGCAGGTAGCCCTGGTGAAACCGGACGTCGTCCTGCTCGACCTGATGATGCCTCGTCTCGACGGCATGGAGGTCTGCAAGCGGATCCGGGCCAACCCCAAGACGCGCGACCTTTGCGTGGTCATGTTGACCGCCCGCACCTTTGCAGCCGACGAGGTCATGGGGCTCGGCGCCGGCGCCGACGATTACGTGACCAAGCCCTTCGATCCCGGCGAGCTTCCGGAGCGGATCACGCAGGCGGTGCGTCGCAACCGCGACAGCTCCGCGCTGCATCCTCTGACGCGGCTTCCGGGTCAACGACAGATGGAGGAGATGCAGGCCAGGCTGGTCGAGGAGGACGCTCCGTTCGCGTTGATGCGGATAGACCTCGACGATTTCGAGATATTCAACGACCGGTACGGGGGCCTCCGCGGCGACATGGCGATCCGGCTGTTGGGCGTGTGCGTCCAAGCGGTCATCGCACGCACGGCCGGCTCGCGAGGGTTCGTAGGGCATCTCGGCGGCGACGACATGGTCGCCATCGTCGACGCGGAGCTAGCCGAAGCCACCGCTCAGGAGCTGATCGTGGAGTGGGAAGCGGCCCGCGGCGAGGTGTACGACTCGCGCGATGCGGATCGCGGTTTCATTGAGGTGGAAGACGGCGAGAAGCATCAGCATCCGTTGATGGGGCTATCCATCGGCGTCGCCGCCGGGCGAGGCAGTGATCTGGGCGCGATCGATGCTGCCGAGACCGCCACCGACATGAAGCAGCTCGCCAAACGAACCCCGGCGTCCTCGTATCAGATCCATCGGATTCTGGGAAGTGAATCGTCGGCGGCCGAGGAGGACCCGGAGACGGAGCCCACGCCGCTCCTTCGTCGCGCGCGACGAGGGGGCGTTCCACCTCGCCTATGGGATCAGTTGGCGGCCCTGGCGGAACTGACGAGACCCGAGAGAAAGGACCGATTCGTGCAGCCCCATCCCTACTCAGTGGTGATCGTCGACGACGAGGAGGACGTGAGGGACGTCCTTCGGTTGCACTGTGAGATCCAGGGATTCCCGGTGGTGGGCGAGGCCCAGGACGGCACCGAAGCGGTCGAACTGGTGAAGGAGCTGCATCCGACGTTCGTCATCCTGGACTACAAGATGCGCGAGATGGACGGGGACGAAGCGGCGACGCGCATCCGCGCGGTCGACCCCGAGGTGAAGATCATCGCCTTCTCCGGCGTCCTCGACGAGCGCCCGACCTGGGCGGACGACTTCCTCAGCAAGACCCACATCGCTCAGATCACGCCGTTGCTCGGTCGCTTCCTGGAGATGGGCACCGGCGAACGCCGGAACCCCCGCTAGGCCCTCCGCACGCCACTCGCCACAAGCGGGCCGGTGGCGGCCCAACTACAGCCCCCGTATACTCGCTCGGCCCCCCTTCGCGGGGGCAAATCTTTGTAGTGGAGGAGGAACTTCCCATATGACGGACCAGACGGACGGGGCTGCTCAAGCCCCGCAGGGAGCCGAGCAGACGCTCCCGGACGGTCACGGGGGCACCATCACCCGGACCGCACCATCCACCTCGGGCGAGACCTACGCCGGGGGCACCATCGTCGAGAACGACGTCGGCGAATCCATGGAAGACCTGATGGCGGCGATCGAGGCCACGATCAAGCCGTTCGACGACGGCGACCTCATGACCGGCACCGTCGTCAAGATCGAGAAGGACGAGGTCCTCCTCGACATCGGCTACAAGTCCGAGGGCGTCATCCCGTTGCGTGAGCTGTCGATCCGCAACGACGTCGACCCCTCCGAGGTGGTCTCTCTGGGTGACCAGATCGAGACCCTCGTGCTGCAGAAAGAAGATAAGGACGGGCGCCTCATCCTCTCCAAGAAGCGCGCGCAGTACGAGCGGGCCTGGGGCAAGATCGAGGCCATCAAGAGCGAGGACGGAACGGTCGAAGGCCCCGTCATCGAGGTCGTAAAGGGTGGGCTCATCCTCGACATCGGGCTGCGCGGTTTCCTTCCCGCCTCCCTTGTCGAGATGCGCCGCGTGCGCGACCTTCAGCCGTACGTCGGCAAGGTGCTCGAGTGCCGCATCATCGAGCTCGACAAGAACCGCAACAACGTCGTTCTGTCGCGTCGGAAGTTCCTCGAGGAGTCCCAGGCGGAACAGCGCCAGGACTTCCTCACGTCGCTCGGCAAGGGCGAGCGCCGCAAGGGCGTCGTGTCATCCATCGTGAACTTCGGCGCCTTCGTAGATCTAGGCGGCGTCGACGGACTCGTACACGTCTCTGAGCTTTCGTGGAAGCACGTCGACCACCCGAGCGAGGTGGTCGAGGTCGGCGAGGAGGTCGAGGTCGAGGTTCTGGATGTCGATCTCGAGCGCGAGCGCGTTTCGCTGTCTCTCAAGGCGACGCAGGAAGACCCGTGGCGCCAGTTCGCCCGGCGGCACGCGGTCGGCGACGTCATCGAGGGGCGCGTCACCAAGCTGGTTCCGTTCGGGGCCTTCGTCGAGGTCGACGATGCGATCGAGGGTCTCGTGCATATCTCGGAGCTCGCCGATCATCACGTCGAGCGCGCCGAGGACGAGGTCGGGGTCCACGACAAGGTCGAGGTCAAGATCATCGACATCGATCTCGACCGCCGCCGCATCAGCTTGTCGCGCAAGCAAGCGATGAAGGGGGCGGGTGAGCCGATCGAGGTCACGACGGGTTCGACCGGCGAGACCGCGGCCCCCGCCGCTGCGACCGAGACCTCCGAGATGGAGCTGGAGGCGTCCACGGACATGGAGGTCGAGACCCGCGCCGCGTCCGAAGCCGTCGGCGTAGCTACCGAGGATGCGACCGCGCGGCCCCAGAGCGACGAGGAGCTCCTATCGGCCGCCGAGCTCACCCCCGAGATCACCGACGAAGCGCTGGTTCCCGAGGCCGCGGGGGATGCGGCCGCGGCCGCCGAGGCCGCACCCGACGAGGAGAAGGAAGACGCCGCTCTGCAAGCCCACATGGCGCCGGACTCTCCTCCGGAGGCGCGCTCGGACGTCACCCCCAGCGACCCCAAGGTCCGCGAGTTGGACCGAGCCCTCAACCGCGAGGAACCAGATCCCGGCGCGGCTCCCGGCGAGAACATCGACGAGATCACCGACGAGCTGGCACCCGACACGACTACGGAGGGGGCCGACGAGATCGCCCCCACCCCGACGGACGTTGCGCCCGGCGCACCGGACGGTGCCGATGTCGACGGCGAGCAGCTGGAGCCGTCCGACACCGGCACGGAGGAGTCGATCGAGTCCATCGTCCAGGACCTGAAGCGCGAGCGCGGCCAGTCCTAGGCGCACCTTTGCGCCGGTCCCGTCGCGCCAGAACCAGCTTTGGTAGCCAAGAAAGTCGTTTTTCGACCCTCATGACGCGCAAAGTTCTGCGTCGGCCATGTTCACGGTAGGGCTGACCGGCGGCATCGGCTCCGGCAAGTCCACGTTCGCCGTGTTGCTGGCCGAGCGGGGCGCTCAGGTGATCGATGCGGATCAGCTCGGCCGCGACGCGCTGAGACCCGGGCAACCGGCGTGGCACTCGGTCGTGGATACGTTCGGTGACGAGATCCTCGTCGAGGGCTCGATGGAGATCGATCGCAGGGCGCTGGCGGCTCAAGTCTTCGCCGACCGCAACAAGCTTGCCGTTCTCAACGCCCTCACGCATCCATTGATCGCAGAAGGGATCGCCGACGCGTTGGAGCGACTCAGCCACAGCGACGAGATAGTCGTGCTGGACGCAGCGCTGATAGTGGAGATGGGTCTGGATCGCATCGTGAACGCTTTGATCGTGGTGGACGCGCCGGATGAAGTCCGGCGGAGAAGACTGGTTGCGCGCGGCATGACCCTCGAAGATGTCGAGCGGAGGATGGCGGCGCAGGCACCCCGGTCCGAGTTGCTTGAGCGCGCCGACGTCGTCGTGCACAACGCAGGAACGCTGGACGATCTGGCGCGTGAAGCCGATCGTGTGTGGGCCCAGCTCGAGGCTCGTGCCCTATGAGCTCGATCGACATCATCTTCTTCGACGCCGGTGAGACCCTTATCCATCCCCATCCGTCGTTCCCAGAGTTGTTCGCACAGGTCTGCGCGGAGAACGACATCGAGGTCGATCCTGACCGCGTGGCCGACGTGCAGGGGCGGCTGGCTCCGCACCTGGTCGACATCGCGGAAGACACGGGGGTGACGGCGCCGTCCCTCGATCCCGACGACTCGCGGACCTTCTGGACCTACCTCTATCGCAGGCTGCTCGAGGAGCTGGACATCGAGGGGCCGGGTCTAACGGAAGTGCTCTACGCGCGCTTCTCCGACAGCGCGTCCTACAAGATCTTCGACGACGTGTTGCCGGCGCTGTCCGAGCTCGAGGCCGCCGGCTACCGCCTCGGCCTCATCTCCAACTTCGAGGGGTGGCTGGAGAACATCCTCGTGGAGCAACAGCTTGGGGAGACGTTCGAGGTCAGCGTCATCTCCGGACTGGAGGGGGTCGAGAAGCCGGACCCTCACATCTACCGTCTGGCGGTCGAGCGGGCCGGGGTCGACCCCTCCCGTTCCGTTCACGTGGGAGACTCTCCTGTGATGGATGTACGGCCTGCTCGCGAGGTCGGCATCAACGCGATCCTTCTGGATCGAACGGGCCGCTACATGAACTCTGGGTACTCGACGATCGCCTCGCTGGAGGAGTTGCCCGAGGTGGTCACGAAGTTATAGGGATGGGATCGCAATTGCGAGAAGGGGAGCGCCACTACGACGAGCTGGCGGCGCTGTACCAGATCGCTGCTCTCAGCGCCTCCGGGTCCGACCGCGGAGCGCTGATCGAGGACATCCTTCGGATCGTCGGCGACCTTCTCCACGCAGACAACGTTCTGCTGTTCACGCTGGATGAAGACGAGAAAGAGCTGACCTTCTACGACGCTCGCAGCAAGGCATCGCGAAAGTTTCCCGCCCGCGCCTCCGGCGTGATCGCTCGGGTGCTCGGTAGCCGCACCGGCGAGCTCTTGAACGACCTGCACGGCGGCGAGGAGGGGGACGAGGAACTGCGGATCATGACGGGCGCGCGCGAGCTCTTGGCCGTTCCGCTGTACTCGAGCGACGCGGTTCTCGGCGTGCTCGCCGCGATCGACTCCCGGCGCAACGCGTTCACGGAAGAGGACCTGCGAGTGCTCTCGCTTGTCGCCGACCGCGTGGCGATGACGATGGAGAACGCGCGGTTGCTGACGACGCTTCAGCGTCAGGTGCGCGAGCTGGAGGGTTTGCAACGGCTCTCGAAGCTCCTGATCACCGGCGACTCGCTCGAGGCCGTGGTCGAGGACAGCATCAGGATCTTCAGCGACCTGATCGATTGCGAACAGATCGCGATCCTGCTCTACGACGAGGAGTCCGACACCCTGGTCGCACACGAGCCTGCCATCGGGATCACCGAGGAGCAGTTGACCGAGCTTCGGGTCTCGATGTCCGAGCCGTCCATGGTCGGCACCGTCTTCCGGACGAACACCGCCTTGCTCTCCAACGACCCGGCGAACGACGCCTGGGTCAGCAGGAGATTCCAGGAGCTCCTCGGCATGGAGACGCTCCTGGTGGTGCCGCTGGCAACGGGACCGAAACCCCTCGGAGTGTTGAAGGCGATCAACTCCGAGAAGGGCTACTTCTCAGAGGAGGACCTGCAGTTCGGCGCCCTGCTCGGTCGCCAGGTGGGCACCATCCTCGAGGCGAACCTGGCCCGGGCGCGCGAGCGGGCGCTCGTGCGAAAGCTCAAGGAGGCCGACCGGACCAAGTCCGAGTTCGTCTCGATGCTGGCGCACGAGCTGAAGGGCCCGATGACGACGGTGCTCGGTTTCAGCCACACCTTGCGCCAGCAATGGGACCAGGTGGACGCCGAGAAGCGCGACCGGGTCCTCGAGATCATCGAGAAGGAGGTCGGTCGCCTGTCCCGGCTGGTGAACGACCTGCTGGACGTCGCCAGGATGGAGGCGGGAACGCTGCGTTACGAGCTCGAGCCGGTCTCCTTGCAGGAGGTCGTCGAGAGCGTTCTGATGGTCCACACGTCGCTTCAATCCGATCACGCCGTCCTCGACGAGGTGCCGCCCGAGATCCCCAAGGTGATGGCCGACAAGGACCGGATCCGTCAGGTCGTCATCAACCTCCTCACGAACGCCACTCGTTACTCCCCGGAGCGCACCAGGGTCACGGTCACGGCCGAGGAGGTCGAGGAAGGCGACGCTCGTCGATACGTGCGCCTCGCGGTGACCGACGAGGGGATCGGCATCGCGCCGCAGGACGCCGAACGGATCTTCACCAAGTTCGCGATGCTGCCGAAGCCCGGCTGGACCCAGAAGGGGACCGGCCTCGGTCTCTTCATCACGAAAGGGATCGTCGAGGCGATGGGCGGGCACATCTGGGTCGAGTCCGAGGTAGGCCGGGGCTCGACCTTCTACGTGACCCTCAGGGTGGCGGAGGACGCAGCCTCGTCCTGACGGTAGGTCCAAACCCATCACACCCCCTCCTTAGACTTAGGTGGACCGCCCGTCCCTACATGCCGCGCCGAGGCGGCGAAAGGACTGCGCCATGCTGCGTTCTCAGTCACGACCGCACCTTCCAGGTGCGCCCGCTCCCTGCGGCCTTGCCTGGCTTGCCTTTCGCGCCCCTCGGCATCACCGGCAGGAACGGACGGTCCACTAGCGTGCCCCCGTTCAAGGTGGTGTCCGATTTCTCGCCCTCCGGCGATCAGCCCTCGGCGATCGCCGGGATGGTCGAGCGCGTCCGGGCTGGGGAGCGCTACACGGCCCTGCTGGGCGCCACCGGCACCGGCAAGACGGCGACCCTGGCCTGGGCCCTCGAGCAGATCCAGAAGCCGACCTTGGTCATCGCGCCGAACAAGTCCCTGGCCGCTCAGCTCTGCAACGAGTTCAAGCGGTTCTTCCCGCACAACGCGGTCGAGTACTTCGTCTCTTATTACGACTACTACCAGCCCGAAGCGTACGTCCCGTCGTCCGACACCTATATCGAGAAGGACTCGTCGATCAACGACGAGATCGAGCGTCTGCGGCACTCCGCCACGAGTGCGCTGCTGCAGCGGGAGGATGTGCTGATCGTCGCCAGCGTGTCCTGCATCTTCGGCCTCGGTTCGCCCGAGGAATACCTGAACCAGACGGTCAGCGTGGCCCGGGGTGGGACGGCCAACCGCGACTTCATCACCCAACGTCTGGTCGACATCCAGTACGAGCGCAACGACATCAATTTCATCCGGGGCAAGTTCCGGGTGCGCGGCGATGTCATCGAGATCTACCCCGCCTACGAGGAGGTAGCGGTTCGCATCGAGCTGTTCGGGGATGACGTCGACAGGATCATCCAGTTCGACCCCCTCACCGGCGAGATCGTCCGCGAGCTCGACCACGTCGAGGTCTATCCGGCATCGCACTACGTGGCGTCCAGGGATCGGATGGAGCGGGCGATCCGCGGCATCGAGCTCGAGCTGGCCGACCGGCTCAAGGTGCTGGAGAACGAACGCAAGCTCCTCGAAGCCCAGCGCCTGCGGATGCGAACCCAGTACGACCTCGAGATGATGCGCGAGGTCGGCTTCTGCAACGGCATCGAGAACTACTCCAGACACATCGAGGGTCGCGCCCCGGGGAGCAAGCCCAACACGCTCATCGACTACTTCCCCAAGGACTTCCTCTGCGTGCTCGACGAGTCCCACGTGGCGATCCCGCAGTTGAACGGCATGTATCACGGCGACATGAGCCGCAAGGAGACCCTGGTCGAACACGGCTTCCGTCTGCCGAGTGCCAAAGACAACCGGCCGCTGCGCTTCGACGAGTGGCTCGAGGCGGTGGACCAGGTCGTGTTCATGAGCGCCACCCCGGGTCCGTTCGAGCTGCGCCACGCCGGCAAACCCGTCGAACAGCTCGTGCGTCCGACCGGTCTGATCGACCCCGAGGTGCTGATCCGGCCGACCAAGGGCCAGATCGACGACCTGATGGAGGAGATCCGCAAGCGCACGGAGGCCGACGCTCGTGTTCTCGTCACGACCCTGACGAAGAAGATGGCCGAGGACCTGACCGACTACCTGCTCGAGTCGGGGATCCGGGTGCGGTATCTCCACGCCGACATCGACACCGTCCAGAGGATCGAGATCCTGCGCGATCTCCGTCTGGGCGAATTCGACGTCCTGGTCGGTATCAACCTGCTGCGGGAGGGGCTCGACCTGCCGGAGGTCTCCCTGGTCGCGATCCTCGACGCCGACAAGGAGGGCTACCTTCGCTCGCAGACCTCGTTGATCCAGACGATCGGTCGCGCTGCCCGTCACGTCGAGGGTCAGGTGATCATGTACGCCGATGAGGTAACCGACTCGATGCGTCACGCGATCAACGAGACTCAGCGTCGCCGCAAGATCCAGCTCGAATACAACGAGGAACACGGGATCGACCCGCAATCGATCCGCAAGGCCGTCAGCGACATCCTGATCGAGGGCTTCGGCCGCAAGCGCGAGACCGTCCCCGGGAAGTCCAAGAGCCGGCGTAAGGAACCGATCGGCGGAAGCCCGGACGAGCTGCGGCGGTTGATCCTGCAGCTGGAGGAAGAGATGCATCAGGCGGCCGAGGACCTTCGCTTCGAGTACGCGGCCCGCATCCGGGACGAGATCGCCGACCTCAGACGCGAGCTGCGAGAGGTCGGCTAGCCGTTCTGTGCTAGCGCAGGGGGCCTCCGGCGCCCCTCTTCGTCCTCAGAACGTCCGGGACGATCGACGATGACCGCTTCGGCCTCGATCTCGACCCGCGTGCTGCCCGGCAGGCATCCAGACGACGGTCCGATAGCGGCGCTGGCGGTTCCCGCCCTCGGGGCTCTGGCGGCCGATCCGCTGTACTCGCTGGTCGACACCGCGTTCGTGGGCCGGCTGGGCGTGGCGCAACTCGGCGGCCTGGCGGTCGGAGTCGCCGCGTTCACGGCCTCGTTCTGGATCTTCTCCTTCCTCGCCTACGGAGTGACGCCCCGGGTGGCCCGCGCCCTGGGGGCCGGACGAGACACCGACGCCGCGCGTGTCGGCGTTCAGGCCTTGTGGCTCGCCGTGCTGCTTGGGGGGATGGTGACGATCGTCGGCGTCGCCTTCAGCGGAACGGTCGTCGGGGCGTTCGGCGGCTCCGATGAGGTGGCGCGCTACGCCGAGCCGTACCTGCGCATCCGTGTCCTGGCGGCGGTGCCGGTGCTCATCGCACAGCTGGGTCAGGGATACCTGCGGGGTGCGCACGACACCAGAACGCCCACGTACATCGTCGTGGCGGGCGCGGCGGCGAATGTGGTCGTCGGATACCTGCTGATCTTCACGGCGGGATGGGGGATCGAGGGGGCCGCGTGGGCGGTCGTGATCTGCCAATCGGCGGCGGCTGCGGCGTTCATCGTCGTTCTGCGGCGCCGCATGGCGCGGGTCTCGTGGCGACCGGACCCGTCGGAGATGCGCTCGCTGCTCCGCGTGGGTGGCGAGCTGGCGATCCGCACGGGATCTCTCCTGGCCGGGCTCACGATCGCGACGTCCATCGCGGCTCGCATCGGGACGACGACCGTCGCTGCCTGGCAGATCGTGATGCAACTCTTCCTCCTGTTGTCGTTGACGCTCGATTCGGTCGCGATCGCCGCTCAGGCACTGGTCGCCACCGAGCTCGGCGCCGGTGACCCGGGCCGCGCCGGCGACCTGGCCCGTAGGCTGATCGCGCTTGGCGTCTACGTAGGAGTGGGGCTGGGCATCCTCCTGGCGCTTCTATCGTCGCCTCTGGCCGCGCTGTTCAGCGAGTCCGAGCAGGTTCGTTCACTGGCGGCCGGACTGCTGCTGTGGCTGGCTCTCGTCCAGCCGCTCGGGGCTATCGCGTTCACCCTCGACGGCATCCTGATCGGCGCCTCCGACACCGGCTTCCTAGCGCTCGCCATGGCCGGAGCCACGATCGCGTTCGTCGGCCTGATGCTGGTCCTCTACGGATCTCACAGCGGCGTCGTCACGCTGATCGTTCCGATGACGGTGTGGATGGCGCTGCGCGCGGCAACAACCCTCATCCGGTTCCGCGGTGGCCGTTGGGCGGCGGCTTAGGGCCCTGCTAGAGAAGGGCCCGCAGCTCTTTGAAGCAGCGCTCGACGTCCTCTTCGTTGTTGAAGAAATGCGGCGAGATCCGCAAGGCATCGGCGCGGCTGTCGAGTACGACGTCGCGCTCGAAGAGCGCGTGCAGGATCCTCTCGGCTTCCTCCCGGCCCCCGGGTATGCGGACGCGGACCAGTCCTCCGCGGACCCGGTCCTCGCGCGGCGAGAGGACCTCGAGCCCGGCGTCGTCGGCGGCCGCGATCACAGCCCGTGTCAGCTCCTGGTTCCGGACGCGGATGGCATCGACGCCGACCTCCAGTACGAGATCGATCGCGGCGGCCGCCGTCCACGCCTGAGGCAGCGTGTAGGTGCCGGCCTCGAAGCGGCGGGCGTCGTCCCGCAGGCGGAGGCGGGTTCGGTCGAAGTCGAACGGGTCCTTGGTTCCGAACCAGCCCACGACCCGGGGCTCCATCTGCCGGATCAGGTCGCGGCGGCAGTACATCAAAGCCAGACCCTGGCCCCCACACATCCACTTCAGAACGCCGGTCACGAGGAAGTCGACGCCGGCCGCATGCACGTCCAGCGGAACGATCCCGGTCCCGTGGAAGTCGTCGACGAGCACGGAGGCCCCATGTGCGCGCGCCGAGGCCACGATGGGCTCGAGATCCACGATGAACGAGGACTCGAACAGCACGCGGTTGACGTTGACGATGGCGGTCTGGTCGTCGACGCGCGCGGCGATCTCCTCGGCCGGCACGGTGATCCCGTCCCGGCTGGCGACCACATCGAGCTTCGCTCCGGCTTTCTCCTGCGCCCTCCACACGTAGTGGTTGGTGGGGAAGTCCATATCGGTCAGGACCACCTTCGGCCGGCTTCCGAGATCGAGCGCCGTGGCGAGCGATGAGATCCCCACCGAGACCGAGGGAACGATGGCGACCTCGTCGGCGTCGGCTCCGATCAACTGAGCGAACCGCTCCCGGCACTCCTGCAGCTTCGGCATCCCGTGGTCGAACCAGAGCTCCTCGGGGCCGAGCCTCTGCCACAGATCGAGATGCTCCTCGGCCGCACCGCGTGCGCGCTTGGAGAGGGGGCCGAGCGAGGCGGAGATCAGATAGGTCCGGTCGGCCAGCACGGGGAACTCGTCGCGGTAGCGGGCGAGGTCGACCATGGAGGCAGCGTAGTCCGGAAGATGGCCCCAGCGGACTATGGACGTGAAAGGTCCAGTTCGCCACAGTTTGGTTATCCGGAACCGGACTAGCGAGGGGCGAGCGCATGGGCGATGCATCCCGGTGGCAGCAGCGGAGCAAGGTGAACGAGGTCTTGGCGGAGGAGCTCCCGGCGATGCAGGCCGCGCTCGAGACGACCGCCTTCGAGGAGAACGTCAAAGGAGTTCTGGAGGACTGCGCCGAGGGCGAGCTGGTCGACTGGGTGACCGTGGCGGTTCACCGCCTGCCCGACGGCTCCACGACGACCTCCATCTGCGGGCCGTCCGGTCGCACCGATCTTCAGATCAAGGGTCTCCTGCACGACGCCATCTGGACCGCCGCCCACAACGCCTGAGCCCGGCGCCCTGAGGTCGCCGCCACCCCCACCTCCGGACCGCCCGCCCGGCCGGATCCGGTCGACTTGACACCTCTGTGACGTTTGTTAACGTCTGTCCTCTTCTGAGGCTGGGAGGCCTTCTTGAGGATCCGACGCTACCGGGGGCGCCACCTGCGACCCCAACCGAAGAAAACCGGGCCCGTGGTGCTCGCCACCGCGGCCACGATGTCCATGGCGACCCCCGCCCTGGCCGGGACCCACGTGGTTCGCAAGGGCCAGACCCTGTCCGGGATCGCCCGGAAGCACGGGACCTCGGTGACTCGCCTGGCGCGGATGAACGACCTGGCCAACCCGAACCTGATCGTTGCCGGCCAGCGCCTGCGCGTGCCGGGCGGAGGGGGCGGGGGAGCCTCGACCTACACCGTGCGATCCGGCGACACGCTCTCGGGGATCGCAGCCAGATACGGGACCAGCGTTGCCACACTCTCGAAGCGCAACCGCATCTCCAACCCGAACTTGATCGTGGTCGGCCAGAAGCTGCGCGTGCCCGCCGGCCGCGGTGGCGGCGGTTCGGCCAGGGTGTCTGGGTCTTCTGCCGGCCCCGGGGGCTGGGTCGGTGCGGCGCTGCACGAGCAGGCGGTCGCGCACGGGGTCGACCCCGCTCTCGTGAAGGCGGTCGCATGGCAGGAGAGCGGCTGGCACCAGGGCGCTCGCTCCAGCGTCGGTGCGATCGGCATCATGCAGGTGATGCCCGACACCGCCGATTTCGTCAACCAGGTGCTCGGCCACGGCCGGCTCAACGTCCGGCGGGGCGGCCACAACATCCACCTCGGCGTGGCCTACCTTCGCCACATGCTCCGCACGATGCCGTCCACACGCAAGGCCCTGGCCGCCTACTACTCGGGGCCGGGCAACGTGAAGCGCAAGCTGAACGCCGGTCAGAAGGCCTACGTCCGCAGCGTGCTTGCTCTGCGGAACCGCTTCCGCTGAGGCCTCGCTGAGTGCTCCCTCCAGGGGCTCCTGGAAGGCGTCGGATAGAGGAGAGTTACATCAGCGTCGTTTAGCATCGGAGGCCATGCCGACCAAGTCGCTGGTCTCCACCACCCCCACCGATCGGCTGGTCATCAGGGGGGCACGGGAGCACAACCTCAAGGACGTCGATCTCGAACTGCCGCGCGACGCGCTGGTGGTATTCACCGGTATCTCGGGGTCCGGGAAGTCGTCGCTCGCCTTCGACACGATCTATGCCGAGGGCCAGCGCCGGTACGTCGAATCGCTCTCGGCCTACGCGCGGCAGTTCCTCGGCCAGATGGATAAGCCGGACGTCGACTTCATCGAGGGGTTGTCGCCGGCGATCTCGATCGACCAGAAGTCGGCGTCTCGGAACCCACGTTCGACCGTCGGGACGATCACAGAGATCTACGACTACATGCGTCTCCTCTACGCGCGGATCGGGCGGCCTCACTGCCACAACTGCGGCCGTCCGATCGCCCGGCAGACCCCGGAGCAGATCGTGGATCAGGTGCTCGAGATGCCCGAGGGGACCAGGTTCCAGGTGTTGGCGCCGATCGTCCGTGGGCGCAAGGGCGAGTTCACGGCCCTGCTCGAGGACCTATCGAGGAAGGGCTACGTCAGAGCTCGCATCGATGGCGAGGTCCGAGAGCTCAGCGAGAAGATCCGCCTGGACCGGTACTTCCAGCACGACATCGACATCATCATCGACCGTCTCGTGATCCGCGAGGGCATCGCCAGTCGCCTGACCGACTCGATCGAGACCGCACTCAAGCTCGCCGAGGGCACGGCCGCGATCGATCTGGTCGACGATTCGGACGAAGACATCCTGTTCAGCCAGCACTTCGCGTGCACCTTCTGCGGGCTCAGCTTCGACGAGCTGGCGCCGCGCAACTTCTCGTTCAACTCTCCTTACGGAGCGTGCGAGCACTGCGACGGCTTGGGGACCCACCTCGAGGTCGACATCGAGTTGGTGATCGCCGATCCCGATCTGTCGATCGATGAGGGTGCGATCGCGCCGTGGTCGGGCCGCAGCCTCGAGTACTTCGACCGGCTCCTGGACTCCGCCTCGAAGACGTTCAAGTTCAAGACCGACGTCCCGTTCCGGAAGCTCTCGAAGAAGGCGCAGGACATCATCCTGTACGGGTCCGAGAGCGAGCAGGTGCACGTGCGCTATCGCAATCGCTTCAATCGGATCCGCTCCTACTGGACGAACTTCGAGGGAGTCGTGACCTGGCTCGAACGGCGTCACGAGGAAACCGATTCCGAGCACGCGCGCGAACGCTACGAGCAGTACTTCCGCGAGGTTCCCTGCCCGAAGTGCAAGGGGGCCAGGCTGCGGCCGGAGTCCCTTGCCGTGACCGTCGGCGGCAAGAACATCCACGAGCTCACGAACTCGTGTATCGGCGAGATCGACGAATTCCTCCGCAAGCTCGAATTCGACGACCGCGAGACCGTGATCGCGGCGCAGGTATTGAAGGAGATCCACGCTCGGCTCCAGTTCCTGCTGGACGTCGGACTCGACTACCTGACCCTGGCGCGCGGCTCGGCCACGCTGGCCGGGGGAGAGGCGCAGCGGATCCGTCTGGCCACACAGATCGGCTCCGGCCTCGTGGGCGTGCTCTACATCCTGGACGAGCCCTCGATCGGTCTCCATCAGCGGGACAACAGACGCCTGATCGACACGCTCATGAGGCTGCGCGACCTCGGCAACACCTTGATCGTCGTCGAGCACGACGAGGACACGATCAAGGCCTCCGACCACGTCGTCGATATCGGCCCGGGCGCCGGCGCCCACGGCGGCGCGATCGTCTACTCGGGTCCATTGGCCGGTCTGCTGCAGGAGAAAGAATCGTTGACGGGGGACTACCTCACAGGCCGGCGCAAGATCGAGGTCCCTACGACGCGGCGCAAGGGCAACGGCAACAGCATCGTGGTCCGCGGCGCTCGGCAGCACAACCTGAAGAACATCGACGTTTCGATCCCGCTGGCCACTTTCACCGCGGTAACCGGCGTGTCGGGTTCCGGTAAGTCGACCCTGGTCAACGATGTCTTGTACCGGTCGGTGCACCAGATGTTGCATCGCAACGCGCGTCTGGTCGCCGGCAAGCACAAGCGCATCGAAGGGCTCGACAACGTCGACAAGGTGATCGACATCGACCAGTCGCCGATCGGGCGGACCCCGCGCTCGAACCCGGCGACCTACACCGGCGTGTTCGACCACGTCCGAAAGCTGTTCGCCAAGACGCAAGATGCCAGGCGCCGCGGTTATCAACCGGGCCGGTTCTCATTCAACGTACGCGGCGGCAGATGCGAAGCATGTGCGGGCGAGGGGACGATCAAGATAGAGATGCACTTCCTGCCCGACGTCTACGTCCCTTGTGAGGTGTGCAAGGGCAAGCGCTACAACAGGGAGACACTCGAGGTGCGCTTCAAGGGGAAGAACATCTCCGAGGTGCTGGACATGAGCGTTGCCGAGGCGTGCGAGTTCTTCTCGGCCATCCCGCCGATCGCCCGGCATATGAACACGCTCAGGGACGTCGGCCTGGGCTACATCAAGCTAGGCCAGCCGGCGCCGACGTTGAGCGGGGGCGAGGCCCAGCGCGTGAAGCTGTCCACCGAGCTGGCGAAGCGATCCACCGGCAGAACCCTTTACATCCTCGACGAGCCCACGACGGGCTTGCACTTCGACGACGTTCAGAAGCTGCTCGGCGTGCTCCACCGCCTCGTGGATGCCGGCAACTCGGTCGTGGTCATCGAGCACAACCTGGACGTGATCAAGACGGCCGACCACATCATCGACCTCGGTCCCGAGGGCGGGGCATCCGGCGGCGAGGTAGTGGCGGCCGGCACACCCGAACAGGTCGCCGCCGAGCCCCGCTCCTACACCGGGCAGTACCTGCAGAAGCTGGTCGGCGCGAAGTCCCCGAAGCGCAAGGTCGCCGCGCGCAAGCAGCGCGCTGCGGTCGCAACGGCGCGCCGAGCCGGTTAGGCCTCGCCGGCTTCCTCGGCCTCTTCCAGCTCGGACTCCTCGAACGTCGTCCGCTCGACGACGAAGTCGCTGGAGCCGTGGAACGTGACGTAGTCGACGGCGACGACCTCTGAGTCCCTGAAGTAGAGGATCTCGGCCTCGTAGCTCTTGTCCGCTTCCAGCGTCAACGATTTGAGGCCCGTCGCTCCGGTCGAACCCACCGTGAGGACGAGCGTGCCCTCCTCGCGCCGCAGGTCCCGTTCGTGAGCATGCCCCGCGATCACGACGGGGACCGTGCCGTACGACTCGGCCGCGAGGTTGTCGTCGTGGACGGCAAGGACATCGGGCGCTTGCGCCGCCACCTCGGCCGCGACCTCGTCGGCCAGCTCGAGTCGCTCCTCATCCTTCTCCTCGATCGTGACGCTGCTGTCGGTCGTGAAGGTTGGATCTGCCCAGCCGAGGACCTCGATCCCACTGATCGTCTCTACCTGCTCGTCGAAGATGGTGACGTTCTGCGCGCCGCCCAAGGTGTCGATCAGGCGAGGGGAGTCGTGGTTGCCGGGCACAAAGTAGTAGGGCACATCGAGACGAGTGATCAGCTGCGTCATGCGTCGGTCGATGGGTTCCGCCAGGGACGTAAGCGATCCCGTGTCGATCGTCGACGACGCCAGATCTCCGGTGTCCAGAACCGCGTCGACCTCGAAATTCCGGACAAGCTCGTCGGCGATCTCCAGGCCCAGGGGATTCGCATGGATGTCGCTGACGTGGAGGATCGAGGTCGTTTCGCTCCGGGGGTCGGTGTCGGGTCGGGCCGCCAGCACGAGCAGGTCGGAGAGTCGTCGCGTCGCGGTTTCGTAACGCGATCGGATGTCGTCGAGCACGCTCGGTGTTTCTCGTAATGTCTCGATGACGATCGGTGCCCGCGCCAGCGTGCCGGAGTATCGCGGCTGCTCGAAGGCATCGTCGTCAAACGTCACCGCGGTCGCACCCATCAAGGCCGCGACCCCGACCATCCCACCGGCCGCGGCGAGCGCGATCTGGCCCCAGCGCCGGTGCCACACGAGTGCAGCCGCGACTGCGCCGACCAGACCAGCCCCGAGCAGGAGTCGCAGCGTGCTCGCCCGGATCACGTCGACGAGGTCTTCTTCCATCTGAGCCAGCAGGTCCGCGCGCCCGGCCGCTGTTGTGGCGAGGGGGCCGAGCTCCTCGAAGTCCACCCGTGCGAACGTCATCTCCAGCTCGAGCGGTGCGGCGTGGGTCGCGGCCGAGACGGTGCCGAGAGGGGGCACTATGACCACGGTGCGGCCTCCGGTGGCTTGAGCTTGGACGGCCACCTGGGCGGGGCCGAGGCTCTCGCGGGTGGGCGGGATGATGCCGAGGGCCGCGACGCCGGCAGCCATTCCGACGAAGAACGGCAGTGCGAGGGTGGCTACGCGCCGCAGGAATGAGCGCTCGGAACTCAGTGCGCCTCTCTCCCCGCCTGTACTTGGGTGCGTGCCTTCTTCCACTCGGGGCCGAGAAGGAACTGCGGTTCGGCCCCCTCGATGATCGCCTGCAGCTGTTCTATCAGCAGGTCACGGTCGAGCTTGATCCCATGCCGTCCGCACACCTTCTTGTAGTCGGGGAATCGAGTAACCAGATCGATGGCAACGGTCTCGAATGCATGGCGAGCGACGCGTTCGCGCGACCCGTAGTCCATCAGGTTGAAAACAAACATGTGCTCGTCGTCCCGGCGTGGCTCGATCAGAACGATGTCGACGTCCGGATGACGTTCGGTGGTGACCTCGAGCTCCTTCTCGACCTGCGCCTGGGCCATGATGCGGAACGTCTGCGCGGCGATGTGTGGGAACCCTTTCTGCGCGATGTGGCGCGAGGGCAGTCCGGTTGCACTCGGAAGAAGCCCGTGGCCGTGATGGACGTAGGGGACCAGAGGGTTGATACACACGACGAGCTTGGCGCCGTGGGCGATCGCGATGTCGATGTTCGTCGTCGAGCGCAACGCCCCGTCCATGTAGGTGCCGTCGCCGATCCGGCGCGGGGAGTACAGCAGCGGGATGGCCGTCGACGCGGCCGCGGCCTCTGAGATCGGCACGTCCGAGAGCTCGTCGCCAAAGACGACCCGCTCCGCCGTGTCGAGGTCGGTTGCCGTGATCAGAAGCTTGCGGCGGGTCTCGGTGAAGTCGTTGGTCCGTCCCGGCGCGGTCAGCAGCCGGCGGATATACCGCTCGGTGCCGTTGGTCGTATACAGCGCCTGCGGGAGGCCTTCGGCCAGCGCTCCGACGGCGTCGATCAGCGAGGTGGTCAGCGGGTGTCCGATGTAGCGCCGGAGCGCGCCGACGACGCCGCGCGGCCAGCGCACCAGCGACTTGGCGAGGTTGCGCCGGTCGGGCTGCATGATCTCGTCTGCTCCGATCGCCGGGATCGTGGCCGAGGCGTGGCCCAGATTCGCCAGGATCAGCTCCTCGGGGGTGATGCCGTTCGCCAGACAGGCCGCCACGACGGCCCCGGCCGACGTCCCCACGTAGAGGTCGAAATGATTGACCGAGGCGGCCAGGCTCATCGAGTTCATCGCGTTGAGAACGCCGAGGTGGTAGGCGGCCCCGGTGATGCCGCCGCCCCCCAGAACCAGAGCGATCGGGCCACCGTCGCGCGGCGGCGTGACCTTCGGTTTGCGCGCCGCGCTTCCTTGAGAGAGGTAGATAACCGAGCCCATCACCCAGCATTCTGACCCACTCAGACGCCTATCCGGGGCAAAGGGGGCCGGGCCTCGGCCGGTAAGATGCCGTCTCCCGGGCGGTTGGCTCAGCGGGAGAGCGCTGCCTTCACACGGCAGAGGTCACTGGTTCGATCCCAGTACCGCCCACCAACTGTTGGCGCCAGAGATTCTTGGCCACGGTCAATGCACATGCCGCCAGTTAGAGCGAATCTAGACTGCCGGGGATGTGGGGATCCTCGCGGATTGGCGGCGTTTTCGGCATGGCAAGTGCTACTTCTGCCGGCACGAGCAGATCCAGCCAGACGATGCTGAGCACCTTTGTTGCGAGAGTTACGTATTCAGGCCGAGATCCCATCTGTCGAGTCAGACCTCGTGACGTGTATGCGCGTCAGCTAGCCCTACGTGGGGAGGCAGGTCATGAAGAAGTTCGCGATCACCCTGGGAGCTACAGGGGTGCTGGTCCTCGGTGGTGTCGCCCACGCGGGTGGCCAGGCTGGGCAGCCGCACGGAAAAGCTTGTGCAGCACACGGCAAAGCGGGGCAGCACGGGCAAGGCGCTGTTAACGGCCAGGCCGGGCAATCGCACGGAAAGAAGTGCGAGGCACACGGCAAGGCAGGCCAGGCCCACGGGGAGTCAGGTGACGCAGGCGAGTCCGGTGGGGCGCACGGCAAGTCCGGTGACGCCCACGGCAAGTCTGGTGACGCCCACGGCAAGTCCGATCAGTCCCACGGCAAGTCCGGCGAAGATCACGGCCAGGACGACTAGCCGGCGCCTCCGACCACAACAGAAGCAGCCGGGGATCTTCACGGGAAGAGCCGTATCGGCTCGCGCCTTCCCTTCGGTTTGATGCAGAGGCGCTCGTCCAGGTCGTCGGGCGCGGTCTGCTATGGCTCCTTCGTCCACCCCGATAGAAGGATCGCGTCCCCGGTGCAGGGTGCTCGGCCCAGACATGCAGCGAGGATGGGCGGCCCCGGGGCGTTTCGTCCTGCTTGGACTGCTTTGGGGAAGTTCGCTATGGTTGCCCGCTTGCGGCAACCGATCCTTAGGAGGGTGGATGAAAGCCATTCGGCTCGCGCTCGCGACCGGACTGGTGGCGGCGGTGCTCGGCATCGCTACACCGGCTTACGCGACGGACTGCTCCAACCCAAAGCAGCCGTGTGGTGGCTGTCACCTCAATCGAGAGATGTCTCTCGAGGACCCGCGTCCGATCGTGTGCTACTCGTGAGATCCCGAAGGGAGCTAGGCATGATCAAGAGATCCATGGCGGCTGTGGCGCTGGCAGTGACGATGGTTCCATTCGTGGGGTCTGTGGCTCTTGCCGCCGACCCGACCGGCGCCGCCGACACGAACATAAAAGAGCGCGTCGAGTGCATGTTCAGGGTCTACATCCAGGAGGGTGGAGAGAGCGGCCTGGACTGCTTGACCTAACCCCCTAACCCACCCGGTGTCCGTGGGTCGCCGGCCGAGATGGACGTTACGCGCCGGGTGGTTTGTACTGAACCTGCCCGGCTTTGTTCAACGCCTCGATCGTTTCCTCGACGCTCATGAGCACGGTGGTTTCGAGGTTGCTGATCGCGCCGCCACTGCCTATGGCCAGCGCGACCGCGGCCATGGAGACATTGTCGGGTGCCTCCCACAGGGTCACGCCGTCGTGGGCTCCGAACGCATACCAGAAACCGTGCAGCTTCCCGCCGACCGATTCGATGTAGGACTGAGCCGCCTTCCTCCGGTCCTCGGGATTGCCGATCAACCTGGCCCACGTCTCGGGGGTGTAGCTGAACTTCGACAGATAGAGCGGCATTCGCGCGACTCCCTTCGTAGCATCGACTCTGCGGTGTCCGAGTATGGACCGCCCCAGGGCCGAGCGATAGGCGGCAACGACTAGAAAGCAGCTGATCTCAGAGCGTGGGCAGGGCGGACCGGGGGGCGGCGCTAGCAGCCGGTGGGGCCGGGCGCAGCTCCGTAAACGGCCTCGCGCAACCCATCCATCTGGTCGGTCCACTGGTCCTCGAGCTCGCGTTCGGGCTTGGGTGCGCGTCCGAAGAGAACGTCCATCGCGTCCTTGGCCGACGCCTCGTCCACGATCCCGTAACCACCTCTGAGGAATCCGGCCGCGGGAGGGGCGGGGATCGCGTACGGGTCCGCGGGATCGGGCGGAGAGGATTCGGCAGGTCGAGCCGTCGCTTGAATGACCTCTTCGAGCTCTTCTCTGTCGATGCAACCGTCCTTCAGGTACGGCCCTTCGCCTCGCCGTCCCCGGGCGAGGCCCTGGGCCGGGCCGGCGTCGTAGTCACCCAGCGCCGCTCTAACGTCGGTGATGGTGTTCGCGATCTCTCCGCACACGTTCGGCGTTGCCGCGCTCGTTCCGCCGAAGTCCGCTTCGCCATCGATCGAGTCCAACGTCGCAGCCGGAACCTGTGAGGGGCCGAGCACGTCGTTGGGATAGCTCGTGTAGGCATGCTCGCCGCGTGTCCGATGCGACGCCGCGCCGACGTTCACGTTCCACGAACCTCCCTGCGAACCGGACATCCAGACCGGCGCGGCGAAGTTGCCGCTTGCGTAGCAAACGATCTTCCCGGCCGCCACCGCTTTGCGAGATGGCTCGGCATGCTCCTGAGGCGAGGGACCGAACGAGGACCACGAGTTAGTGATCACGTCTATCCACGGTTGTTCGGCCGCCCAATCGACCGCGTCGCTGAAGCCTTCGAGGGCCACGATCACGAGATCGTTGGAGGCGGGCCCATGCACGCGGCCGGCCGCCAGCGATGCAACGGGCGTCCCGTGGCCCACCTCGTCGCGGATGGACTCGTCCGTGAGCGTCATCGCGCCGATGATGTTCGTTCCGGGTATCCATACGAAGTCGCCCTTGCCGGCGCGGCTCCACTCCTGCTTGTCGGCCTCGACCGCCTCCTCGTATGAGTCGGCATCGAGAGTCAGGTCCAGTGCCTTTGCATCCTTAGGGAAGCCCTCTATGTACTTCGACGGATGGACGGTCAGCTCGGGGCGCCGAAAGTCGACGTGGTACGGATTGATGCCGCTGTCGACCACCGCTATCACGGTGAACGGCCTGCGCTCGAAGTCGGGCCCGCGAGCCGTTGCAGGGGTGGACAGCCCCGTGAGCGAGAGCGCCAGGAGGCTCCCAACGATCAGTAGAACGGTGAATCTCCTCATCAACACACCTCGAGAACGGGCGGGTCCGTCTACCTGAGGTACTGATTCGACGCCGGTCGGGTAACACCCTCCGTCGGTACCTGAGCCTCCCGCTGCTTGCACAGCTGAGCCCTCGACCGGGGTGACTAGTCAACCGGCGCGGCCCGGCTTCGGTCCGGATGGGCTATTCCGCACGATGCGCCCCCTGCGTACCGTTAGTGGTCGAAGCGGACGATTTTGCAGGAGGAACAAATGAAGGCCCATGGTTCGAAGCGCTCCGTCGGGATCCTCGTTGCGGCTGTCACCGCGCTGGTCGTGCTGCCCCAACCCGTACGGGCCCAGGAGATCGACTTCACCAACACGGTGACGGTCGCCGCCGGCGCGTCGGTCGAGATGCCGGCGGACGAGGTGTCGGTTGGCTTCGGGGTCCGAGAGACCGGTCCAACCGCCACCGACGCAACGCGCGCCCTTGCAGCCTCAACGCAGGCGGTCGTGGATGCCCTTAGAGCGGCAGGCGTCGGACAGGGAGACGAGCTGAGCGTCGGGAGCGTTCGTCTCGGACGGAGAACCGATCGCTTCGACAACTTCATCGAGTACGTGGCCAGCTCGAGCGTACGCGTCAAAACGGGCGACCTCGACGCGCTTGGTGAGATCATCGACGCCGGGGTAGCGGGTGGAGCCGACAGTGTGAGTGGTTTGCGCTACTCGGTTTCGGATCGCACCGCCGCGGTCGAGCAAGCCTTGGTCGAGGCGATGAAGCTGGCGCGCAAGAAGGCGACGATCCTGGCGACCACGGACGGCCGCACGGTGGGCAAGGCGATCATGATCTCGGAGTTCGACAGCAGGCCGCCGCGCGCGGTCGCGGTCCGAGGGACCAGGTCGGCAGGTGGGGCGACTGCAGATGCGGCCTCGTTCATCCCGACCGAGCCCCCGATCCTGGATGCGCAGGCGCGCATCACCGTGACGTTCGAGTTGATCTAACTATCGGCGCCGCCGGCGCCGGACCTAGACGACGATCCGGCGGAGGTCGTATTCGCTGGTGTCGCTGAGATCGACCTTTTCCTGCACCGACAGGAACGCGTCGACAACGGCGGGATCGAACTGTCGCCCGCGCTGCGAGCGGATCTCGTCCAGCGATCGATCGACCGGCCACGCATCCTTGTAGGGCCGCTGATGGGTGAGTGCGTCGAAGACATCGACCACTGCCAGGATGCGCCCGTGGAGCGGGATGTCCTCGCCTGTTAGATGGCTCCCGTACCCGGAGCCGTCCCACCGCTCGTGGTGCGACGCGGCGATTCCCTCGGCCAGCTGCAGCAGCTGCGAATCGCTGTTCGACAGCAGCTTGGCACCGATCGACGTGTGTCGCTTCATGATCTCCATCTCGGCCGGTGTGAGGGAACCGGGCTTCAGCAGGATCCGGTCGGGGATCCCGATCTTGCCGACGTCGTGCAGGGGAGCAGCGCGCCGGATGTTCTCGATCTCCGGGGCGGAAAGCCCCATGGCAGCCGCGACCAGCGCGCAGGTGCGTCCAACACGCTGTGTGTGTCGCCCGGTCTGGTCGTCACGGAACTCCGCCGCCATCGCGAGTCGTTCGAGGATCTCGAGCTTGACGCGCTCGAGCTGGTGCGTGCGCTCGGCTACCCGCTCTTCGAGCAACGCGTTCTGGTTCGCCAGTGCGACGTGCAGATGGCGCATCTCGAGGAGGTTCTTGATACGCAGCTCGACTTCCGTTCGATCGAACGGCTTGGTGAGGAAGTCGTTCGCGCCGGTGCGGAGGGCGCGTACCTTTGCTTCGGAGGAGAAGTCCGCTGTCAACATCAGGATGGGCAGGTACGCGGGTGACTTCCACTCCCGGATCTCGGAGATGACGTCCAGCCCGCTCATCCCCGGCATGTGGAGGTCGAGGAGAAGGAGGTCGGGATCGAAGGCCTGGCAGGTCGCCATCACGCGGTAGGGATCGCCGAGGGTTACGACGTTCGTGTAGCCGATATCGCTGAGGATCGTCTCGAGGATGAGCAGGTTCGCCTCGGCGTCGTCGATGACGAGGATCCGCGAGTCTCGAATCGCCTGCTCCACGTGGCGCGACTCCTTCCCGAGGCCCCCTCCCGCTGCGTAGGCGGCTACCTACCCGGCGTAGGGGGGCGCAAACTCTATACCTGGAAGATCATTCCTGTAGCCCGTTCGGGCTAGTTATCGGCCTGAGTGGCGGGCGTCTGAAGCTCAGGGGCCGATCAGGAGTGAGCCGTTGACCTCGGTCTCCTCCGCGTCGAGCTCGAGGGGGATGGTGTCGGTCCGCGTTTCTCCGCCCGGGATCTTTCCGATCCGCACTGGGAAGGACGTCTCGCCGACCACGAGGGTCACGGAGCCCTGCCACTCGAAATCGGATGTGTTGCTGATCGGAAGGATGATGTCGACCTTGCCCGGGCCCTGTGAGCGGGCCGCCATGTTCAGGCTGAGGCCTCCCCCTTCCCCGGATGCGCATAGGAAGTCCTCGTCGCCGACGTCCAAACGTGTCGAGCTGAGGAGCTGGGGTTCCATGCCCTCGGGGGTGATCAGCGTGAAGGGCGTCTCCGCCGCTTCCTTGCAGGTCAGCACGTGGGTGAGCCCTCGGAGGGACGACATCCCGATCGGGATCAAGAACGCGCCCAGCATGAGGATCAAGGCGATCCGGGACCTCAGTGAAGATGGCATGAATCAGAGGATAAGACGTGAACCCTCTTGGCCGCTATGGGGTAGACGTAGGATGCTGTCCGTCATGATGAGTCTGAGCATGGGCAAGATGACCTACGAGAAGGCCCGCCAGCTTCTCCTGGCGGTCGGTCTCGGCGTTCTTCTCCTTACCGCGGGGGTCATGTACATCCGGCGGGTCGACACCGTCGAGGTCATCGCCACCCTGTTGTTCATCCCGGTTTTCATCGGATTCGTCTTCTGGAACCTCCGCGGGGGCCTGATCGCGGCGGCGATCGCCGCCATCGCCTACGCAGCCTTCCGCTACCCGGCGATCGACGTGGCCGGCGCCGGCAGCTTCACCGGATTGCTGTTCTCCAGGACCATCGCCTACTTCGCCTTCGGGGCGATCGGCGGCTGGGCCAACAGCCAGCTGGCGGGTTCGTTGAACAAGCTCGAGCTCTACGACCAGATCGACGACCACACCGGCCTCTACAACGCCCGCTTCTTCGTGCAGGACACGGAGGTCGAGCTCTCGCGCTCCAACCGGTACCAGACGATCTTCTCGGTCGTGAACGTCGATTTCCCGTCGGAGGGGATGCTGCAGCTCAGCCGTCGGCAGCGGATGTCCATCCGCCGCGACCTGGGCCGCATGCTCAAGGAGGCCGTGCGAACCGTCGACCGTCCGGTGCACGGCTTCGACGGGAAGCGCCACAACTTCGCGGTTGTGCTGCCCGAGACCGGCCGCGAGGGTGCCAACATCTTCGTGAACCGTCTGGCCGACAAGATGGCCGAGTTCCTCGCCGACAAGGGTGTCGCTCTCCCCGCCGATGGTGTGCGCCGGGTCGCCGTGAGCTATCCCGACGACGGCCAGGAGGCCGTCGAGGAGCTCCGATCGAGGTTCCGCGAGATCGACAAGCACGAGCACCCGGAGCCCGTCCCGGCCCCCTAGCGTCGCACCGGCGCCGGCCCCTACGACGGGGACGCGCGGACGGCCGCCCCCCCGGCGGCCTGCTCGTTCGTCGGTCGCACTTGCGCTCACCGCCGGCAGAAGGCGACCTGCCCCAGATCGCCCAGCGGGGATGCGAGATCCCTCCTCAAGCCCCTCTACGGGGCCGCCACCGCTCTTGGCGGAAAGGCAGGGACCCCGAACCAATTACTTGGAGCGGAGCCGGGCGCCCCGTGGATCTGCCAACTCGAATCTCGTGAGCGGCGGAGCCGTGCCCTCGCCTGGAGCGAGTCAAGACGGTTTCGAGCGGAATGGTGAGGGTCGGGCCGCCGCCCCAAGCTGGCGCCCGGCGGAGTGGGGCCATGGAGAGACACAGTGTGAACCCCACGGCTTAGCTGGAATGGAGTGGTGGGGGTTGGCTTTATCCAGCTAGCACTTGGGCATGCCGAGTGAGGTGCCCGGGTTGCTCGTTGCCTCGAAGATCACCGTCACCCACAGGCGGCCGTCGGAGACCTTGGAGCCGACGCCGACGTTGTTGAACTTGGCGAGCATGATGTTCGCCCTGTGGGCGGGGGAGTTCATGAAGGCCTGGTGCAGGCTGGAGACCTCGGCCCCCACGCCGACGTTCTCGCCCACGGTGACCCAGTTGGTGACCCGCTTGGCCAGAGCGCTGTTGCTGGTGTGGTGCAGGGTGTTGGTCTTGATCATCTCGTTTGCCGTGTGGACCATGGCGACCTTGGAGAGCTCGGGGTCCAGCTTCATGGTCTTGAGGCCCTTGGCCTTGCGCTCGGCGTTCATCTTGGTCGTGAAATCACGGTCTGCGGAGCTGTACCGGTAGCACTGGTTGTCGCCGGCGGCGGTGGGGAAGAAGTCCGGCACCGTGAAGGGGGCCGCGATGGGGATGGCGAGGGCCGCGATCAGGGCAATGACGAGCGCGATCTGTTGACGGAGGTCGAGCGGCATGCGTTTCCCGGTGGCCGTGGCTGCTGTCCCCTGCATGACACCTCCTTCAGGCTCCGTCAATTATTACCAGGTGCCGCCGGCGTTTGATAGAGGCAGGAGGCGGCTGCGTCTCCGTACTTTACGCAGTCGCGGTCCGGCCGGCGGCCGGGAGGATGACCTTGAAACAGGCCCCGCGGGGGTGGTTGGGCTCGTACGACACCCGGCCCCGTTGCGCCTCGACGAGGGCTTTGACGATGGCCAACCCGAAGCCCACCGAGCCTCGTCCCGCCGCCGCGCCGAACGGCTCGAAGAGGGTGGCCTGCTCTTCGGGCTCGATCCCGGGGCCGTGGTCCTTGAAGATCAGCTCGACGTGGTCGCCGCGCGCCCGCCCCTCGGCGATGAAGGGCGGCTCGCCGTAGCGGAGCGCGTTCGAGGCCAGGTTGACTACCACCTGCTGTAACCGATCGGGGTCGGCCTCCACACAGAGCTGCGGCTCGATCCTGTTCTCGATGCGGTAAGCGGACTCGACGAAGCTCAGCGAGGTGTCGACCGAGTGTTTCAGCACCACCGGCTCGATGTTCAGCTCGAGGCGACCCTGCTCGAGGCGTGCTAGGTCGAGGAGGTCGTTGGCGAGCCTGCTGAGGCGGTCGGCCTGTCGGTCGGCCGAGGAGAGGAGCTGGGTTGCGGCCTCCGTTCCGACCAATTCGGGTCGCCCGAGAAGGGTCTGGATCGACCCCCGTATCGCTGTCAGCGGGTTGCGCACGTCGTGAGCCATGGTCGAGACCAGCGCGGCCCGCAACCGGTCGACGTCCTGGAGCCGGTCGACGGTCTGCGCCAACCGGGCCCGCTGTCGCATCAGATCCCGGGCCATCAGCCCGGCGACCAGGGCGATGATCAGCCCGATGCCCATGCGGAACGTGATGCTGTTCCATTCCAGCGGATAGCCGTAGCGCTCGGACCCAGCGAACTCGCGCCCGATGTACAGGAGAGTCGCGCCGGCCCATGTGGCCAAGGCCCCTTGTAGCTGGAATCTCATGGCGCCCTCGAGCGGAAGGATGAACAGGACGGCCCAGAGGGCCGAGGTCGGATCGAACGCGTACAGCCAGACGATCCCGGAGATGACCAGCAGGTCGAGAGACAGCGACGCGCCTGCAAGAAGCTGCGCTGCCCTCAAGGTGCGCGCGCGTCGGTAGGCGAGGAACACCGCGAGGTTGCCCACCAGGAGCAGAGTGGCCAGGGCGATAGCGCGGACCTTGACGCCCGGCGGATAGGGCAGCGAGAACGTGAAGATCTGAAGGAATGCCCAGGGGGCGCCGACCGCTCGTGCGATCAGCATCGTTCGCTCGCTGCGTCGCAAGTCGGTCAGCTCGACGTCGTGATGTTCGATCTGATCCATCGTCCGGCGCGCCTCCACCCCTTCGCGCCCCCGTTTCCAATCCCGGTCGGCCCGCGAACGGCGACCGCTCGGCCTTAAGGGCCTTGTATCAGAAGTATCAGAACTTGCGCCGCGGCCTCGGACGCATCATCGATTTCCGGCCCTTGTGCGACGTATAGGCCAGTCGCGGAGGCTGGACCTTGAGCCCTTCCTTCTTGAACTCGTCGCTCAGGTCGAGGCGCGAGACGATGCGGCTGACCTCGTACTGCTGGTCCGGCATCACGAGCGTGACGCCGGTGCCCTTGCGGCCGGCGCGAGCGGTGCGACCGACCCTGTGCAGGTAGGCCTTGTGATCCTCGGGTGGGTCGTAGTTGACGACCATGGTGATGTCGTCCAGGTCGAGACCGCGGGCGGCCACGTCGGTGGCGACCAGCGTCGTGTAGCGGCCCTGGTCGAACCCCTTGAGGGCCCGCTGCCGGGCCGCCTGCGTGAGGTCGCCGTGCATGGCGACGGCCTTGACGCCGGCCTTGCTGAGACGCTGCGCCAGCCGGTCTGCGCCGCGCTTGGTGCGCACGAATACGAGCGTCGTTCCGGCTCCCTCTCTCTTCAAGAGGTCCACCAGTGCGCCGGTCTTGTCGCCGCTCTTCACGGGAACGAAACGATGGTCCGCCTCGTCGACCGTCTGGCTCTTGCTGACCACTTCGTGCGTCTGTGGATCGCGTGTGTACGCATGGGCCAGACGTCCAACCTCGCCGTCCAGGGTGGCCGAGAAGAACATCGTCTGGCGGTCGTCGGTGATGCGGTCGACGATCCGGTCGACCTGCGGTTGGAAGCCCATGTCCAGCATCCGGTCGGCTTCGTCGAGGACTAGGATCTTCACGTCCTTGAGTGACAGAAGGCGGCGCTGCATCAGGTCTTGGAGACGGCCGGGCGTGGCAATGACGATGTGGGCCCGCGCGGCCAGCTTCGCCTGCTCGGGGATCCCGACGCCGCCGTAGACGGCTCGGACCCGGAGGCCCTTTGCCTTGGCGATGTCGGTGAACTCGTCCTTGACCTGCTCGGCGAGCTCGCGGGTCGGCACCAGCACCAGCGCGGCCGGGGCGGCGGCTTTGGGGTCGAGCAGCTCGACGATCGGCAGCGCGAAGCCCAGCGTCTTGCCGGACCCCGTGCGGGACTTAGCCAGGACGTCCCGGCCGGCCAGGACGTCCTTCATGACCAGGGCCTGGATCGGGAAGGGGGCGGTGATGCCCCGGCGCCCGAGCGTCTCGATGACGCGTTCGGATACGCCTAATTCAGCGAATGAATGCACTTGCGTTCAACTCCTTCGGCGGCTGTGGATAGCCGTCTCGTGTCGGGGAGAGGTTCGACTGCCGACACCTTGAGGAGGAACCGGATCAAAACCTCACGGAATGGCGCTGTCGCCACTCGTGGGAGCAACGGTAACACACATGTGTCACACGAGCTAGCAAACGGAGCTCTTCTTTCGAGTGGAGGGTTCGGGCGCCGCGGGGCGGGGGAGATTCAGCCCACCGAAAGGAGGCGCTATGGAGCGGGACGACCGCGACATGCAAGAGGGCAACGACACCCCAACCCCGACGGCACCGTCCGATGGACCTTCGCGCGAAGAGGGAGAGGGCGGCGACCCGGGTGCGACCAGCCAGGACCAGCCGGGAGGTGACTCATGAGCGAGGCGACCTTCATCTGTGACCGCTGCGGACGCGACTTCCCTGCATCGGAGAGGAAGGAGGTTTTCGTCGACGAGGGCGGCTCCGAGGTCAAAAAGAGCGTCGATGCCTCGTGCCTCGACGAGATCCTTAGCGAGTCCAACCAGGCGGTAGGGGTCGAGGGCGACGACAAGCGGGCGGGCGTTGCCGTCGGACAGGCGGCCGATTCGACCCCCCGAGAGACCTACGGCGAGCAGGGGAGAGACACGACGGGGGAGGGTCCACGCAGCTAGCTCAGTAGCTTCGCTAGGTCGCGCCAGAAGCGGCCCCGGCGGTAGACCTCGATGCCCAGGTCGTCGGCTCGAGCCCCCGTTGCCTCTTGAACGTGGGCGAAGAAGCCCACGATGCGCCGCTCGGCGCCGTCGGCGCGCGCCCAGTCCACCCACGCACCAAGCTCGGCCCCCAGCTCGTCCAGATCCAGCACCACGACGGCGGGCGGCATCCCCTCCGCGGGTGGTCCTCCGTGCGGCACCCGGCTCGTGACCTCCCGGCCGCCGGCTGCGGCGGCCGCTTCGACCCGGGTCCGGGCCTGGAGATCGGAGCTGACCAGCAGGATCTCGCTCATCTGGGAATGCTCTCACCGTTCTCAAGGTTGATAGGGACGGACTCAGATTCTATAATCACCGGCACTCAACCTCGAAACGGCCCGATCCACAGGAGGCAGGCATGGCTAAGGCAGTAGGTATCGATCTCGGCACGACCAACTCGGTCGTGGCCGCGCTGGAGGGTGGCGAGCCCACCGTCATCACCAACGCAGAGGGGCAGCGGACCACTCCCTCGGTGGTCGCCTTCTCCAAGGGCGGTGAGATCCTCGTCGGCGAGGTGGCGAAGCGCCAAGCGATCACCAACCCGGACCGGACCATCCGCTCGATCAAGCGTGAGATGGGCACGGACCACAAGAAGGACATCGATGGCAAGGCGTGGAGCCCGCAGGAGATCTCGGCGCGGATCCTCATGAAGCTGAAGGCGGATGCGGAGTCCTACCTGGGTGACAAGGTCACCGAGGCCGTGATCACCGTTCCCGCTTACTTCGACGACGCGCAGCGGCAGGCGACCAAGGAGGCAGGTCAGATCGCCGGCCTCGAGGTGCTCCGCATCATCAACGAGCCCACCGCCGCCGCGCTCGCCTACGGCCTCGACAAGGAGGGCGAGGGCGATCAGACCATCCTCGTGTTCGACCTCGGGGGCGGGACGTTCGACGTGTCGCTCCTCGAGCTCGGCGAGGGCGTCTTCGAGGTGAAGTCGACCTCGGGTAACACCGACCTGGGCGGGGACGACTGGGATCAGCGCGTGATCGACCACCTCGTCACTACCTTCAAGAACGAGAACGGCGTCGACCTTTCCAAGGACAAGATGGCGATGCAGCGTCTCAAGGAGGCAGCGGAGAAAGCGAAGATCGAGCTGTCCTCGACCCAACAGACCTCGATCAACCTGCCGTTCATCACGGCCACCGAGCAGGGACCGCTTCACCTAGAGCTCACGCTCAGCCGCAGCGAGTTCGAGCGCATGACCGAGGACCTGCTCGACAAGTGCAAGGGACCGTTCAACCAGGCCGTCAAGGACGCGGGGATCCCGGTCGACAAGATCGATCACGTGATCCTCGTCGGGGGCTCGACGCGTATGCCGCAGGTGCGTCAGCTCGTGAAGGACCTGACCGGCGGCAAGGATCCGCACCAGGGTGTCAACCCCGACGAGGTCGTAGCCGTCGGCGCGGCGATCCAGGCCGGTGTCCTCAAGGGCGACGTCAAGGACGTCCTGCTCCTCGACGTCACGCCTCTGTCGCTGGGCGTCGAGACCAAGGGAGGGATCTTCACCCGGCTGATCGAGCGCAACACGACGATCCCCACCAAGCGGTCGGAGACCTTCACGACGGCCGAGGACAACCAGCCATCGGTCGAGATCCACGTGCTGCAGGGCGAGGCCGACATGGCGTACCGGAACAAGTCGCTGGGCAAATTCCAGCTCACGGAGATCCCGCCTGCAATGCGCGGCACGCCACAGATCGAGGTCACCTTCGACATCGACGCCAACGGGATCGTGAACGTGCATGCCAAGGATCTCGGTACAGGTAAGGAGCAGTCGATGACGATCACCGGCGGGACCAAGTTGCCGAGCGAGGACATCGAGAAGATGGTCCGCGAGGCCGAGGCGCACGCCGAGGAGGATCGCAATCGGCGCGAGGAGGCGGAGGTCCGCAACCAGGCCGACAACGTGATCTACCAGACCGAGAAGACGATCAAGGAGCACGGCGAGAAGCTGGACGACTCCGATCGAAAGATGGTCGAGGACGCCCTCGAGGAAGCGCGCGAGGCTTTGAAGGGCTCCGACGTCGACAAGATCCGCCACACGAGCGAGCAACTCATGACGGCGTCCCAGAAGTTCGCCGAGGTTCTGTACCAGCGGACGCAGGCCGAGCAGGACCCGGCGTCCGCTGCCGGATCCGAGGCTCCCGGCGATGACGACGTGGTCGAGGCCGAAGTCGTCGACGAGGGTGGGGAAGAGAGGTCTGCGTGACCGAGGAGCCCCGTCGGATCCCCGTGGTCGACAAGCGCGTGTCGTCCCAGCCCGATACGGAGGCCGCTGCGTCATCCGAGGCCGGGCTCGACGCGCACGAGGAGCCGCTGATCGTGCCCGAAGGCTCAGGTGGGTCGGTGGTTGGACGCACCGAGGTCGTCGAGGAGCAGAACGACTTCCTCGACGATCTCAAGCGACTTCAGGCCGACTTCGACAACTATCGCAAGCGGATGATGCGCGAGCAGAGCGCAACGGCCACTCGTACGAAGGCGCGCTTCATCGAGCAATTGCTGCCGGTGTTGGACGCGTTCGACCGGGCCTTGGAACACGAGGGGCCTTCCTCGGGTATGGAGTTGATCTACAAGCAGTTGCTCGCGGTGCTAGAGGCCGAGGGACTCGAAGAGATCCCAGCCCAGGACGTCTCGTTCGATCCCCACGTGCACGAGGCGATCGATTCGCGCGAAGACCCCGATGTCGAGGAGATCGTGTGCCGTTCGGTGCACAGGCGCGGCTACCGCGTCGGCGATCAGGTGCTGCGCGCGGCGATGGTCGTTGTCGCCCGGCCCCCCGAGTCTGGCTCGAGCGAACAGGAGATCCCTGAGGCGGGTGACTAGCCATGGCACAGAGGGACTGGGCGGAGAAGGACTACTACAAGATCCTCGGTGTCTCGAAGACCGCGTCCAAGGACGAGATCAAGAAGGCCTATCGCAAGCTCGCACAGAAGCACCACCCCGACGCGAACACCGGCGATAAGGACGCGGAGGCGCGCTTCAAGGAGATCTCCGAAGCGCACGCGATCCTCTCGAACGACGAGAAGCGCGCTGAGTACGACCAGATCCGTCAATTCATTGAATCCGGCGGACGCCGCTTCTACAACGCGCCCGGCGGTGGCGGCAACGTGCGCGTGAACATCGGCGACCTGTTCGGAGATCCGGGAGCCGCCGGAGCCGACACGATCTTCGAGGATCTTCTGGGGGGCTTCGGCTTCCGCCCCCGCGGCCCCCAGCGCGGTCAGGACCTCGAGACCGAGACGACGCTCGGCTTCGAAGACGCGGCGAACGGCGTCACCGTGTCGCTGCCCGAAGGCGGCAAAGCGAAGATCCCACCCGGTGTGGGGGACGGAGCGCGCATCAAGGTGCCCGGTCGGGGGGCGCCCGGTCCGAACGGCGGGCCGCCGGGCGACCTTTACGTGCGCGTGCGCGTCGAGCCGCATGCGGTGTTCACCCGCGCCAGATCGGGCGATCTCGTCGTCGAGCTGCCGGTCACCTTCACCGAGGCGGCGCTTGGGGCGAAGGTCGAGGTCCCGACGCTGGACGGATCGGTGACGGTGAAGATCCCGGCCGGCACGCCGAACGGGAAGACCCTGCGCGTTCGGGGCCGCGGCGGACCCTCTCAGCGCGGCAGCGACCGTGACCTCCTCGTCAGAGTGATGGTTCAGGTCCCTGAGAAGCTCACGCGTCGCGAGAAGCAATTGCTCGAAGAGTTCGCGGAGGTGCACGACGAGTCTCCCCGGCGTCATCTGGAAGACCACATCAAGTCGGCCCCCGGCAGCGTCGCATCCTAAGGAGGGAAGAGATGGCAAGGCGTCCCGACCCCAATGACCAAGCGATGTACGTCATCTCGATCGCAGCGGAGCTGGCCGGCGTGCACCCCCAGACGCTCCGGGTCTACGAGCGAAAAGGTCTCGTGCAGCCTCACCGTACCGAGGGGAACACCCGCCGGTACTCCGAGCGCGACATCGTCCGCCTGCGGAAGATCCAGGAGCTGACCCAAGAAGGGATCAACCTGGCCGGAGTCATGCGGGTCATGGAGCTCGAACATCGACTCGAGCTGATGGAGGCTCGTTACCGCCGGGCGGTTCAGGAGCTCGAAACCGTTCGCGATCAGATCCAGGAGGCGATCGATGCGAGGGAGCGCAGCTCGATGGTTCCCCTGCGGGACGTGCGAAGGGTCCGCAGAGCGATGAAGGCCGACTTCCTGGAGCAGGCCGCGCGCTCGCGCACCTTCGCAGTACCACCGGTAACCGAAGAATGAGGTAGAGCACATGGACGTCAACAAACTCACACTGAAGTCGCAGGAAGCTCTGGCTTCGGCTCAGAAGCTCGCCGGCGACCTGAACCACCAGCAGGTCGAGACCGTTCATCTGCTGGCCGCGCTCTTGGGCGAGCCGGAGGGCGTCGTTTATCCGATCCTTCAGAAGCTCGGCGTGTCCCCGCGCACGTTGCGGACGCGCCTCGATGGAGTGTTGGACAGGGTCCCGAAGGTGTACGGGAACGTCGAGATCTACCTCTCGCAGGGCCTGCGCGCTCTGTTGGACGCTGCGTTCTCCGAAGCCGAGGGCCTGGGCGACGCGTACGTGTCGACCGAGCACCTCTTGCTCGCGCTCCTGGATCAGGGCGACGACACTGCCTCCGTTCTACTGGAGGCCGGTGTCGACAAACGCAAGCTGCTCGAGGCCCTCAAGGAGGTGCGGGGCTCCCACCGGGTAACCGATCAGACCCCGGAGGAGAAGTACCAGGCGCTCGAGCGATTCGGCCGCGATCTGACCGAGGCCGCCCGTCGCGGCAAGCTGGATCCGGTCATCGGGCGTGACGAGGAGATCCGACGCGTCATCCAGGTGTTGTCACGGCGCACGAAGAACAACCCGGTTCTCATCGGTGAGCCCGGTGTCGGCAAGACGGCGATCGCCGAGGGCCTCGCCAATCGGATCGTCGCCGGCGACGTGCCCGAGTCGTTGAAGAACAAGCGTCTCGTGTCGCTCGACATCGGTTCCATGGTGGCCGGTTCGAAATATCGCGGCGAGTTCGAGGAGCGGCTCAAGGCGGTTCTCAAGGAGATCGCCGACTCGGACGGCGAGATCATCACGTTCCTCGATGAGTTGCACACGATCGTGGGGGCCGGCGCTGCCGAAGGGGCCGTGGACGCGGGCAACATGATCAAGCCGATGCTTGCGCGGGGAGAGCTCCGCATGATCGGAGCGACCACGCTCGATGAATACCGCAAGCACGTCGAGAAGGATCCCGCGTTGGAGCGGCGCTTTCAGCCGATCCTCGTCGGCGAGCCGTCCGTCCCCGACACCATCGCGATACTCCGCGGACTGAAGGAGCGTTACGAGGTGCACCACGGGGTACGCATCCAGGACTCCGCGCTGGTGGCGGCCGGTGTCCTATCCGACCGGTACGTCACGGGTCGCTTCTTGCCCGACAAGGCCATCGATCTCGTCGACGAAGCCGCGTCCAGGTTGCGCATCGAGATCGACTCCATGCCGACCGAGATCGACGTGTTGGACCGGCGAGCCAAGCAGCTCGAGATCGAGAAGGCGGCTCTCGCCAAGGAGACCGACGCGGCCTCTATGGAGCGTCTCGCGCGCATCGAAGAGGAGCTCGCGGGGCTTCACGAAGAGATGGATGGGATGAAGGCCCACTGGGAGCAGGAGAAGGCGGCGATCGAGGCCATCCGGGCCCTCAAGGCCGAGACCGAACAGGTCAAAGGCGAGGCCGAGCGGGCCGAGCGCGACGGAGATCTGGCGAAGGCGGCGGAGCTGCGTTACGGGCGGCTCGTCGAGCTCCAGAAGCAACTCGACGACGCCAACTCGCAGCTCGCAGAGCTCCAGAGAGACCGCAAGTTCCTGAAGGAGGAGGTAGACGAGGAGGACATCGCCGAGGTCGTCGCCCGGTGGACCGGCATCCCCGTGTCGAAGCTGATGGAGGGGGAGGTCGAGAAGCTCGTGAAGATGGAGGAGGGACTGCATCGGCGAGTGGTCGGCCAGGACGAGGCGGTCGAGGCGGTCGCCAACGCGATCCGGCGCGCCCGCGCGGGCTTGGGCGACCCGGGACGGCCGATCGGTTCTTTCATCTTCCTCGGCCCCACCGGCGTCGGTAAGACCGAGCTGGCGCGCGCTCTGGCCGAGTTCATGTTCGATGACGATCGCGCCATGATCCGGCTCGACATGAGCGAGTACATGGAGAAGCACTCCGTGAGCAGGCTGGTCGGCGCGCCGCCAGGGTACGTCGGCTACGACGAGGGCGGGCAGCTAACCGAGGCCGTCCGGCGCCGTCCGTACTCGGTCGTCCTGCTCGACGAGATCGAGAAGGCGCACCCGGACGTCTTCAACGTCCTCCTGCAGATCCTCGACGACGGCCGTCTGACGGACGGACAGGGTCGGGTCGTCGACTTCAAGAACACCGTGGTGATCATGACCTCGAACCTGGGCTCGCAGTACATGTTGTCGCTGACCGATGACCGCCAGATCGAAGACAAGGTGCTGGACGTGGTGCGGGATCACTTCAAGCCCGAGTTCCTCAACCGCGTCGACGAGATCATCGTGTTCCATCGGTTGTCGATGGAGCATCTCGAGCGGATCGTCGAGATCCAGCTGGACCGGTTGCTCCAGCGGCTGGCCACGAGGAACATCGAGCTGCGACTGACCGATGCGGCCCGCCACCACCTCGCGCAGCAGGGGTTCGACCCTGCTTACGGCGCGCGGCCGCTCAAGCGGTTGATCCAGCGAAGCATCGAGAACGAGCTGGCGCTGAAGATGCTGGACGGCACCTTTCGTGACGGAGAAGTCGTGGAGATAGACGCGGAGGGCGACGCGCTGGTGTTCAGGAAGGCGGCCGCTGTTTCGCGCACCGTTGCGTAAGTCCCGTCGCGCCAGTACGGCCCTGCATCGACGATGACTGCGTTGCTCGTCGGGAACGTACCCTCCGGGTACGCCCACCTCCTCGCGCCTTGCCCTCGCCGCGCAGTGCCGCCCTGGACGCGGACGTTACTTCCGCGCCGGAGCGCCGGACGGCCGCCTAGCCCGAGCTTGTCTGCCTAGCTGGACGTCGAGCCCGAGGAGCCCGCGTAGTCGGAGTTGCCTCCGAACACCGCCTCGAATTCGTGGTGCCCTCCCCGGTACTTCCCTTCCAATGGAAGGGTCGCCGTCCCGTCGCCATCTGTGATCGCGCTGCCGAGTGCGTTGTCGTCTCCGAAGAAGTCCACCGTGGCTCCGGACACGCCGGCTCCGGTCGGGTCGGTGAGCGTGGCAACGAGCTGCGACGAGGAGCCCCGGCCGCTCAGCGCCAGGGTCATGGTCGTTGCCACCGGGTCGGGGTCGGGATCCGACACCGTTGCCGGCTTCGGAAGGGTCAGCGTCATGTCGCTGAGCACCAGTCCGCCCACAGGCTTGCTGCTGTGACCGAAGTACATGTCGGAGAACGCGCTGATCGTCAGGAACAGCTTCTCGCCCTCGGGAACCTGTACCGACACGCCCGGCAGCTCGATCTCGAACCCTTCGCCGCCCGTCGGGAGGATCTGGCGCAGGGGCAGGAGGTTGTTCTGAACGACCCTTGCGTCGGCGGGCGACGTTCCGGTCGACAGGCCGAAGAACGCACGTGAGTCGAGCCCGGCCGCGACCAGGTTGCCGGCGAGCTTCGGAACTCCGGTGACCGTGATCGGTCCGTCGGCGATCTCGATGTGTAGCGGCGCACCCAGGCCGGTCGTGCTGACGGTTCCGGCGGGTGTGAGCGGCTCGACGGCAACGGTTCGCGAATTATCGATCGCATCGAAGCGGTGACAGGTAGTGCCGTCGAGATCGGTGAAGTTGTACTGGTTGGGAAGCAGGCCGTCGGTCGAGGTGCCGGCGAAGACCCGCTTGAAGAAGTCGATCCTGAGCTGGGTCCAGTCGCCGGAGCACGCGTCGACGCCGCCTCCGAGTTGCAGGTCCGCGGGATTGCCCGGGGGAGCGACGTTGGGCAGGGCGTGGCCGCCGTTGAAGGCGACGAAGTAGCTCTCCGCGCGCGCATCGTCCGTGAGCGCCTTGTGGAAGTTGTTCAGGCCCTCGTTCAGGTTGAAAAGGTTGTCGGTGGTTCCCTGCTTGATCAGGACCGGGACGTCGATCTTGATCCCACGCTCGGCGAACGACACCGGGCTGTGCTTGTGGAACTCGGCATCGAGGTTGGGCACGCCCTCGACCGGCTGTCCGTAGATCGTCCCATCCGGCCACTGGTTCGTGGTCGTCCCCCACGCCTGGGCGACGTGAACGTAGTCGGGAAGCATGCCCGCGCCGGCCGCGTAGAGGACCGTGTCCCACGCGCTACGGGGCACGTGCTGCGGAGCCAGGCTCTCGGGCAGGTCGTACCAGGTGATCTCGGGCGCGAGCGCGTCCAAACGGGTCCGACCCTGGTCGGCGATCTCGTCCAGCGTCGTCATGGTCTGGTAGCCGCCGCCGTAACTGCCGCCGATGGCCCCGAGGACGGGGTCGTTCGCGATCGGGGTGCCGGCCGCGTCGGTGTCGTGAAGAACCCAATCGAGGGTTGCGATGTGGTCGATGACGGCCTTGATGTCCTCGGTTTCCATGGTCGGGTCCTGCACGTTCGCCTGGCCCCCGCTGTTGCCGTGGCCGCGCTGGGAGATGCTCACGACGCCCAGGCCCGCGTCGAGCATCGCCTTGATGTCACCAGAGATGCCCGTGGACTTGCTTCCCCCCCACCCGTGCGAGTGCAAGATCACCGGGACCTGGTTGGCGGGCGCCGCGACCGCGGGCTGGAAGACCTGGATATCGATGATCGTCCCGTCGTTGGGGTTGGTCACCGTCGCCGGCGTCGAGGTGTGCTCGGCGGCCAGGGCGACGCTGGGGGCAAGGGCGGCCAGAAGAAAGGCGGCCGCGCACGCGGCCAGGGATCTACGCATGGCAAGGGGGCTCCTTGTTGGGGGGATGTCGCCGGACAATTCGGCGCGAAGCGGGTCGATTCCTGCCACTTGCCCTGCTTCCCCGACGGCACGGACCCCCCGGCATGGGGCCGCCGGGGGGTCCGTGTTGTCCGCCGCGCCTAGCTCGTTACTTCGAAGTTCCCACCGTCGACCGTCCCGTCCCGGAAGGAGGAGTGGACCGGAAGGCCCCCGGCGCAATCGTGGAGCGCTCCGCTAGAAGCCAGCACCGTGAACTCGTCCGCGGCCGTCCCCTCGTCGGCGTTGCCGTTGTCGCGGACGGCGACTAGATAGGAGTTCCCGTCGCTGCCGCGGCCCGAAGCGACGGCGACCTGGTTCGAGATGTCCACGCAGCCGAGCCGGATCTTGACGGAGACCGCCTCTTGCCCGGGGGCCTTTACCTTGAACTGCGCCCGGCCCTTGTCGCCGGTGAGCCCGGCATCGCTGCCGCTGATCGAGAGCATCTCCTTGGTGCCATCGGTCACCATGAACCCGGAACCCGCCACTTTCGGCAGGTCGGAGGCGGACACCGCCGGCAGCGAGCCCGACAGCACCACTGCGGCCAACAACATTCCGGCCATCGTCCTCTTCATCGTCGTCCGCCTTTCTCGCGTCCGCTCATCCGATATCACCCGTCCCGGTCTCGACGAACTCGAGTCCGGCTCGGTACGACTCGAGGCTTCCGTCCACGTCTCCCAGCGTTCGCTGGAGGTCCCCGAGCCGCTTGTAGGTGACGGCGACCTCTTTGGTCGCTCCGGCCAGTACGTAGAGGTCGATGGCGCGACGCATGTATCCCATCGCCTCGTCTTCCTGCTTCTCTGCCAGACAGAGGCCCAGTTCACGCTGGTTCAGGGCCCGCTCGGCGAAGTCACTTCCCGCCAGGTAGCCCTGCGCCTCCTGTAGATGGCGCTCCGCCTCCGCCAGGTTCCCTGCGGTCCTTTCGAGCCTGCCGAGCTCGTTTAGCGCTTTAGCAGCATCGGTCAGGTTGTCGGCAGCGCGTAGGGCGGTGGCGGCCGCGGTCAGGTTCTCCCTCGCCTCGTCGACGTCGCCCTTCTCGAGCTGGACGAGGCCCCTGCTGAGCTGGGCGCGTGCCGCGTCCACCTCCCAGCCAAGGGTTTGGAAGGCCCGCTCTGCCTGGCGGATCGCATCGAGCGAGTCGGCGATCTTGCCCTGGTCGAAGAGGGAGCGCGCGACGTTCATGTTCATGCAGGCGAGCTGCTCCGCATCCGTGACCCTCGGAGCCAGCGCCTGCGCCAGCTCGGCGGCCTCGGCCGCCTTGGCCGCCAGCCCCATCGTCGAGTAGCACTGGACCAGAGACGAATAGGTGCGCATCGTGGCGGTGGGGTCGGGCACGCCGTCCTTGTCGAGGTCCATGAGATAGGTCTCGAGCAGGTGGGCGGCGAAGCGGGCGTTGCCGAGGTGCAGCGTGCACCGCCCGAGCCCCACGATGGTTTCGAAGCGAAGGTGGGGTGGCTCACCGGTCCACAGCGCCTCGGCCTTTCGGTAGAGGTCGAGCGCCGATGCCGGCCGGCCCCGCTTCTCCTCGACCGATGCGAGGACCTCGTGACATTTGGCCTCCGTGCGGCGGAATCCGAGCTGGTCCGCCTGGGCCGCGACCCGGCGAGCCTGCTGAACCGCGGCGTCGAGCTGTCCGAGCCGGAGCTGATCGCGTGCCTCCTGGAGCTCGAGCTCGAGGCGGACATCCTCGTTGGGCGGCCGGCCCGTCAGGAGCTCCTGGGGATCGACGTCGAGGCGCGCCGCGATGTGGGCGAGGACGTCGGAGGAGGGGTGACGGGCGCCCGTCTCGATGAGGCTCAGGAACGAAGGCGACGCGACGGGTTCGGCCAGCTCCTTCTGCGAGAGACCGCGCTCCCTCCGGAGACGACGGATGCGGGGGCCGATCCCGTCCGTCTCGTGGCCGTTGTCCCTTTTCATACGCTCATTATTCTGAAAACTTGACGAAATTCCTTCACGCGAAGCAGGAATTCCGCATCGGATGTAACAACTTGTAACACGTAGCGATCCAAGCGAAGGAGGCACGTGTGAAGCGTCGAGTAGTTGCGATCCTCAGCATGGCCATCATGGCTCTGTCGGTGGCCGCCCCGGCCGCTCAAGCCGCTCCGAGCTGCGCCCCGCACCCCATCCTCGACGAGGTCCTGGGCTCCCTCGGCGTCGGGTGGCCGAACTGCATGCCCTAGAACCAGAAGCGCACCGAAGCGCCTGAAAAGGGTCCCTACGGGGCCCTTTTTCTATTTGTCAAAAAAAACTAGAAAATTTACAAAAGTAGTAAAGGAATATGACGCAGGCGGTCGAATCCTCCATCGGTCAGACGGTTTGCACGGATAGGAGGTGAAACATGCGTAAGCGTCTAGCAGTTTTCGCAGGGGTCCTGGGTCTTCTGGGCTCCGTATTGTCCGCCGGCACGGCGGCCGCAGGTGAGGTAGCGATCCAGGACCCGGTCCACCCGGATTGCGAGTACGTCGTCTACTGGGACACCAACCCCCTCGACGTCGGTAGCGAGGGTCGTTGCCAGGGCTAGGTCCCACACCCAGGAAAGGTGAGTCGAACGTGAAACGAACGGTCCAGCGACTGATCGCTACGGCGATGATCGTGGGCGTCGTAGGAGCCGTGATGCCTCTCGCGGGGGCAGCGGAGCTGATCGGCGACAGTGACGATCCGGACTGCCGCCCACCGTCGGCGGGATGGAGCGTCCAGGGCAACCCGCCCACCGTCTTCTTCTACGCCGACCCCGGCAAGCTCTGCATGAACGCTTAAGCACGGCGGGGGATAGGGGGAGCACGGGCTCTGCTCGGCTCCCCCTCGCCTTTTCGGCGGGGCCAGGGATAGACGCGAAAACGGAGAATCGCAGTGAGGAGAGCAAGCAAAGGCGGTGACGTGGTGAAGCCCGACCACAGCATGGGCAGAGGCCTCGGCCGCGTCGGCATCGTGATGATGACCGCGGCTTGCTTCCTCCTGTCGCTCGTCGTGTCGCCCGCACCGGCCTCCGATCGCGTCGCGGTGTCCGAGGACGTGTGCTTCGCCCTCCCACAGCGGGACCTCGAGGCCAACAGCTGCCCCGGCGTGCGACCGGGAGGCATCGTCCGGACCCCCCACTCCAGCTACTGCACCATGAACTTCGTGTTCAAGGACCGGCGCGGCAACCGGTACATCGGTACCGCCGGCCATTGCGTGATCGACCCCTCGGCCAGCGAGACCTGGGTGAAGGGAAGCGGCCCGATCGCCTCGGACTTCGACGGCAAGAGGATCGGCGAGTTCGTATTCGCGCATGTGATCGAGGCGGGCGGCAGACCCGTTCACGACTTCGCACTCGCTCGCCTAGATCCTGGCGTGCCCGTGGATCCCGAGATGTGCGCGTTCGCGGGCCCCGTCGGGATCAACTCGGACACGGCCGAGTTGGCGCCCACTGCTCTCAACTTCTACGGCCACGGTCAGGGCATCTCGGAGGCCGCGCCGGCCCGATCTGCGGTGGCGAACGGCACCCCCAACAAGAGAACCCTCTACGCGTTCGGGCCCGGCATGTTGGGGGATTCGGGCAGCGGCGTGCTGGACGATAGGGGCCGCGCGGTTGGGATCATCAGCACGATCGGGTTCATGAGCGACCCGGGATACGCGAGCAACGCCCACTTCGGCACCATCGGCATCATGCGGGTCAAGCCTCAGATGCGGATGGCGGAGCGAGCTCTCGGGATCGATCTCGAGCTCGAGACCATCTCTCCCTGACCGGCGGTCACTCGGACCGTCGCGTATCGTCGGGCGGTGCTCCCGTCCGATCTTGACTTCCTCGAGGCCCTGCAGACCGACAGCTTCGAGAAGGCATCGGCTGCCACTGCATCCAGCTATCCACCCGAGCGTCGTATGGGTGCGGGGGCCGTAGCCGCTTACCTGGACCTCCGGAGGTACCTGATCGTCTCGACGGTTCGCCCGAGCGGGAGCCCGCACGCCGCTCTCAGCGCCTTCGTCTTTGCGGGGGAGTGCTTCTGGCTTCCGACGATGGAGGGAACCGCCCGGGCGCGGAACCTGGCGAGTACGCCCTACGCCTCGATCGTGGTCGCCGACGGCGATGGAGCCGACCACAAAGCTGTGTTGGCCGAGGGTCGCACGGAGCTCGTAGCGCGTCCCGAGCCGGCGGCGGTCGACGCGTGGAACGCGCGCGATGGCCGTCTTCCCGAGTGGGCGTCGCGGTGGATCGAGCTGCGTCCCGAGAAACTGTTCTCTTACGACGCCGGCCTGCCGGAGCCGATCCAGAACGAGACGCCGGAGACTCTGGTCGGGCGCCGCTGCGACGAATGCGGCGACACGTTCACGGTCCATCCCGGCGACGCGGCCCGGTGTCCCAGCTGCGGAAGCGACGCGACCGGCGTCGCCTCGGAGCCGTTCCTGTGACCGAGGGGCCGCGGATCGCAGTGGCTCCCGCCGGCGTCGAGATGGTGGCGGCGCTCGTGGAGGGAGCGGGCGGCACGATCGTGGAACCGGATGAGGCCGACGCCTTGATCTGGACCGATCCGGCGGATCCGAACGGCCTCAAGGAGCTATTGACGGGGTCGCCGGCGCGCTGGGTGCAGCTGCCGTTCGCGGGGATCGAATCGTTCTTCGACGCCGGCGCGATCGACCCCGCTCGCACCTGGACCTGCGCCAAGGGCATCTACGGCCCGGCCACGGCCGAGCATGCACTTGCTCTGATGCTGATGGCCGCCAGGCGCCTCCACGTACACGCGACGGCTCGCGCGTGGACCTCGGAGGCGGGGGTGGGATCCGGTTTCGGGGCGGCCGAGCGTCGCCTCGCGTCGTGCACGGTCGTCATCGTAGGAACCGGCGGGATCGGACGGGCTCTTACCGAGATGCTGCGCCCGCTCGGCCCTCGCATCCTCGCAGCGAACCGCTCGGGCAACCGGCTCGAAGGGGCAGAGACCACGGTGCCGAGCGAGCGGATCGCCGACGTTCTGCCGGAGGCCGATTTCGTGGTACTGGCCGCCGCGCACACGCCCCAGACCCACCACCTGATCGACGCCGCCGCTCTCGATGCCATGCGGGAGGGGGCGTGGTTGGTCAACGTCGCGCGCGGGGGCCTGGTGGACACGGAAGCCCTGGTCGACGCGCTGCGCTCAGGCCGGATCGGGGGAGCGGCGCTCGACGTGACCGACCCGGAGCCCCTGCCCGAGGGCCATCCGTTGTGGGAGCTCCCAAACGCGGTGGTAACCCCGCACGTGGCCAACACCTGGGACATGGCCGTGCCGGAGCTCGCCGCTCTGGTCGGAAGGAACGTCGCCCACTTCGCCGCGGGAGAGCCGCTCGAGGGCCTGGTGGACCCGGCGAGCGGCTACTAGAACCTGAGCGACAGGCACTTAGATTACCTGTTGACAAGACCACCAGATATCGGCTATCCTCGCGGGCGACAATCAGGTCGGACTGAGACTCACAGGAGGTGCAGCATGCGTCTCGGTACATTCCCGAACGGCCGCGACGTCGACGACGTCTTCCAGCGGTTCTTCGGCTCGGATTGGGGGCAGTCGACGCCCGCGTGGAGCGGCTTCAACGTCCCCACCGACGTCTTCCACACGGGAGACAAGCTCGTCATCCGGATGGACCTCCCCGGCGTCAACCCGGACGACGTCGAGGTCACGGTGCAGGAGTCCACGCTCCTGATCAACGGCAAACGGGCGTTCCCGTTCGAGGCCGACGAGGTGCGCTTCGTTCGGCGAGGCACCTTCTACGGCGACTTCACGCAGAAGGTGGCCCTCGGCAAGGGGCTCGACCTCGAGCAGATCAGCGCCAACTTCGACAACGGCGTGCTCGAGCTGACGATCCCGTACTTGGCCGAGGTTCAGCCCAAGAAGATCTCGATCCAGAGAGGAGCGGGAACCAAGGCGCTCCAGAACTGACCGAGGCTCGATCCGTCATGAAGCCGGCCCGCGGGCCGGCTTCATCGCGTTCCGGTTGCGAAGTCGGGCAGCTCGATGCCCGAGACTGCGACCATCACGTCGAAACCACCCAGCCCGCCTCGGTCCGACAGCGCGCCGAGAGCTTGGCGGCGCGACAGAGCGCGCAGGGCACCCGCGCCGTCGCGCGTCGCCAGGGCCGAGTCGTGTTCGACGCGCAACCGCTCCTGCATCGTGTCGAGGCCCAGCCGCTTCAAGATCTCGCGCTGCGACTCGGGCCCCGCCACCCTGTTGTGGTGGCGTTCGAAGGCTCGTGCCAGGGCGGTCCAGTTCGCGTGCACGGTGATGTCCTTGGCGCCGGGGTCCTCGAGCGGCCGTTCGTCTACACCCGCGGCCGAATAGCAGACCAGCGAGCCGCGCGGCCGCGCCGCCAGCTCCTCGGCGGTCTCCCCGTAGTCCACGAGGATCGTGGCGCCGCGTGCGTGCATGGCGGAGGTCCTCGCCACGAGGGATTCGCCTGCAAGTTGGACCTCGTAGACGTGGCCGTCGGGCAGCTGTATGCCGCAGCGGTCGAGGAACGCCCCGAGCTCAGGGCTCGACGGGTCCAGGAAGACCTCCTGTAGCGCGCCGCCCACGAGGTCGACGCACACCTCCCGCAGACGCCCGCCGTGTCTCGCGACGAGATGGACCGGAAGGTTGTCGATCACTTCGTTCGCGAACACGCATCCGACGGGATCTACTGCAACCTCGGTGATCGAGGGGGTCCACGTCACGCGCTCGACGCCTTCGAGGCGTTTGCGCTGCCGCTCCTCTGCCTGAGGGGAGCGCTCGACCAGTACGTATTCCACCGCAGCGCCGAAGGCCTCGGGCAGCGCGCTCAACACGGCATGCGCGAAGCCGCCCTCGCCGGGGCCTATCTCGACGATGCGGAAGCGCGCCGGGCTCTCGCACGCGCTCCAGATCTGCTCGAACGCGCCGGCCCAGAGCTCGCCGAATGCCGGATCGAGCTCGGGTGAGGTGACGAAGTCGCCGGCCCAGCCGGTTCGCTGCGAGCCCGAGGCGTAATAGCCGTGCTGCGGGTGATAGAGGGCAGCTTGCATGTACGCGGCGAACGGCATCGGCCCCCGCTCGGCGATGCGACGGGCGAGATGGTCGAGAAGGGCCGCGCTCACGGTTTCTTGGGAGCGGCGGGGGGCACCCTGGCCGAGGCTCGCTGGGCCTCGCCGCGCATGCGCTCGTACCAGTCCCTCTTCTCTTGATGGGTTTGGACGTTTACCAGTGCAAGCTCGGCGACGCGGACCACGTCTCGATGAAGCGCCTGATGCGAGTAGAGGGCGATGAGGCGGTCGTAGGGCCCGGTCGCGTCGAATCCGGACGTGACCACCTGCTCGTACAGCTCGGTGGCCTCGTCGACCCGTCCGAGCTGCTCGAGATTCTGCGCTCGGAGGAAGGCCTTCACGAGATCGACGGCGTCCATAGACTCAATCGTAGGCTTGTCGCGCAGCGACTCCCCGAGGCACCGATCAGACACAGCCGCAGATCGATCAAGGAGGATCAATGGCTTCCACCGACCTGGCCCAGATCGCCACGAGCTTGGTTGCCCGCGACAAGGGCATCCTTGCCGCCGACGAGAGCGATCCGACGATCGCGAAGCGGTTCAAGTCGGTGAACATCGAGAACACCGAGGAGAACCGGCGTGCGTACCGGGACATGTTGTTCTCCACACCCGACCTCGAGAAGTACATCAGCGGAGTGATCCTCTTCGACGAGACGATCCGCCAATCGGACTCGAACGGAACGCCGTTCGCCAGGCTCCTCGAGAGCCGCGGCATCGTTCCGGGGATCAAGGTCGACAAGGGCGCCAAAGACCTGGCGTACTTCCCGGGCGAGAAGATCACCGAGGGCCTCGATGGGCTGCGCGACCGGTTGAAGGAGTACTACGAGTTGGGCGCGCGCTTCACAAAGTGGCGTGCCGTGATCGATATCGGCGACGACATCCCGACGAACTTCGTCGTTCACGCCAACGGTCACGCCCTCGCGCGTTTTGCAGCGCTCTCGCAGGAGGCGGGGCTCGTGCCGATCGTCGAGCCCGAGGTCCTGATGGACGGTGCGCACTCGATCGAAAGGTGCGATGAGGTCACGCGCGAGGTGCTCAAGAACCTCTTCATCCAGTTGGAGCTGCACCGGGTTCCGTTAGAGGGCCTGCTCCTCAAGACGAACATGGTCATCTCCGGCAAGAAGAATTCAGACCGCGCCGACGTCCAGACGGTGGCCGAGAAGACCGTGGCCGCGCTCAAGGAGACGGTGCCCGCGGAGCTGCCAGGCATCGTGTTCCTGTCCGGTGGTCAGGGCGATGAGGAGGCGACCGCGCACCTCGACGCGATGAACAAGATCGGTGGGTTCCCGTGGGAGCTCAGCTTCTCGTACGGCCGCGCTCTTCAGGCTCCGTCGCTGGCCGCGTGGAAGGGCGAGCCGTCCAACGTCGAGGCCGGTCAGAACGCGCTGTTCCACCGCGCCCGCATGAACGGCGCGGCGCGTTCGGGCGCGTACTCGTCCGACATGGAGAACGAAGCAGCCTGAGGCGCCTAGTGCCGTGTCAGAGAACCTTTGCGTGCTTTCGGCGGCGAAAAGACTGCGCCTCGCGGCGTCGGCTTGCACACGGCAAGCCGCTTACCTCGGGGGTCGTTGCAAGCGAGCTTGCCTCCCCCCTACGGGTCAGTACTCAGTCGCCCGAATAGCTCCACTATTCGGGCTCCCTGCGGCCTTGCGACGCTTGCTTTTCACTCGCCGAAACTCAGGCACGCTTCCTGCCACGGCACTCGCCGTCATCGTCGCGGCACTCCTGGTCCTGCCGACCGGGATGCCCGGCGGCGGGGGAGCAGCCCGGGCGCTCGAGGTCGACGACCGGGAGGCCATCGACGATCTGCTGGCGCGGCGCGCTATCGCCGTGCTGGAGCGCGACCGGGATGCCTTCATGGCGACGGTCGCGCCCTACTCGAACGACTTCGTCGAGCGGCAGGGAAGGCTGTTCGATGCGATGGCCCGGCTCCCGCTGGAGTCTTTCGGCTACCGGGTCGCGTGGGAGCGCAGGGGTGATCTCGTCCGGCCGTTCGACGAACGCCGGTACCCGGGGGCTGAAGCGGTGAGCATCCCGTTGACCGAGGAGCGGTATCGCATCGAGGGTTTCGACAGGCGCGACGCGGTCGAGGACATGTACTACACCTACGTGAAATCGGGCGGCCGCTGGTTGATCGCGGAGGACACCGACCTCGACGACATCACGTTGTACTCGGCCCGGCATCTCTGGGATTTCGGGCCTCTGGAAACGAAAAGGAGCGAGCACTTCCTGCAGCTCGCTCCGAAGTGCCGGACCGACTGCGAATCGGTGGGGGCCGATTTCCTCGACCTGGCCGAGCGGGGGTTGGCGCGCGCCCAGCGGTACTGGTTGGGCCCGTGGCACCCACGGGTCGTGGTGCTGGTGCCGGGCTCGGGCGAGCAGCTCGAGCGGATGATCCAGTCGACCTTCGATCTCGAGAACTTCGTCGCGTTCGCCTATTCGACAGTCGACGGGGCGAGCGGTGTGGACTACACCGGCCACCGGATCATCCCGAACCCGAGGGCCCTCGACGGCCGGTCGAGCGACACCGTCCTGCAGATCCTTGCGCACGAGCTGGTGCACATCGCGACCAGGGATTCGGCAGGTCCCTTCGTCCCCATCTTCGTCGACGAGGGCTTCGCCGATTACGCCGGACACGACGCGGACCCCGGCGCGCTCGCGTTCTTCAACTCCGATGTCGCGGGCGGTCTCTTCAACGGAGAGTTGCCCGAGGATTTCGAGTTCACCGTCGGCAGCGGGACGGATATCTATCGCAGCTATCAGAAGTCGCAGTCGGCCGTCAGGTTCTTCGTTGAGCGGTTCGGCCTCGGCGCGTTCAACCGCTTCTACCGAAAGCTGGGCCGCGTCGAGATCGCACCGGGCACCGCCGCCTTCCACATCGACAAAGCGTTCCGAGCAACGACGGGCCTCGGTTACGAACGCTTCCAGGAGGCGTGGACGAGTAGCATCGCCGGATGAGTGTTCAGGTAGGCGCCGACGGCGCCAGCGACGGATTCGCGCTGGCCAAGCAGGCCTCTGCAGCGGGTCCGCTCGCCCTTGTCGTCGAGGGGAAGCAGAGAGATCTCGCGTTCGTGGCCCCCGAGGGAGCCAACGTCGAGATCGTGACCCAGGACACCGACCTGGGCCGCGAGATCATGCGCCACTCCACGGCTCACGTGCTCGCTCAGGCGGTGTTGCGGCTGTACCCCGAGGCCAAGTATTCGATCGGACCGCCGATCGAGGACGGCTTCTACTACGACTTCGACGTCGACAAGCCCTTCACACCCGAAGACCTCGAGCGCATCGAGGCCGAGATGCGCAACATCGTGAAAGAGAACCAGCGCTTCGAACGCGAGGAGATCGAGCGGGAGCGCGCACTCGAGCTCTTCGCGGATCAGCCCTACAAGCTCGAGATCATCGAGGGAGTGCCCGATGCAGGCGACCCCACGCAGGAGGAGGCCGCGGAGGGCAGCGTTATCTCGATCTACAAGAACGCGACGTCGAGCGACGGCGTGGTCGCCTTCGTCGATCTGTGCCGGGGACCGCACGTGCCCGGCACCGGGCGGATCAAAGCGTTCAAGCTGCTCCGGAGCTCGGGCGCGTACTGGCGCGGTGACGAGGAGCGGCCGATGCTGCAGCGGATCTACGGGACCGCGTGGGAATCCAAGGACGCGCTCAACGAGCACCTCAACCGTCTGGAGGAGGCCGAGAAGCGCGACCACCGCAAGCTGGGTCGCGAGCTCGAGCTCTACTCGTGGCCCGAGGAGGTGGGACCCGGTCTCGCGTTGTGGCACCCGAACGGCGCCAAGGTGCGGATGACTCTTGAGAACCTCGCGCGCGACATGCACCTGGAACGCGGCTACGAGCCCGTGTTCACCCCACACATCGGCAAGGGGACGCTGTGGGAGACCAGCGGCCACCTCGGGTTCTTCCGCGAGAACATGTATCCGCCGATGGCCGCGGAGGAGGGCGACTACTTCGCCAAGCCGATGAACTGCCCCTTCCACAGCCTGATCTTCAAGTCCAAGACGCGCTCGTATCGTGAGCTGCCGCTGCGGCTCTCGGAGCTCGGCACCGTGTACCGGTGGGAGCGTTCCGGGGTCGTGCACGGACTGCTGCGGTCGCGCGGCTTCACCCAGGACGACTCGCACATCTTCTGTCGACCCGACCAGGTCATCGACGAGATGCTGGGCGTGGTCGACTTCTTCAAGGCGCTCTACGGCACGGTGGGGCTCGGCCCCGACGAGGTGCACTTCTCCACTAAGCCCGACAAGGCCGTAGGCACCGACGAGCAGTGGCAACACGCCGAGGCGGCGATCCAGCGCTCGCTGGACGCGGCGGGCCTCGACTACAAGGTGGCGGAGGGCGAGGGCACCTTCTACGGACCCAAGATAGACATCCACGTGCGCGACGCGATCGGGCGGCTGTGGCAGGTCTGCACGATCCAGGTCGACTTCCAGACGCCTGATCGCTTCGAGCTCGAGTACACCGACGACACCGGAGCACGTATCCGGCCGGTGATGATCCACCGGGCTCTGTTCGGCTCGGTCGAGCGATTCATGGGCGTACTGGTCGAGCACTTCGCCGGCGCGTTCCCGACGTGGCTGGCCCCGGTGCAAACAGCCGTCATCCCGATCGCGGATCGCCATATCCCTTACGCCGAGGAGGTCGCGCAGCGCCTGCGGGCACGCGCCGTCCGCGTCGCCGTCGACGACTCAGACAACACCATGGGTGCCAAGATCCGGCATCACCAGATGCAGAAGGTCCCGTACATGTTGGTGGTCGGCGACAACGAGCAGGAATCGCAGACCGTCTCGGTGCGCAGGCGATCGGGCGAAGAGGACCGCGGCATCAAGGTCGACGCGTTCGTCGACGACATCGCGGCCGAGATAGCGGACAAGAAACTCAGTTAGGAACCCGTGGAGCGACTCTGGAGCCCGTGGCGCATGGAGTACATGAGCGCCT
>DATFFR010000051.1:0-27954 GCA_035249925.1 Actinomycetota bacterium
AGCGCCTGGCCAAGAAGCTCTGCGACGAGGCCCCCAACCTGGATCGTGAGGCCGGCATGGACGCCGAGGCCCGGGCTCAGGCCGAGACGATGTCGTCGCCTGAGTTCGCCGAAGCCATCGAGCGTTCGCTCCAACGCTGACCCGTCTCGCGGCCGCCGCGCTGTGAGACAGAACGTGCGTTAAGCGCACGTCTGATGCCAAAGCGCGGTGCTTCACATCTAGCGCGGCCCGAGTGTTACGCCCTCTAGCTCTAGCAGGAATTCCTTGCGGTGCAGGCCGCCGGTGTAACCGCCCAGTCCGCCGCCGGTGCGCACCACGCGGTGGCACGGCACGACGATCGGGATCGGGTTGGCACCAAGCGCGTTGCCGGCAGCACGGCTGCCCTTCGGTGCACCCGCTTTGGTGGCGACGTCCCGATAGGTCGCGACCTTTCCGAACGGGATCCGATAGGTGGCCTTCAGCACCTTCTGTTGGAACGGGGCCATCAAGCGCCAATCGATACGGAAGTCGAAACGCTTCCGCTTTCCGTCGAAGTATTCGTCGAGTTCCTTGCGCACCTCGTCGAGCCGCGCCGGTGCGTGCAGGACGCGGGGCGAGATCTTGTCGGCCAGCTGCTGCAAGGCCTCGTCGTCCTCACCATAGTGCAGCAGCGCGAGTCCTTTGGGAGTCGCAGCCGCCATCAGCGGACCCAACGGTGAGTCCACCTCGGAGTAAGCAACGTCTATCAACTTCTCCAGCTCGGCCCTTCGCGCCAGCGCGTACTTCGCATCGGTGATCTCGCGTGCAGTAGCCATTCCACCCTTCAGCGCTCGTTCGAGCTTGTCGATCATCGCCACACCTCTCTGAGTCGATCGAGCCCCGCCTTGGAGCTCTGACGCGCCGCCGCTTCGGAACAATCGAGGATCCGCCCGATCTCCCGGAAGGGCAGGTCGTTCACGTACCGGAGCACCACGGCCGCTCGTTGCTTCGGCGGCAGCTCGCGCACCGCGGCCCACAGCTCGGGATCCTTCTCCGGCTCCTCCGGTGCGGGTCGGTCCTCAATAGGTTGCGCCGTCACGTCGACCCGTTTCCGTTGTCGGTGTCCGTCGATCGCCTTCCGCGAGGCGATCGTCAAGACCCACGACCGCAGGTTCGAGTCGTTGCGCAGTGTGGGATAGCTGCGCAACGCCGCGATGAACGTCTCCTGGAAGCAATCGTCCACCTCGTGCGGCGGCACGGACGCGGCTAGGAACCGATGCACCAGGGGCGCGTGCGTGTCGAGGAACTCCTGGAACGGCGGCAACACGTCTATAGAACGGACGAGACGCCCATGCCGTGAGGTCCCGGGGCCGCTCTTTTCGGATCCGGCGTCAAGCCCGGCTCTGGTGTGCCAGGAATTCGAGGAGGTCGGCCCGGGTCAGGACGCCGAGCGGCTTCGATCCCTTCGCCACGACGATCGCCTCCGCGCCGCGGGAGAGGTCTGCGAACATCTCTTCGACGCCGGCCGACGACTGCACGGTCGGAAGCGGCCCGTCCATCACTTCCGCGACGTCCCGCTCGATGGCGTCCCGATCTCGGAAGACCCGGTCGAGCAAGGAGCGTTCCTGGATGGACCCCACTATCTCGGAGATGTCGTCCGGCTTGTCGCTCTTGGCGACCGGCACCTGCGAGATCCCGTACTCCTGGAGCGTGTCGATCGCTCGTCCGACCTTCTCGCCGGCGGGCACCGCAACCATGTCCGGCATCGCCGGCGCCAGCTTCTGTTTCTCGGCGAGCACCTCTCCGATGCGGGCCATAGTGCCGGGACGGTCGAGGAAGCCGTGTTCGAGCATCCACGATTCGTTGTACAGCTTCGAGAGATAGTTCTTGCCCGAGTCCGGAAGGATCACCACCATCAGGTCGTCGGGTCCGAGCTCGCGCCCAACTTCGAGCGCGGCCCACACCGCGGTACCGCACGATCCGCCGGCGAGCAGACCCTCCTCACGCGTGATCCGGCGCGCAGTGAGGAACGAGTCGCGATCCGACACGGTCACCCATCGGTCGATCACGTCGCGATCGAGGGTGTCGGGCCACGACTCCTTCCCGATCCCCTCCACGAGGTAGGGCGCGGGCTCGCTGGTGAAGATCGAGCCCTCGGGATCGGCGCCGACGACGACGATGTCGGGGTTCTTCTCCTTGAGGAAGTGGCCCGCTCCGGTAACCGTGCCGCCGGTGCCCACCGAGACCACGAAGTGAGTGATCTTGCCTTCGGTCTGTTCCCAGATCTCCGGGCCGGTCGTCTCGTAATGACTGTCGGGGTTCCGCTGGTTGTGGTACTGGTTCGGCTGGAACGCGCCGGGGATCTCCTCGGTCAGTCGATCGGCGACCCGGTAATAGGACTCGGGCGACTCGGGCGCGACGGCGGTGGGGGTGATGACGACCTCGGCCCCGTACGCGCGGAGCAGCGAGATCTTCTCGTGGCTCATCTTGTCCGGCATCGTGAAGATGCACCGATAACCCTTGAGCGCCGCGGCGATCGCCAGCCCGACCCCCGTGTTGCCCGAGGTCGGTTCCACGATCGTCCCCCCCGGAGCGAGCAGGCCCTCGCGCTCGGCTTGCTCGATCATCCGGAGCCCGATCCTGTCCTTGACGCTTCCGCCCGGATTCAGCATCTCCAGCTTGCCGAGCAGGGGACAGGAGAGGTCGCGACCGATGTGTCTCATGCGCAATAGGGGAGTCCCGCCGATGGCGTCCAGGAGAGAGTCGTAGACGGTCACGCGCCTCATCGTATGGCCCGACCGCGAACCGGGAAAGGTGCAGGAAGAAGAGGCGTGCAACCGATGCAAGCTAGCGAGCGTCTATGCACGCGAGGGATGCACCCTTACCATTGGGGCCGAAATGACTACTTCATCAAAAGACGTCACCCCCAACCACGGCGGTTTCTGGTCGCGCCTGCCTCGGCCGCGCCTGCCGCGCCCGGGGCGTAAGACGGCCATCGCCATCGGCGTCCTCTTGGCGCTCCTCCTGCTGGGAGGGGCGGGGGCTGCCTACGCCACGATGGAATACAGCGAGGAGTACGAGGGGCGCATCCTTCCCGGTTCCTCGATCGCAGGGGTGTCGGTCGGTGGGATGGATCGTGAGGAAGCGGTCGAAGCGGTCAAATCGGCGATAGGCCCTCAGCTCGATCGGCCGATCGAGTTGTCCTGGAAGAAGAAGTCCTGGACGGTCACGCCGCGCGAGCTCGGCGCCCGCAGCAACGCGGAGAAGGTCGTCGATGCCGCCTTCGCCGCCAGTGGCGACGCCAGCTTCTTCGAGAAGATGCAGATGCGGTTCCTGGATCACGATCTCGAGTTCGATCGCAGGGTCGGGATCACCTACCCACGACAGGGTGCCCGCGGATTCATCGAAGGCATCGCGAAGAACGTCGACGCCGAGGCGACCGACGCGGCCATCGACTACTCGTCCGGTTGGGTCGAGATCACTCCCGAGCAGGTCGGGCACACAGTCCAGGTCGATCGCGCGCACCGAGCGCTGATGCGCGCCCTTCGTAACGACACGGACGAGGTTGCGCTACCGGTCAAGGACGTCAAGCCCGAGGTCCGCCAGAACGAGTTCGATCAGATCCTGTTGGTCAGGATCGGGGAGAACAAGCTATATCTCTACGAGGACGGTGCGATCGTGCGCGAGTGGTCGGTCGCGACGGGGCAGCCCGAGTACATGACGCCGACGGGTCTGTGGGAGGTCACCGAGCTGCGCTACATGCCCACGTGGGTCAATCCGGCCCCTACGACGTGGGGCGCGAGCATGCCGGCCAGCATCCCCCCGGGGCCCGGCAATCCCCTCGGCCTCCGCGCCATCAACTGGTCGGCTCCCGCGATCCGCTTCCACGGAACGTCCGCTACCTACTCGCTCGGATACAACGCCTCGCACGGTTGCGTACGGATGGCGAACGAGGACGTGATCGAGCTCTACGACATGGTCGAGGTCGGAACCCCGATCGTGTCCGTCGTCGCCGGCCCGCTGAAGCCGCTGTACTCATCGGCTCCCGACCCCACACCGGTCGCCGAGAACGCCGACGACACGGCGCCTACGTCGGGACCCGAGGACGCCAACGCGGACTCGTCGGACGGCGATCGCGATGGCAAATCCGGCAAGAAGGACGACTGACCCGGGTGCGAAACTGACTCTCCAGCGCAGGCCTCCGCGCTTCGGGGAGGAGGACCGGCGCCTTTCCTACGGCTCGTACCTGAAGGTTCCGGAGCTGCTGGAACTCCAGGAGCTCGAGTCGGATCCGCCGGCCCACGACGAGCTTCTCTTCATCACGATCCATCAGGTCTTCGAGCTGTGGTTCAAAGAGATCCTGTTCGAGCTCGAATCGATCCGGGATCACATGTTCGAAGGGGCCGCCCAACGGGCCCGTCACTATCTCGAGCGCGTGCATGCGATCGAGAACGTGTTGATCGCGCAGATCCCTGTTCTCGAGACGATGTCACCCCAGGACTTCCTGGAATTCCGTTCGCACCTCGCTCCGGCCAGCGGATTCCAATCGGTCCAGTTCCGCGAGATCGAGTTCGTGTCGGGCCTGAAGGATCCGCGCTATCTGGAACGCCTTTCGTCGAGCCCGGGAGAGCGCGAGCGCCTCGAACGCCGGCTGGAGGAACCCACCCTCTGGGAGGGCTTCTGCGCGCTTCTCGAGCATCGCGGGCTGGCGATGCCGTTGGACGACGAGGAGGCGCGGCGCGGCACCTTGGTGCAGATCGCACGCGACCGCGAGCAGTACTTCGACGAGTTCATGGTCTCCGAGGCTCTGCTGACGCATGACGAGTTCTTCGCGCTGTGGCGGTATCGCCACGTCCTCATGGTCGAGCGCCAGATCGGTTCTAAGACCGGGACCGGTGGATCCACGGGGGCCGCGTACCTTCGCAGCACTCTCGACAAGCGGTTCTACCCGGACCTGTGGGACCTACGCAGCTACCTGTAGAACGGGAGCTCCCACCGCGCTACGCCGTAACGATCGGCGGCGCCCTCGTCGGAGGGATCGCCGGGGGTGCGCTGGCCCTCGCGGTTTCGGTGGCTTACGTCGGCGGGCTCGACGACATCACCGACGGAGCCTTCGTCGTTCTCGGTCTCGTTTTTCTGCTGTTGGGCACGGGCACGACGGGCGGTGTCGGGCTCGCGTTGAAAGCGGTCCGCGACCGGGTCGCCGGCCGGACGTCGGTGATGACCGCCTTCGGCTTCCTGGCCTGGAGCGTCGTCAGCATGCCGTCGTTGTTCTGGGTCGCCGAGAACGCGCCGGAGCGGGGCCGAGCCAAGATCGCCGTGCTGCTGGCGGTGGCTGCGATGCTGGCGGCACCTCCCGCGGTAGGGGCGCGGTGGATCATCCTCGCGAACGAACGGCTGGCGAACCGCGAAGAAAGTTCTGGATGACCCCTTGCAGGTGATATCGCGCCTGGAATAAGATGTTTCTTGTACCTCGCAGAGATGAGTAGGCCTCGGCCGAAAGTCACTGCGGGGTACATCTCTTTTCACCCCCATTTCCCCCCGTTTTCAACGCCCGCGCTCGCCGGCGAAAGTTACAAAAGTAGCTTAGGTACAACTCGTTACCCAAGAAGCCTGCCCCCGGGCTCCGCCCGGCGTTGCCCAAGAAGAGCGGAGGCGGCGGCTCGATATGCCATCCCAATTAACCGGACGCACCGGCGGTGGCTCCGTAGAGGGGCTTGAGGCGCACGCCGACAAGCTGGAATCGATACAGCCGGCGTGCGCCGAACGAGCAGGGCCCCGCCGACCAGGCGGCGCCCGTCGCGCCCCCGTAGTAGGAGCCGGCGTCGGTGCGTACCTCGGGAGATGGAAGTCCGTGCCGCCGCCGGAGCGTGCTCCAGCGTGGCGCGACGACGCCCTGGGCTGGGGAGCGGGCTAGCGGGGGAGGGAGGCGAGGAACGAGGCGACGCGGGCGTTGAATGCATCCATCTCCTCGATCACGCAGCCGTGACCCGTCTCGAACATCTCGAGCTCGGCCCCGGGGATCGCGGCCGCGATCTCTTCGGATGCGAAGCCCGGCACCATCATGTCCATCTTCCCGCCGAGCACGAGCGTCGGACACGTTACGTCGCTCAGCTCGGCGAGGACGTCGTGTTTGTCGATCGCCTCCAGCTGGGCCAGCAGCAGGTCCGACGACGGGCCCCCTGGACCCGTCTCCGCCATCAGGGCGGCGACCATCCGATCCATCACCTCGCCGGCGACCTCGAAGAACTGCGGGGTGAACATCCGGAGCATCCCAACCTCGTGGAACTGATCCGGGCCGGCCCTCTCGATGATCATGCGGGCGAGCTGGTTCTCGCGGCGCATGAAGTCCAGCGGGCGGGCCCACGTGATGCCAAGGATCAGGGCGGATACGCGCTCCGGATGACGAAGCACGACGTGTTGGGCGATTGCGCCGCCCATCGAGAGGCCGAAGACGACGCTCTTCTCGATCCCCAAGTGATCCAGAAGGGCGATGGCGTCCTCGGCCATGTCCTCCATCGACGTCGTAGGGGTGCCCGTGGATCTGCCCACGCCCCGGTTGTCGAATGTGATGAAGCGGTGGGAGCCGGTCACGGCGGGGATCTGCGAGGCCCAGAACCGGGAATCGAGGGCGAACCCCATGACCCCGAGGCAAGGGGGCCCTTCCCCCCACTCCTTGAAGTAAAGCTGGTGGTCCCCGAGATCGGCGAGCGGCATAAAGGGCATAGTAAGTCGGGCCGAAGAACTGTCTACCTATAGATCGGGATAGGAGATACGCTTGTGTCTATGAGAAAGCTGATGGCTGCATCGCTGCTGGGTCTTGTCCTGGTCGTCTTCTCGGCCGCCCCGGCGCTGGCGCTGCGGGACCCGTTCGACCCCGTGATCGATACGAGCCCCGAGGCCCCGGCAGGTGGGGGCGGTGCCCAGGTAGGCGACACGGACGGCGGTGCCGGCGACGGACCGACGGTGATCGGACAGACGGGCGGCGAGTCGTTGGCCAACACGGGTGCGGAGACCGAGCCCTGGTTGGTGATGGCGTACGCCGCCATCGCGATCGGAGCGGGAGCGGTCGTCGTCTCGAAGGTCGCGACCCAGCACACCTAATCCACCGCTCGGGGGCTTTGTTGTCTTAGCCTGCGCGAGCTATGAATCTCTGCACGAAGCCCAGCTGCGCGCGCCCGGGAGCCGTCGTCCTGTCCTACGACTACGCCTCGCGCCGCGCCTTGCTCGACGATCCCGTCCGCGGCGAGCTCTCGCCTCATGTCTACGTGCTGTGCACCCGGTGCGCCGAGAAGCTGCGGCCGCCCAAGGGTTGGGAACTGCAGGACCGCCGCGCCGAGCCCCCGCTGTTCCTCGACCGTCCCGCCGACTCCCTCATCACGACCCCGGCCGCCGAGCCCGCGCCCGTGGACGACCCGGCCACTCCGTCGCGGCGCCAGCTGTTCTTCGGCTACAGCGCCTAGACTTAGGTACCTCCCGTTACCTAAGGGAGCTATCTAAGGACCGTCATGGCGGTGGACAGGAAGCTCTTCTCCGAGCTACGCAAGCTCGACCGGCACGACCTCCGGCGGGTCCTGATCTTCGTGCGCGGGCTCCTGCTGTCGATGGGCGACGACTTCGGCGGCGAGGCTCCGGGGGCGGTGACCCGGGCGGAGGCCGGCGTGACCTATCGGCTTGAATCGGTTCGGTGTGGCAAACCGGGCTGTACCTCCTGCCCTCACGGGCCCTACTGGTACGCCTATTTCAGGGAAGGCAAGCAACTGCGATCCCGCTATATCGGCCGGGATCTTCCCCCCGATGTGAAGGCCATCGTCGGGAGCTCGGAAAGGGACTAGTACACCGAGAAGTGGGGAAAACCACCCGAGGAGGCTATGTCGCCCAACGACGGCGGCCATCAGAATGTTCGAGAGAGCGGTAACCCAGGGCGCCCCAGAACGAACATGGGGCAAGTCGGGAGGGGCAGATGCAGAGGTGTCCACAGTGCGGGGGCGAGGACTGCACTCACATCGTCATCAATCTGAAGGAAGAGGACAGCGTCCAGTTCTACAACTGCCGCCGGTGCGAGGCGAAGTGGTGGGAGCACGAGGGCGACACGATCGCTCTGGATGAGGTGCTAACGCTGGCCGCTCAGTCCGAGCTCCGCTAGAACAGAACCTCGACACAACCGGGTCCCTCACGAGGCTTCGTGGGGGATCTTTCGCGTCCGGGTTCAGGAACCGTCACCGCAGAGGTGCGGGCGCTCGGGGCCTGAAAACCGTCCGGCAACAGGTGCCAGTTGAGGGGGTCGTGCCGGGTGGCGACTCTGGGGACGAGAAAACTCTCGCCGGCAGAGCGCCGACCGGATCCTGGCTCCCGAGCGCCCGCAGATCCAAAGGATCAGTAAGACCCTCATTCGTGAGAACCCCTCGCGAAGCATTATGGCTTGGGTTGATGCTCGGCGCCATCCCTAGAAGGGGCTATCTAGGCGGCGCTTTTGTAACGAACGCGGCGGCCTGGGCCGCGCGGGGGCCCGTTGCCGGCAGGAGGCTGACGCGAAATAGCCGTCGCCTGAAGGGGAGCTGGAAGGCCTCGTGGAACCCCCCCTTGGCGATCGCGCGTTGCGAGGAGACGTTGTCGTGCTCGACCCCCACCCATACGCGAGTGATGCCGCGCCGGCCGAGATCGGCGCACATGTGGTGCAACGCGAACGGATAGATCCCCTGGCCGCGGGTCTGCGCGTCGGTGAACGACTCGTAGACGTACGCGTCGCCGGGCGGCGGACATAGATAGGCGTTGAGCTCTGTGGTCCATGCCGACCGCGTGGTCGCCCAACTAGCGTGCACGATCGACTCACCCTGCAGGACGAGGTAGCAGTCGGTGCGATCGGTTAGACGCCTGCGGAAGGTCCGCGCGGAGTCCGTCCCAACGTCGCGCGTGTACGCGCCTGCGTCGTTGACGGTCGCCCGCCGAAAGGTCAGGCCCGGCCGGTCCGACGCCGTATCGACCGCATCCCGCACGAGAAGAGCGATCTCGCCCTGCGAGGCCAACCCGCGCCATAGCCGGTTCCGGATCGTTGCGATCACTTCGGCCGGCCCGCGGGTCTGGAGCCGGGTCGCGGTCTTGGACAGCAGCTCCAGGGGTGTGGGACGGGTCTCTGACACCGCCGGAGGTTAGTGCCTAGGGCGGAAGCGGGCTCAGCTGGCCCGGCCGCGCAGACGTGCCTTGCGCTCTAGCTCGGTGAGGCCACCCCAGATCCCGTAGGGCTCCCGCATGTCCAGCGCGTACTGCAGGCAGTCGGCTCGCACGACACAGGCGGCGCAGATCGACTTGGCCTCGTCCTCGCGGGCGCGGCGCTCGGCAGCGCTTTCGTTGTCGTCCATGCCGAAGAACAGCACCGCCGGGTACGGCAGGCAGGCGGCGCTCTCGCGCCATTCGAGCTCGTCGATCACGGAGGGGGTCATGTTCATGGGCCTGCCCCAAATGGTTCCAGGTGACGGGGGTTACGTCAACGCTCGGAGGGCTCCTGGGACGCTTGCGTCAGGGTGGGGGGCTGGGGGCGCCGCGTAGGATGCCCCCGTGAATCGTGACCTGGATCTGATCTTCAAGGCGTACGACATCCGAGGGATCTACCCCGATCAGCTCGATGAGGAGGTCGCCGAGCGCATCGGTCATGCGTTCGTGACCTTCACGGGGGCCGATCGGGTCGTGATGGGTCGCGACATGCGCACCTCGTCGCCACAGCTCTCCGAGGCTTTTGCCCGGGGGGCCGGAGGGGCTGGGGCGATCGTCGTCGACGTGGGCGAGGTGTCGACCGACGCCCTCTACTTCGCTTCAGGGGTCCTGGAGCTGCCTGGAGCGATGTTCACCGCCTCCCACAACCCGCCCGAATACAACGGGCTCAAGATCTGCAGGGAGAAGGCCGCTCCCATCGGGGCCGACTCGGGGCTCGCCGAGATCAAGGAGCTGGCCGCCAAGGCTCCGGTCGGCGACGCCGAGGCCAAGGTCGAGAGCGAGGACATCCTCCCGCGCTACGCCGAGCACTGCCGCTCGCTCGTCGATCCCAAGGTGCTGAAGCCGCTGAAGGTCTCGATCGATGCCGGCAACGGGATGGCCGGCAAGACCGTCCCCCCGGTCTTCGAGCCGTTGCCCTTCGAGGTGGTCCCCCTGTACTTCGACCTGGACGGCACCTTCCCCAACCATCTCGCCAACCCGATCGAGCCGGAGAACCTCGCCGATCTGCAGACGAAGGTGACGGACGAGGGCTGCGACGTCGGCATCGCCTTCGACGGGGACGCCGACCGGATGTTCCTGGTCGACGAGAAGGGGCGGCCGATCCAGGGATCGACGACGACGGCGATGGTGGCAGAGCGCCTTCTGCGAAAGTTTCCCGGCGAATCGATCATCTACAACCTGATCTGTTCGTGGACGGTCCCCGAGGTCATCAGGGAGAACGGCGGGAACCCGATCCGAACCCGCGTGGGCCACTCCTACATAAAAGAGGTGATGGCGGAGACCGGGGCGATCTTCGGCGGCGAGCACTCGGGTCACTACTACTTCCGAGACAACTTCCGAGCCGACTCCGGGATGATCGCCGCGCTGCTCGTGCTCGAGGCGATGTCCGAAAGCGGGAAGCCCTTGTCGGAGATGCTCGACCCCTACGACCGGTACTGGGCCTCGGGAGAGATCAACTCGACCGTGGTCGATCAGCAGGCTTCCATCGAGCGTCTCGGTTCGGCGTACCGCGACGGGCGCGCGGACCGAACCGATGGCTTGACGGTGGAGTATGAGGACTGGTGGTTCAACTGCCGTGCCTCGAACACGGAGCCGCTGCTGCGGTTGAACCTTGAGGCGAAGACGAAAGAGCTCATGACGGAGAAGCGCGACGAGGTGCTGGGGATCATCAGGGGAGAGGCTTAGATGGCGATAGACGAGAGGTTGCTCGAGATCCTGGCGTGCCCGAACTGCCGCGGTGAGGTCGAATACCTCCCTGCCGAGTCGGTGATCGTCTGCCGCGGAGAATGCGGTTACCGCTATCCGGTGCGCGACGACATCCCGGTGATGTTGGTCGACGAAGCGGAGAAGCCATGACCACTCGGATCGATCTAGACGATCTGAACGAGCTCGCCCGGCTCGATTCGGAGGACGTTCTCGGCGCGGTCGAACGGTTCGCCGATCAATGCCGGGAGGGTTGGGAGATAGGGCGGTCGGCCAGCGGGCTGCCGGATGCCGACGGTGTTGATTCCATCGTCGTCCTTGGCATGGGGGGGTCGGGCGTGTCGGGCGACGTGATCCAGTCGGTAGTGGAGCCACGGCTCCCGGTCCCGTTCAGGGTGATCAAGAGCTATGGCCCGATCCCGGAGTGGGTGGGTCGCAACACGCTGGTGTTCGCGGTCTCGTACTCCGGGAGCACGGAGGAGACCGTGGCCGCCCTCGAGGAGGCGCACGAACGCGGCTCCCGGGCGGTCGCTATCTCGTCGGGCGGGCCCCTCGAGGAGATGGCGGAACGCTACGGCCTTGCGCACATCCAGATCCCGCCGGGGCTACAGCCCCGCGCGTCGCTGGGCTATCTGACTTTGCCGATCCTCGGCGCGCTGATCCAGGTGGGGCTCGTGCCCGATATGCAGGACGACCTGGACGAGGCGGTCACCGTCCTGAGCGACCTGGCGGAGCGGTGCCATCGCAAGAGGACCCAGGTCGAGAACCCGGCGAAGGACCTCGCGGCCCGCATCGTCGGTCGCATCCCCGTGGTGTACGGCGGCTACGGCCTCGCGGCCACCGCGGCCTATCGCTTCAAGTGCGATCTCAACGAGTACGGCAAGACGCCTGCGTTCTGGAATGTGATCCCCGAGCTGGACCACAACGAGATCATCGGGTGGAACCAGCTGGCGGATATCACCCGGTCGAGCACGGTTCTTATCCTGTTGCGGTCCTCCGAGGAACACGAGCGCATCGGGCATCGGTTCGAGATCACGCGCTCGCTGATCGAGGATCGCTTCGCGGACGTGGTGGAGGTGCCGGCCGAGGGCCGCTCCCCGCTGGCGCAGCTACTCTCCCTCGTCCTTGTGACGCAGCTGGCTTCGATCTATGTCGGTCTGGCCTACGGCGTCGACCCTGGACCCGTCGAGGTCATCCAAAGACTCAAAGCAGAGCTGTCGAACAGATAAGGAGTGGTACGAGTGACCGTTGATTCCGACATCCTCGATATAGGGCTCGCCGACGAAGGCCAGCTCAAGATCGAGTGGGCCGATCGCCAGATGCCCGTCCTCACGCGCATCAGGGAGCGCTTCGAAAAGGAGAGGCCCCTGGACGGGATCAGGATCGCCGCGTGCCTGCACGTCACCACCGAAACGGCGAACCTGATGCGAACCTTGAAAGCCGGTGGAGCCGATGTAGCGCTGTGTGCCTCGAACCCGCTGTCCACGCAGGACGTGACTGCCGCCGGCCTCGTCGGGGCTTATGGGATCCCAACCTTCGCCGTTCGCGGAGTGGGAGAGGCGGAGTACTACGGCCATCTGAAGGCGGTGCTAGATCGCAACCCGATGATCACGATGGACGACGGTTGCGACCTCGTCACCATGCTGCACACGCAGCGCCCCGATCAGTTGCAGGAGGTGATCGGCGGCACGGAGGAGACGACCACGGGAATCATCCGTCTTCACGCGATGGAGGCAGACGGCGTATTGGGCTATCCGGTGGTGGGCGTCAACGACGCGATGACCAAGCACCTCTTCGACAACCGCTACGGCACCGGTCAGTCGGCGATCGACGGCATCATCCGCGCCACGAACGTGTTGCTGGCCGGCAGGACCGTAGTGGTCTGTGGCTACGGCATGTGCGGGCGGGGGGTCGCCTCCCGCGCCAAGGGGATGGGCGCCGACGTAATCGTCACCGAGGTCGAGCCGACGCGAGCCTTGGAAGCAGCCATGGACGGTTTCCGCGTGATGACCGGTCGTGATGCCGCGAGCCAGGGCGACATCTTCGTAACCGTGACCGGGAACAAGCACGTCCTCGACTCCGAGCACTTCGAGCTGATGAAGGATGGCGCCATCATGGCCAACGCGGGGCACTTCGACATCGAGATCAACCTCAAGGCTCTGCGTTCCATGGCATCCGGGAGTCGCCGGGTGCGCCAGGAGGTCGAGGAGTTCTCGATGGGCGGCGACCGCAGGGTCTACGTGCTGGCCGAGGGCCGCCTGGTGAACCTTGCTGCGGCCGAGGGCCACCCGGCATCCGTGATGGACATGTCTTTCGCCAACCAGGCTCTGTCGTGTGAGTGGATGGTCCAGAACGCGGCCAAGCTCGAGAAGAAGGTCTACCCGGTCCCCGTCGAGATCGATCGAGAGGTCGCCCGTCTGAAGCTCGAGACGATGGGCGTCCGCATAGACGAGCTCACGCAGGAGCAGCGCTCCTATCTCGAGGGCTGGCAAGAAGGCACGTAGGCGTCTGGCGCACTGGTCCATCCGTCCGTGCTAGTAGTCCGTCTCACCCCCTGACTACCTTTGGGCTCGTGCTCGGGCAGTCTCGGATGGCCATGTTGGGTCCCGCTCGCTGCGCGGGGTGTGGGGCCCGGTCGGGCTGGTTATGTGGGCCCTGTTGCGTCGACGCGCGTCCGGCCCGAACCGATGTGGTCATCAATGACGTGGCCCGAACGGTAGCGGTTTGGGCCTACGAGGGTGGACCGCGTGGACTGGTCCTGGCCCTGAAGGTGCGCAGCCTGCGAGGCGCCTCGGAGCCGATGATCGAAGCGCTGGCGGTGAGGTGCCGGACCGGGCGGGTCGCGGCCGACGTGGTCACCTGGGTGCCGGCTCGGAGAAGGGACATCTCTCACCGTGGTTTCGATCACGCCGCCGTCCTGGCGCGCGGCGTCGCGGAGCGGCTGGGGCTGCCCTGCGACGCCTTGCTGGAGCGCCGTGGGTGGCAGCCGGACCAGGCGGGCCTCGACCGGACGCGGCGCCTCGTCAACCTGCGCGACGCGTTCGTAGCTCGGGGTCGCATTGGCGGACGGGTCCTGTTGGTCGACGACCTGATGACGACCGGCGCGACGGCAACGGCCTGCGCCCGGGCTTTGCGCGGCGCGGGAGCCGCTTCCGTCGAGGTCGCGGTGGTCTGCCGGGCCTAGTCATTCGGCCCTCGCAAATCCCTTCCCGGGGGGTCGGCTCGGGTAGCTTGAAGTGTCTAGGCACAACTGCTTAGGGCGTTCGAGGCTGTTCGGGACTAGACTCATGCTCACAAATCGTCATTCCCGACCAGGGACAGAGGGGGCTCTGTGGCAAACACTCCTGCGGATTCAGGCGACGACGCCATCCGCGTTCTGATCGTCGACGACCACGAGCTCTTCCGAAAGGGTCTCCAGATGGTCCTCGAGGCCGAGACCGACATCGACGTCGTCGGTGAGGCCAGCGACGGCAACGAGGCCATCGAGAAGGCCGAGGAGACCTCTCCGGACGTCGTTCTGATGGACGTTCGGATGCCCAAGAGGTCGGGCATCGAGGCCACCCGGAACATCAAGGACACCCTGCCCTCCACGAAGATCCTCATGCTGACGATCTCCGACGAGGAGGCCGATCTGTACGAGGCCATCAAGGCCGGCGCCTCGGGCTACCTCCTGAAGGAGATCTCGATCGAAGAGGTTGCCGACGCCGTGCGGGCCGTCCAGCAGGGCCAGTCGCTGATCTCGCCCTCGATGGCCAGCAAGCTGCTCAACGAGTTCGCCGCGATGGTCAAGCGGCGGGACGAGCGGGCCCAGGTTCCCGGCCCCCGGCTCACCGAGCGCGAGCTCGAGGTGCTCAAGCTGGTCGCCAAGGGCCTGAACAACCGGGATATCGGCGCCGAGCTCTTCATCTCCGAAAACACCGTCAAGAACCACGTTCGCAACATCCTCGAGAAGCTGCACCTCCACTCCCGGATGGAGGCGGTCGTCTACGCCGTCCGGGAGAAGCTCCTCGACATCAAATAGATCAGCTAGTCAGTGCGGGGGGGGTTGTCCCCGAGATCTCACCGCCCTGGATAATGGGGACCGATGAGCATCCTCAAGAAGGTCCTATACGCCGGGGAATCCAAGAAGATCCGTGCCCTCGAGGCCATCGTTCCGCAGGTAAACGCCCTGGAGGACGACTTCAAGGCCCTCGACGACGACGCCCTTAGAGGAAAGTCCGGCGAGTTCCGGAGTCGTCTGGACCAGGGAGCCGATCTCGAGGACCTGCTGCCGGAGGCCTTTGCGGCGACCCGCGAGGCCGCCTGGCGGGCGATCGGGCAACGCCACTTCGACGTCCAGATCATGGGTGGCGCCGCGTTGCATCGCGGGTGGATCGCCGAGATGAAAACCGGTGAGGGTAAGACGCTCACCGCGACGACGGCCGTCTACCTCAACGCGCTGTGGGGCGAGGGCGTGCACCTTGTCACCGTCAACGACTACCTCGCGAAGCGCGACTCGGAGTGGATGGGCCAGGTCTACCGCTTCCTCGGCATGCGCACGGGGCTGATCCAGGCCAACATGTCCCCGGCCGAGCGCAAACCCGCGTATGCAGCCGACATCACCTACGGAACGAACAACGAGTTCGGCTTCGACTACCTCCGCGACAACATGGTGACGGAGCTCGACCGGCTCGTACAGCGCGGCCACTACATGGCGGTGGTCGACGAGGTCGACTCGATCTTGATCGACGAGGCGCGGACGCCCCTCATCATCTCGGGCTCCGTTCAGGAATCTCCGAAGTGGTATCAGCAGTTCGCACGTATCGCTCCGCGACTGAAACGCGACGAGCACTACGAGATCGATGAGAAGAAGCGCACCGTCGCCATCACCGAGGCCGGCATCGCGTCGGTGGAGCAGATCCTCGGGATCGAGAACCTCTACGACCACGTGAACGTCGACATGGTCCACCACCTGCAAGCCGCGATCCGTGCCAAGGAGCTCTACAAGCGGGACGTCGAGTACATCGTCCAGCACGGCGAGGTCCTGATCGTCGACGAGCACACGGGTCGCACGCTTCCCGGCCGCCGCTACAGCGAGGGTCTGCATCAGGCGATCGAGGCGAAAGAGGGCGTCCGCATCAAAGAGGAGAACCAGACGCTCGCGACGATCACCCTGCAGAACTACTTCCGCATGTACGAGAAGTTGGCCGGCATGACCGGTACCGCTCAGACCGAGGCGGCCGAGTTCGGTCACATCTACAAGCTCGAGGTCGCCCAGATTCCGACGAACCGTCCGATGATCCGCAAGGACGAAGAGGATCTGATCTACAAGACGGCGGACGCCAAGTGGAACGCCGTGGCGGACGACCTCGCCGAGCGGTACGAGAAGGGCCAGCCGGTCCTGATCGGAACGGTCTCGATCGAGAAGTCCGAGCACCTGTCCGGGATCCTGAACAAACGTGGCATCCCCCACACCGTCCTGAATGCCAAGCACCACACGAAGGAGGCCTCGATCGTGGCCCAGGCCGGGCGGTTGAACGCCGTCACCGTGGCGACCAACATGGCAGGTCGAGGCGTCGACATCATCCTCGGCGGCAATCCGGAGGGGATGGCTCAGGGCGAGATGACGGCCGCCGGTTGGGACAACGAGGCTTACATCCTCGGGCTCTACGAGGACGACGAGCGGCGTCAGTACGAGGAGGAGTTCCAGCCGCTCTTCGAGAAGTTCAAGGAGCAGACCGCGTCGGAGCACGAAGAGGTCGTGGCGCGCGGCGGGCTCTACGTGTTGGGAACGGAACGTCACGAGTCCCGGCGCATCGACAACCAGCTGCGCGGTCGTTCGGGTCGTCAGGGTGACCCCGGCGAGAGCAGGTTCTACCTCTCGCTCGAGGACGACATGATGCGCCTGTTTGCTTCCGAGCGCATCGCCGGGATGATGGACCGACTGAAGATCCCCGACGACGTCCCGATCGAAGCCAAGATCGTGTCCAAAGCCATCCTGCGCGCGCAGACGCAGGTCGAGGGGATGAACTTCGAGATCCGCAAGAACGTCCTCAAGTACGACGAGGTCATGGACAAGCAGCGGCACATCATCTACGAGGAGCGCCGCAAGATCCTCGAGGGCGAAGACTTCCACGACGAGGCCCTCTCGCTTATCACCGACGTGATCTCGTCCGCAGTTGGCGAGAATGCGAACGTCGATCTTCTTCCCGAGGAGTGGGACTGGGAGCAGCTCTTCGCCCGCGTCCGCGAGATCTTCCCGACAACGCTTACGCAGGACACCTTCGATCTGGAGAAGACGAACTACGAGGAGGTCCTCGAGGCCTTCCTCGACGACGGGATCGAGTTCTACGAGAAGCGCGAGAAGGAGCTGGGGGTCGAGTCGCTTCGCCAGATCGAGCGTTTGGTCCTTCTGAACGTGATCGATAACCGCTGGCGCGAGCACCTCTACGAGATGGATTACCTGCAGGAGGGGATCGGGCTACGCGCGGTGGGCCAGCGCGACCCGCTCGTCGAGTATCAGCGTGAGGGCTTCGACATGTTCGTTCAGATGCAGGACACGATCAAAGAGGACTTCGCGCGCTACATCTTCCACGTCGAGGCCGTCCGGAATGAAGGGCAGCAGGCGACGAGGATGCGCGAGGAACGCCGTCAGATCCCCATGGCCAACGTGCCGCCACCGGTCGACGCCGGCGACGTCGACGGCCGGGCACATCCACCGGACGAGGGCCAGGAGGTTGCCGCGGTCGAGCAGGCACGCTCCGAGAAGATCCCCCGGAACGCGCCCTGCCCCTGCGGCAGCGGCAAGAAGTACAAGATGTGCCACGGTCGCCCCGGCGCGGCCGCCACTTCCTAGCTCCGGACCTTCACGGCCGCGACCCGCCTCTTCCGCGTCCAGGAAAAGAGTTGCGCCGCGCGACTTCGCTCCGTCATCGCGCTGCGCTGTTGGCAGGCGGCACAAAGTGATGCAAACCGGGCTATAACTACGCATAGTAGTCGACCAAATACTCTATGTTTAAAAGCGGTATGTAAGGGATAAACCACCCCACGTATTCGGAACCCGACACGGGAGGAAAGAGAGATGGCACGGCGGACAGTGACGTTCAGCTTCTTCGCAGCGCTTCTGGCGCTGATCATCGGCTTGTGGGCCCCGATGGCGCTGGCGCACCACAACGATGATCACACCCAGGGTGGCGGTTCGGCCAGCTCCGGCTCGGACCACGACGGCGATGCCGGCAACGAGGAACAGCAGTTCACCGAGGACGACGACGCTAACGATGGCGACACCCCGAACAACGTCTCCGACGACGACGACAACGCCCACCCGTCGGGCAACGACCGCTCGGTCGAGAACGACTCCGGCAACCAGGGCAACTCCGAGTCCAACCCGGACGACTCCAAGGGCCCGATGCGCTTCGAGGGCGAGCTTGGTGACGACAAGCCCAACGGTCCCGGCGGGACCGACCTTGCCGACCAGGACGGCAACAATGGCTGTGGCAACGACGACGACTTCGACGACGACAACAACGGCTGGTGTGGCAAGCCGACCGAGACCGAGGTCCAGGGCAGCGAGGTCGAGAAGCCGTGCGACGCCGACGCGACCATGGCCGGCGTCCAGAAGTGTGAGGAGATCAAGGGGTCGAGCACGACCACTCCTCCGACGAAGCCGTGCGACGCCGACGCCACCATGCCCGGCGTCCAGCCCTGCGGTGGCGACATCGTGCTGGGTGACTCGATCACCGACAGGCCGTGTCCGCAGAGTGGCTTCATGGGCGGCGTGATCGGCGCTTTCTGCGGCGGGGTCGACGTGGGCGCCGACGAGGTAACGCAGCCGGCGACCGACGAGGACACGGTGCTGGGCACCCGCTTCAGCGCTGCGGTTCAACCTGCTGCCGTGCAGCCCGCTGCGGTTCAGGCAGCTGCGGTTCAGGCCGCGGCCGTGACCGCCCCGGCTCCCGAGGCCGTGGGCGCGGTTCTGCCCTTCACGGGTTCCGCAAAGCTCGTTCCGTTCGTGGCCGTGGCACTCCTGCTGATCGGAGCCGGCGCGCTCGGGCTGAGGGCCCGCAGGATCGAAGGCTAATAAAGCTCAGCTGTTCGAAGGGGCCGGCTTCTGCCGGCCCCTTCTTGTTTGCGGCGCAACCTCGTACCCTCGCCCGATGCCGCGCAGAAGACGACCATCGTGATCCGTCGGAGCGTCACGCTGTTCGGCCGCCCGGTATCGCTGCTGACCATCGCGGCCGCGGCCGTCATCGTCTTCGGGGCCGCAGCCCTCGTCTTCACAGCGACCCGCGAGGAACAGCGCGCGGGGCTGCACAGGACCACGATCGACGTCGGGGACGCGCCGCAGGCCCTCGGCCACGGCCCCGAGGGGCTATGGGTCGTCCTGGGCGGCGACTCCGCCGTCAAGTCGATCAACGTCTCCGATGGCTCGCTGGGTCCGCTCGTCGAGCTCGAGGCGATCCCCGGCGGGGTGGCGGTTGGAGACGGCAGCGTGTGGGTGGGGAGCATCCAGGGCTCCGCGATCAAGCGGGTGCACCAGAGCTCGAACGTCGGCCGTCCTCGCGTGACCGACATCCCGGTCGGGCAGACCCCGCAGTCGGTTGCTCTCGGCGGCGACCTGTTGTGGGTCGCCGCATTCGATGACGGATCGATCTGGCGGATAGATCCCGACTCCGGCAAGGTCCACGGCGATCCGATCGAGCTGGCCAACGCGTTCCCATCGGCTCTCGCGGTCGGCTTCGGCAGCGTGTGGGTGACCGACGTGGTCGACAACACCGTTCTCCGTTTGGACGAGTCCACCGGCGAGCTTCAGGAGACGATCCCGGTCGGAGACAGTCCTACCGGGGTCGCGGCCGGCGAGGGAGGCGTCTGGGTCACCAACTTCGGCGATGCAACGGTTACGCACATCGACCCCGAGACGGACTCTGTCGTGGGGACCGCGATCGTGGTGGGCGGAAAGCCGGGGAGCATCACGACGGGTCTTGGTTACGTGTGGGTGACGCGTCCGGAGGACGATTCGCTGATCCGCATCGACCCCGACGAGAGCGAGTGGACCGGCGAGGTCTTCGACGTGGGCGATGGCCCGCAGGGAGTGACGGTGGCCGCCGGGAGCGTCTGGGTCGCAGACCAGGGCAGCGACACCGTGACGAAGCTCACGCCGGAGGAGTGATCCGCGCGTGCGCGTTACTCTGATGCGCATGGACGACCTCGGCGCACGCATCAACGAGTTAGAAGAGAAATTCAGTCACGTCAAGGAGTACCTTTGACGTCGATCGCAAACGCGCTCGTCTAGACCAACTCAAAGAAGATTCCGCCGCTCCGGGTTTCTGGGACGACCCCGCCGCCGCTCAGAAGGTGATGACCGAACTCTCGCGCCTATCGGAAGACGTGACCGCTCACGATCGGATGGAGCGACGGATCTCCGACGTGAAAGTCCTGTGGGAGCTGGCACACGGAGAGAACGACGAGGCAACCGGATCCGAGGCCTCCAGTGAGCTGGTTGCGCTCGAGCGAGATCTCGGGGGGCTCGAGGTGCGTTCGTTGCTCGGCGGAGAGTTCGACGACAACCCCGCCATCCTCGAGGTGCATGCGGGCGAAGGTGGCACCGATTCCCAGGACTGGGCGGAGATGCTGCTGCGCATGTATCAGCGCTGGGCGGAGCGCGAGGGCTTCAAGACCGAGCTGGTCGAGGTAACCCCCGGTGAAGAGGCCGGCATAAAGGGCGCGACGATGACGGTCGACGGTCGTCATGCGTACGGGATGCTGGCCGCCGAGCGCGGGGTGCACCGGCTGGTGCGGATCTCTCCCTTCGACTCGGCCAAGCGCAGGCATACGTCGTTCTCGTCGGTCGACGTGACGCCCGAGGTCGAGGAAGACGTCGAGGTCGAGATCGAGCCGGACGACCTCCGGATAGATACGTACCGCTCGTCGGGAGCGGGGGGCCAGCACGTCAACGTGACGGACTCGGCGGTTCGGATCACACATCTTCCGACGGGGATCGTCGTCTCGTGTCAGAACGAACGTTCGCAGATGCAGAACCGGGCGGTGGCGATGCGCATCTTGAAGTCCCGGCTGGTGGCCCTGGCGCGCGAGGAACGAGAAGCCGAGATGGAGGCCCTTCGAGGCGAGAAGCGGGACATCGGGTTCGGATCGCAGATCCGCTCCTACGTGCTGCATCCGTACCAGATGGCGAAAGACCACCGCACCGGCGTCGAGAAGGGCAACGTGCAGGGCGTTCTCGATGGAGACATAACGGACTTCATCGAGGCCGAGCTCCGGCGGAAAGCGACACTCAACTCGGCTGATCCGGACAAACCGACCCCGTGATCCGCAGCCGAGAGTGCCATGATGGGCGCCGATGACTGAAGCCGTTCCCGAGGTGGTTGCGCGGGTCGACAACGCCACGCTCCCCGAGATGCGTCATGTCGACATCGACGACGTTTACGAACAGATGGACTGGTTGTTGAAGTCGCGCGCCACTCCGATGGATCTGTACAACCGGTGGGAGCGGCAGAACTGGAGCACGCAGGATCTGGACTTCGCCGAGGACGCGACTCAGTGGCGCGCTATGGCCGAGGTGATGGACGGCTTCAGGATCGAGCTACAGCGATCGTTCACGCTCTTCTTCGTCGGCGAGCAGGCGGTGACCGACACGTTGTCGCCGCTGGTGCACGCGGCCCCCGACGAACCGTCGCGCATCTTCCTGTCGACGCAGTTGGTCGACGAGGCGCGCCACGCCGTCTTCTTTTCGTTGTTCTTCGAGCAGGTCATCGGGATCCCCGGCGGGCTGTCTGCAGCGCTGGATCGCCTGCGGGACAGGGTGGTGGGTGGCTTCCGCAAGATCTTCGACGAGGACCTGGTCCAGGCAACGGACGCGGTGCGCCTGGCGCCACACGACTACGCCGCCTGGGTCGAGGGGATCACGCTGTATCACCTGATCATCGAAGGGATGCTGGCCCTCACCGGCCAGAAGTTCCTCCTCGGGATCATCCGCGAGTTGGGCATCATGCCGGGCTTCTATGCGGGCTTCACCGCGGTGGCGCGTGACGAATCACGGCACGTGAACTTCGGCGTCCGCGCCCTTATGGAGGCCGGTCTGCGCGAGCCGGACCTGCTCGTGCACGTTCAGGACACCGTGTTCAGCGTGCTCGAGTCCGCCTGTCGCATCGTTGCCGCTCCGGATCGGCGCTACGCGATCGGGCCCGAGGAAACCCCGCCCAACCTCCAGGTCAACCCCTACACGGTCAGGAGCTTCTCGCTGAACTCGCTGACGAAGCGCCTGCGGGTGGTCGGGCTGTCCGAAGAGGTGTGCAACGAGGTCACTACCAGGGGAAACGCGTTCTACGAGGCGGCCTGGGCGGAATACGAACAGCTTCATGGAGAGGAGCACCCCAGGCGGTATTTCGACCGGTTGGCCACCGCCGGCGGCTGACCTTTCGCTACCCTATAGACCTCATGATCAGAACAGTCGACGTCATCAAGGACTACAAGACGGGCAGCCGCGCCCTGGAGGGCGTATCGATCGACATCGAAAAGGGCGAGTTCGTGTTCGTCGTCGGGCCCTCGGGCTCCGGCAAGTCCACCTTCATCAAGCTCCTCACCAAGGAGGAGGACCCGACGTCCGGCGAGATCTTCGTCGCCGGCAAGAACCTCGCAACACTGCCGCGGTGGCGGGTGCCCTATCTACGGCGCAACGTCGGGTGCGTGTTCCAGAACTTCAAGCTCCTGCCGAACAAGACGGTGTTCGAGAACGTGGCGTTCGGCCTCGAGGTGATCAATCGCCCCCGGTCGGTGGTCAACAAGCAGGTCCCCCAGATCCTGGAACTGGTCGGGTTGGGGGAGAAGCTGGATAGGTTCCCCGACGAGCTCTCCGGAGGAGAGCAGCAGCGGGTTTCCATCGCCCGGGCCTTCGTCAACCGGCCTCTGATACTCCTGGCCGACGAGCCCACGGGAAACCTCGACCCGGCCACCTCGGTCGGCATCATGCGCCTCCTCGATCGGATCAACCGCACGGGCACGACCGTCGTGATGGCAACCCACGACCACGCGATCGTCGACTCGATGCGCCGCCGGGTGATCGAGCTCGAAGGCGGTCACGTCGTGCGTGACCAGAGCCGCGGCATCTACGGGGTCGGATCGTAGATGGTTCGTGACTGGACGAACCAGTGAGAGTCGGCTACTTCGTCTCCGAGACGGTTCAGAACCTGCGCCGCAACTTCCTGATGACGGTGGCGGCGATCTCGACGGTTGCCATCTCGTTGCTGCTGCTCGGGGGCACGCAGATCCTCGGCCTGATCGTCAACAACGTGACGCTCAACTGGGAGGCCAAGGTCGAGATCTCGGCCTACCTCCGCGACGACGCCACCCAGGGCGAGATCAGCTCCCTTTCCGAGGAGATCACCCAGATGCCCGAGGTGCAGGACGTCACCTACGTGTCGAAGGACGCGGCCTTCGAAGAATTCAAGGAGATGTACGAGACTCAGCCCGAGTTCTACGAGAACCTTCCCGAGGACGCTCTGCCGGCGTCGCTTCGCATCAAACTCGACGATGCCGACGACACCGAACAGGTGGCCGCCGCGATCGAGGGTGCCCCGGGCGTGAAGGACGTGCGTTTCGGCGGTGAGATCATCAAGCGATTGCTGCGCGTCAACTCGTTGCTTCGCACGATCACTCTGGTCATGTCGATCATCTTGATGATCGCGGCGGCCGCGCTGATAGCGAACACGATCCGCCTCGCCATCTATGCGCGCCGCGACGAGATCGGGATCATGAAGCTGGTGGGCGCGACGAACTGGTTCATCCGCATCCCATTCATGCTCGAAGGGGTGTTCGCCGCCCTGATGGGGGCGGTGGCCGCCGGCGCGGTGATCTTGGTCGCCAACACACTGCTGTTCTCCCGGATCGGCGAGACGCTTACCTTCCTCGGCCCGGTGTTCAGCTTCACCTCGAGCGAGATGGTGCAGGTGATGCTCATCCTGGGCGGGGTCGGCTGCGCGGTGGGTCTGGTGGGCTCGATGATGGCCCTCAGGCGCTTCCTGGAGGTCTAAAGACGGGCCTTGCAGACGCCGACCATGCGGGTGGGAGGCGTGACCGACTTGACCATCTTGTTGTTATTGGGGCGATTGTTAACTAGGATGATTCGGATGCGATTCATACGCGGCCTTCGAGGACGGGAAGTCCCGGTCCTCGGACTCCTGCTCTGCTTCCTCGCCATGTCGATCCCGGCCTTCGGTCAGGGGCTCGAGAATCGGCTCGAGACGACCGAGGAACGCAAGCAGAAAGCCCAGGCGAAAGCCAACCAGTTCGCCGCCAAGGCGACGCGTCTGTCGCGCAAGGTAGCGGCCATCGACGAGGTCGCGTCGCGCATCCAGAGCGAGGTCAACCAGCTCGATCGCAAGATGGACCGGCTGAACGGCCGGATCGACGTCGTCGAACGCGACCTCACCGCGGCGCAGCTGCGGCTCAACTTCCTGACGCGCGAGCTTCAGGACATCCTCAGCAAGCTCGACCGGCGCACCGACCTGTTCACGGATCGCGCGGTGGCTGCATACATGGCGGGACCGACGAGCCACATCGAGGGATTGTTGTCGGCCACCACCTTCAACGAGGTGGTCGACCGGGCCTCGTATTACGAGTCCGCGTTGGACGCGGACTCCAAGCTGGTATCCGACATCGAGGTCCTGCGCGATGGGACCGAGATCAAGCGGAACCAGGTCGAGGAGGAGCAAGAGGCCATCGCGGCCAAGAAGCTCGAGCTCGAGGCCGACAAGGCGCAGCTGGCCCAGGTTCTGCAAGAGCGTGAGTCGGCGCTCCAGGCGCAGAACGCGGTGCTCGCCGAGAAGGAAGCCTTGCTCGCCTCAGCCGAATCGAAGAAGCGTCAATACCTTCAGGTCGTTGCCCAGCTCGAGGCCGACGCCGACCGGATCCAGGCGATCCTCACGGCGCGATCCACCGGGGCCGGGGTCCTTCCCGTCGGAGGCGGCCAGCTGCTGTGGCCGGCGAACGGGCCGCTGACCTCGGGCTACGGCTACCGGACCCACCCGATCTTCGGGGACGGCCGGATGCACACCGGCATCGACATCGGCGCCGCCTACGGCGCCCCCGTGATCGCCGCCGACGCCGGAGTCGTGGCGTACGTCGGCACGATGAGCGGCTACGGCAACGTCATCGTGGTCGATCACGGCGGGGGCCTCGCGACCACCTACAACCACCTCTCGGCCTTCGGCGTCTCGAGCGGCCAGTCGGTGGGCAGGGGAGTGCCCATCGGGAACGTGGGATGCACGGGGTACTGCACGGGCCCGCATCTGCACTTCGAGGTGAGGGTCAACGGGTCGCCGGTGGACCCGATGCCGTACCTCCGGTAGCGCCGCCAACCCCCGGCGTGAAGCCGACGCCGACCCTCTACCCTTAGGTATCCATGGATTACTGGCAGAAGGTCTCGATCGGCATCGTGGGCGCCCTGGTTCTGGTGATGGGCGCCTTCAGCGTGGGCTACAGCCTTGCCCGCCGTTCGGCCGAGGCCACACCCACGATCGACTCGAACGAGAAGGACGCCGCCCTCAGGATCATCCGGGACGCCTACGAGGAGATCCGGGGATCGGCGGTCGAGCAACCGGGCGAGGAGGAGCTCGCGCGCGGGGCGGTCAAGGGGATGGTGAACGTCCTGAAGAAAACGCAGGACGATCCCTATGCGCTCTTCTACTCACCCCAGGCCTATCGGTCGTTCCAGGAGCTGACCACCGGACGTTTCTCCGGCATCGGGGTCTGGTTGAAGGACGTCAAAGGCGCGTTGCAGATCGTGTCGGTCCTTCCCGACAGCCCGGCGCTGGGCGCGGGTCTCGAGACCGGCGACACGATCGAGGAGATCGACGGAAGGCCGGTCGACCGCATGTCGTCGGACGAGGCAGTCGCCCGCATCAAAGGCCCCGAAGGCACCGAGGTGGAGCTGCTGGTCGAGCGCTCCGGTGACGAGCTCGATTTCACGATCACCCGTAAGGAGATCGATCTGCCCAGCGTGCGGGCGTCGCTGCAGGGGGGGGATATCGGTTACGTGCAGCTGGTGACGTTCGCCAACGGCGCAGGCGACGCGGTGCGTGACGAGGTCGAGCGGCTGTCCGGTGAAGGGGCCGAGGGCATCATCCTCGACATGCGCGACAACGGCGGCGGTCTCTTCGACGAGGCCATCGACGTTGCGTCGGTGTTCATCGAAGACGGCGAGGTCGTGTCCTACGAGAGTCGCACCGAGCCGGACGTCACCTACGAAGCCGAGGGCGACGCGATCGAGGACATCCCACTAGTCGTCTTGGTGAACGGCGGAACGGCGAGCGCGTCCGAGATCGTCACCGGCGCGTTACAGGACCGGGATCGGGCGATCGTTGTCGGCACGACCACCTACGGGAAGGGTTCCGTGCAGAGGCTGATACCTCTTCTCGACGGGTCCGCGCTGAAGCTCACAACCGCGGCCTACCTCACGCCCGAGGGCGGCAGCATCGACGGGGACGGCATCGAGCCCGACATCAGGGTTGAAGACGGGCGGCAGGTGCAGAAGCGTCGCGCGTTCGAGGTGCTGCGCGGAATGCTGGTCTCCGGCACCGACAGCGGCGGCTAAGGCGGAGCACTGATGGCAGAGGGCGAGGGCACCAAGCTCATCACCCAGAACCGCAAGGCCCGCCACGACTACCTCATCGAAGACACCATTGAAGCGGGGCTGGCTCTGGTCGGAACCGAAGTCAAGTCATGCCGTGAGGGCAAGGCCAACTTGACCGACGCGTACGCGGCCGTGCAAGACGGCGAGATCTGGCTGATGCAATGCCACATCAATCCCTATTCGCATGGGAACCGCTCGAATCACGACCCGCTCCGCCCCCGCAAGCTGCTGCTGCATCGAGCAGAGATCGAGAAGTTGAAGGTGGCCGTGACCCAGGACGGGCGGACACTGGTGCCTCTTCGCCTCTATTTCAAGCACGGCCTGGCCAAAGCCGAGATCGCGATAGCCCGCGGGAAGAAGATGTACGACAAGCGGCAGTCGATCGCGAAGCGAGACGCCGAGCGCAGCATGCAGCGGGAGATGGGCCGGCGGCGCTAGCTCTGGTGTTTGCGGGCCAGGAAGCGCTGGATCCGCTTGACGACGTCGACCCCCGCGATCCCGACGGCCGCGCCGGCGAGCAGCGGCACCAGCGGTTGCAGGGTCTCCGGCATCGTCTCTGTCTACGCGTCGAGGGGGCCGCTCGGAATACGTAATCTGAGCACCAACCCAAGCTTGGCCCGCCCGGGCGCGGCGGCGATCCGGAAGACGGGCCTCCAAGCAAGCCGAGGGGTAGCTTGGACCGATGCACGGCATCATCTTCGACCAGCTCCACGAGTTCACGACCCAGACATACGGCCGGGAGGCGTGGACGGCCATGGTGGCCCGGCCCGAGGCGGCGCGCAGCACCTACTTCGTCGGCGAGGAGTATCCAGACGAGGAGCTCGAGGGTCTTCTGTCGGCGGCGTCGACACTCACCGGCCGATCTCGAGACGAGCTGCTCGAGGATTTCGGCCACTTCATCGTGCCGGGGCTACTCGATCTGTACGGGGTGCTGGTCGACCCTAAGTGGGATCTGCTCGGCTTCCTCGAGGGGATCGAAGAAACGATCCATCGGGTCGTGCGACTTCGGCACCCCGGCGCCAGGCCGCCCCGACTGGAGGCGACCCGCACGGGGCCGGATCAGGTCACGATCGTCTACACCTCGCAGCGCAAGATGTGTTTCCTGGCGAAGGGGATCATCCGGGGGCTGGAGGAGCATTACTCGGAGAGCGTCTCGGTATCCGACACCTCGTGCATGAACAAGGGCGACGACATCTGCATCATGATCGTCGAACGCCTCTAGGAGAGCATGGGAAGCTTTTGACCCTCCGTCTCGTTATCCTCGATAGGCACATTGAAAAGAAGGTCATGGGGCTGAACTGGTATCGACCCTGATAGACCGAGATAGGAGAAGCGAGCCGAGGACTCCCGGTGTGACCTCGTTAATCCTCTGGGAACCAATTAACAGCCGCTGCTTAATCGCACGGTCGCCATCCCTTAACGATGGCCGTCGGCCCGAGATATGCCTGCGATCTCGG
>DATFFR010000052.1:0-2956 GCA_035249925.1 Actinomycetota bacterium
GCGCTTCACTCCGTAGGCGCGCGCCTGGCCCGGCGTCTCGTCTTCGTAGTGCAGGTCGTAGTTGAACCGCCGCGCCAACCATTCGACCGCTTCGGGGAACGGAAGGTTCTCGATCTGCTGGACGAACTGATACACGTTGCCACCCGCGGAGCAGCCGAAGCAATGGAACAGCCCCTTCGCCGTGTCGACGGTGAAGGACGGAGTCTTCTCGGAATGGAACGGACACAAACCCTTGAAGGTGTGTCCGCCCGACTTCTTCAGATGGGAGTACGAGGAGATGACCTCGACGATGTCCGCCTTGTCGCGGAGGAGATCTATGTCGTCGTCTTTTATCTTGGCCATTCTTCCCCCACGAGAACGCGCGCGAACCAGCTGCGGGGAAGCGGCCTCATCCTAAGGCTCCGGCCCCCACCCACGGCGGAGGCGCGCCGGTGACCTTTTCGAACGCCCTGAGAGCGAACCGGTCGATCATCCCGGCGACGTAATCGACCGCGACCACCCGCGGGTCCTCACCGGCGGCCCCGGCGGCGTGATGTTCGAGCAGCGTGGCGAGGATCTGCTGCACCCCTTGCTTGGTCTCGGCCCCCACGCGGCCGATGTAGACGCGCTCGAACAGGAACTCGCGCGTCGTGCGCATCGCGTCGAACACCTCGTCGCTCATCTTGACCTCGGCCGACTCCGTCGACGCGTCGACGAGGTCGCCGACCATCTTCTTGATCCGGTCCCCGTGTGTGTTGCCGAGGACCTTCGATGTGGCCTCGGGCAGCTCGGACTCGGACAGGATGCCGGCTCGCACCGCGTCGTCGATGTCGTGGTTGAGATACGCGATCCGGTCGGCGTAGCGCGCGATCTGACCTTCGAGGGTTCCCGGCATCGTCGGCATCGACCAGGTGTGATTCGCGATCCCGTCGCGCACCTCCCAGGTGAGGTTGAGCGACTCGAGGACCTCGACGATGCGAACGGACTGCAGGTTGTGACGGAAACCCGGCAGGAAACCGGCCACGATCTCCTCACCCAGGTGCCCGAAGGGCGTATGGCCGAGATCGTGACCCAAGCAGATCGCCTCGACCAGGTCCTCGTTCAGTCTCAGGGCCCGCGCGATCGTTCGAGCGACCTGGGTGACCTCGAGGGTGTGGGTCAGACGGACCCGGTAGTGGTCACCCTCGGGGGCGAGGAACACCTGCGTCTTGTGGGCCAGACGGCGGAACGCCTTGGAGTGGACGATGCGGTCGCGGTCGCGCGAGAAGCACGTCCGCATGTCGTCTTCGGGTTCCTCGATGTCGCGACCCTTGCTGTCGCGCGCGAGACACGCCAGCTCGGAAAGGGTCGCGGCCTCGATCTCTTCGGTGCGGGCGCGAGGGACTGCGGTCATCGCAGCGACGGTAGCACCAGGATGAGACGGTTATGCCGCTCCTGGGGAGCCGGTGCGAGAAGACCCAGATCGCCTGATCCGAGGGGGGCGGATCAGGCGATCTTCCGGGCCTCTTCGTCTTCGTGCGTGGACAGTGGTCGTATCTGGAAGTCGACCGAGATCTGGTCGTTCGCGTGCTCGGCGAACGCCTGGAGCTCTTTCTGGATACGGCGGGCGGCGACGGCCGCTTCTTCGACCGTGGTGCCCGGCATGACGATGGCGTAGGTGCCGGCGTCTTGACGGAAGCACTCGTCGCTGGCGCGCACGAGCATGGAGACGTGACCGAGGATCTCGCTGGTCAGATAACCCGAGATCTCGAGAGTCACCAAACTAACGGCGTACGCATCGGATCCCACTCGCAGCTCCGCACGACGCCGGTTCCGAACGGCCCACAAGCCCTGTCGGGTTATGTACTCGACGGTCGCCTGGCCGCCCTCCTGCTCTCTCAGTGCGTGGACCAGGACTCGACGGACGGCGCTGGTGACCAGCCTGCAGACGGAGAGGTCATCGTCGACAAAGAAGTTCTTCGTGCCCGACATGACTCGCACCAGACCGACCGTGTCGCCGGTTATCTGCAACGGTACGGCCAGCATCGAGCGGACCTCGGGCTCCTTCTTCGCCGTGCTGGAGAAGCGTGGATCCTTGCGTACGTTCCGAGAGACGACGGCCTCGTCGATCCGGAAGCAGGCCCCGACGAGAGAGCCGTCCAAGGGAACGCTGCGGCCGAGCCATCTGCGGGCATGTCCGCTGGCGTAGCAACAGACCAGCTGGCCGTCCTGCTCGAGCTCGACGGTCACGCCGTCGGCTTTGAGGACATCGCGCAGGCGCGACACCATGACCTCTAGCACCTGGGACATGTCGCCCTTGTCGCGCGAGTCCGCGATAACACCGGCTACGGCGGCAACCTGGGGTGGGGAGACGTTCTCGATGGTCGTTTCCACTGCTGCTCCTTAGGTAGCTGGGCCGCCTCCGGTGGGAGGCCCCTGGCTTTGCGTCCCCGCCTCGCGACGGGTTTGCCTTTATCGATGAGCTGTCAGGGTCTTATCGTCAGTCCCTACGTAAACCTGTGTAGTCCGAACGGGCTATTTCGGGCGGAAACTCACTTCGAGGAAGTCTGGGCGGCCCCCAGCACCGCCTGCGCCGCCGCCAGGCGCGCCGTGGGCACTCGGAAGGGGGAGCACGACACGTAGTCCAGGCCGAGCGCGTGACAGAACAGCACCGAGTCGGGGTCTCCCCCATGCTCGCCGCAGATCCCGAAGTGCATCTCGGGGTTGGCCTCTCGGCCCTCTTCCACGGCGACCCTCATCAAGCGGCCGACCCCGGGCTCGTCGATCGTCGCGAACGGGTTGGCCGGCACGAGCTTCCGCTCCTCGTACAAGGCCAGGAACTTTCCGATGTCGTCGCGCGAGAACCCGAAAGCCGTCTGGGACAGGTCGTTCGTGCCGAACGAGAAGAAGTCGGCATGCTCGGCTATCTCGCCGGCGGTGAGAGCGGCGCGGGGCAGCTCGATCATCGTGCCGAACTCGACGTGCAGGTCGACGCCCG
>DATFFR010000053.1:0-4511 GCA_035249925.1 Actinomycetota bacterium
GCGGACGAAGCAGGAGGACGACGTGGTCAAGCTGAGGGGGGTGCTTCTCGGCATCGTGTTCGCGGCGGTAGCCGTGGGCTTCGCCGCGGCCATGCCCGGCGCCATGACCGCCTCCGACACCGCTCCCAACGAGCACGCCAACGCCCGCGCCCAGACGCCGAAGCCCGAGAAGACCAAGCCGGCCGAGGACGAGACCGAGACGGAAGAGGTCGAGACCTCGGAAGAGGCGGACACCGAGTCCTCGGAGGACAACCACGGCTCGGTCGTCTCGGCCGTCGCCAAGTGCGACGTCAAGGGCCGCTGGCACGGCGAGGCCGTACGCTCGATCGCCCAGAACGAAGAGGCCACCCTCGCCGACGCCGAGGCCGCCTGTGCTGCAGCCCAGGCTGCGGCCGCTGCTGCCGGCGACACCCACGGCAGGTCGGCCGAGGCCAAGGCGAGGTCGCACGGCAAGCCCGAGAACGCGGGCAACTCGGATGCGCCGAAGCCGCCGAAGCCACCGAAGCCCACCCAGGCGGCCACCTCAACCGAGCAGGGCCCGCCCGCCGACCAGGGCCCCCCGGCCGATCCCGGCCCACCGCCGGGCAACGGCAAGAAGCCCTAACCGCTCCACCACACGCCGTCCCGTTCCCCAGGTGCGACCATTGACGCATGCTGTCGCGCTCGCGTCGCGTTCTCTGGTGCCTTCTTCTAGCCGGTGGTCTGTCTCTGACCTGGGCTCCGGAGGTTGTTGCCCAGGAGGACGTCCAGCCCCCTGAGGCCACGATCGATCTCGTCGAGGTCACCGGGATCATCGACCCGCCCACCGCGGACTACATGAAGGCACGGCTCGAGGGCGGTCAGCGCGATGGCGTCGGCGCGATCGTGATCCAACTGGACACCCCGGGGGGGCTCGACGTTTCGATGCGGGAGATCATCTCGGAGATGCTCGACTCGAGCGTCCCGGTCGTGGTGTGGATCGCGCCGAGGGGAGCCCGTGCAGCGTCGGCCGGCACCTTCATCACCTACGCCGCCGACCTGGCCTACATGGCGGAGGCGACGGAGATCGGCGCCGCGTCTCCCATCAACCTGGCGGAGCCATCCTCGACCCTGGACGACAAGATCGCCTCCGACGCGGCCGCCTTCATCCGATCGCTGGCCCAGGCGAACGGCCGCAACGAGGAGTGGGCGGAGGACGCGGTCCTGGAGGCTGCGTCGATCAGCGCCACCGAGGCGGTCGATATCGACGTCGTGAACGGCGTCGCGTCGTCGCTCGGGGACCTGCTCAGGGCGCTCGACGGCGCGGAGGTCGAGCTCCCCGACGGCACGACCACGACGCTCGAGACGTGGGACGAGGCGGCCGGCGCTCCGAGCGTCACCGTGAGGTTCCAGGAGATGAACCTGATACAGCGTCTCCTCCACGCGGTGACGACGCCCGACCTCGCGTTCCTGCTGATGCTCGTCGGCATGTTCGGGCTGATCTTCGAGCTCTACAACCCGGGGATCGGTCTGGCGGGGATCATCGGAGGCGTCTGTCTCCTGCTGGGCTTCTATTCCCTGAGCGTCCTGCCGACCAACTGGGCCGGCGCGTTCCTGCTGGTGCTGGCGGTGATCTTCTTCCTCGTCGACGTGCATACCGCGGGACTCGGGATCTGGACGGTGGGAGGTGTGGCCGGCTTGGTCGTCGGGGGCCTCTTGCTGTTCTCCGGCGCGTCCCCCGAGTTGCGCATCGACCTCTGGGTCATCGGCGCGGCCCTGTTCGGCACCCTGGTCTTCTTCATCTCGGTGATGACGGCGGCCCTGCGCGTCCGGCTCCGCAGGCCGATCACCGGGCAGGAGGGGATCATCGGGCAGATCGCCGAGGCGCGCACGGACATAGCCCCCGAGGGGACGGTGTTCACGAACGGGGCGTTGTGGCGAGCGAGAACCATGGAGACGGGGATCGCAGCAGGTGAGAAGGTGGAGGTCAAGGCCACCGAGGGGCTGGTGTTGCTGGTGGAGCCTCTCCACGAAACGCACGACAGTGCATAAGGGAGGAAGTTATGGGTCCGTTCGTACTCGTAGCGATCGTGGTGGTCATCATCGTCTTGGCTTCCTCGATCCGCATCGTGCAGGAGTACGAGAAGGGCGTCATCTTCCGGCTGGGGCGCGTCGTCGGCGCGAAGGGACCCGGACTGTTCTTCGTGGTGCCGATCATCGACCGGATGGTCAAGGCGAACCTGCAGACGGTCACGCTGGACGTGCCGCCGCAAGACATCATCACCAAGGACAACGTGACGGTGCGCGTCAACGCCGTTTGCTACTTCAGGGTGTTCGACTCCGTCAAGGCCGTCGTCGAGGTCCAGAACTATCTGTACGCGACCTCGCAGATCGCGCAGACGACCTTGCGCGCCGTGCTGTCGAAGGTCGATCTCGACCAGATCCTGACCGAGCGCGATCAGCTGAACATGGATCTGCAGCAGATCATCGACGAGGTCTCCGACCCGTGGGGCGTCAAGGTCGAGCGGGTCGAGATCAAAGACGTCGACCTGCCTCAGGAGATGCAGCGCGCGATGGCGAAGCAGGCCGAGGCCGAGCGGGAGCGGCGCGCCAAGATCATCAACGCCGAGGGTGAGTTCCAGGCGTCCGAGCGACTCGCGCAAGCGGCGGAGGTCATCGCCCGCCACCCGATCGCTTATCAACTGCGCTACCTGCAGACGGTCACCGACGTTGCCGCCGAGAAGAACTCGACCTTGGTGATCCCGATACCGATCGAGCTCCTGGCCCCGTTCAAAGCGGCGTTCGGCGAGGACGCGACGACCTTCGACGCGGTGCTCGAGGCGAAGCGGAAGAAGAAACTGGAGGAGTCGGGAGAGGCTTAGTTGGCCGGCCTGCGGAAGACGGTGAACAGGTTCGGCTTGCTGACGTAGCCGTTCTCCTCGACCTTGAGGCACGGCGTCTCCTGCACGGTCTTCCACGCGTAGGCGTCGACCATGGCCTTGCCGGCCGGCGTGTAGTCCTTGAGCTTGATCTTGACGGCCGCGAGTCCATCCGCGTTCGTGAGGGCGTGGCCGAACAGGAACACGTCACCAACGCGCAGGCCGATCCCCACGTTTACGTCTGGGGCCGGCTCGGACGTGGGCGGCTCCATCGGGATCCCCTGACCGGCGGGGTCCTCGTGCGCCGGCCGGGTGACGGTGACGTTGATCACCGCGGTCTCGCCGACCTTGTAGGAGGGCTTGTCGGCTTCGACCACCAGGTGGAACGTGCGCAGGGAGACGACCTCGAGGGCGTTGCCGCTGCGCAGCATCGTGCGAACACCCCGGGCCGAGCAGGCTTGGGCGGGGGAGGCCGTACCCACCGAGAGGAGGCCGGCAAGCAGTGCGGTTGTCATGACCAGAGCGGTCCGTCTCCGCATGGGGTCCATCTTGCCCGTTTCCTCCCTATCCCATTCCCGATGGGCTAGGGCAGGATGTCTTGCATCGGGTGGACGTGCGTGTCGAACAGCTTGCGTGGGTCCTTGGGGCCGCCGACGATCGGCAGGATCAGCTTGGTGGCTCCGTCCTCCCAGTGGACCCGCACGTTGGCGCAGGCCTCGCTCGTGCACGGGTACGGCTTGGGCAGCATCCACTCGTTGATCTCGGTGGAGATGTTCAGCCCGATGTGGTGGCCCTTCTTGAAGACGTAGTCGAGCGGCTTCTGGACGACGGTCATGTCGATCTGGGCGCCGGGAGCGACCAGCTGCTGCTTCGCGAGGCTGTTGCGGTAGCGAGAGTCGAGGAAGCCGCGCGTCACCGACTGCGTCGAACGCGGCAGGCAGGCCGGGTCGGTGTTGTGCTGGCCGCCGACGCTCTGATGGCAGCTCATGTCCACGTCGACGATGGTGGGGGTCACCGTTATCCATTCCCGCCCGGGGGAGCTCACGCGGAGCTTCACCTTGATCTCGCCGAAGATCCGGGTGTCCTGCTTCAGCGCCTGGGTCTGGAACCAGTACCAGTCGTGGTTATTCGTGAAGTGGTGGTTGGAGTGCGACTCGGTGTTGGCACCGACGGACAGGAACTGCGCGGGCTGCTCCTGCAAGGTCGGGAACGGCTTCTGGGGCAGCAGCTTCCAGGCGTAGTCGTCCGGGTTCGTCTTCCCCGTGTACTGCGCCGTCAGCGTGACGTCGCGCGTCTTGAAGTCGCCGGGTGCGGACAGGAACTTCAGCGCGCCGTCGTAGTCGGCCGACTCGCTGGTGATCCGCGGCAGTTTTTCGATGCCGTTGTCGACGCCCTTGAGGTAGTGGTCCATCCACATCTTGCGGACCTTCTCGTACTTGGGTCCCGGGTTGCCGTGGCCGAGGTAGCGGTTGCCGAAGTACATCGAGGCCTTGGGCGAGTTCTTCAGCGCGTGGAACAGGTTCCAGCCCTCTTCCTGCTTGACGTTGTAGTCGCCCCAGTTGTGTGCCACCAGCACGGGGATGTCGATCTTGTCGGCGTCGCGGAGGTAGTCGCGCTCGATCCAGAACTTGTCGTAGTCGGGCGTGTCGTCGTAGCCGTGCTCCATGTGGGCGA
>DATFFR010000054.1:0-13415 GCA_035249925.1 Actinomycetota bacterium
GCGCCCGACTCGTACTCGCGCTGGCGCTTCCGGTCGGTCTTGACGACGACGCCGAGGACGCGCCGCTCGGCCTGGTGCAACCATCGGACCAGATGCTTCATCGGGTTGGAGGCGTTCACGCCGCCGGGTCCGTAGAAGCCGAAGTGCACGTGCGGAGGGGTGGTCGCCGCGTTCCCGGAGTTACCGCAGTACCCGACGACGTCGCCAACCTGCACCGAGTCGCCGTTCTGGAACGCACGGTTCAACGCGGAAAGATGGGTCATGTACCAGTACTTGCCGTCGGAGCGATGGACCCGTGCGGTGATCCCGCCGAGACCGCCGTCGCTGAGGCTGAGCGTGCCCGGCTCGGGAGCCAGGATCGGATCGCCGTAGTCACAGAAGACGTCTTGGCCCTCGTGCACCCGGATCTGTCCGGGCGCGGGACCGTAACGGGGCGCATGCCACGTGTCGATCCAGGACGCGTTGCCGGCGATGATGAACGGTGGATAGACCTTGTTGACGACCTCTTCCTGCGACATGCCCAACGAGCGCAGCCGGATCGCAACCGAAACCAGCTTCGACGTGTCGTAGGCACCGGGGATGCGGCCGGCGATGCTGCTCGGTGGGGTTACGACGTCGTTCTTCTTGCCCTTGCCTCTGCCCTTGCGTCCGCCAGGACCGACCGTGCCCTCGCCGTTCTTGTCGCCGCCGTCGCCGTCGCCCTTTCCGTCGCCGTCGCCCTTGCCGCCGCCGGAGCCCTCTTCGCCCTCTTCATTGCCGCCGCCACCGCCGCCGGGCTCCTCTTCTTCGGGCTCCTCCTCACCGGGGAGGGGATTCGGGTCCGGATCGGGGTCCTGACTGGGGCTGGACGAGGGCTTGGGAGAGCTGAACAGGGGCGGGATCGTCGGGGTGGGCACCGGCTGCAGGCCACCGACGTCCGCCGAGGCCAAGGGGGCGATCAGACCCGACGCGATCAGGAGAGTGACGAGGGCCGCCACCACTGCGAGGGTCGCACGTGCCGAGATCTTCATCGAAGCCGGTCTCTCTCCCTGATATGCGTCTGTGACTGACGCCGGGGCGTCACCGTGTCACTACCCTACGGCGTCCGCTACCTCCCACTTCTCCGCAGGGCACCCTATTCCTGTCTCTATCTACGGCTGGAAAGGGCGCCTCCTGTAGCCCGAAATGCCCTGTTCTCCGCCTGATGGGTCTCCACGGTAGCGGCCCGGAGGCTGTGGGTGAAACCGACAAGCGGCACTCCCGGGCGCGCCCTCGAACGGATGGTGGTACGTAGTTCGCCCTATGGGCGGGATGTCCGTTCCCGCATTGGATTACAAGCATGTCGCTCGCACCCGTTCGCGCCATGCTCCCAGAGGGCGGAGGCCTGCCCGATGCCGCCTGGGACGCGCGTCACGCGGGGATCGTGGCTCTCGTCGCCCTCAACTCCCTGGGGCTGATGCTGTTCGCCCTCGCGGAGGGCTTCGGGCTCGGACATTCGCTGTTCGAGGGCGGTGTCGTCGCCGTCGCGGGAGTGGGGGCATGGCTGGCCCGTCGTAATCGCCTGGTTGGATCGGTGATGGGCACCCTGGGTCTGCTGACGGCCTCGGCCGTGCTGGTTCACATCTCGCACGGAAGCATCGAGGCGCACTTCCACTTCTTCGTGATGGTCACCCTGATCATCCTGTACCAGGACTGGGTGCCGTTTCTCCTGTCGATCACATATGTGGTGGCCCATCACGCGATCTTCGGTCTGTTCCACCCCGAGTCGGTCTTCAATCACCCCGCCGCCATCGCCCAGCCCGTGAAGTGGGCGCTGATCCACGGAGCCTTCATCGTCGGAGCCACCATCGCCGGGCTCACGGTGTGGAAACAGAACGAGATGCTCCGAAACTCCTATCAGGAGACCGCCGCCCACCTCGCCGAGGCGCGAACGCGCCAGCGCGACGCCCTCGACCTCAACGACAACGTCCTCCAGCAGCTGGTCGTCGCCAACCATGCCTTCGAGATGGGCATGAACGAGATGGGCACCACGGCCCTCAAGACCTCGCTGCACGAAACCCAGAAGATCGTCAGCGAGCTTCTGTCCACGAGCATGCCCGACATCCAGCCGGGCGACCTCGTGCGATCGAAGCCGGCGACCACGGGGGTTGCGGGATGATCCGGGTGCTGCTCGTCGACGACGCCGACGAAGTCCGTCTGCTGGTTCGGATGACGCTGGAGAGCGACGGCCGCTTCGAGGTCATCGGCGATGCCGCGGACGGCATCGAGGCACTCCGCCTCCTGGAGCGCGACTCGCCGGACATCGTGATCCTCGACATGGCGATGCCCAAGATGGACGGCCTCGAGGTGCTCGCGGAGATGAAAACGCGGGGTTACCGCTCGAAGGTACTGGCACTGTCCGGGTTCAATGGAGGAGTGAGGGAACGCGCCACCGCTCTCGGCGCGCACGACTACGTGCGCAAGGGGGTCGGACCCTTCACCGAGTTGGTGCCGCGGCTGCTCGCGTTGTCGGCCGCCTAGCCCGACACCGACGCCCTTGCCGGGGGATCAGTCGGTGACTGCCAGCTTGCCCTTCATGCCGGGGTGCAGGGTGCAATAGAAGCTGTAGATCTGTCCGGCTTCCAGGTTCTGCAGGCCCTGCACCGGCACCGTTTCGGCGAGGCCGGCCCGGGCGCTCCAGAACAGCGGGCACTCGGTCTTGCCGAAGCCCTTGCACCACTTGCCCTTCCGCTTCTTGTTGAAGACCCCGTCGACCTTGACGTCCTGGACGACGTCGTGCTGGACGATGTCGAAGTTCGCGTAGGTGAGCTCGCCGCTGCGCTGGACGACCATCGCCGGAGTCAGGTACCCGTAGAACTGCCCTACCGCTCCACTGACGATGACGGGTCCCTGATAGCCGCCGGCCGCGGGACGAGCCGACGCGGACGCGGACGTCCAGAAAAGTCCCACGAACAGAACGACGGCCAGGGCGCGACGCACCATGTCATCCCGCCGGACGGTAAGCAACGACTTGACCGTTGGTACCGAGGGTGCCGATGGCGGCGTAGACGGTGTTCCGCGCGACCGACACACCGCCCCAGGTCGCCTTCAGCCCTTCGCCTGCGATCCACATGGGCGTGGCCAAGACCTGGAGTCCCGTGGCGGCGTCGTAGGCATTGAGGAATCCCTTCAGATCGCTCGTGTACACGACACCGTTGGCGACGGTCACAGGATTGGCCCAATGCGCTCCGTCCACCGACTCGGCAAACCATCGAGGCGTCCCGCTCGCCCCGTCGAGCGACCACAGATAACCCCCAACCGTGATGGGGCCGAACACGGCACCGTCGTCGTAGGCCGTGGAGCCGACGATCCCTCCGACCGCTGAGGGCGGACCGACGATCTGGGTCCATTCGCGCTTCATGGTCCCAGCGTCGACCACGTGATAGATGCCCGACTTCTGCCCTTCGCCGAGCATCGTCTTACCGTCGACCTTGAAGAGGTTCGGGGACGAACCGAAGTCCATGTCGAGGTCCCCGCATTCGCCGATGCCCTGCGGGTAATAAGGCGCGGGGTTCCCGGGGATGTCGAAGCACGGCAGCTGGTCCCAGCCTGGGACGTACTCATCGGGCGTTCCCTTATAGGAATCCACGATCTCGCCGAACGTCGAGCTGCCACGGTTGAGATCGATCTTGAGGATGGCGTTTGTGTGCTTGTGCTCGGCCTGGGGCCGGAACGGGTTGCCGGCCCCGACGTAGGCGAAACCGGTCTTCTCATCGATCGCCGGGGTCGCCCAGATCGCGCCACCTGCGAAGTCGTCTTTCGGCTTCTCGGGGTTCTCATCGGGCTGCCTGATCGAGTACGTCTTCTTCAGCAATCTGCCTGTATCGGCATCGAGGACCACGAAGCCACCCTGGAACGCATAGCGATCGGCCTCGTCGCCGAGCTCGGCCGACCCACCAGACCAGCCCGAGAAGACCATGTCGTCGAAGTAGACGGGGCTCGCGTAGACATCGGAGCCCGGCTGGTCGTCGATCTGGACCTCCCACAGGACTCGACCCGTCGCCTGATCCAGCGCAGCGACCCCCGGCTTGCTCGTGCGCGAGGTCGTGGCGTAGATCTTCCCGTCCTCGACGGCTACAGACGAGTTGACGCCGCCTTTGACCTTCGACTTCCACACCAGCTCGCCGGTGTCGGCGTTCAGCGCGAAGACCAACCCGCCGATGCCGCCGAAGTACAGGCACCCGTCCGCGATCACCGGCGTGCCCGAGACATCGTCGCCGTTCTCGGTGTCGAACTGCCACACCGGCTGCAGCGTGGCCGCCTCGGCCAGGCCTATCGTCTTCTCATCGGGCTGCGTGCGCGTGTTCGAGAGATCGTGGTTGTACGAGCGCCACTCGCCGCCGGGATGCTGGGATCTGGCGCACGACGCCCTTGCGGAAGCAGAGACCGGCAATAGCATCGCCGCCAGCGCGACGATCAGCGCCCCTGCCCACGGTCGTCCGCGCCGTCTGCTCATTGCGGCTCCCTAGTCGACCTCGATGGACGGGAACGTGACCATCGCGCCGCCGACCTGCGGACACGAGTCCCCTAGTTGGGCCCCGAACTCGACCGTGATCTCGGAGCCCGGCTGCGGCCGGCGGAAGAGGTTGATCTTCATGGCGCCGGTACCCTGATGCGGCCCCTGGAACTTGGCCAGGCCGAGTGAGTCCTTGTTGGCGTCCCACACCACGGCGGTGAGCCACGCGTACGGTTCGAGCATTGCGTCGAATCTGACGGTGACCTTGTCGGCCGAGCCCTGGACGCGATGCGACTGCTTCAAGGTTGCCCATCCCGCGGCCGGTTCGGGTTCGCACCCGACGATGGGCGAGAAGCCCGGGAAGAAACGAAGGATCTCGACCTCGCCGGTCTGGGGATCGGCGTTGACGTAGTTCCACTCGTCGCCGCCCTGGTTGCCCTTCTTGTACGGCGGCTTGTAGACGTCTCCCTTGCCCTTCTTCGCCGCGACCGCAGACGACGGCATGAGCAGGGCCGCGCCGACCAGAAGCGCGACCAGCAGTACCAGCGCCCTGCGCATCACGGCGTCCACGGGCTGCCCCAGAGGTCGGCCAGTACGCCCTCGGGGGTCCTCTCGCCATAGGCCGAGTTCGACGCCATCGGAGCCCGCGTAGTGGCGCCCTCGCCCTCGAGGTAACCCTTGTCGCGCATCTCCTGGACGTCGTCGCACTTGATCATCTTCAGCTTGGCGTCGGGATCGATGTTGTAGGCCACCGCCGCGTTACGTCCGAGGATGCCGTTGCGGATCGAGCGCTCGGGATGCTCCCGGCCATCGGTCGGCCAGTCTTTGACGTGTGGATGCGGTCGCTGATAGTTCCTCGCGTCCTTGCAGTCGAGACGCGGATCCCAGCGATCGCCTTCGAGGCCGTGCGGCAGGTTGTAGAGCTCCCGCGCCTTCGGCGAGAAGTCGAACGCCCGGAACGCGACGATCTCGGACTGCGGAGAGCCATACCAGAGGCTGTCGGTGCCCCAGCAGATGCGACGGGGGCCCACGTACTTGATCATCTTGCCGAGGTAGTGGGACGCGTCGCGCGTGTTGCGCATCACGCTACGCCAGACCGAACCGGTTTCCGCGTAGACGTTCGGGGAGTTCCCGTGAGCGAGACCCGGAGGGACGAAACGCCCGGCGTCGAGGCCCGCTTCACGAAGGCTCTTCACCAACGTGTCCACCCCGCGGTCGGCGGAGTTGACCTTGTCGTCGCCGGGGTATGGGTGCTGCTCCTCGCCGTCGTAGCCCGAGTGGTACACGATGAAAGTCACGTTGGGGTGCTTGCGCGCGGCGTTGCCGATGTCGCGGGGCGACGCGGCGCGCTGATCGAAACCGGGAAGCGCGAATCCCTTGTGGACCGCTATGAGCTTGGGGATGTTGTATTCGTTGCCGACCTTCTCGACGTGATTCAGGAACGCCTCGCCGATCGGATCGTCGAGGAACCACCCCGACGAGTAGGGCACGTCACCCCAGGCGGTGTAACACTTCCACCCACGGATCTTGTCGCCGTGGAGCTCGAGGTTCTGACGCATCAGGTCGAACTCTTCCTTCATGAAGAGCGGCTCCGCGTACTTGCTGCCGGCGGTGCCGAGCGAGCCCCGGTTCGGCATCACGAACGCGTGCATCGACGTTCGGGTCGTGCCGCCGGCCAGCTCCTTGACGGTGTCGATCGTCAGCGCGGCCTCGTCGATCGGCAGCGGCTGGTTCGTCGGCTCGGCCGGCACCGCCGAAAGGATGCAGTAGTTCGTCGAGGAGTCGAGGTAGAGCTCTTTCAGATAGTGGTAGCGGCCGAGGTTCTCGATGGGGTCGAGCTCCCGGCCCCCCCGGAACGGTGTGTGCATAGGCCAGTAGGGATCGCCGCTCGAGGCGATGCCGCCGGCCTGCGGCCACACCGCTGCGAAGAACGCCTCGATGGCCGGGTTGGTGACCCGCCAGGTGCCGTTCGGATGTACGTGGTGGCTCTGGACGTCGAAGACGAACTCGCCCGGCATGTTGTGCAACTGCGCGCCGGGCCATTCGAGGTCGCAGGCCGCGCTCGTCAGGGTGTTATGGCCGTACGCGTTGTAGCCGCCCCACGTGGTGCCGGTGATCTGGTTGATCGCCCAGACGCCGATGCTGAAGGCGGCGGCAGTGCGTACAAACTCGCGGCGGCTCATCTTGAACTTGGCGCGCGCCTTCTCGGTCTCCGAGTCGGCGAGCATCATGATCGCCAGTTGTTCGGCGGTGGGCGCCTCGGGCAGGAACTCGCCGTTCGACACCGGCATGACGTCGATCGGCAACCCTTCCCACAGGTCGCCGTAATGAGCCTTCCACTTGATCAACTGTCCCCCCTTCAAACGCCCTGAAAGGAACGATTCGCCACGGAAGGGGGGACCCCTTCCGAAGGCGCGGATGCGCTACTTGACGACCTTGATGGCCCCTCTCATCCCGTGGTGGATACGGCAGTAGAACGAGTAGACGCCGGTCCGGTTGGGTTCGAAGGTCCAGTACAGGCCGTCCCTGAGAGCCTCATCGGTCGGCTTGTCCTCCTCGTCGCCGAGCTGCCCGGATGCCGGCGAGAAGAACACGCCGTAGCCGATCTCGGCCGAGTCGAAGTCCATGATGTCGTTCGGATCGCCGGTGCCGCCGTTGGCTATCGGATAGTCGAGGCCGGTCTCACCCGTACACGGTTCCTTGCAACGAGTGACCGTGTGCCAGATATTGACCGGGCTCTCGAGGTTCCAGAACGTCACCGGCTCGTTGACCTTGACCCGGGGGATGCCGTTCGCCGCCGCGACACCCAGATCGGCGAGGCCGTAGGTAAAGCCCTGCATGGTGATGTCGGTGACCATCGGGCCCTCTTCTTTGGGAAGCGGGGGGCACTTGCCCCGGCACCCGCCGAAGTGGTCTGCCTCGGGCAGGTGGCCGTGCGTCACCTGGCCGCGCAGACACAGGGTCTTCTCCGGTCCTTCGAGATCGGGCTTGCAGCTCGGCTCGCGCCACCCCGGCGTCTCCGCCGCGTTGACGGGCACACCGGGGTCGATCGTGACGTCGTCTTCGAAGACGTCGATCCCCTCGGGGCCATGCGGGTCCTTGGGTGCGACCCACGCCATGACGATGCCCATGTTCTCGTACCACGACGCGTACTGCGAGTCGTAGACCGCGTTGAGTCGAAGGATGTCGCCCGGTTCGATCTTGACCTTCCAGTCGAGGAACGCGCCGGTTCCCGTCATAGAGAAGTCCCATGAGTTGGCCGGCCCCCCGGCCCGACCGATACTTCGTCGTTCGAAGTCACCGGTGATCGGATCGAGGCCTGTGATCTTGCCGCGGTCCCAATAGATCGCGTCGGAGATATGGATCGGTTTCTCCTCGCCGTCGCGAACCAACGAGACGACATCGGCCAGCCCACCCGGATGTAAGTGGCCGCCCATCGTCACGAGCGTGCCGGCCATGTCTTTCGGGACCTTCCAGTCGGCTCCCTCGACGTTCCTAGGTTCACCCTGCTGAGGTGTCTCGTCGCCGTAGACGTCGAAGCGCGCGCAGTTCTCCTCGGGCCACGAGCACACACGCTGACCGAAGTCCTTGCTGTAATGACCGAAGCCCTTCTGAACGTTGAATACCGGGTTGCCGCCGGTATCGGGAGCGTCCTTCGTGATGGGTTTGCTCTGCACGTCGAGCCAGACCGGCTTGGCCGGGACTATGCCGAGTTTGTCGGCGTCCTCTTCGGCGACGTAGTCGATGTCATAGGTGATCCAGACCTCTTTGGGTTGCGCGACCTCGCTGTGGACCATGTACAGCAGCAGCCACTGATCGTGTGCGCCCACGTGCATCCCGTAGCCCTTGGGGAACGGAAGGATCGTCTTCTCCTCGCCCGCGGCGAAGAATGGTCCGTTGCCGTAACTCGGGTACGCGTTGAGCCACGTTGCGTGGTGCAGGTGCATCACGTCGATCGGGGGGGCCTGGCCCGACTCGTCGACGAGGTCGGGTTGGAACCTCGTGATGTAGCCGTCGTACCAGGGCTTCTCGATCGTGACGGGGCCCAGAAGGACGTCGTTCTGCCCCGGTCGCACCGTGATGGGGCCGAAGGAGAAGTGGATCCGCTTGCACTTCTTGCCGGCCTGATGGGACGCGGACTTCTTCCACCCCATCGACTCGTAGGCGCTCTCAGGTTCGCACTCGGAGGCAGGGACCTCCTTGATGAATCCGGGATCCGGCAACGGTGGCCCGGTCTGGGCGCCGGATGGCATCGCCAGGCCGAGCACGAAGACGGAGATGACAGCTGCAACGGCAGTCCGCATAGGGTCCTCCCCCTTAGCCGTTAGATCGGGACCTAAGCCGCGAATCAGAACATTTCGTCGCCCCGCTGTCGTGTTCCTCCCTCCAGCGGGCCGAGCGCAAACATCTGTCGTTACGTGGTGCCGCGACCGCGAACCGTCACGAGGTTGGGCCGCCGTCGCCGACCAGAAGGTCGTGAGCTTCGGTGGCAAGTTCGCGCACCCGCGCGGCCTCGGCGTTCTCGTTGATCGCCGTCCGCAGCTCGAATCCCAGAAGCCCGGTCAGCCGCGCTTCTGCGTCGGGGTCCCGCGCCGACAGGTCGCGGCGGATGGGGTCGTAAGAGCGGACGAACAGGCTCGCCGCCAGGCGAGCCGCGAGGGGGCCGAGGCCCCGCTCGTAACTGTTGAGGACGTCGCCCAGCAGCCGATCGACCTTTCTCAGGGAGTCCTCGAGCGTGCGTCTCGCCTCCTTCGCTCCAAGCTCCTCGACGGCCCCGGTCACGACCACGCCCACCAGACGATCGAGGTCGTCCGGCCGGGCCAGCCGCTCGGGCGGCTCGACCGCGGGGAGGGCAACCGCGATCGCGCCGAGGGCCTCGTCGAGCCGCGCCACCTTCCCGGCCCCCGCCTCCTCCAGCAACTCCTGCGCGACCGCAACCAACGCGTAGGCGGATTGATAGTCCCCGAGGACCTCGCCTTCGACCCCGCGCCGGTAGGCCTCGCTCGCGGACCCCAACAACGCCAGCGCAACGGACGCACGGTAGTCGGGGCGATCCCAGCCGGGACCCACGACCGCCTCCATCATCCGGTCCCGCGCCGCGGCGACCGGTTCCAACGCCCGGCGCAGCCGGCGCGGCGGCACGGTGCCGCGCACCTGAGCCCCGATCGCGGCGGCGGCCGTGTACAGGTCCTGCAGGGCATCGCCGGCAGAGCGTGCCTCCGTCTCCAGCCAGGGGAGGACGTCGGTCATGGGACGGGCCGCCTGCAGCAGGGCGTCGGGAACGCGCCCGATGCCGTAGAGCTCGCAACAGGCGACGAGGTGAGCCTCGGTGCGATAGAGAGCCTCGCCCAGGAGGATCTCGTCGGCCCCGAACGCGTTCATACCGGCCGGTGGGTAACGCGCCGGCGCGCCAACACGGCGGCCGCGACGGCCAGCACCGCAGCGGCGACCGCGACCGGCAGCAGCCAGCGCGCGCCGACGCCGACGGATCCGGTCTCCGAAGGTGCAGCCGCCGGCGGGATCCAGAGAACCCGGCCGCTCACCTCGATCGTCTCGTCGCCGAGCCGGTAAGGCGCCGACCACTCCAGCACGGGATGCCGGCTCTCGCCCAGCTCATCGCGCTCGTAGAGCTCCGCCGGAACGGCCCCCCGTCGTTCGAGCCACGCCCACACGGGATCGGGCGACACCTTGCTCCAGCGCGGTGGCGCGGTCGCGTCCGCGCTCCGAGGAACCTTCAAGATGGAGGTCGCTCCAGACGTGTAGTAGGTAGGCGACCGCAGGTTCGCGAAGACGCCGCGAGAACCGATCCGCAGGAACGGCTCACCGGTCTCTCCGGGAACGGACAGCACCCGGCCGGTGTCGTTGCGCACGAACACCGCGGGGATCGAACCTTGAGTGAGCCTGAGGTCCAGACCCTCGACATCGGGTGCGTCGAGCTCGCTCACGAAGTGTCCATGACCGTGGAGGGACTCGAAGCCCCCGACGATCTCGATGGGCTGGCCGTCGAGCAACAGTCTCACTTCCCACTCGTCGGACTCTCCGGCGCGAAGACGCGGGTCGAACCACGTCCAGGAGCGCTCCTCGGAGAAGGTGACCCAGCGCGGCCGTCCGGCCGGGTCGAGTCCGGGCGGAACGTTCTCGGCGCGCGGAGCAGCGCTGAGGTAGGTGGTCGGCGATTCGGAGTTCGCGCGCACGCCGTCGGAGGAGATCTCGAGGAACCGCTCGCCGTGAGAGCCGAGGACGGTCAAGAGCCGGTCGGTGTCGTTCCGAACGAAGAGCGCAGGCGCGTCCAGATGCACGATGCGAACCTCGACGCCCTCGATATCGGGAGAAACGCTCCTCAGAACGGTCAGCGCGTGGAGCGCGTGCTCCTCGTGCGCACCGGCGGGGATCGCCCAGCCGAGGACCGCCAGAACGGCGGCGATCGCCGCTCTCGATGGAAGGCCCATACGGCCTGGCGCCGTGTCAGAGAACCTTTGCGTGCTTTCGGCGGCGGTTCCTTCCACGTCGCTACCGTCCCATAGGAGCGGTCGCTTCACCTCCGATCGACCGTCCTATCGTGACGATGCGGGCCTTGGACGGAGTGAGCCCGTCGCCGTTGTTCGTGAGGATCCACAGGTAGTAGTGACCCGGCGGCGCCACGTTGCCGTCGGGCAGGCCGTCGACGCGCAACGTGCCTTGCGACGTCGCGTTGAACCCGAGCTCGACCGAGCGCTGATCGGCGTCGGTGATGTGCGTCGTCGTCGGCAGCCGCGACAGGACGACCTTCTTGACCTCGCCGGCCTGAGGCGTCGCGATGTCGAAGTCCTCGCGGTAGTCGATGCCTGCCTGCACGTGCGCGATCTCGGGACGGGGACCACGGAACAGGTACGGCGGCTTGAAGATCTCGAACGAGGGATCCTTCAGGTTGTTCGTGCCGGTTACCGGCTCGGTGCTGTTGTCTCCCTTCGGCCCGTAGCCGTTGTTGATCGGCGCGTGGCCGCCCACAAGGATGCTGCCGTCGGCCAGCAGGATGGCGCTGTTGTGATACGTGCGCACCCGACCGGCGGCGCCCAGTGGGATCCACTTGTCGCCGTCGAAGAGCTCCGCCTGTTTCACCGGCGATTCCGAAGCGGGAAGGATGACCTCGTCGCGGTCGGCGCCCGACAGAGCAACCACCGTGCCGTCCGGCAGTAGCACGCCGCTCGAGTACCAGCGGCGGTTGTTCAGCGCGGGACCCTCCTGGCTGGTCGAAGTTCCGTTCTTGACCGTCACGATCTCCGTGAAGTTGTTCGCCACGTACGAGCCGGGCGACGAGCCAAGGGTGCCCCCGCCGATCAGCACTTGGGCCTCTTTATAGGGGGCCTTCAACGGCATCAGGATGGAGAACGCACCGCTGCGCGCCCCGTACGCGCCCATCCCGGCCGTGGTCCACGCCCTTTTGCCGGGGTCGTAGGAGCGGTGGATCCCCCACAGCGCCTCGTCGACCGCCTGTCCAAACGGCCCCCACATCTGGCCGACGCCGCCGTAGAACACCGTGCCGTCAGGCATCAGATGCAGGCGCGGGAACAGCGGAAGCGAGATGTCTGCGTCCTTCACGACCTTGACCTGATTGGTCTGCGGGTCGAAGGTCTCGAGCTGCTGGACGTTCTGACCCGAGTAGTTGTAGATCAGCCGCGTCACGCCCGATGCGATCAGAAGATCGCCCGACGGCATCGTGATCAGCGTCGGATACCAGCGCGGGTGGCGCATCCAATCGCGATTGGGCTGCCACGTGTTGTCGGCGGGATCGAAGAGGCGGATCGCGTTGCTACCGAAGAGCTCGACCGTGCCTCCCACATCGGGGCCGAGATCGATCGGATCGGGATGCCACAGCGTCCCCCCGACGACGAGAAGCTTCCCGTTGGCCAGCAGACGCTGGTCGGCACAGAACATGTCGTGCGCACCGCCATCCTCGGGGGTCGACTTGACGAAGCGCGGCTCGCCGTTGCGGATATCCAGCACCCGCACCCGGCTGTTGATCAGAGCCCTGCCGCCGTCGGCAGCGACGGGATTCGTGCCGTCCTCGATGCCCTCGAGCCCGCCCCAGAAAACGAGACGGCCGTCGGGCAGGGTGGCGATCGATACCGCCGGCGGGGACTTCAGGGACTCCTTGACGTTCTGCGGCGGACGCTTCGCGAACAGTGGGATCTCCGCGAAGGGCTTGCCCCACGAGCCGACCTTGCCGGGGTCGTCCCCGCCCTGCGCGCCCGACGACGTGATGCTGCCCGCGATGAGGATCGCGACCAGCGTCGCCACGAACAGAGAACGCTTCATCGCCGCACCCTTCGCCGTCTGCGTCCGCAATATGGGCAGCGCTGCCCAAGCCGGTTTGCCCGATAATGTCCTGCCCTATGCGTTCGGCGCCATCCGGCACTTTCCCTCCCCCGTGGGCCAGGCTTCTGGCCGCCCTCGTTGCCGTCGCCCTGCTCGGCGCCTGCACGGGCGACGGGGGCGGAGCGACCCCGGACGAGGCCGGCGGCGACCGGGCCGCGTCCCCGGGAGGCACCGGTGATAGCGCGGAGGGCTCCGAGGGCGAGGGTGGGGCAGAGGGCGATGAGGCGGCGGCTGCGGGAACGTCTGCGGGCGTGCGCGCCGACGACCGGAAACGAACGGTGCGCGGCACGGCGCCCGAATACGTCCGGATCGCCTCGGCCTCCCTGACCGGAACGGCGGAGGCCTTCCTGATGGAGGTGGAGTTGGCCGGGCGGCTGCCGAAGCGGATGCCCGATCAGAAGTCGGTGCTGCGCGCGGCCTTCCAGCTCACCGCCAAGGACGGCACCCGGTACGTGTTCGAGGCGCAATGCATCCGGACCGGCTGGGGCACGTTCGCGTCGGGAGGAACCCAGCCGGAATACATCCCCGAGCTGACACTCGACGGACGGAGCCTGACCCTGAAGGTCGATCCGCTCTACGTGGGAGG
>DATFFR010000055.1:0-9643 GCA_035249925.1 Actinomycetota bacterium
GGTACATTTGCCGTCGTGGGAAAACGATGGGGGCGGTTCCGCCGCGAGCAGCAGGGGTTCACCCTGCTAGAGCTGCTCGTGGTGATGATCATCATCGCGATCCTGGCCGCCATCGCGATCCCGGTTTTCTTCCGGCAGCGCGATAAAGGACTCGTCGCCCAGAGCCAGTCGGCTCTCGCCAACGCGAAGCTCACGGCCGAGGCCTACTACGTGGGTGAGGAGGGGGACGGTAGCTACTTGGACCTGCATGACCTCGACGGAACCCCCGAACTACTCGAAGAAGAGGGTCTACGACACATAGACGATCTGCTGCTCTTAGTCGATGCGTCCCAAGACGAGTACTGCATAGTGGCGATACACATCGCTCTGCCCGAGGAGCACGACTGGCAGACCGCGTCCGTGCACAGTGCCACAGGAGCCCCCAGCGACGAAGATCTCTGTGAATCGGCACCCGCATGAGCGACACTTCCGGAGGGAATCCTCCGCCACCGCCTCCACCTTCCGGCGCCTCGGATCCGATGGCGGGGGGCGGCATCTACATCCGGTGGGACGACCGACTCTGGCAGGAGCAGGCAGACGGCTCCTATCTGGTTTGGAACGAGGAGGCGCACCAGTGGGAGCCGTCCACCGTTCAACCCCCGCCTCAACCGGGCCAGGTACTAGAGACACGCGAGTGCCCGAACTGCGGTCGTAGGGTCAAAGCCAATCTCCGCTATTGCCCTCATTGCGAATTCGGATTCGAGGGCCCGCCGGTCGCCAAGCCGGCCAGGGCGACTGCGGAAACCGTCAGGCCCAAGCCGAAGCGGGACATCCGCCAGGTGGTGCTGATGGGGGCCCTGATCGTGACCGTGGCGGCCGGCATCTTCGTTTTCCAGCAGCGAAGGGCGCAGGCATGCGATAACTGGAAGGCCGCTGTGCAGCGGATAACCGATGTGACGATAGAGCTCCAGGGTCTGCCGCCCAACACAAGCGAACAGGAGCTTTACAACTTGAACGAGGACCTACTGGCCGACAGGAAACCCGGGGGCTGCTAATGAAGCGACGCTCGACGCAGGAAGAAGGTCAACCGTCCGGAGGGATCCCCGTACCCGCGGAGCTCGTGCGCGTAGGGGTCGTCCTGTTGATGGATCCCTACGTGATCCGAGGCACCGTCCATCTGCCGCCCGAGGTAACCCGCTTCTCCGACGCGTGGGAGACCGTCCTGGCAGACCGCCGGACCTTCATCCCGATCACCGACGCAGAGATTGTTCAGGAAGGCAAGACCGTTATCACCACGCCGTTCATCCACGTGCGCAAGGCGGACGTGCGCGCCGCGTCCCCGATCGACGGCGGCTAGAGGGCCGAGCCGTCCAGGCGTCGGTCCAACCGCAGTAGGTCGGTCGCCGTTTCGCGTTCGACTATGACGGTGGGCCTGCCCTCGGAGACCAGGACGATCGGGGGCCGCGGGACGCGGTTGTAGGTGTTCGCCATCGAATACGTGTAGGCGCCGGTGGCCGGGATGCAGAGGAGATCACCCTCGCTCACGTCCTCGGGAAGGTGCACGTCTCTGATCAAGATGTCGCCGGACTCACAATGCTTGCCGCAAACCGTTACACGCGGCCCTTGCGGCGCGTTCATCCTGTCGGCGAGGAAGGCCTCGTAGCGCGCCCCATACAGAGCGGGCCTGATGTTGTCTGACATCCCACCGTCGACCGCCACGTAGGTCCTTACTCCGGGGATCTTCTTGACGGTGCCCACCCGGTACAACGTCACGGCGCTCGATCCGACGAGCGAGCGGCCGGGCTCAACCAGGATGCCCGGGACCGGCAGACCCACCGCTCTGAACTCACGCTCGACCGCGGCCAGCATCCGGGCGACGGACTCGGACGGATCCGGCGTCATCTCGTCGTGCGTGTGTGCGATCCCGAGACCTCCGCCGAGGTTCAGTTCCGTAGCCTCGAAGCCGAAATCGGCCTTCGCCTCCGCGAGGAACGTGGCGAGTCGCTTGATCGCGAGGTCGTACGCGGCCAGCTCGAAGATCTGGGAGCCGATGTGCGCGTGGATGCCCACCAGAGAATCCGGCGCGACCCGGTTCACCCGGCGCAAGGCGTCCAATGCGATCCCGTCGGAGAGAGTGAAGCCGAACTTGGAGTCTTCTTGGCCGGTCTGAACGAACTCGTGAGTGTGAGCTTCGACCCCCGGCGTGATCCTCACGAGCAGCTTGGACGCGACGCCCACACGCGCGAGACGGGCTATCTCGTCGAACGAGTCGACAACGATCCTTCCTACGCCCCGGTCCCGGGCCGTCTCGAGCTCGTGGGTCGACTTGTTGTTGCCGTGGAAGATGACGCGCTCCATCGGGAATCCTGCTGCGGCGGCGGTCTCAAGCTCGCCGCCCGAGCAGACGTCGAGACTCAGGCCCAGCGAGTCGATGATCTGACAGATCGCCACGCAACAGAGGGCCTTGCCGGCGTAAACGACACGGCTCGGGTCGAGGGCCGCGGAATAGGACTTCGCCCGCGTTTCGAGCGTCGTTCGATCGAGCACGATCAACGGAGTGCCGAAACGCTCGGCCAGCTCGACTGCGTCGAGCCCGCCGATCTGCAGCCGGCCGCTATCGCTGATCGTGGCGGTGTCGGGAAGGACCTCGTGCATGTCGCGAGGCTACGGCACGCTAACGAGGCGGCCTTCAAAAACCAGCTGGCAGTGGCCTCCGACCTCGACCCAGTCTGCGTCCGCCTCCAGATGGATCTTGCAAGGCCGGCCCATCTCGATGCCCTGCGTCACCACGACGTCGAGCGCGCCCAGCCGGTCGGACAGCAGGATCCCGAGGCACGCGGCCGCGGAACCCGTGCCGGGATCCTCGTCGATCCCGAACGAGGGGAAGAAGCCGCGGGCCTGAAGCGCGCCGGCCGCGGTCGCCGTGTAGCAGTAGGCACCCAGCCCCTCGGTCACCTCGGTGAGAAGCGCCGCGTTCGGGGCGCATCTGCCGAGCGTTGCCCGATCCCTGACCGGAACGAGGAAGTGCATGATGCCCGCCTCCGAGCGAGCCGGATTGAGCCGAGCCACGCTGCGTCCCAGCTCCCGCGGCTCGAGTCCGATGTCGGAGGGTTCCAGGCCCAGAGCGCGAGCGATCGCCGAATCGATGTCTCCACGCGTCGCCTTGAGGTCCTCCGACGCGCGTCCCGTCCGGCGAAATCGAACCAGATCCCCATCCGAGATGGTGACGGCGGTCGCCCCCGCGCCGGTTCTCTGCGTGACCTCGGAAGAAGTGAGCCGCTCCATGCGTCGGAGGACCCATGCCGTGCCGAGGGTCGGATGACCGGCGAAGGGAAGCTCCTCGCGGGGAGTGAAGATCCGCATCTCGTACGACTCGCCGTCGTAACCGGTGACGAATGTGGTCTCCGACAGGTTCATCTCCGCGGCGATGGCCTGCATCTGGCCGCGCGTCAGATCGGCCGCATCCGGGAAAACGGCAAGCGGGTTCCCCGAATAAGGGGTGTCGGCGAACACATCGACCTGGACGAAATCCATCGCTACATCCTTTCCGGCGCGGAGACACCGAGTAGTCCCAGCCCGTCGGCGACCACTGCCCTGGTGGCCAGGGCTAGCGCCAGTCGACCCGCCGTGAGCTCGCGGTCCTCGGTTATGACCTTGCAGTCCCTGTAGAAGGAGCTGAACGTGGACGCCAGCTCCTCGACGTACCTCGTGATCCGCTGTGGAGCTCGCAGACGAGCGGCTTCCGGAACGACCTCCTCGTAAGAGGCGAGTTTGCGCATCAGCTCGTCCTCGCTCGGGTGCATGAGCCGGCCCAGCGGGCCATCGTCGAAGGAAAGCTCGTACCCCTCCTCCTCCGCCCTGCGAAGGATGGAAGAGATCCGAGCGTGGGCGTACTGCACGTAGTAGACGGGATTCTCCGGGGCCTGCTCCTTGACCAGGTCGATATTGAACTCCAGAGGCGCGTCGATGGACCGGGTCAGGAAGGTGTAGCGGGCGGCATCGACGCCGACCTCGTCCACCAGCTCGTCCAAGGCCACGTATACGCCCTGCCGTTTCGAGGCTTTCACGGCCTCTCCCTCGCGCGTCAACGTGACGATCTGCATCAACGGGATCTCGACCGAGGAGCGGTCGAAGCCGAGGGCGTCGACGGCGGCCATCAGTCTCGGAACTGTGCCGTGGTGGTCCGCACCCCACAGATAGATGAGCCGGTCGAAGCCGCGCCCGAACTTGTCGACGAGGTAGCCGAGGTCGGCGGCGAAGTAGGTGGGCTCGCCGTTCGAACGGATGACGACTCTGTCCTTGTCGTCTCCGAACCGAGTCGAAAGGAACCAGAGCGCGCCGTCGCGCTCTTCGATCAGACCTTTCTCCCGCACGCGATCGATCGCCGCCCCCACCTCGCCCTTCTCGTGCAGTGTGCTCTCCTGGAACCACACGTCGAAACGCGACCCGAACCGTTCCAGCGAGGCCTTGGCTCGCGCCAGCACCCGGGGCCATGCCAGCTCGAGCATCCGCTGGTCGCGTTCCTCCGGGTCGGCCGCAACCAACTCGTCACCGATCTCGGTCGCGATCGCCTCGGCAACACGCGTGACGTCCTCGCCCTTGTAGCCATCCTCCGGCACGGCCGCGTCCAAACCGAAGTGCTGCAAGTAGCGCGCGGCAACCGATGCACCGAACAGCAACATCTGTCGACCGGCATCATTGAAGTAGTACTCGCGGGTCACCCGGTGACCGGTGGCCTCCAGAAGTGCGGAGATCGTGTCTCCGACCGCGGCGTGCCGCCCGCTCACCACGTTTATCGGCCCGGTGGGGTTCGCCGACACGTACTCGACATTCACCGCGCTCCCACTGCCCTCATCAGAACGTCCGAACCGCGAACCGCTCGCGGCTCGTCGGACGACGTCGTGCAACCAGGTCCGCGATAATCGGAAGTTCAGGAACCCGGGACCGGCGACCTCGACCCTTTCGACCAGATCCGAGGGTTCCAGCGCGGCGACGATCGCCTGCGCGATATCGCGCGGCTTGCCTCCACCCTTCGAAGCGACCAGGGCAATGTTCGTCGCCCAATCACCATGCTCGCGGTTCCGGGGGCGCTCGAACGAAGGCTGTGGAAGATCGGCCGTGCCTAGGCCACCTTCGGCTGCGACTTTCTCGAGTGCGGCCCCCACCAGGGCCGCGAGGCGGTCCGTAACCAAGTCGACCGCCTAGGAAAGCAAGCGTTCGACGACGTCCAACAGGTCGGTGGGGTCGAACGGTTTCGTCAGATAGTCGGCCACCCCATAGGTCTTGCCCCGATCGATGTCGGATTGCTGGGCTTTCGCCGACAGGAACACCACTGGTATCTCTTTCGTTTGCTCGTTCCCCTTGAGCTTCTCGCAGGTCTGATAGCCGTCGAGCCGCGGCATCATGATGTCCAGGATGATCAGGTCCGGGTGCTCGGCCGTGGCGACCTCGTACGCCTCCTCACCGTGATGAGCGAGCAAGACGTCGTACCCCTCGACCTCGAGGTTGACCTCCAACACCCGCAGGATCGCGGGGTCGTCGTCGCAGATAAGGATCCGTTTTCCCTCGGTCGACATGAGGCTGCGATGCTAACCCGCTGACCTGCAGCTTCCCCGAGGCTCTAAGGTTGTGATTCCCCAAGCCCCCGTAGCTCAGGGGATAGAGCACTCGCCTCCGGAGCGAGGTGCGCAGGTTCGAATCCTGCCGGGGGCACTTCGCTCGGCCAACAGAGACTTGGTTGCGCGAAGCTCAGGGGATAGAGGCTGCTTCACTCATCGGGCCTCCGGAGCGAGGTGCGCAGGTTCGAATCCTGCCGGGGGCACAAAGGCGATGAGCCGCCGCTACGCGTGCGGCGATCGCCTTTGTGCCCCGTGCCGGTTCGATAGCACGCCACAAATTTTTCACGAAGTGAAAACGCGAAAGGTAATGGTTCGAACCGGCCGGGGGCGGCCTGAGGCACGCTAGCAGCCCGAGATCTGGAACAGGTTCACCGCAGCGGCAAACCGCCCAAAGCCCGCAAACAACTGGCACCCGAGCTCTGGAACAGATTCAGTCTCCGCAAAACCGACACGGCTGCACTGTCCTAGCCCTGCTCCCGGGCCCCCGATCCGAGGTAATGGGAGTCGCCTTCGAACCGTGCCTCGAAGTTGTGCCGGCCCCCGCGGTAGCGCGTCGGGACAGACTGGGTCGCTCCGCCGTCGTTGTCGGTGATCACGGACCCGATGGCCTCGCCGTCGGCATAGAGATCGATCGTTCGACCTGCGATACCGGTCCCCGAGTCGTGGTCGGCCAACCTGACTTCAAGAACCTTGTCCTTGCCCTTGCCGGATACGACGAGCTCCAGGCCCGTGTTCTCTTTGTCCACGACGAAGACGGTCGAGTCCGCAGAGGGTTGATGCTGCTCGGAGCCCAGGTAGCGAACCGTCAGGTGGTAGGGCCCAGGCGCCTCTTCGAGCGCGACGGGGATAGCGCCGACCCCGTCGGCATCCGTGATCGCGCTCATCGTCCGGGATGAATCTGCGCCGGTCAGCTCGAAAACGAGCTCGGCCCCCTCCAGCGGGGCACCATCCGAGTCGGCAACGCGGGCCTCGAACAAGGCCTCGTCCGAGTGCTGGCCGGTCGGCGCGGAGCGTTCGGTGAAGGAAACAGTCGTAGGCAGGGGCACGAGGCTTGGAGACACCGTCGGCGACGCTGTATCCGTCGGCGTCGGTTCGGGGCCGGGCGTAGTAGGAGCGACGATCCTTTCGGCAGCGGCGCAACGATCGTCGAGACAGACGCTGGCCCAGTAGGTGTGCCCCGAAGTCAGAGCACCTTCGAACTCCTCGGAGAACCGGCCGGCGAACGGATAGGAGTCGAACTCGTAAACGACCCCCTCTCCGGTCTCGGGACCGCGTCCCAGGCGCACGCGTGTATCGGGAGCGGTTACGTCCACCAGCGGGATCTCATCGAGAGCCGCGATGGCACCCGTCGCCATCTCACCGGGGCCCACGAACGCGTTGATCGCCTCCAGCTTCTCGCCCGGTTGCAGGCCCATCAGGGCGGCCGGTAGCGACATGCGTATCTCCGGACCGGTGGTTCCGAACCCGCCGGGGATCGGAACGCCGCCGCCCGCACATCCCGTCCCGCAGACGTAACGGGTGAAGGCGGGGGCCGACGCCTCGCTCGCGCTGGCGCGTTGCGCCCTGACCTCGTAGCGGGTACCGCCCAGGACGAAGGAGACTCCGTAGACCATGGCCGGATCGCCGCCAACCGTTCCGGTCGTGGTCACACCCGTGGAGCCGACCGTGACGTTCGGCATCGAGTCGAGCTCGAGCCTGAAGAGCAGATCGCCCTCCTCATGCCGGTAGACGACGCTCGCGGCCGTAAGGTCTGCTCCCAACGGGAGAGGTCCCGTTTCCCCCGATCCGTCGGTAGCGGCGGCGAGCACCTCACCACCGACACGCGCTATCCCGCTAACCCTCGCACCGCTCGCGGTGCTCTCGACCTGCTGTGAGAGCAGTCCTCGAAGCGGCCCCCGCTCGCGGCGAACGATGTCCATGAACTCGTTGCCGTCTCCCGGAACGAAATCGGGCGCGTTGGTCTGGAAGTAGACATAGCGTCCGTCGGCGGTGATGGCGGCGTTCTCCGAATCACCCGTTACCGGGTCCGCGAATCGGTTGGTTACCGACACGTGCTCCGTCGAACTCGTCACGCGGTCGTGAACGTAAACATCGGCGAAGGCCCCGAAGTCGCTCGAATCCTGATCCGACCTAGTCGCGTGGAAGGCCACGAAGCGCCCGTCGGCCGAGATGGAGCCGCCGAAGGCGTCGACGAACTCACCCCCGGAGGATGTAACGGACACCCGCTCGGTGGTTGCGTTCCTTCGATCGCGAACGAAGACGTCGGACCCGAACAAAGCATCCGTGAGCCCATTCGTGTCGTTGGGAACGAGGTTGGACGCCGAGCTCTGGAAAGTGATGAAGCGGTCGTCGCTGCTGAGCGACAAGAGCGGCGAGAAAGCATCGGCGTTGCCCTGGGTGCCGTCGCTGGCGACCGAGATGATCTCCGTCGTATCGGAGCCGAGGTCGCGAAGGAAGACGTCCGCCTCTCCGTTCTCGTCGCCGGCGATCAGGTTGGTCGCGGCGCTGCGGAAAACGACGACCCGGCCGCTATCGCTGATCTGGGCGAAGGTCGACGAGGCGTCGCCAAGGCCTCCCTCGGGAGCAACCGACACGGCCTCCGTCGATCCGGTCTCACGATCGAAGACGAAAACGTCGGCCGCGCCGTTGCTATCGCCCGGGATCAGGTCGGTAGCGTGGCTGAAGAAAGCGACGTACCGACCATCGGCGCTGACGGAAGGCTGCAGAGAAGCGCCTTTCGAAGGACCTCCGTCCACAGCGCGTGTGATGCGCTCGGTCGTTCCTGCTTGCAGATCGCGCAGGTACACCTCGGAGTTCGTCAGCGTGGGATCGACCTCAGCGGTCAGGTTGGAGGCGAAGCTGACGAACGCTACGTACCGGCCGTCCGCGCTTATCGCCCCTTGCATCGACATCTGGTTGGCCTGCGCCTCGTCGCTGGAGACCGACACGCGCTCGGTCGTCCCGGCGACGGTGTCCCGAACGAACACGTCCCCGTGGCCGTTGGTGTCGTCGGGGACGAGGTCGGAGGCATCGCTGAAGAAGGTGACATAGCGGCCGTCAGCGCTCGTGTGGGAGTCGGCGGAGTTGCCGGAGGTCTGCGCCCCGTCGGAGGTCACCGAGACGAGCTCGTTGATACCTGGGTGCGGATAAGACTGGATGGTAGGGAGCTCCTGCGCGCCGGCCGAAGGGGCGAGGACAAGGCCGATCGAGACGAGCGCCGCCAGGGCGCGACCGGTACGGATGGTGGGCCTCCTTAGGACATTCCGGACAGTTCTGGCACACATACGCCGTCCCGGGCGCCATTCCTTCACGTCCTTGGGTCTCGGAGATCCCTTCGCCGGGCTGCTCTACGCGAGAGAACCCCGCCACGATCTCGTGACGGGGTTCTCTGGAACATCCGCCGGCCCGTGGGGCCGGGTAGACGAGCCGCTCTTTTATCCCCTGGGCTTCGTCGCCCCCGAGCGGATTCCCAGGACTCCTCCGAAACTTGCATGCCCTCGCCGAGCGTGACCCCGGCGTTTCTCGGTCTCGCAGCCGCTCGCCTCGTCCTTCAGATTGAGGATGCAGATGTCGATGCCGTCGCCCGCCCTGACTGTGTTGCGTCCGGCGCCCGCCCGGATGCGGTCATCGCCCGCGCCTGCCTTGATCTGGTCGCTGCCGTCGGACCCGGCCAGGCGGTCGTTGCCGTCACCGCCGAACAACTGGTCCGACCCGAAGCCTCCGAAGAGAAAGTCGCGGCCGCGGGCCCCGAAGACCAGGTCCTCACCCAGTCCACCTCGCAACACATCGTTGCCGCCTGCCGCAGCGGCGGCCACCTCTAGCGACAAGATCTGCTGCTTGGAGAGCGTCTCGCCATCGGCGTATGCACGCATGGCCGCGGCAGCCTGTGGCGGCGGGGAGTCGCCGAAGATGACGTCACCCTTGTCGCCTCCGGACACCTCGTCGTTGCCTCCACCTCCACAGAGGGAGTCCCTTCCGTCCGCACCCGACACCTCATCGTCACCCGGACCACCGCAGAGGTCGTCTCTCTCCGTTCCGCCGTTGAC
>DATFFR010000056.1:0-7943 GCA_035249925.1 Actinomycetota bacterium
GGTGCAGAACTCGTACGACATCGTGACGGTCCTGGGAACGAGCGGCAAGATCGACTACATCAGCCCATCGGTGGAACGCGTCCTGGGCTACAAGCCCGAGGACATGATCGGCGATGTTGGGCCCGACTACGCGCACGAAGACGATCGGGCTCTGGTTGCTCAGAAGCTTGCGGAGGTCGTGCGGAGCCCCGACGGCATCGCCAACTTCGTCGTCCGCGTGCGTCACGCCGACGGCACCTGGAGATGGCTCGAGGTCACGCTCCACAACCTGCTCTCGAACCCCTCGATCAACGGCATCGTCGCCCACCAGAGCGATATCACCGACAGACGAGAGGCGGAGGACTCGCAGCAGCGGCTCGAGGAGCAACTGCGTCAGTCCCAGAAGCTCGAGGCCGTAGGCCAGCTTGCAGGCGGGGTCGCCCACGACTTCAACAACCTGCTGTCGGTCATCCAGAACTTCGCCCGCTTCGTTTATGACGATATGGAAGAGTCGGACACCCGTCGCGACGACATGGCCGAGATCATCGGGGCCGGAGACCGCGCCACGAACCTGGTGCGTCAGCTGCTGACCTTCTCCCGGAAGGACCTGATCAGGCCCGAGGTCTGGGATCTGAACGGGATCGTGGAAGAGATGGCCAAGCTCTTGAGCCGCACTATCCCCGAGAACGTCGAGCTCGACCTCAAGCTTGGCAACGGCCCGATCTTCGTGCACGTCGACCGGGGTCAGATCGAGCAAGTGATCATGAACATCGCGTTGAACGCTCGCGACGCGATGAGCAACGGCGGCTCCCTCACCGTGACGACGTCGTCGCATCTCGTGGACGTCATCGGCGGCGAAGCCGCGATGCTTGCGCCGGGCGAGTACGCCCGCCTGACGATGACCGACACCGGTGTGGGCATGGATGCCGCGACCCAGGGCCGGGTCTTCGAGCCGTTCTTCACGACGAAGTCACGCGACTCCGGCACCGGCTTGGGCCTCGCGACCGTATATGGCATCGTCGAGCACGCAGGCGGTCACGTCTTCGTGCAGTCGGAGGTCGGCAAGGGCACGACGCTCGATGTCTACATCCCCCTCGAGCCGGCCGGTGCGCTGATCGACGAAGCGCCCTCCACCCGTCCGATGATGGACATCAGCGGCCGCGAGACGATCCTGGTTGCGGAGGACGAGAAGGGCGTGCGCTCGGTCGTCGAGCGAGTCCTGACCCGCAAAGGCTTCCGGGTGCTGAGCGCCGACTCGGGTGAAAAGGCTCTCAAGATCGCTCGCACCCACCCCGGACGGATCGACCTGTTGCTGACCGACCTGGTGATGCCGGGGATGTCGGGGACCGACCTTTCCGCCCGCTTGCCCGAGCTAGAGGTCGTCTACATGTCGGGGTACTCGGAGGAGATCCTGTCGAGGCAGGGCGTGGCGGCGGAGGGAAGCTTCCTCCAGAAGCCGTTCTCGCCCGAGGCCCTGCTGAACAAGGTCCGCGACGCCCTCGACGCACACACCCGAGAGCCGCAGAACGCCTAGCCCGCTCTCGCTTTGAAAAGAAACGGCCGTTGAGCGCCTAGTTTTTCTCAAAGCGTTTGCCGTTTACCTAGGGCGACCCCAGCTGATCGTCGCGGTGGTGGTGGCCGGTCCGTATCCGGCGTCTCCCGCGAAGCTCACTGTTACCTCCTGCGACCTGCCGTGGTCGGCGATCTCGGTGAGGATCGCGGCGGTGCCGCCCGCGTCGGTGACCGCGTTCAGCACCTGATCGCCGATCCGGAACTCGATCGTCTTTCCCGCGACCGGGGAGCCGTCGACGGTCGTTAGTCGCGCCTCGAGATTCACCTGGGAGCCCCGCCCCGTCGTGTCGCCCGTGTACACGAGCGTGGTCGCCTCAGGTTCGGCTTCGATCCGCCCGGGGCATCCGAACGCTGCGAGCGGGTGCCCGGTCATCGACGGTGGCGCCGCGGCCGCGGCCGCTCCCCACTCCTCGTTTGCCGTCGGCGACATCGAGAACGAGACCTGCCCCTCATCGAAGAGCTCGTCGTGCGTGAACCACGGTCGGGCGAGGGCCGCCTCACCCAGCGAGGCCGAGGTTATGTAGCGGTTGACCGGCGAGGCCCCGGGCGCCGACACCGTCACCTTCGGGCCCCCTCCGATGGGGGCGATGCGAGCCTCCTCGAAGACCGGGCTGCCGACCGCGTAAACGGGGGCTCCTCCGGTGACCGGATAGAAGCCCAGCGCGCTCCAGATGTACCACGCCGACATCGAGCCCAGGTCGTCGTTCCCGGGCATGCCGTCCGGCGTCGGGCGGAACAACGCCTGGTAGCCGCGCATGATCTTCTGCGTCTTCCAGGGTTCGCCGGCGTAATCGTAGAGATAAGGCGCGTGGAGGTCGTGTTCGTTGCTCGGCGCGTACTGATTGCCGGCATAGAAGATCCCGAACAGGGTGATCTTCTGCTGAACCTCGGCGATGGGACCGGGCGCGTCGCTGAGTGCCGTCGAGAAGAACGTATCGAGGCGCTCGCGGACGGTGTCGTCGCCGGCGCGCCCGTTGCCGCCGATCAGGTTGAAAAGACCGCGCAGATCCTGCGGCGCCAGCCACGTGTACTGCCAGCCGGTCCCCTCGACGAAGTGGTCCGGTTCCTCGGGCGAGTAAGGGGTCCGCCACGTGCCGTCGGCGTTGCGGGGACGGGCGAACCCGCTATCGGGGTCGATCACGTTCGCGAAGTTGCCGGCGCGCTTCAGCAGGGCGTCGCGTTGCTCGTCGTGACCGAGCGAATCCGCCATCAACGCGAGCGAGAAGTCCGCGAGCGCGAACTCGAGAGTCTCGCTGGCGCGATCCGAGATGTAGCCCTTGGACAGGTATTCGTCGTAACCACCCTGGGTTGCGGCTCGCAGTGCGGGGGTGAAGGCCTGATCTGCGAGTGCCGCGTACATCTCGTCGGCCTCGGCCTCGGTGAACACGCCGCGGCAATAGCCGTCCACGACGGTGGGCTGCACCGGGTCGCCGACCATGAAGTCGGGGTAGGCGTTGTTCATCGCCCATTGCGGAAAGCGGCCGACCTGGCGGTAGCCCTCGAGCAGTGACAGCATCATCTCGCGATAGCGCGCCGGGTCGATCGTCGCAAGCAACTGGTTCTCGCCGCGGTAGGTGTCCCACAATGAGAAGTTGGCGTACTGCTGGCGTCCGCTCACGGTGTGGACGGCACCGTCGTAGCCCCTGTACTCGCCGTTGACGTCATTGAAGACATTGGGGTGATGCTGCGCGTGGTACAGGGCCGTGTAGAAGGAGGTCTTGTCCGCGTCGGTGCCGCCACCGACCTGGATCGTCGACAGCGCACGGTTCCATTCGGCGACCGTCTTGGCGCGCAGGTCCTCGAAGCTCCAGTCGGGTTTCTCTGCGGCCAGGTTGGCACGGGCGTTGTCGCGATCGACGAACGAGATACCGACTTTGATCTGGACATCGGCGTCGGACGTCGTGTCGAACGAGACGTAGCCACCGGCGCCGAGTCCGCTCGCCGCCGCCACACCGGGCCGGGCAACACCGTCGGCGCCCCAGAGAGCATGACTTGCGAACGGACGGTCGAACTCGGCGGCGAAATGGATGGTGTAGCCCTGGTCAGAGTCTGCAAAGCCCACGATCGTCCGGTCGTCGAGGATCTCGAGCGAGGACTGGTGCAGGCTCCCGGCGGGGTTCCACGGCTCCCACGTCTTGTTGCTGCGACCGATGTCGAGGATGACGTTCGACTGCGAACCCGGCGGGAACGTGTAGCGGTGCATCCCGACGCGCGTGCCGGCCGTCAGCTCGGCGGTGATCCCTCCGCGCTCGAGCATCACCTTGTAGTAGCCGGGGCTCGCTTCCTCGGTCGCGTGGTTGTACGGGGACATCCATGTCCGCGGGTCGTTCGATGTGACCGGGCCGACGCTCGGGAGGAACGGCAGGTTGCCGTTGCTCTTCACGCCCATGGACTCGATGTGGTGGTGGGAGAAGCCCCGGATGAACTGGTCGTGATAGTGGTAGCCGGTGTAAGCGAGGTAGCCCTCGGTGTCGGGGCTCAGCTGGACCATGCCGTAGGGCGCGGCCGCTCCGGGGAACACGAAGCCTCCGCCCAGCGTGCCGATCATCGGGTCGACGTAGTCCGTGGGGGGCTGCTCGGCCGTCTGGGCGGCTGCCCCCGAGGGCAGGACCGAGGCCAGCGCGAGCGCGGCCAGGAATAGGGACAAACGTCGCATCCCGTCTGGTTCGCCGGGCCATGCCCGCATCCCTTGTGACGAGCGGCAGAACCTCGCTCTGCTTCCGGGGAGGAGTCGGGCAGGCCCCGGCGAACCCCTCCCGTGCCGTTTCCGGACCGATCGAAGGGTTGTACGTGGCGATCGACCGCCGAGAGTTCATCAAGGCCACAGCCGCAGCAGGCGCGCTGTTGGTGGCGCGGCCACTGGGCGCTCTGGCGGCCCCGCTGGGTCCGGCTCCCTTCGCGACCCCCCGTAGCTCCCGGCTCTTTCCCGGGACCTATCTGGCGCACGCCGACCTGCACAACCACACGCTGCAGTCCGACGGGGCCGGGGATCCGGCCGCGGCCTTCGCGTCCATGCGAGCGGCCGGTCTCGACATCGCCGCTCTGACCGATCACGCCACCCTCGGCCTGACCGATCCGCCGGGGATGTCGTCGTGCTCGGAGTGCTCTTCGGTCATGGGTATCGACGAGGCCGAGTGGGAGCGGTGCAGGGCCCTGGCCGACGAGGCTCAGCAGGACGGAAGCTTCACTGCCATCCGCGGCTTCGAGTGGTCGAGCCCCACGCTGGGTCACGTGAACGTCTGGTTCTCCGAGCGATGGATCGATCCGTTGCACACGGGCGGTGCGACCGCCGGCGAGGGCGCAGGCCAGTTCTTCCACGGCGAGTCGGACGGCTTCTTCCCGGCAAGTCTGTCGATGGGGATCGACACGATCGTTCGAACACTGCCGACGACCGGCAGCAACATGTCGTTGTTCTACCGGTGGCTGAACTCCGATCCCAAGGATCCCGTGCTGCCGGGCGGGCTCGACGGCATCGCGGGATTCAACCATCCCGGCCGCGAGGTAGGCCGCTTCGGATACTTCAAGTTCGAGCCCCAGCTGCGCGACAGGCTGGTCTCGGTCGAGGTGTTCAACCGCCGCGAGGACTACCTGTTCGAGGGAACCGATCAATCGGTTCAGTCGCCGATCAACGAATGCCTGAACGCCGGGTGGAAGGTAGGGCTGCTCGGAGTCACCGACGAGCACGGCACCGACTGGGGCTACCCCGACGGCAAGGGCCGCACCGGGCTGTGGGTCCGATCGCTCGATCGCAACGGGGTGAAGGAGGCGCTGCTGGCGCGCCGCTTCTTCTCGACGCGTCTGCGTGGCCTGCGCGTCGACGCTTCGGCCAACGGAACCCAGATGGGCGGAACGCTTACCCACACGCGCGGTCCAATCGAGTTCCAGGTCGACATCGACCGGGGCAAGGAGTGGTGGGACCTGCCGCTGAAGGTCCAGGTTCTCCAGTCGGGCACGTTCATGCCGACGGTCGTCGACTCGTTCGACATCCGCTACCCGCCCGGCGGCTCGCCGGTTCCCACCTTCACCACCGAGATCGACATCGTCAACGGCGACTGGGTCGTGCTGCGGATCACGGATCCGGCGACGCCGGCAGACGGCCGCGCCAAGGATGAGTGGGCGAGCTTCGGCAACGCGATCGCATACGCCAGCCCGTTCTTCCTGCAGGCGCCCTAGCCCGTTCCTAGCCTCTCCATCCGAGGAACATCTCGCCCAAGGAGATCAGGACGAACCAGGTCGCGCCCGCGAGCACGGGGATCAGCAGTGTTTCCGGTCCGGTGCGACGTCGCCGGACGAGCAGGACGGCCAGTCCGATCCAGATGGCGATCAGGACCAGGACGGCCCACAGGGGAGCGATAAGTCCCGACGAGATGTAGAAGAAGCCGGCCACCAGATGCAGCAGGCAGGCAAGAGCGAACCAGATCATCCGGCAACCTAATCCGCCGGGCCCGACGATGCTACGAGCGCCCGGAATGTGGCGCTTCGAGCCACCCGTTCTCCCCGGTCCTGGTCTGCCCGGCCGGTCCCTATTGACATCGCGCAGCCGAAGGCGCGCGATGAGCGGACTGCGTCGCGAGAGAGGAGGCTCCGATGAGATCGGCGCGTCGAGTGCGCGGCCGTCCGCAACCCGTCTGACGCGGCCCCACCATGGGGGAATACGCGCGAGGGCAAGGGGTTACCGCCGGCCTTTGGACCAGCAAACGAAGGAGGAGCACATGCTCGATGGAAAGATGGTGTACGCAACGATCCCTGCAAAGGACCTTCAAAGGGCGCGGGCGTTCTACGAGGAGAAGTTGGGTCTCAAGCCCAAAGAGGAGAGGCCGGACGGATTGATGTACGAGGGCAGTGGAGGTGGATTCCTTCTCTTCCCGTCAACCGGCGAGGCGTCGGGGACCCACACGCAGCTTGGTTGGCAGGTCGACGACCTCGACGCGACGGTCGACGAGATGCGGCGCAACGGGGTGGTCTTCGAGGAATACGACCTGCCGGGCTTCAAGACGGTCAATGGCATCGCGGAGATCGAGGGCGAGCGCGGTGCGTGGTTCAAGGACAGCGAAGGCAACCTGCTCGCGGTCGGTGAGCTGACGACGTGAGCTGACCGGTGAGCCGAGCGGCTGAAGGTTGAGCCGGGCGCGCGCCGACGCCGCGAGTGACCTCGGCGCCGGGCGGATTACTCAGCAGCAGTCCGTGTCGTCGCAGGGACAGTCCGGACCGCACTCGCAGCCGAAGCTCATCGCTCACCTCCCTTTCCACGGTTGACGAACTGGACCTCGCAGGCCCACAACTTGCTGTCCTCCGTCGCCGGGCACTCGAGCTCGGCCATGGCGGCGAGCTCGGCCCGCAGCGCGGAGAGACGCTCCATCTCCGCATCGATCTCGGAGACCCGGTGCTCGACCAGGGTGCGGGTGTGACCGCATGGGCAGGCGCCGCGATCCTGGATCTCCAGCAGCTCCTTGATCTCGGCGAGCTTCAGACCCATGGACTGCGCGCCCTTGATGAAGGCGATGCGATGGGTGATGGAGTCGTCGTACTCCCGGTAGCCCGCGGGGGAGCGGGGTGCCGGGGGTAGCAGCCCCTCCCGCTCGTAGAAGCGGATCGCGTCGGGACTGACGCCGGCTTGCCGGGCCACGCCCGAGACGTTGAGTGTCATGAGAGCAAGATAAACCTTGGAGTGGACTCCAAGGTCAAGAGGTGGGAGCCGCGAATCTTGCAACGCGGCGCATCCGAGCGCATCTCAGGGGCCCATAGCCCCCCGGTTAGCAGAGAGAAGGGCTAGGACTGCTCGGGCTCGGCGTCCTCGGGTGGGGGGTCGATGCGGAGCTCGGCCGGGGTGGGGGGATCGGGGATGACTTGCAGGTCACCGACCAGGGCCTCGACGTCCGAGGCGATCGTCTCGCCGATCTCCTTCAACTTCTCGGTAGCGGCCCGTCGCCATCCCATGGCCTGCCGTTTCCCCGATCTGGCACATCCCAAACCCACAGAGTGGGTAATCGACCGCGGTGCGTGGTTCCGGCCACAAGCTCCTTGACGCCGCGGCCCCTCTGGGCCCTACTTCTCGGGGGTCGGAAGGACCCGTGGAATGGGAACCGAAAGGTATCTGGATGAGGCTGGGTGGTGCGGGGATCGCAACGGGGTTGGGACTGGTGGTCGTGCTGGGAGCAACCGGTTCCGGCGCAGGCGAGGGGACCGGCAACGGGCGGATCGCCTTCGTCCGCAACGCCGATAACGGCGAGACCGATGTCGCCTCGATCAAGCCCTCGGGGCGGGGCCGCTTGAATCTCACGCGCTCGGAGCCGAACGAGCAGTACGTAGACGTCTCGCCGGATGGGCGGTGGGTCGCGTTCGCCCGCTTCGGTCGCAACGGCGGCGAGATCTACAAGGTGCCGAGTGCCGGG
>DATFFR010000057.1:0-5399 GCA_035249925.1 Actinomycetota bacterium
TACGACGAGCAGACCGTCGCAGAGATCAACAAGGTGCTCACCGGCGCGGCGCCGAGCGTCGTCGCCACCGTCCGCGACTACGAGAGGGCCCACAAGAACCGAGCCTCGATCCTGAAGACCACCGACCGAGAGCTGGAGAACGTCTAGCGCACCTACCTAGAGGAGAAGCAGAAAGGCCCCGGCGAAGCCGGGGCCTTTTCCTTTGATGCTTGCCGTGCTGGAGCCGGATCTCTCCGGAGCCCCGAAGAGCCGAAGCGCACGCGGGCGGCCACCATCAGAAAAAGGGGAGGACTCTCCCTCGGCACACCGAAGTCTTCTCCACGGGGAAAATCTCGATGGGGAGGTTTTGATGCGGAAATGGATCACGCTCGTTCTAGTGCTCGGACTGGTTGCCGGGCTCAATGTCGCTCCGGTCGAGGCCAAGAAGCGAAAGAAGAAGGTCGCGCTCGAGTCCGTTGACTCGACTCTCTTCATGCGCATGGAGGAGTGTGGCGCGGGGTTCCTCAGCACTTCGGATGCCGAGGATGTCGATTGTGGTGCCGAGACGGCGATGCTCGGCGTCGAGCTTCCGTATGCCGCGGCCGATGGCATTCCGTTCGTGCTCGACGCCACCCGCCCGATCACCGGCACGATCACGATGCGGAACTTCAATCAGGCGGCGGGCGCAGGCAATATCGATCTTCAGCTCATCGTCGCCGGCTCGTCCGGCGGCGAGGACGTCGAGATCGGGGTCTTCGAAACTACGTATCTCAGCCTCCCGGCGATGGCGGAAACGATCGAATACGAGATCCAGCCCGCAGAAGATCTCGATAAGAAGGCGTTCGACACATTGACGTTCACCGTGGTCTGTGGGGGAGTGATCATCGGTGTGAGCTGCGTGGTCGAGCACGACGAGCCACCTTCGCAGATCGTTGTGCCCACCTGGGCGCCGAAAGGCTAGATCCCAAAGCGAGCTAACCGGAACGGCTGCCCCATCAAGGGTCGGCTATCAGGGGGCCTCACTAGTGAGGCCCCCTGATCCATGAAGCACGCCCGGCCCCGCCCCCGCCGCCCCCAGGGCGCCCGTAGAACTTTCTGCAAATGGCTCGACTAGTTCTAAAGGACTAGTCATCTCCGGCCGATACTTGCTTTGGCGGCACGGAACGGAGGAGGAGAGATGCAGGTGCAGACGGCATTTTCGATCCCGCTCGAAGAGGAGTGGCTCGACGCTAGCGACGCCGGAGCCCTTGCGCAGGCCCTCAAGTGCCTGATCACCGAGCTCGTCGGTTGGGGAACCGAGCCTTCCGAGGTCCAAGTCCCCGTCATGAGCTAACCCAAGAGAACTCCCACCGGGGATCCCTGACCCGGACAAGAGAGAAGCGGCCGGACTGCCCACCGGCCGCTTCTCGCGTTCTGGTTAAACGACTGCCATGTCTAGCCGCCCGGCTGGAGGACTCCGTTCACCGTTAGCTGGTAGGGCGCGTAGGTGGTCTCCGTTTCGGACTGGTCGTGGTACGTGACGATCGCGGCGACGGTCTCGGCCGTCGATCCGATGAGCGCATCCACCTGCTCGGCCGTCAGAGACCCGGTCGAGGCCGCGTCGAGTGGAAGCACCCCGGCCCACGCGGTCGTCCCTGCGTTGTCGTAGGCGACCAGCCGCACGGTGAACGTCTTTCCGGTCGCCGGCGTGCCCTGGAACGAGATCGTGTCGATCGCAGCAGCGCCGAGCGGGAGTCCCGCCGCGTCACGAAGGCGCACGTAGTCGGAGCCGTTGGGCGGCGCGCCGGCCGTCGAGTGCGTCTCGGGCGAGTCCCAGTTGATCGCGGCGGACAGCGTGCTCGCGGTCAGGTCGGCAGGGTCGGCTCCGGTGAGAGCCGCGCCGGCATCCAGGACGCGGTCGAGCGCCATCGCGGCCGCCCAATCGATCAGGACCTCCGCTGCGGTCGTCTGCGCGTTGATGTTCGTCAGCAGTTTCTGCAGTGACTTGAGGCCGTTGGCGTTGTCGCGGTGCATGGACTTCATGAAGGAGCGCCCGTGCCGCGATGACAGGAATTCCATGAACGTGTACGTCGCGCCGTACTCCGCCAGGATCTCCTCCGGGGGTTGGTCCTCCCAGATCGTGAGCGAGTTCTCGGGCCCGCCCCCCGACGAGGGGTTGGGATTGAACGCGCTCGCGACGCCGCAGAAGCCGAGGAAGCACTGGATGTGGCGATCGAACTGAGGCTCGTCGATCCGGCGTGCCGGCTGGGAGTATCCGGCGACGGTCTGCGCCCAGTCGGCCATGCCCTCGTTGAGCCAGGTCGTCTCGTTGCGGTCCTCGTAATGCATGAGCAGGTGCTGGTATTCGTGCGCGAACGTCTCCTCGATCAGGAACGGCCGCGCCGGTTTGCTGTTGCAGATGTCGATCGGATCGGGCTCGTCGATCGGGTTCGCCCCGGTGCGGTGGATCCAGTCGAAGCCGTCGATCGTCATCACGTTCCGGTCGGTCAGGTCGTTGAAGGGTGAATAGAAGAACCCGATGATGTACGGGTTGTTCAGCTCGTTGTTGGTGTCGTAGTAGTTGTCGTCGCGCACGTTGTCGACGAGGACGACGATGTTGTCACCGTCGCCCCGGTAGTAGCGACGGCCCACGTTGATGAACTCATGGGCGATCGAGTCGCTCCCGTTGCGGTCGGGGGGCCGGCTGAACGCCCGTGACATCTTCGGGTAGATCACGTTGTCGAATTGCTTGACCAGGTAGCTGATCTGGGCCCGGGTGACCTGGGTCCGGTCGCCGTTGCGACAGTCGCCGGCGGGAAAGGTCAGATCGGGCGTAACCCAGACCTCTACGTGTTGTCCCTTGCCGCGCAGCCGGAACGGCTTCACGTAGATCTCGCCGAGCTCGTCGTCGAGCGCGAACCAGAACTTCCGGTCCCCGATCTTCGCCGTGGCCTGGAAGTCGCCGGAGGTCGCACGGGCGGCGCGGGTCCGCGAACCTTCGGCGAAGGGCAGGAGCCGGCCGTCGTTGTAGTCGGGTCCGGTGTGGCGGCCTTGGATGGGAGCGGCGCCGTCCTGCTCGGGGGCTTGGGCCCCCGCCGGCGCGGTCAGTGCCGCAACCAGTACGAGCACGACGGTTAGCGGAACGATGCGTCGAGAGAACACTGGACCCCCTGTATCGGCCTCGGGCCGCCGCGCGGCCGCCGCCCGGTTACAGGCGGTAGCTCATCTACTCAAGTATCGAGCGCTTCCACAAGTAGGTCCGGCAACCGGTTGTCGTCTTCGGGAGCGACCGTCCTGAGGTCCAGGACCAGGCGATCGCCGTCGATGCGGCCGATCACCGGTACCACGCCGTAGCGGAGCGAGCGCTGGAGCTCGGCGCTGCTTCTTTCGGCGTGACCTATCCAGATCCCAGCAGAGGGGAGGTCGACACCGGCGGCGGCGCCCCCACCGGCGACGGCCGCGAGCGACACGGCCTCGACCTTGAACCCGGGCCCGAGACGATCGATCAGAGTCTCGGCCAACCGCTCGGCCCGCGCGCGCAGCTCCTCGACGGGGCGGAGCGCCATCTGCCAGAGGGGGAGCTCCGGTCCCCGGTCCTCGAGGTAGATCCGAAGGGTTGCCTCGAGAGCCGCCAGCGTCATCTTGTCGGGCCGCAATGCCCGCATGAGCGGGTGCCGGCCGACCTTGTCTATAAGCGCGCGGCGCCCGGCGATGATCCCGGCCTGGGGTCCGCCCAGCAGCTTGTCGCCGGAGAACGTGACCAGGTCGGCGCCGTCCGAGACCGCTTCCGCCACCCGGGGATCGCGGAAGGGATGATCCGCCGGTTCGTCCAGCACGAGTCCCGAACCGAGATCGTGGATCAGGTAGACGCCGCGGCCCATCGCCAGCCGCGCAAGATCGCGGGCCTCGACCTGCGCGGTGAACCCGACCACCCGGTAGTTCGAGGGATGGACCTTCAGGATCGCGGCCGTCGCAGGAGTGATCGCCCGTTCGTAGTCGGCCACGTGGGTGCGGTTCGTGGTCCCGACCTCGACGAGCTCCGCCCCGGAGGCCTTCATCACGTCCGGGATCCTGAACTCGCCGCCGATCTCGACCAACTCGCCCCGGCTGATGATGACCTCCCGGCCGGCGCACAGCGCGGCCAGGGTCACGAGGACCGCCGCGGCGTTGTTGTTCACGACCAGCGCGTCGTCTGCGCCGGTGAGCTCGCACAGGAGCGCCCTGGCGTGCGCGTGGCGAGAGCCGCGTTGTCCGCCCATCAGGTCGTACTCGAGGTTGGAGTAGCGGCCGGCCACCCGTTCGACGGCGACGAGCTGTTCGGCCCCCAGCGGCACGCGTCCCAGATTCGTGTGGATCAGGACGCCGGTCGCGTTGACGACCGGTTGCAACAGGTCGCGATCACCTGCGCGCACGAGTCCGGCTGCGGCCGCCACGATCCCTTCGAGATCCGGAGCCTCCTCGCCGGCGCGCACCCGCGCCCGGGCCTCGTCTATCGCGCGCCGGGCGGCGGCCGTTCTCGTTGCAGCCCGGATGTCGGGGCCGAGCGCCTCGGCGACGCGGTCGACGGCGGGAAGTGCACGAAGCCGGCGCTGGAGATCGTCGTCTCCGGGCATGACGGTGTTCCTGGTCAGCCCTGTTGGTTGAAGCTGAGGATGCGGCGACGCATCGCTTCCTGGATCGCCGAGACGCGGTTGTTGACGTGGAGCTTCGAGTAGATGTTCGCGACGTGAGTCGTGACGGTTCGCTCCGAGATCGAGAGCCTGTTCGCGATCGTCTTGTTGGGCAGGCCCTCGCTCATCAGCTGGAGGATCTCTCGCTCGCGGGGGGTCAGCGGCTGGTAGACCTCGGCGACCTCGGCCTTCTGGTAGCTCTGGAACTCGCTCAACACCTTGCCGGCCAGAACGGGGTCGAGACGGCCCTCACCTGCCGCGACCGATCGCACCGTCGCGACGACTTCGTCGAGCTCGGCCGTCTTCAAGAGGTAACCGGATGCGCCGGCCTTCAGCGCATCGAATACGAACTGCTGATCGTCGTGACCCGAGAGCACGACCACGCCGATGTTCGGATGCGCGTCCTTGATCTCGCGGGTGGCCTCGATCCCGTCCTTGTTCGGCATGATCACGTCGATAAGCACGACGTCGGGCAGGGATTCCTCGACCATCTCGAGCACTTTCGTTCCATCGGAGGCTTCGCCAACGACGTCGATCCCTTCGGTCTCGAGCATCGTTCGGATCCCCCGGCGAAGGAGGTCGTGGTCGTCGACCAGCAGGACTTTCACCGCTTCGTCATCAGCCATAGGAAGATGATAGGCGTTCGGTGGCGGATGAGACATAAGAGGGCAATGTGACGGCGGAGGAGAGGCAACCGGTATCGCAGCGCGACGAGCAGACGCTCTCGCCCGAGGTGCGGTGGACGGTGGGTTGTCTGGTGGGTGCGCTCGC
>DATFFR010000058.1:0-6741 GCA_035249925.1 Actinomycetota bacterium
AGGTGGCACGATAGGTCGCAGACGAGAGCAGGCGTAGAGCTCGTTAGGGAGAGGAGCGTGGAAATGGCCCAGTACAACGGCTACTGCGTGAAATGCCGTGAGAAGAGGGACTTCGAGGGCGAGGTCAAAGAGCTGGCGAACGGCTCCAAGGCCGCCCAGGGGCAATGCCCCGTATGCGGAACCAAGATGACCCGCATGCTCCCGAAGAACGCCTAGCCCCGACCCACGACGGAACCAGGGGGCCGCCCACCGAGGCGGCCCTTTGCGCGCCCGCGCCGTGCGGAGCCCTACTGCTTGATCGGGAGCGCTATCGCCATCTGGCGTACCTGAGCGATCAGCTCGCCCGAGGGGGTCCACAGGTCCCCGTCCTCTTCGAACAGGCCATCCCTCGCCAGGCGGGACCGCATCTGGAACAGATAGAAGTCGTCCTCGCTCGCCTCCGGTAGCGGGAGACCGGAGCGGAAGTGCATCGTGATGTCGACGGTCGGTGCCACTATCGGCTCGGTCGCCCGAGGCAGGATCGCCGGCGCCCACGCGTCGAGCATGCACGCGACCGCCGGCGCGTCGAGGGCTTGCGGCTCGGCCAGCCGGATCCACCCGCCGATGGTCGTGTCCTCCTCGCCGGAGTAGGGGATGGGCCCGATGCCCCAGCGCGTGTCGAAGTTGCCGAGGAAGGTCGGCAACATGGGGCCTTCGTTCGGCAGGTTCAGACATTCGTCCGGCGGAGCGATCTCGGGTGGGTCTGCGTAGTCGTACGCGACCCCGCTCCAGGATCGTGAGAACGCCGCCAGCGCCAACGCCATCGTCTCGCCTTTCTGCATGAGCCGTGCGGAGGCATAGCTGATCGAACGGCCGTCACGCTCGATCTTCACCGCGATCTCGACGGGTCCCTCTTTGGGGGGAGCGATGAAGTGAGCGGTGAGCGAACGCACCGGCCGGTCGGGCCGACCGACAGCTTCGGTGATAGCGCGCAGGATCATTGCGCACAGGTAACCGCCGTGAGGCCCGCGGATCACCCACCACCTGGGATCTACATTGCCTTCGTAGTTCCCGTCGGCGCTCGGTGTGACCTGAGTCGTGTCCTGGAAGGTGGTCATGCCGGCTTTGATACCAGGCCGCGCAGCGCCATCTGCAAGACCGAGTCGATCGTCGCGTCGATGTCGGGCCACGGGAAGTTGGGATGAGATAGGAGCAACGACGTGATCCCGTGGACCGCGACCCATAAACAGATCGAGATCTGGGTCGCTTCGCCTTCGAAGACGCCGGCGTCGATGACCTGCTGCACTGCCTCGACCAGGTGGTCGAACGAGGCGCTGCCTTTCAGCCGTTCCTCCTGGAATCCGTGGGGGGCGGCGGCCGGCTTGCTCATGAACAGGATCCGGTACTGCTCGGGGTTGTCCAGACCGAACTGGATGTAGGCGCGCCCGCGCCGGTGCAACGACAGCAAGGGGTCGTCGATACCCGCGGCCGCTTCCTGCACCGCCTCGTCCAGTGCGTTGAAGTGGCCCTCGCAGACGGCGAAGATCAGGTCGTTCTTGTCGGCGAAGTGCATGTATATCGACGGGGGAGTCACTCCGACACGGTCGGCCACCGCCCTGATCGACACCGCCTCCTGGTCGCCGGTCTCGATCAGTAGCTCGTTGGCGGCCTCGAGGATCTGGGCCCGGAGCTTCTCTCCCTCGCCACGCTTCGCGCGCGCCCGCTTGGGCGCGGTCGCCTTCATCAGGCGCCCGCTACCGGGGCCGGGGGACCGACCGGCTCGGCGGTGCGCTCCGGCTCTGGGTCGGCGTCGCTGATCCCGACCTTCTCGTACAGGCGGCGCAGGGGGGCCGGGGCCCACCAGTTCGCCTCGCCGGCCAGACGCATGAACGCCGGTACCAGAACGCCCCTGATCAACGTGGCGTCCATGATTACCGCGAGCGCTAAGCCGATGCCGAACATCTTGATGAACGTGATGCCCGACGTCGCGAACGCGATGAAGACCACCGCCAGCAGCGCCGCCGCGGCGGTCACGATGCGCCCGGTCTTCTCGAGGCCCATCGCGACCGAGTGCTCGTTGAGACCGGTGCGGTCGTGTTCCTCTTTGATCCGTGAGAGCAGGAAGACCTCGTAGTCCATCGACAGACCGAACGCCACGCAGAACATCAGGATCGGCGTCGTCGTATCGAGGTAGCCGGTCGGTGTGATGTTCAAGAGATCGGCGAAGTTGCCCTCCTGGAAGAGGAAGACCATGGCGCCGAACGTGGCCGACAGGCTGAGCATGTTGAGCACGACGGCCTTCAACGGAACCAGCAGGCTTCCGAACATCAGGAACAGAACGATGAACGTGGTGACGCCGATGATGCCTGCGGCAAGCGGCATGCGACCGAAGATCGACTCCTTCGAATCGACCAGCTGCGCCGACGGGCCTCCCACCATCACCTCGAACGGGGCTTCGACCGCGCGGACGTCGCGCACCAGGTCCTCGGCGGCCTGCGACACGGGCTCGACCTCTGGAACCACCGAGAGCCACGTCGCGTCCTCGTTGGCGAACCTCATAGAGCTCTCGTTCGCTTCTGCTACCACCTCACCGTCGATGTACGAGCCGGTGAGGGCGTCGACACGCGACACGTTCTCCACCTGGGACAGCTGGGTCGCGTACGCGGTGATGTCCTCGGCGCGGCTGGGGGCGGGCCCCGTTCCGAGGGCCACGACCGGGATCGTGTCCGACTCCCGGGAGTTGAAGTTTGCCCTGATCTCGTCCTGGACCGTGCGGCTGACCGCGTCGGGAGGCAGCACGCGGTCGTCGGGCAGCCCGAACTTCACCCCGAGGAACGGAGCCCCGAGGATGCCGACCAGAACGAGAACGGCGCTCGCGGTAACGAGCGGCCGTCTCATCACGAAGCTCGCGAGACGGTGCCAGAAGCCCTCGCCCTCGGGAACGCTGGCTCGCTTCCACAGCGCCCACTTGTCAACGCGTGTGCCGAGCGCCGCCAACACCGCGGGCAGGAATACGACGGAGCCCAGAGCGGCCATCGCCACCACGGCGACGCCCGCGTAGGCGAAGGAACGAAGGAACGGCAGCGGGAAGACGAACAGTGCCGCCAGTGAGACGGCCACCGTAACGGCGCTGAAGATGACCGTGCGGCCGGCCGTCTCGACGCTGCGAACGACGGCGTCGTTGGCCGATAGTCCCCCCCGCATCTCCTCGCGGTAGCGGGACACGATGAACAGGCTGTAGTCGATCGCGAGGCCCAGGCCCATGGCGGTCGTCAGGTTCAGCGCGTAGATCGAGACCTCCGTCATCGAGGCCAGGATGCGCAGGATGAGGAAGGTTCCGAGAACCGAGACCACGCCGACTCCCAGCGGCAGACCCGCGGCGACGACGCTTCCAAACACCAGCACGAGAAGGATCAACGTGACGGGGAACGAGATGGCCTCGGCGCGAGCTAGATCGCCCTCGATCGTTTCGCCGACCTCGACGAAGACCGCGGACTGACCGCCCACGTCGACCTTGGCGACTTCGTTCGAGATCCGGTAGTCGGGCGTAAGCGTTTCGGTCTTCTCGAGGATCTCGTCCTGAGTGCCTGCGACACGCGCAAGGATCAGCGCCTGGTCGCCCTCAACGCTCTTGAGCGGGGGAGCGGACCCCAACGTCCAATAGGACACGGCTTGCTCGACACCCTCTTCACCGGCCAGGTTCTCGGTGAGCCGGGCCCCGAAGCGCGCCGCCGCGGGATCGTCCACCGAGCCGCTCTTGGCGGTCACCAGCAGCACCAGGTTGGGGTTCCCGGAGCTGAACACGCGGTCGAGGGCCTTGTCGGCTGCGGTCGACTCCGCCCCAGGGTCGTCGAACCCACCCGAGGAGAGGAACTGGGCGACGTTGCCCCCTACCGCTCCCGCGACGAGGATCAGGAGCAAGGTGCCCGCCAGGATCCATCGTCGTCGCCTGACCGAGAAATGACCGAGCCTTCTGAGCACCTGTGTCCCCTTTCGACCGTTAAGCTAACAGCGTAAAGTTAACGGCGTTAGGAATACCAGAGGCACCGCGGGGATGTCAAGGGACAGGCCGGGGAGCCCGCGCTATCACTGAAGGCTAGCGGTGGCCGCCCCAGTAAGAGCCGGTGCCGGCGGCTGCGATGTAGGCGATCTCTCGGGGAGGCTCGGCCCAGGACAGGCACGCGCTTACCGCGGAACGTCCGCGCGTTTCGACCGCCTTCCGAACCTCCTGCGACAGCTCCTCGGGTGAACGGTGTCGGACGGTGTCTGCGAACGTGACGGTGATCGAGGTGAAGTGGGTGCCGTCGGTCACCCGCCAGAGCCAGAGCTCTCCGGCGAAGTCCTGAACGATGAACGGGAACGGGCCGGTGTGGATCTTCCACGCCATCGGTCCACCCTATCGAGAGGATTCAACGGCCGGAGTCCCACAAGCCGCTGGGGACTCCACGGGCCGGAACGGGCTCGCCCGGCTGCGGGCGGCCAACAGCTTCCCGAGTGGATCGATGTGGAAGGGGTGTCCCAACCCGATGATCGGGTGCTGGGGTCTCCTCCTGCAGCTCTGGATAAGGTGCACCGCATGTCCGACGCCGGCACGGTCACGCTATCTAGCTCCGGCGACGTCGCGACCATCACCATCGATAGGGCCGAGAAGCGCAACGCTCTCGATTCGACCACCGCCTCCGCGCTGCGCGCCGCGATAGAGGAGGCGTCCGGCGCGCGCGTAACGATCGTCACGGGCGCCGGCCGTGCCTTCTGCGCCGGCGGTGACCTGGCGGAGCTCGAGCGCTGGAGCTTTCTCGACGACGATGAGATCGGGTCTGTGCTCTACGCGTCCTTCCAGGGGATGATCCGAGCCATCCGTAACTCCGACTCGGTCGTGATCGCAGCGATCAACGGCGCGGCCGTGGGAGCCGGTTTGGATCTGGCACTGGCGTGCGATCTCCGGGTCGCGGCCGCCGGGGCGAAGCTCGGCCAGGTCTGGGTTGGACTCGGGGTGATCCCCGGCACCGGCGGGGCGTGGTTGACGCAGGCTCTCGCGGGTCCCACCGTCGCGGCGGAGATGTTGTTGACCGGAGGGCTGATAACCGCAGAGCAGGCCCTCGAGGCGAACCTCGTGAACGCCGTCGTCGAACCCGACGAGTTGCCGGCGGCGGTCGATGCCCTTGCTCAGCGGATCCTTCGGAACCCTCGTGACGGCGTTATTGCCAACAAGCGGGCGATCGTCGCGGCGACACGGGACGGTCTCGAAGCCGCGTTGGATCATGCCCGCGAGGTCCAACCGGGTCGCTTCACCTCCGACGAGTTCCGAGCCGCGGTCCGCGCCAGGCTCCGCCGCTCCGGAGGGTGAAACTCGTGGCCCGCGTGTTCGCGGGGCCGGTCATGGCGCTCGCAGGCCTCAACCACTTCCTGAATCCGGCCTTCTACGAGCGCATCGTTCCGCCGGGGTTGCCGGCGACCGAGGCATTGGTCTACGGCTCGGGTGTGGCCGAGATCGCGGGGGCGTTGGGCACCCTGCATCCGCGCACCCGCCGAGCGGCGGGGTGGTTCCTCATCGCAACCTTGGTGGCCGTCTATCCCGCCAACATCTACATGGCCGTGGAGGCCGACCGCTTCTCCGACATCCCACGCTGGGCCCTGTTGGCGCGGCTCCCGCTGCAGTTCCTGTTCGTGTACTGGGTCTGGGTCGCCACTTTGAGGCGCGACGAGAGAGGAGAGCGCGGTGTCGCCGCTACGGGTTGAGGAGCACGACGGCGTTGCGGTACTCACGATGGATCGCCCGCCCGTGAACGCCACCGATGTCGAGACGCTGGACGCGCTGACCGAGGCCTTCGAGGCCGCGGAGGACGCGAAGGCGATCGTGCTTACCGGCGCCGGACGGGTCTTCTCCGCGGGGGCCGATCTGCAGCGCGTGTTGAACGGCGGCCCGGAGTACATCGAGGCCGGGATCGACGCTCTGACGCGTTGCTTCAAGGCGTTGTTCACGTTGCCGCGTCCGGTCGTCGCCGCTATCAACGGACACGCCCTGGCAGGTGGCTGCGTCCTCGGATGTGGGTGCGATTACGGCGTGATCTCGCCGGCCGCCCGCATCGGAGCCATCGAGCACGCCGCCGGTGTGCCCTTCCCCGCGTGGGCCCTCGAGCTGGTGAGGTTCGGGGTCAACAACGAGCACGCGGCCGAGGTGATCCTGTTCGGGCGGGCATACGACGCCGCGACGGCCCGCGAGATGGGGATCGTGGACGAGGTCGCCGACGGCGACGTGCTCGGGCGTGGCCTGGACGTGGCGCACGAGCTGGGGAGCATCCCGGCCCGCACCTTCGCCATAACCAAGCGCTCGCTGCGCCACGCCACCGTCGAGGCCGCCGATCGCCTCGCCGAGGCGACCGACGACGAGGTCAAGCGACAGTGGTGCTCCGACGAGGTCCTAACGGCGATCCGGGCCCAGCTGGACTCCCTGCGGGCCTGAGCTCCCGCTGATCGCCACGGCCGTTTTGTGACAGATAAGCGCACGCTTGACGCGTTTTTTCGCAAAGCGCGCCGCGGCGGATGGCTGCGGGTCAGTCCCCGGTTATCTCGCCCGTTTCGGTCTGCTCCGTCGAGACCTCGGCCCATGCCGGGCATTGAGACTGGAACGAGCACGACATGCAGTACGGCGATGGGCGGGTGCGCCAGTCGTTCGTTTGCTGTGCTCGTTGCACGGCTTTGGCCAGAGCACGCATCTGGCGCTCGAAGGCCAGAAGCATGCGCTCGTTCGGATTGAGCGTG
>DATFFR010000059.1:0-26010 GCA_035249925.1 Actinomycetota bacterium
TGATCAACGCGCCGATCAAGATCCCCGGTGGCGACGTCGCCGACGGCTCGGACCTGGCGTTCAAGGAAGACCTGATCGTCGCCGGCTCGTACAGCGGCACGGCGATCTACAAGATCAGCAAGGGGGCGCCCTACGTGAAGCAGATCGGCTTCCACAACTGTCCGGGCGGCCAGGGCGACGTGTCGGTCTACGAGGACTTGGTCTTTGTCTCGCTCGACTCGAACCAGAGCTCGGACACCGTCGGGTGCAAGGAGCCGTCGGCGCAGAAGTCTGCCGGAAAACAGGGGATCCGCATCCTCGATATCAGCGATCCGACGAAGCCGACGCAGATCGACTTCGTCGAGACGCCGTGTGGCTCGCATACCCACACGATCTACCCGGTGGGCGACACCGTCTACGTCTACATCATGAGCTACCCGCTTGGGGCCCAGGAACAGACCTGCAGCGTTGCCAGCCACCGCAAGGTCTCGATCGTGAAGGTGCCCCTGGCGAACCCGACCGCCGCCAAGGTGTCGGGCGCGCTCGACGTGACCCCCGAGATCGGTTGCCACGATGTCACGATCTTCGAGCCCGACAAGCTTGGCTACGCGGCGTGCATCGGCGAATCGCAGATCTGGGACCTCAAGGATCCGGCCAACCCGGTGATCGTCAGCCGCATCTACAACCCCAGCATCGAGATCCATCACGGCGCGGCCGTGACTTGGGACGGCAAGGTCATGGTCATCGCGGACGAGTTCGCGGGGTCGGTTACCGGCGAGTGCGTGGGCGATCAGAACAGCCCCATCGGTGCTTTGTGGTTCTACGACGTCACCGACCCGGCGTCACCGCAGCTCCTCGGCTACTTCAACGTCCCGCGAGGGGCGCGGCCCGACAGCCCCGAGGAAGCCGCTTACGTCGTGTGCACCTCGCACAACTTCAACATCATCCCGATGCGCGACGGCAAGAAGTACATCGCTGCCGTCGGCTATCGCTCGGCCGGGTTCTCGATCGTCGACTTCAGCGACCCGGCGGCGGCGGAGGAGATGGCCTACTACCAGCAGATGCCGGACGGCGCGATCCCCGACGTGTGGTCGGCGTACTGGTACAACGGCCGCGTCTACGCCAACGACAACGGCGCCTCGCGCGGGGTCAGCGTGTACGAGGTAAAAGGCCTGGGTCGTGCCGATACGCGGTATTTCGACGGGCTTCTGAACCCGCAGGTGCAGTCGGCCGACTTCCAGTAGCGGTAGCACCTTTCCTCCCGGGTCGAGCCCTGGCAGGCCTCTGCCAGCCGGCCGGTGCAGGAACCGAGGCTTCCGGGGCGAACTTCCGTGCCAACGACTCTTTACGGCTATGGAGGACGATCATGAAGAAGCTCATCTCGCTGGTGGCGGCAGGCATGTTGGTTGCCGCGTTCGTGCCCGGCACCGCGGTCGCCGGCAAGAAGAAGGGAGTCCGTCAGGACGTCACCGGGACCATCGCGATGCAAGCCCCGCCTGCCGACGCAACCGACAACCCCAACGGCTGCTACTCGGGCATCCACCGTCGCCTGAACGTCGTCACTCAGATGCAGGCCAACGGCATCGTGGGCTTCCACTTCGAGATCGACCCCGCCACGTGGGGCAAGAAGTTCCGCCTGACGAACGAGACCGCAGGCGCCGACCTCGACATAACCTTCTACACCGAGTTCGGCACCCTCGAGCAGGCCGCGGAGACCAGTTACGCCCCGCAGACTTTCGCCCACGAGGAGCGCAACGAAGAAGGTGAGTTCGGCAAGGTTCCCGCCGACATGACCCTCGCCATCGTCTGCATGAAGGTCGGCCAGAACGCCACCTTCACCTACTCCGCCGGAGCCGGCGTCAAGTAAGGGTAAGCAGCAGTTCCACAATCAAGGCACTCGGCCGGGCTTTCGAGCCCGGTCGTTTCGCGTCCGCCTGCCCGCCGTACTCCGCGCTTTGGTAAGTCTGCGCTGAGCGCAGCTTTTTTACCGAAGCGTCCGGGCTAGACCTGATCCTCGAGTTGACCGAACGTGAAACGCGTCGGGTCCTCGCCGAAGTCGGTCCACGAGAACGCCTTCCGGGGAGTGATCCTCCAGAACGGCGCCGGGTGGTCGAAGTTGTACTTCTCTTTGTAGGCGGCCTTCACGGCTCTCACCTCGTCGTCGTCTTCCGTCGAGGTCTGGGCCGCGTGTCCTTCCAGGATCACGGGCTTCTCGCCATCTTCGTCGTGCGCAGCGATCTTCGGGTTGGCCTTCAGGTTCCTGGCCCAGCGCACGTCGGGACCGCCACCGACATAGAGCGCGCCGTTAACCCACACCCCCCAGATCGGGTTGGCGTGAGGCTGGCCGTCGGGTGACATGGTTGCGAGCCAGTAATGCCTCGATTCGGCTAGACGCTCCGTTACCTCGCGCCACGGCAGAAGACCCTCTGTCGATTTCGGTATGCCGTAGCCGGGGATGTGGGGCCGGCTCGCAACGGGCTCGTCCACGCGACGAAGCCTAGCGTTCGCTGCTACCAGGCGTAGTCCTCGGGCGCGGTCTTGTGGCCCGGCCAGATCTGATCGAGCCGCTCGAGCTCCTTGTCGTCGAGGGTCAGATCCAACGCGTCTAGTGACGTCTCCAACTGCGCCATCGTGCGGGGCCCGACGATCGGCGCCGTCACCGCCGGCTGCTGCAGCAACCACGCGAGCGCGACGGTTGCCGGATCCTGGCCGATCTCGTCGCAGTAGTCCTCGTAGGCCTCGACCTGCTCGCGCTTCTTCTGGAGCCGCTCCTGCGAACGACCGCTGAGGCGACGCTTGCCCTCGTGCTCTTTGCGGATGACGCCGGCGAGCATCCCTCCGTGCAACGGGCTCCACGGGATGACGCCGAGTCCGAAGTCGCGGCACGCGGGCAACACCTCGAGCTCAACCGAGCGCGTTGCGAGGTTGTAGATCGACTGCTCCGAGACCAGCCCGAGGAAGTGCCGCTCCTTCGCGACCCCTTGAGCCTTGGCGATGTGCCATCCGGCGAAGTTGCTCGATCCGACGTAGAGGATCTTTCCCTGCTGGCGCAGGACCTCCATCGCCTCCCAGATCTCCTCCCACGGCGTGCGCCGATCGACATGGTGCATCTGATACAGGTCGATGTAGTCGGTCTGCAGGCGCTTGAGCGATGCGTCGCACGCGTGGCGGATGTTGCGCGCCGACAGGAACGTGTCGTTGGGCCAGTCACTCATCGAGCCGTAGAGCTTCGTAGCGATCACGGTCTTCTCGCGCCGGCCGCCGCCCTTGGCGAACCACCGCCCGACGATCTGCTCGGTGATGCCCTCGCCCTTCTTCCAGCCGTACACGTTGGCCGTGTCGAAGAAGTTGATCCCGAGCTCGATGGCCCGGTCCATGATCCCGTGCGAGTCCTCCTCGCTCGTTTGCGGCCCGAAGTTCATCGTGCCGAGACACAGCCTCGACACCGATAGCCCGCTGCGCCCTAAGTGCTTGTAGTCCACGATCGCCTCCAGTTGCACTCGCCGAAGCCCCAGCTTAGGCGCAGCTGTACGAGCGCTTTGACCGATCGGGGTTATCGCAGGCGACGTGGCGGGTACCTAGAGAGGAGCGAGCTCGAGCAGGGGGCCGGTAGAGGATCTCTCTCTGGATCGCCCCCCCGGCTCCCTCGCTCGGTTCCATCGGACGAAACAAGGAGGTCGTCGTGGCGAAGGATCACGGACCAAGCGTCAAGAATGACAAGCAGTACGAGGGCCTGCGCGAGAAGGGTATGAGCAAGAGCCGCGCGGCTGCGATTTCCAACTCACCCGGCTCGTCGAGCCGCGGCGGCAAGAAGTCCCACAGCGGCGGCCGCTCCACCACGTCGAGCAAGGCCGGCGGCACGAAGGCCCAGAAAGCAGCGGCGGGACGCAAAGGCGGCAAGGCCTCGTCCAGCTCCAGCTAGGTTCAGCCCTCACCCACACACAACAAAGACCGGTCCTCTAGGGCCGGTCTTACGCGTACCGGCCCTTGGCCGACGGGGAAAGTCGGTTTCTTTTCCCTTCACCCGACCCAAGGAGGGCACAACGAAATGCACCGCCGAATCTTCCACCCAGCAAGCTGGGCTTCCAACTCAGCGGTGCATCCGCAGCTTACGCAGCCGGGTGATCGTTAGGCAATAGGCAGTTCGGATATTTCTTCGCGTTCCCGGCCCAAACTTTCGCGGCCTTTGTCTTAGTCCGTGCCCCCGCCGAGGATGCCTCTGATCGACCCGGCCGTTCCTTCGGTCGAAGCCTGACCCGCGGCCCCCATCAACGTCCGCGCGAGCGCCACCATCGAGACCGACTGCAGGATGACCTGGCCGTTGCCCTCCAGGGTTGCCAGCGAGAAGCTCTCGCCTCCGAACATCGCGGTCTTCAGGCCTTGGGCATCCATCTTGCCGATGCGCTCGACGCCGTAGGTGATGCGATCGTCGAACGCGACCACGCAGCCGGTGTCGACCTGGATCTTGCCGCCGTAGTCGGCCGGGTTCAGGTCGATGAAGTTGCCGGCCCCCGCGATGAACAGCGAGCCCTGACCGGTGAACTTCTCGAGCACGAAGCCCTCGCCGCCGCGCCTACCTGTCGTGAACCCCTGGAACTGGATGTCGAATTTCACGGAGCTCTCGGCTGCGACGAAGGCATCCTTCTCGGCCGTCCAGACCCGCTCCCCGTCGAGCACGATCTCGCGCATCTCCCCCGGCAGCGTCCCGGCGAAGGCGACGAGGCCCGAGCCTCCGGCGGGGGTGAAGTACTGGAACGCGAGCGACTCGCCGGCGAGCTGGCGCTTGCCTACCTCGACGGCCGTCGACAGCGCCTTGCCGAGCAGTCCCTTGCTTTGGTTGGCCTCCTCCTGGGCGGGCGTGGTGAACCTGGTCTCGAGCCCGACGTTGGTCGTCTTCCAGAGGAATTTCCCGGCCTCGCAGTAGATGGTCTGGCCTGGGTCGATCTGGCACACCACCATCTGGTTGACCGTGCCCTTGATCTCGTTCTTAATCGTCATATCCCCCTCCTAGCTAGACGGCCGTACCCAAGTTATCGAGCCTGTTTACAAGCCGGTAGTGGTTTGCAACAACGAGTGTCATAAAGGGCTGGCTACTGGAGGGCTACGTCTCTATAGTCCTGCCTAGTGGTTCCCGATTCGTCGATAGCAAGGGGGACGATATGGACCGGTTGACCATGGGGGAGAAGATCGTCGGAGCCGCATCCGCGCTTCTGGTGATCCTGTCCTTTCTCCCGTTGTGGGCGAAGTTCGAGGCGTCGGTCGAAGGCTTCGAGGCATTCAACGCGAACGAGCGGTTCGGTGGCTGGTCGGAGGCGACCCCGTTCTGGACCAAGCTTGCCTTCATCCTGGCGCTCGTAGCCCTCGTGCTCGTCATCGTTCGTGCCGTCGGCACCGACCTCAACCTGCCGTTCCCGGCCGGTCTGACTTACGTCGGTCTCGGCGGGCTGGCGACCCTTCTGCTGCTCATCACCTTGCTCACCGGCCCGGCCGGAGACCAGGGCACCGAGAGCTTCGGCGGCGCGAGCTTCGAGTACAGCCGTGGTCTCGGGATGTTGATCGGCTGGATCATCGCGGCGGGGATCGCAGTAGGCGGCTACATGCACATGCAGAGTGAAACCGACACCGGTACGCCGGCGATCGGCGGCCCGCCTGCCGGAGCTCCTCCGGTCGGAGATCCTCCGACCACCGGCACGACACCCGGCACGACCGGCGGCTACACCGGTGGATCGACTCCCGGTACGGCCGCGCCCGGCACGCCGCCGACCGATCCCGCCGGCGGACCGCCGCCGCCCACCGCGTAGAGCAACCCGCACCACGGCAAGGAGGTCTCAGATGGGTTTGATGGACAAGATGAAGGCGGCCGCGCAGGACGTCGCCACCCAGGCGAAGAGTGCTACGGCGCAGGCGCAGACGAAGATCGAGCAGGGGCAGACGCGCAAGAAGGCCGACGAGGCCGCGCAGAAGCTCGGCTACCTGATCCATCGCGAGCGCACCCAGGGTGTCACCGCGGGTGCCGAAGCCGATCAGCTGGTTGCCCAGATCACCTCGCTCGAGGCAGAGCTTGCCGCGGCCGCCGCGCCGTCCCCCGGAGCCCCTCCCGCGGTGACTCCGGCCGATCCTCCGGCGGCGACCTCGGCCTCGTCCGAGCCGACCGGCGGGGACTTCAAGCTCTAGGCACCATCGCTTCAGCTGCAGGGCCCCGCCTGGGGTGGGCGGGGCCCTCGCGCGTGGGCAGGATTCCAAGGGGGCCGCGCCGAAAGATTGTTCATGCCCCTTTCACACCTTTCGCGCCTCACCCGTCTCAAGGCTCTCGCCTTCGTCATCCTGCTGCTGGCGGTACCCCTGGCCACGTCTCGACCGCTCGACGCCAAGGCGGTCGGCACGTTGAAACTGATCCACCACATCGACTACCCGAGCGGCACCGACATCTCTTTCGCAGGCGATCGCGTCTTCTTCACCCAGAGCGGAGCCGTCACCGACGGCGTTCTGCGCATCATGGACGTCTCCGGAGCGAAGCCCAAGGTCGTGGGCGAGATGACCTGTGGTGGCAACCAGAACGACGTGGCCGCGATCTCCGAAGACCTCATCGCCGTCGGAAGCCACTGGGGCTCATGCGGGCCTCAGCCCTCTAGCGGGGTGAACCTGATCGACGTCAGCGATCCCTCATCGCCGCAGCAGCTCGGTTTCGCGGTGTTGCCGGTGGGGACGCACACGCTGACGGTCCACCCGTCCGAGCCGCTGATCTACGCGTCGAACTCGATCAACGATCCCAACTTCATCATCGACATCAGCAATCCGCTGGTTCCGATCACTATCCCCACCGACATGCAGACGTGTCACGACATCACGTTCCAGATCACGAAGAAGGAGCAGCTCGCCTTCTGCGCCGGTGGTGGACCGAACACCCAGATATGGGACGTCAGCGACCCACGTGCACCGAGCGTCATCTCGACGATCGTGGACGACGGCATCGGCTATCACCACGAGGCCATGGCTACTCCGGACGGGGACTACCTGGTGATCGGCGACGAGGACAGCGGCGGCACCTGCTCCAACCAACAGAAGAAGCGGGAGCTCGGCGCCATCTCCATCTACGACATCCGCGACCGGGCGAAGCCGAAGATGGTCGGGTTCATGAACTCGCCGCGCGGCCCGTCGGTGTGCTGGGCGCACAACTTCAACTTCATCGACAACCGGACGCTCGTGATCGGGTGGTGGCAAGCGGGGACGTCCATCATCGACATCTCGGATCCGACCGCACCGAAGGAGACCGACTTCTTCCAGTCAGACTCCCAAGCCGTGTGGTCCTCGTACTTCTACAAGGGCCGGATCTACGTCAACTCCGGCTCGGGAGCCTGGGTCCTCGACGGCGAGTAGCCCTAGGGCTTGGTGATCTCCAGCAGCTCGACGTTCTCCTTGCCGCCCGAGAGCGCGGTTTCCGACAGGAGGCCGACGCCCGGCGCGTAGAACTTCTCGACCACGATCCGCGGCTCCAGTGGCGTCCACTCGAGGACGTGCACGACGTCGTCGTAGGCGCCCAGCGGCACCGACTTTCGCAGCCCGGTCTCGACCACCCAGAACATGTCCTCGGCCTCGTCCTTGTAGAACTCCTGGCGATAGGAATCCGTCACCTGTGGATCGGCGCTCATGATGATCCCGGGGAGCGCGCCGTCGACGCCGGCCTCCCATGACCCGTGGGTGTTGATCGGCTTCCCGTTCTCGTATTCGGCGGTGTCCTCGCCGAAGTACCAGACGTTTCCTTCAACGTCTTGCGCGTACCAGTCCTCGGTTACCTCGGCGAGCTCGCCCTCGACGCGCATGATGTCCTTCACCACGGTGGTCGTGACGCCCATCACCTCGCGGGTTCGGTCGGTGACGACGATCCTTTCCTGCTCGACCCCGTCCTCGGTGTCGCCTCTGAGCTTGATGACGGTGCCCGGCTCGAGCGGGAAGTAGCGGTTGTCGATCTCCCGGACGAAGTCGTCGGGATCGATGGCCGGCCGGTACCGGCCGCGAGTGGGGGCAGAAGCCGCGGTCCGCATCGCCTCGTCGTGCCGGCTCTTGGGCTCGTTCGAGCTGCAGGCTGCCGCCAGGAAAACCAGGGCCACGATGCTCGCGATCATTCGCATGCCGTCTCCTCTCGTGATCGTGGTCCTCACGATGACCGTCAGCTCCTGAAGGTGCGCTGAACTGCAGCTCTTCAGCGAGCCTTCAGGGACGGGCGCGATGATTGACGCCCAGTTGAAGGCGAGGTGTACGCGTGCGAGTCCTGGTTGTCGAGGATGAGAAGCCACTTGCGGAGGGCCTCAAGAAAGGTCTCGACGCGGAGGGTTTCGCTACGGACCTGGCTCATGACGGAACCGACGGTCTTTGGATGGCCAGAGAGAACCCGTACGACGCGCTCGTGCTCGACATCATGTTGCCGGGCGTGAACGGTTACCAGGTGTGTTCGACCCTCCGCGGCGAGGGGAACTGGACACCGATCCTCATGCTGACCGCCAAGAACGGAGAGCTCGACGAAGCCGAAGCCCTCGACACCGGCGCCGACGACTACCTCACCAAGCCGTTCTCGTACGTGGTGCTTGTCGCGCGCCTGCGTGCTCTGATCAGACGCGGCGCCGGTGAGCGCCCCAGCGTGCTCGACGCCGGCGACCTCAGCTTCGATCCCGCAGCCCGCGTCGCGCGACGGGGGGGCAGTGAGATCGCCCTAACGAGCCGCGAGATGTCGCTCCTAGAGTTCCTGATGCATCGCAAGGGCGAGGTCGTATCCAAGCGCGAGATCCTCGATCACGTCTGGGACTACGACTTCGACGGCGATCCCAACATCGTCGAGGTCTACGTCCGGCACCTCCGCAACAAGCTCGATCGCCCGTTCGGTCGAGCGGCGATCGAGACTCTGCGTGGGGCCGGCTACCGGCTGGCGGCCGACGGTGGGTAGCGATCGCTCGGTGCGCTGGCGAACCACCGCGGTCGCGGTCGTGACCGTGGGAGCCGCGCTTCTTGTGGGGTCCGCCGCCATGATCACCCTGTTGCGCCGGTCGTTGATCGAGGATGTGCGAACCGGTGGGGTGCTCCGGGCCCACACGATCGCACGCGACTTCGCCGAAGGCGAAGAGCTGGTGACCGGAGGTGACGTCGAGGAGGAGTTCGCCCAGGTGATCGCCGAGGATGGCCGAGTCCTGGCGTCCAGCGAGAACCTGGTCGGACATGATGCGGTCGTCGGTCTTTCTCCTGGGATGGAGACCCAGGTCGCGGGTCTTCCCTTCGAGGACGACCCCTTCCTCGCGGTTGCTGTGGGAAGAACGAATCCGGATGGCTCGGTGACCACTTTCGTGGTCGGGCGAACGCTGGAGACGGCTGTGGAATCGAGTCAGGCCGTGCTGATCCTGCTGGCGTTCGGGGTTCCGCTGATGCTTGCGGTCGTCGGTGCGGTCACCTGGCGGATGGTCGGGCGCGCGCTAAGCCCCGTCGACGCCATCCGACAGGAGGTCGAGTCGATCTCGGCCCGCGAGCTGCATCGCCGCGTGCCCACTCCACCGAGTCAGGACGAGATCGCCCGCCTGGCCCGGACGATGAACGGCATGCTCGACCGTCTCGAAGGGGCGCAGGAACGCCAACGGCGGTTCGTTTCTGACGCGTCGCACGAGCTGCGTTCTCCGATCGCCACCATCCGACAGCACGTCGAGGTCGCCATGACCCACCCCGATCGCTTCTCGCTCGACGAGCTGGCGGGGGTGATCAAGGTCGAGAACGAGCGTCTTCAGTTCTTGGTCGAAGACCTTCTATTGCTGGCGGAGATGGATGAGGGGATCCGGCGGCCCGGTTTCGCCGATGTCGATCTCGACGACGTGTTGTTCTCCGAGATAGCTCGCGCGCGGGCTTCCGGCGAGATCGAGATCGATGCGCACGCTGTGTCGTCGGGCCGGATCTCTGGGGACTGGTCGGCTCTCTCTAAGCTCGTGCGCAACTTGCTCGACAACGCCGTGAGACATGCGAACTCGCGCGTTACGGTCGGGCTCGGCGAGCGCGGCGATCGTGTCGTTCTCATCGTGGAGGACGACGGGGTGGGCGTTCCGGCCGGAGACCGCGAGCGCATCTTCCAGAGGTTCGAGCGTCTGGACGAAGCCCGCGCCCGGGACGCAGGGGGCAGCGGTCTGGGTCTTGCGATCGTTGCCGAGGTCGCCGCGATGCACCGCGCCGAAGTCGAGGTCGGCGACGGCGTGGGCGGCGGGGCCCGCTTCGAGATCCGCTTCCCGTTCAGCGGGCGCTCAGCCGCCGTCGTCGACGATGGCCTGACGGCGGAACCGGTAGTCGAAGGAGGATCCATATGAGCACGAGGACCAAGCTTGCGATCGCCGCGGCCGGCGCCCTGGCCACGATCGCGATCGGTACAGGTGTCGTGGCGGCTTCCAGCGGCGACGACGATGTTCCTCTCACCGGCGCCGACTACGACCGGGCCACCGAAGCCGCTCTCGACCACGTCGGCGAGGGACGTGTGACCGAGACCGAGGTGGGGGACGACGGCGCCTCGTACGAGGTCGAGATCCTCCGCGAGAACGGGACCCAGGTCGAGGTCGAGCTCGACGAGAGCTTCGAGGTGATCGGAACCGAGACCGACGACGACGGGGCGGGGGACGACGAGGACGAGGCCGGCGAGAGCGACGACTGATCGCCCTTTGCCCTGCCTCCGGCTAGCCGGGTCGTTCCAGAGAGCCGTGGGTTCGATGGTGCAGCGGTCTGCCGGCCATCGCGAGATAGAGCTCTTGCGCCGATTCGGCAAGGGTCGGATGCGGCCGTACGAGGTCGGCGGCCTCGGCGGCGGATGCCTCGTAGTTCACGATGGCAGCGGCCTCCGCGATCGTCTCGCTCGCGTTGGGACCGACGATGTGCACTCCGAGGACCGACCCGCCCCGCTCGGCCACTACTTTCGTCATGCCCGGCTCGCCCAGCATCAGACCCTTGGCCACGGCCGCCATCGGCGCGCTGCTGGTCTCGACCTCTATGCCCTCGGCGCGCGCCTCTAGCTCCGACATTCCTACGCATGCCGTTTCGATGATCCCGTGCGTGATGCGCGGCACGTTGACGTAGTCGATCTCGGTGGTCGGGCGGCCGGCGATGTGCTCGGCCGCCAGCATCCCTTCGGCGTAGGCGACGTGAGCGCGTGCCTGGGAGGGCGCCGGCAGCAGGTCGCCAACCGCGTAGACACCGCGCGCGTCGGTCTCGAGCCCGTTCCAATCGACCGGGACGTAGCCCTCGCTCAGCTCGATCCCAGCGGTGTACAGCCCCGCGTCCTCCGTTGCCGGATCCCGCCCGGCCGCGAGCAACAACACGTCGGCCGACCGCGTTGAGATCTTGTCGCCGAGGCGCAGCTGAACGTGCACGGCGTCGTCGTCGACCGTGACCTGCTGCGTGTGCGCCGACACGAGCGAGTTGATCCCGTGCCGGCGAAGAGCCCGGGCCAAGGCAGTGCCTACCGCCTCGTCTTCGAAGGGAAGGAGGCGCGGCCCCCGCTCGATGATCGTCACCTCGCTACCGAACGCCGCCCAGATCTGGGAGAACTCGGCCCCGATCGCACCGCCGCCCAGGATCAGGGCCGACCCCGGCACGCGGTCGAGCCGCATCGCCTGGTCCGAGGTCAGGACGCGTTCGCCGTCGGGCTCGATCGCGGCGAACCGTCTGGGGACCGAGCCCATCGCCAGCACGACCGCCTTCTTGGCCTCGACGCGGTCGCCCTCGATCACCACCGTCCGGGTATCGGCGAGTCGGCCGCGGCCTCGCAGCGTCTCCACCCGCCCTGCGAGATGTCCCTGTACGGCTCGGTGGTTGCGATCGACGACCTCATCGCGCGTCGCCAGGACCTGCGTCATGTCGAGGCTGTCCAGTGTGGCGTGGATGCCCCAACGGCTGGCCGGAGCTCCGATGGTGGCGGCGATCGCGGCGGCTTGAAGCATGGCCCGCGTTGGTACGCAGCCGCGGTGGAGACAGGTGCCGCCCACCTTGTCCGCCTCCACGAGCGCGACGCTCATCCCGTGGTCGGCAACACGCAACGCGCACGCGTAGCCCGCCGGCCCGCCGCCGACGACGACCACGTCGTACGCGCTCACAGGCGGAGGCTTAAACCCTTACGACGAGATCGTCGAGCAGTCTTCTGGTGGCCTGAGCGATCTGCTCCACGGCCCCCTCGAACACCTCGGTGTTGGCGCGAGACGGAGCCCGGTAGCCGCTCACCTTGCGCACGTACTGCAGCGCGGCGGCGCGGACCTCCTCGTCGCTGGGGGGTGAGATGGGATCACGCAGGGTCTTGATGCTTCTGCACATGTGCGGAAACCTATCCCCTCGCCGCGGCGGTCTGGGCCACCCGGGGCGGGTCGTTGCGATTCGTACGGGATTGAGGGATGTTGCGCAATGACGTTCGACCGACCGAGCGAGAGAGGGGTTCACATGAGCCAGCCCGAAGAGGTCGCGCCGCAGGCCGAAACGACCGAGCCGTCCGGGGTCGGCTGGAAGAGTCTCCTGAAGTGGAGCGCGATCGTCTCCATCCTCGTCGTTGTTCTCGTCAACATCTTTGCCGGCATCATCCCGCCGCTGATCGTCTTCGCGGTGCTCTGGTTGGTCGGCGTCGTCTGGTTGGGCCGCTCAACGAAGGGTCCTGCGATCTTCCTCCTGGCGTTGTTCATCGCGAATGTGGCGCTGAGCGCTCCGTTCACCATCCCCAGCTTCGCTGTGCCGGCGTCGGCAGGGGACTTCATCCTGAACGCCGCCCATTTGCTCGCTGCGTTGGTCGGGATCGTGGCGGCGATCGCCGTGCTGCGCCGCGCGTCGGATACCTCCGGCACTCCGAGGAAGCTGGCGCTCGGAGCGACCGCGTTGTTCGTGGTCGGCACGATCTTCTCGATAATCGCGGCGGTCGGTTACGAGAACGCCACCGCGCAGGAGGGCGACATCGAGATGGTCACCGCCGATATCGAATTCAGCGACACCTCCCTGGAGGCGGCGGCCGGCGAGATCGGAGTATTCGTCGAGAACGAGGACGCGACCTTCCACACGTTCACGATCGACGAGCTCGATGTCAGCCTGGACATCCCCGCGGCCAAATCCGCACGGATCAGCTTCCAGGCCGAACCGGGGACCTACGAGTTCTATTGCGTCCCCCACCAGGGGGACATGGAGGGGACCCTGACGGTCGAATAGCCGCCACCCGGCAGGAGTTGGGGGTGGGACGCGGCGAATTACTCCATCAGTGGCCCGCGTCCGGAGGTGCTCGTGACGAAACGCCGGTTCCTGACGGCTCTGCTTGTCGCGGTGGTGATGGCCCAGCCGGCCGCGGCCGGGGGCGTCCGCGCCGAGGAGCAGGCCACCACGGGTCCCGCCGCCGAGTACTACGGCTACCTGACGCCCGAGATCACGATCTCGAAGGGCGACTCGATCGTCTATTCCAACTTCGATGTCGTGCTCCATGACTTCGTCCAGGACGTCGAGGCCGACGGGCACGGCGGGAAGACGAACGCGCCGTGGTGCGAGGACGAGGGCGAGCACGGCGACGAGCATCACCACGGGTGCCCGGTCTTCTGGAGCGAGCAGATCGGTTTCCAGGAGGAGACCAGGGTGAAGGGGCTGGGCCGGGTGAGGCCCGGCAAGACCTACACGTTCTTCTGCACCCTGCACCACGGCATGAAAGGGACGCTTACCGTCCGGCCCTGACCCTGCTGTTAGGAGCCGGTGGCACCGCGCTGCCATCCCCGGGGGCCCGGACAGGAACCGGGGCCAAGGGGTGGAATTAGTCCGGTATGCGGACATCTGGTGGACTCAAACGGATCGGTTTCGCCCTCGTGGCGCTGACGGTGCTGATCGCCGGCACGGCGTTTCCCGCCGGGGCCCAGGCGCCCGGCGCCGCCAAGTGCGTGAACGGCAAGGCGGCCGGCTTCCCCTGCCACAAGATCGACCTCCTGGCCCACGTCACGCTCGATGCCGTGCAGGGTGGCGGCGTCTCGGACGTCTGGGGCTGGGTCGATCCCGAGACCAAGAACGAGTACGCCGTGCTCGGCGGCGCCGGCGGGGTGCGCTTCTTCGACGTCACCAACCCCATCGAGCCTCTGTACCTCGGCCGTATGGTCGGCAAGGCCGAGGTCACCCTTCCGTGGGTGGAGATGGAGATCCTCAACGACCATCTCTATGTGGTCTGCGACCTGTCTCCCTGCGGGCTGCAGATCTTCGACCTGAAGCGTCTTGTCGGTGTCGAGGCGGCCGCACCCGTCTGGCGGCCCGACGTGGTGCTTCCCCTCGGCACGCTCCACACGATCGCGTCGAATCCCGAGACCAACCACATCTTCCTCAACGGATACGGCGCCGTGCTCGGCTCCCCGGCCGGACAGCCGATCATCTTCGACGTCAGTGTCCCGCTGGCTCCGGTTCCGGTTGGGATCATGACCGAGAACGGGTACGCGCACGACTCGCTCTGCGTGACCTACAAGGGTGTCGACAAGAAGTACAAGGGCAACGAGATCTGCTTCAACTTCAACGGCGGCGGCGGGATGAACGTCTATGACGTGACCGCGGATCCGGTACAGCCCCAGTTACTGGCGAGTGCGACATACAAGGGCCTTAGCTACTCGCACTCCGGAGCGTTGACCAAGGATCAGTCGTACCTCATCTCCACCGACGAGGCCGACGAGCAAGACAACGGCACGCCTTCTACCCTTTACATCTGGGACGTGCGTAAGCTCACGAAGCCCAAGATGATCGGGACGTTCGTGGCGAGATCGGCGTCCATCGATCACAACATCTATTCAGAAGGGGACGCGCTGTACCACGCCAACTACGTCAACGGATTCCGCATCCTCGACCTGAAGGACGCTTCGAAGGCCAAGCTGAAAGAGGTGGCCTGGTTCGACACGGTGCCGACCTCCGATCTGGCCGAATTCAACGGCGCGTGGGCCGCTTACCCGTATCTGCCGTCGGGCAATGTCCTGATCGGTGACATGGGCGGCGCCTTCTTCGTGGTCAGGCCCCACGACGACGTCTACCGCTCGCTCGGCGTCAGGCGCGGTAAAGGCGCACACGCACACCACTAGCCCGGGTAAGGCCGGCCGGCCTACCGCGCAGCGGCACGCTCCTTGTCAACCAGCACCCGGCGCAGGATCTTGCCGGAGGCCGACTTCGGGATCTCGTCGATGACCTCGACAAGACGGATCTTCTTGTAGGGCGCAACGCGCTCGGCCACGAAGCCCATGATCTCCTCGTCGTCCACCTTCTCCTTCAGGACGACGTAGGCCTTTGGGATCTCGCCGGCTTCCTCGTCGGGTACGGGGATAACGGCGGCGTCGGCGACGGCAGGATGGCTGAGCAGCACGGCCTCGAGCTCGGCCGGCGGTACCTGGAAGCCCTTGTACTTGATGAGCTCCTTGAGCCGGTCGACCAGGAAGAAGTAGCCGTCCTGGTCGACGTAGCCGATGTCGCCGGTGTGCAGCCAACCATCGTCGTCGATCGTGATCTTCGTGGCCTCGTCGTTGTTCAGATAGCCCTTCATGACCTGGGGGCCGCGTATCAGCAGCTCACCCGTCCCGTTCACGTCCAGCTCTTTGCCCTCCGCGGGGTCGACGAACTTGGCCTCGGTGTTCGGGATCAGGAAACCGATGGAGCCGGCCCGGCCTTTGCCCTTCTCGTCGGGGTTCATATGGGTGACCGGACTGGTCTCGGTCAAACCGTAGCCCTGCATCACGACGCCGCCCACGCGGTCCTGCGCGGCCTCCTGCAGGTCGTGTCCGAGGGGCGCGGCCCCAGACATGATGACCTCGAGGTTGGAGAGGTCGTACTTCTCGACGATCGGGTGTTTCGCGAGCGCCAGGATGATGGGCGGCACGAGGTACGCGCGCGTGACCTTGTGATCCTGCATGAGGGTCAGGAACTCCTCGAGGTCGAACTTCGGCATCGTCACGACGGTTGCTCCCACCCGGATCGCGATGTTCATGATCACCGTCATGCCGTAGATGTGGAAGAACGGCAGCACGCCGATCACCACGTCGTTCTCGTCCGTCGACTGAGGCGGGATGGATTGGCACACGTTGGCGACGAGGTTGCGATGCGTAAGCATCACGCCCTTGGGGAGACCGGTCGTGCCGCTCGAGTAGGGCATCACTACAAGGTCGTTCGCCGGATCGAAGTCGATCTTCGGTGGGGCGGCATCGCCTCCGAGGAGCGAGGCGAACGGTGTTGCGCCCTCCGCCTCACCCAAGACGAAGACTTCCTCGACCCCCGCCTTGTCGGCCGCCTCGCGCGCGCGGTCGAGGAACTGCGGGATCGTCAGCAGGTACTTGGCCTTCGAATTCTCCAGCTGGAACGTCAGCTCGTCGACCGTGTAGAGGGGATTGACCGTGGTTGCGATGCCGCCGGCGGTCGCGATCCCGTGGAACGCCAGCGCGTACTCGGGGACGTTGGGCGAGAAGATCGCGAAGACGTCGCCCTTCGAGAAGCCACGCTCCGCCAGGCCGGCCGCCAGCTTCTGCGCGCCGCCGGCGAGCTGCGCGTAGGTGATCGTGCGCCCGGTAGGGCCGTCTATCAGGGCCGGCTTGTCGCCGCGTTCGGCGGCGTGCTCCAGCACGAAGGCCGAAAGGCTCTTGTCCGGGATCTCGACGTCGTCGTGCGGACTGCGGAAGATCATGCCCATCCCCTCCCCAGGGTTTGGTGAACCGATCGTCGAAGGATAGTCCGAACCCCCGAACAGGTTCCTGGGGAGCGCAATGGGAGCCGGTCCCTGGGTGGCCGGCTCCCATCCGTACCGGCTACTTCTTGCGCGGCCCTCTGAGGACCTCCCTGCGCTCGCGGTACTCGTTCTCGGTGATCTCGCCTCGCGCGTAGCGTTCCGCCAGGACGCTCTCCCCGGAGCCGTAGTGGCGATGCGGCCGGCAGGCACCCCTGCGGCGCGCCAACCAGAACAGGCCGACGAAGAGCAGGATCCAGAAGATCGGGAAGATGGGCCACCATCCGCCGTGGTCGTGATGCATGTGGTCCGCGAGGACCGGTGCCGCTGCCAGAAGCATGTCTCGCTCCTATCGTTCGGCCGGCCGCCTGTCGGCCGGATCTACATCCGATGCTGGCGGAGTGAGGTCGTGGGGTCGTCCCTCGCGAGGAGACACTTCGATTACCGCGTGGGGCGTAGCCCGGTGCTCCGGCGCCCACGCAGCGGGGGCACTAACCCGACCAGCCCGGACGAACTAGGCCCGTTTCGTAGGCGATGACGACGACCTGGGCGCGGTCGCGCGCTCCCAGCTTGACCATCGCCCGGCTCACATGGGTCTTCGCCGTCGTCGGACTGACCACGAGGCGCTCGGCGATCTGGTCGTTCGATAGACCCTGGCCCACGAGCCCAACCACCTCGCGCTCGCGCTCGGTCAGGACGTCCAACCGGGTCGCAGGCGGGGGCTCCTTCGCGCGCGTTGCGAACTCGGCGATCAGGCGCGACGTGATGCTGGGGGAGAGGAGCGCGTCGCCTGACACGGCCGCTCGCACGGCTCTTATCAGGTCGACCGGCTCGGTGTCCTTCACCAGGAACCCGCTGGCGCCGTTACGCAATGCCTCGAACACGTACTCGTCCAACTCGAACGTGGTCAGGATGACGACGTGCACGCCGGCGAGATCGTCCTGGGCAGCTATGCGCTTGGTCGCCTCGAGGCCGTCCATGCCCGGCATTCGGATATCCATGAGAACGACGTCGGGACGGGTCGACTTCGCGAGCTCGAGCGCGGTCTCACCATCGGCCGCCTCGCCCACCACCTCGATGTCGGGTTCGGAGTTGAGCAGTGCCTTGAAGCCCGCGCGTACCAGCGCTTGGTCGTCGGCCAGCAGGACGCGAATCACTTCGGCGCTTCCAAGGGGAGTCGAGCCGACACTCTGAACCCTCCGTCCGCGCGAGGCGCCGCCGAGAACTGTCCTGCCAGCGCGACAGCTCGCTCCCTCATCCCGGCGATCCCGTTCCCTGCTCCATCGCCGGGCGGGCCTGTCCCGGAACCGTCGTCGTCGATCTGGATCGTGAGGGCGTCAGAGTCGTAGTCGATCAGAACCGTGGCCCTGTCCGTTCCGGCGTGGCGTGCCACGTTGGTCAACGCCTCCTGCACGATCCGGAAGCCCGCCAGCTCGATGTTGGCCGGAAGGGTGCGAACGGCGCCCTGCGTCCGGACCTCGACCTCGATGCCGGCGGCGCTCATCGCCGCCACCAGGTCATCCAGGCGCTCGAGGGACGGCGCCGGCGCGCGCGGAGCCGTCTCGTCCACGCGACGAAGCACTTCCAACACCGAGCGCACCTCCTGCAGGGCGCCCTTGCTCTCGGCCTTTATCGCAGCCAGCGCCGTGCGCGCCTGCTCGGGATCCTTGTCCATGAGGTGGAGGGCCACTCCGGCCTGGACGTTGATGAGCGAGATGTTGTGCGCCAGGACGTCGTGCAACTCCCGGGCGATGCGCTCGCGTTCCTCCGAAGCCTGTCGCCGGCCCTCCTCGGCGCGCCTCTGGCGGGATTCGATCATCTGCTGGCGGCGCGTGCGGGCCATCTCCGCACCGGCCGCGATGGCGATGATCCATGCGGCGAGGCCGAGGATGGCGCCGGGGTCGGGCGTGTCCCGATCGCCGAGCAGGTAGGGACCCCAGAGGAATCCGAAGTAGCCCGCGATCGCGACCGCGGCTGCCGCCCGCCTCTCGCCTTTGGCGACCGCCGTGAAGAACGCGATCGCGAGGGCGATGAAGATGGGTCCTTCCGGATAGCCCAGCAGCCAGTAGGTGAGCGTGGTCCCGAACGCGACCCCAAGCACCGGCACAGGGTGGCGACGCCGCAAGAGCAAAGCTACGGGACCCGCGATCAGAAGGAGGTAGGCCAGCGGGTCGAGCGCCTCTCGCCCGCTCTGGTGTTCCGCGGCGAAGGTGGTGCCCGCGACCTGGATCCAGGCGATCACCGCGGCCAGCAGCCACCGCACGAACGGCGGGGGCCGCCGGTGCCTGTGCTCCCCGCCGTGGGTCCAGGGGGGACCCCACTCGCGTTCGTCGGTCCTCATCCCCGCAGGTTAGGAGAAGCAGCCCGGGTAGTCGTCGATCCAACGAAGAAGAAGCCCCTACTTCCTGGGGAGTAGGGGCTTTCGAAGCCGGGCTCGTCTAGGGCTCTTCGGGCGTGTCGAAGAACGGGCACCCCGGTGGGTCTCGGAAGATCGGGTCGTTGCGGTTGTACAGCGCGCAGCCGGCGATCGAGCCGGTCTTGTACGGGTTGTTCGGGATGGCGTAGGAGCCGCCGCTCTCGCACGTCGGCAACCCGGTCGGGTACATCGTGTTGGATGTGACGTCGCCCTCCGCACCCTTGTTGTTCTCCCAGCAGTTGCCCTCGCCTTGGTCGTCCCACCACCAATCCAGACCGTTGAGGTCGACCTTGCCCTGGGGATTCAGCCCCATGATGTTGTTGGCGTACATATTGAAGTGCGAGGTGTCGAAGCCCTTCTCGGGCTCTTCCCGGATGACGGCAGGAACGCTGATCAACATGAAGCCGGCGCGCCAGTTGTCCCACACGCGGTTCTTCTCGATCAAGTTCCAGTTGCCGCCGGCGATCACCATGCCGGCCCCAACCGGCGCCGGGATGACCGGACACACGGCTCCGGCCCATTTGGGCTCACCGGGCTCGGGCTTGTAGCCGCGTTCGGCCGGAGGTTTGTCGCAGATGCCGGACTGCACGTACTCCTCGGTGTAGTTCACGTTGTTCGAGTAGAAGTCGTTGTCGACGACCCATGCGTGGTCCTGCGGCAGGCCGGGGTGGTTCGGATAGATCGAGTCCGTCACCATCCCGGTCTGGTTCGCGTAGAAGTCGTTGTCGTGGACGTATACCGAGTTCCCGGCCGTGCCCGAGTAGCCGGCGGCGTTGTGATGGGCCTTGCAGTTGCGGATCTCGATCGACCAGCGCTTCTTCTGTCCATAGCCGTCCTCGTTGTTCACGTTCGATGCCGACCCCGGATAGATCGCCGAGTCGCCGTTGTTGTAGCCCTCGCAGTTCTTGTAGAGACCGTGGTCGACCGCGAAGGTCAGGAAGGCATACTCGTCGTTCCAGCGACCGATGACCTCGTCGATGACGAAGCCGTCGGTCTCGAGGAGATACACGGCGTTGAACTCGAACAGCTCGATGGTGAAGTTCTTGAGATAGAGGCCGTCGGCGCGGTCACCACGGATGCCGTTGAGCTTCATCCACTGACCGTCCTTGGTGAATCCGCCGGTGATGAGGACGTCTTCGGGGTCGTCTCCTGTGCCCTCGATCTGCAGGTCACACTGCGGCGCGTTGCACTCGCGCTTGTCGTCGGTCGGCTTTATGTCGCCGAAGATCCCGATCAGATTCTGCGCGTGGGGACATTGGAGCTGCTCCTCGTAGGTCAGGATCGGCGCGCCCTCGTCCTCGCTCTCTTGCGCGAGGCGCTCCGCACACTTGGGCTGGGCCCGGTAGGGCTCCTCGCGATAGACGCCGGGGAGCATGTAGATCGTGGTGCCGGGGCGCTCGACCGCGAAGACGGCGTCCTGCAGGTTCCGGTATCTACACTTCGCGGCCAGCTTGAGGTTGTCCGTACGCAACTGGGCGTCCTCGATCTCCATGATCCGCTTGCGGCTGTCATCTGCGCAGACCACGAGGTTGGGCTCGGCGATCATCGGCCTGTAGGTCGGAACCTCCCCGCTGCCGTCGGGGAATGCCGCGTCGCGCTCGGCGTGCCCGAAGGCCACCCCCGAGGAGGCGACGAGCGAGAGGACGAGAGCGACGGCGACTACCAGCCTGCTGCGGATCGAGATCGACATGGAACCGGCCCCCAGGGGTCGAGAAGGTTGTTTTGGTGACGTATGCCCTACTTTTCGGCCTTCATACCCACGTTCCTGCCCTGGAGGCCCAAGAACAGAGCAAGCAGGGCCGAAGTGGGTAGGAAAACCGGATGCGAACGCTTGCTTTGACTGCTCCTGGCACCGCGCCCGCCGACGCGGGCAACCTTGCCGCAGGCTTCGATGGTGACGCCGTGGGGAGGATCAGCCGATGAGGAAGCCCCCTCCCTGGGTGCTGTGGCTCGGCCTGGCGGCGGCGATGTACGCGGCCGGTCTGCGCAAGCTGCGCCGAGCCGCGCTGCGAGGTCTGGTGGCGGCCGCGGTGACGCGCCTCGCTCTGATGCTTCCCCCGGTTCGCGGCCGCTACGCGGAGGAGGGCTCGGTCGCGGCGTTCATCGCCGGCGTGCTGCTGGAGGAACCGAAGGTCGGCGCGCCGGCCGCGGTGCTGGCGGTCGGGCTGGAGACGGACGACGGCGAAGACGTCCTTCCGCGGCTCGGCGCCGCATCGCTGGGTGTCGGCATAGCGGCGGCGTCGACGCGAGTCTGGCCTGTGCCTCCGCGGCTCGGGCCGACGGCGCCGAACGTCTGGCTGGATGCCGAGGCCGAGCCCAGCGAGGACGGTCGGGGCCTGACCATCGCCGTCAACGTCGCGTCGGGTGGCGACGACGGCGACGAGCACGTCGAGAGCTTGCGCAAGCTACTGCCGCAAGCGGAGGTGCTCGAGATCGATCCCGACGAGGGCGACGAGTTGCGCAAGGCGCTCGACTCCGCCGCCGCCGAGGGTGCGATCGCGCTGGGTGTCTCGGGAGGGGACGGATCCATCAACACCGCGGCGCAGGTCGCGCTCGAGGCCGGGAAACCCCTGATGGTCGTTCCGGGTGGCACCTTCAACCACCTGACCCAGGCGGTGGGGGTCGAGTCGCTGGAGGAGGCGGTCGAGGCCGTGCGCGAAGGCGAGGCCGTCGGGATGGACGTAGCCACGATCGGCGGTCACGTCTTCCTCAATACCGCCAGCTTCGGGAGCTACGTGCAGCTGGTGGACACGAGGCAGCGGCTGGAGAAGCGGATCGGCAAATGGCCGGCGATGGTTGTCGCCCTGGCGCGCGTTCTGCGTCACAGCGAGCCGATCGAGGTCGAGATCGAGGGCGAGGCCCAGAGTGTGTGGATGGCGTTCATCGGCAACTGCCGGTATCACCCGAGCGGTTTCGCTCCAACGTGGCGCGAACGGTTGGACGACGGGTTGCTCGACATCCGTTACGTGCGCGGCGATCAACCGTGGTCGCGGACCCGGCTGATACTCGCCGTGCTCACCGGCCGCTTGGGACGCAGCAAGATCTATCGCCAGACCTCGGTCGAGCGTATGCATCTGCGCTCCCTGGCCGGGCCGATCCGCCTCGCTCGCGACGGGGAGACGTTCGAGGGTCCCGAGGACATCGTGATCGAGAAGCTACCTACGCGGCTGGCCCTCTACGTGCTGCACGATCAGAAGCAATGAGGTCAGTCCTTCTTCAACGCCCGCCCGAGGATCCAGGCGAAGCCCATGAACGCGACGACTCCCACGCCGGTCAACCACGGCCCGGCGCGTTCGTAGGCCTCGCCGAGGAAGTAGCCGGCCGCGATCGTGTAGGCGATCGAGAGAAGACCACCGGCCAGGTCGACTGGGAAGAACTTGCGCGGCGGAAGATCGACGGCGCCGGCGGCCGCGGCGACGGCGGCGGACGACATTACCGCGAGACGGCCGAGGAAGATCAACCTGGGCCCCTTGTCGTGCAGCGCCTTCGCGAACCTCTTGATCTTGTCCTCGTCGAGCAGTCGGTCGACCAGCGGGGGGAGGTGCCCGCTCTCGATCTCCTTGCTGTAGGTCCGGCCCAGGAAATAGAAGAGCCACGCGCCGAAGATCGAGAGCGGGATCGACGCCAGCACGAGCAGGACCAGGTTCAGCTCCTCGCGCCGGACCAGGAAACCCCCGGCGAGGAAAAGCTCTTTCGTCGGACGCATGAGAACGAGCCAGAGGAAATGGTCCTCGAAGAGAACGGGAACCAGCGGGATGGCGATCACTGCCAGCGCGACGCGCGCGATCCCCAGCGCCAGCAGGATGCGGCGCCACGTGCTGGTTTCCATCGGCACATCTTGTCCCGTGAGGCAAGGGTGAAAACGCCATGAGATCCGGGCTTCCCGAATGGGCGGCGCGTCGGCTCAACCCGCAGGAGCGCTACGGCCTGCGCGTCACCCTCTTCGCGCTGGCGACGCTGTTGGTCCTGCTGCCGTTCTCGTTCCTTCTGGTGCAGGTCACCTCGGACGGCCCGTTGACAGAAACCGATCTGTCGATCGCCGACGCGGTCTATCGCGTCTTCCGGCCGTCCGACGTTCTGATCGATGTCGCACGAGCCGTCAGCTTCCTGGGAAGTCCGCCGTGGTTCTACCTGACGATCGGGGCGGCGGCGCTGTTCTTCTGGAGGCGCGGCAGCAAGAGGATCTCCATCTACCTGGTGGTCACTAACCTGGTGGGTGGCGCCATCGACACGGTGGTCAAGGTCGTCGTCGACCGGCCCCGCCCCGAGTTCGAGAATCCGATCGCCGATGCGTTCGGCAAGAGCTTCCCGTCCGGCCACGCGATGGCCTCGACGGTTGGGTACGGCACGCTGCTGCTGGCATTCATGCCGCTGATCCCGTCGCGTTGGAGACCGGTTGCGATCGGCGGGTACGTCCTGATGGTCGCCATGATCGCGGCCTCACGCCTGGGTCTCGGCGTCCACTACTTCTCGGACGTCCTGGGCGGTTTCGTCCTCGGCCTGGCGTGGCTATGCGTGGGAACGGCGGCCTTCAGCATCTGGCGCACCGAGCGCGGCGAGCCCACCGTCCACGTCACCGAAGGTGTCGAGCCGGAGACCGCCGACTAGAAGCCAGCTGGCGGGGCGCTTTGTTGCAAAAGCGCGCAGGCTTGCCGGGAAAAACATCAAAGCGGGATAGTAGGGCCGGTCGAGATCGCGCCGAACGCATCTCGCTCGCCTGCCCCTAGTCGGAGGCTCCCATCAGCTCGAGGATGTCCGAGCCGTAGCGCTCGAGCTTCGTCGGGCCGACGCCGGAGACGTCGCCCAGCTCTTCGATCGACGCCGGCTTGCGCGCGGCGATCGCCTCGAGGGTCGAGTCGTGGAAGATCACGAAGGCCGGCATCCCGTCCGCCTTCGCCTTGTCGAGCCTCCACTTCTTGAGAGCCGCCAGCAGCGCGTCGTCGTATGCGTTCCCGGGAGGATCCAGCGGCAGGGATTTCCCGTCCACGGTTACGACCTCCCCGAAGGAGATCGTGAGCAGGCTGCCACCGTCGGCCAACTCCACCAGGGCCCTGTCGTCCTCGAGCTCGACGATCGTGCCGCGGTAGCCGCCCGACATGGAGACCTCCAGGCCGACCGCGGCGGGGACACCCTCGGGCCCTGTCCGCCGAGGGGCCAGGGTCGACTTCCGGCCGGCGGTTTCCATCAGCTCGGATACGAACGGGCTGCCCTTCCGTCTGCCGTCGTTCACCCACGTGACGGTCAGATGGGTCTTAGCGCGCGTGATCCCGACGTAGAGGAGACGGCGTTCCTCGGCGATCGCCTCGTCATTGCGCGCTCGTTTGAAGGGAAGCTCGCCGTCCTCGACGCGCGGAAGGAACACGGCCTCGAACTCGAGGCCCTTGGCCCGGTGATAGGTCAGCAGGTTCACGCCGCGGCCGCGTCCCGCGCCGGCGAAACGCAGCTCCACGTCCGCCACGAAGTCCGCTCCCGAGTGAACGCCGTCCTCGAACTCCTGCGCCAGTCTGATGAAGCGGGCCAGGTCGTTCTGCCGGGTCAGCTCCTGAGCGCCGAGGTCGTCGGGCGGGTCCTCGACGTAGCCCGCCCGCATCGCGAGCTTGACGACTTCCTCGGACACCGAGGTCGATGCAGATCGTTTGAGCGCGGAGATCATCTGCCGCCCGACGGCGCGCGACAGGAAGGCCCCGTCGGTGACCTGGTACGGGATGCCCGCCTTCGCCAGGGCCTCCTCGTAGTCCTCCGAGCGGAAGTTGACGCGGTAGAGGATCGCGACCTCTTCGAGTAGGACGCCGTCGTCGTGAAGCTCGTGGATCCTCTGCACGATCGCGTCGATCTCGTTCGCGCCGTTGCCGAAGCGACGCAACCTGGGTTCCGGCCCCGCGTCCCGGTGGGCCTCGAGGACCTTCGCGGCTCCGCCGAGCTTCGGCACGAGCCGGTTAGCCACCGCCAGCACCTGCGGGGTCGAGCGGTAGTTGGTCTCGAGCCTGACCACCTTCGTGCCGACGAAACGCTTCGGCATCTCGAGCAGATAGTCGGGCGTCGCTCCGGTGAAGCCGTAGATCGACTGATAGTCGTCTCCCACAACGCAGAGCTCGTCGCGGGGGCCGAGCCACTGTCGCAGCAGGGTTTCTTGCAACAGGTTCACGTCCTGGTACTCGTCCACCGTGAACGTGCGGTACTGCTCGGCGAAGCGCTCGCGCATGTAGCCGTCGGACTGGAACATCTGGATCGTGCGCTCGAGCAGGTCCTCGAAGTCGATCAACCCCCGCTCGTGTTTCCCGCGTTCGTAACGCGAGTACACGTTCGCCATCAGGTCGACGGGGATCGGCGGCGTGTGGTCGCCCACCGAATCGGCGTACCTGTCATGTGGGATGCGCCGGTTCTTCGCCCATTCGATCTCGGTCGCCAGGTCCGCGGCTGCCCGGAACCGGTAGGGCTTCGGCAGCGTGTTCGCGATCTGTCGCAGCGCCAGGGCCTTGGAGGGCAGGATCTGGGGCGGCTGCTCGTTGGAGAAATAGCGAAGCTGGGCCAGCGCGGCGGCGTGGAAGGTCCGCGCCCGCACACCTTGGACGCCGAGCCGTTCGAGCCTCCGCCGCATCTCTCCCGCCGCTCGGTCGGTGAATGTGACCGCCATGATCGAGCCGGGTTCGAAGGTGCGGGTCAAGACCTGGTTCGCGATCCGCCGTGTGATCGTCGTCGTCTTGCCGGAACCGGCCCCGGCCAGGATGCACAGCGGTCCCGAGACGGCTTCGACGGCCTCGCGCTGCTGCTCGTTCAGCCCGTCGGATATCTGCATCGTGTCCACCGGCTCACTGTAAGCAGGCGCTGCGACGTTCCCGCGGCGCGCCGGCGCGCTTGTTGCCCGTGTGCCGAATGAGGCTTGGGTTCGGTTAGCCCGACTGGAGGACCGGCTCCTCGG
>DATFFR010000060.1:0-6264 GCA_035249925.1 Actinomycetota bacterium
CCGGTCAGCCCGCCAACCCCGGTCAGCCTTCCGACACCGGTCAGCCTTCCGACACCGGTCAGCCTTCCGACACCGGTCAGCCTTCCGACACCGGTCAGCCCTCGGGGACCGGCGAGGGCACGACGACGACCGCTCCCGAAGTTCCCGCAACGATCCCGACGCCCCCCGCGGCTCAGCCCCCCTCTGGTGGCGGCCAAGGACAGGGTGGCCAGGGGCGGGGAGGTAACAACGGATGAAGCAGACGCTCTCGTCCGCCTACGTCGACCGGCTGAAACGCCCGCCGGCAGAGCTGCTCGAGCGCGTGAGGTGGTTGTTCGTCCTCGGCACGCTGGGATGGGCGCTGACCCTGCTGCCGCTGGTTGCTATCGCCGAAGCCAACGCGATCCTCAGGATCGTTGGTTGCGCGGCCCTCGTCCTCATCCCGCTCCGGCGCGCCGGGGAGTATCTGCGCCGCGCTCCCGGCTCGATCACCGGTGACCTCTACGAGGGCATCGGCCTGGTCGCGCTCGGCCTGTCCCTCGGCACTCCGGCGGCCACCGGTCGGATCCTCATCATGGGCTTGATCTTCAGAGCCTTCTATCCCTCGATCGCTCGTCTTTCGATCATGGGAGCGATCTACGGCGCCGGCTACCTCGGATCGATAGTCGTGTCGGTGGGCCTGAACAACGCGTTGACTCCGACCTACCTCTTCCCACTCGCCGGGCTCTGGGTCCTCGCCGGTCTGATGTACCTGGTGATGAGGGGCATGCTCGACCAGGCGAACGCCGTGCGGCGAGAGCAGCTCCTTAGGAACTCGATGATCGGACTGATGGCCGCGCCGGACCGACGGAGCATCGCGCAGGCCGCCACGGCGTCGATCGAGGCCTTGACCGACCGCTTCGCGGGATCCGCGGTTGCGGTCGGAACGCCGGTCTCCATGCAGATCGAGGCCGCGTCCTGGCTGGGGCCCGACCAGGTCGGCCCCCCGGTCGTCACCGCGGACCTGCCGCTGGCGGCTGCCGTGGGGAACGAGGCGATCGCGCTCGAGGGCGCCGACGCCGTCAGATTGCAGAACGCGTTCGGGTTCGCTCACACCACCGAGCACGCCCTCTTCGTTCCGTTGCGCACACACCGGGACGTGAAAGGCGCTCTCGTCGTTGCAACCGAGCACGGACCGGCAGAGTACGAGGGTCTGATCCAATCCCTCGCCTTGACCCTGACGCTCTCGCTCGAGAGCTTCGAGCTCGCCGAGAAGCTCCACGCCAAGAACAGCGAGGCGCGCTTCCTCTCGCTGGTCCAGAACTCGAGCGACGTGATCCTGATCGTGGGAGAGGACAGCACCGTCCGCTACGAGACCCCGTCCGCGCAGCGCACCTTCGGCGGAGAGGCCGACGAGAGGATCGGACAGCGCCTGGCAACGATGGTCCACCCCGACGACCTCGCGAACCTGCTCGGTGCGATCGGTGGGTCGCTGGACACGACCGCATCCGCGTCCCTCGACTGCAGGTGGACGAAGAGCGACGGATCCGAGGTCTTTACGGAGACATCGGTGTCCAACCTGCTCTCAGACCCGAACGTGAAAGGTTTCGTGCTCAACATCCGCGACATCTCCGAGCGTCAGACCCTCGAGGAGCAGCTGCGGCACTCGCAGAAGATGGAGGCCGTCGGACGTCTCGCGGGTGGCATCGCTCATGACTTCAACAACATCCTCTCGGTGATCCAGAACTACGCAACGTTCCTCAAGGAAGACCTGGAGGGTGAGGACGAGCGCCAGGCCGACGCGCAGGAGATCGTCGCCGCCAGCGAGCGTGCGGCGGCCCTGGTCCGTCAGCTGCTGACGTTCTCGCGCAAGGACCTGACCCGTCCGGAGATCCTCGAAGTGAACTCCGTGGTCACCGGCGTCGAGAAGATGCTGCGCCGCACGATCGGCGAGAACATCGATCTGCAGCTGGAGTTGACGGAGAACCTCCCGCCCGTCGAGGCCGACCCCGGCCACCTCGAGCAGATCCTCATGAACCTCGCCGTCAACGCCAAGGACGCGATGAAGGCCGGAGGATCGCTGAAGATCGAGACCTCCTGCGCGGTGTCGGACGAGAACCCCGACTCGCCGACCGACACCTACGTTCTCATCGAGGTCACCGACACCGGAACGGGCATCGATCCCAAGCACTCCTCGGCGATCTTCGAACCGTTCTTCACGACCAAGGCCGCCGGTGAGGGCACCGGCCTCGGCCTCGCTACCGTCTACGGCATCGCACGCAAGAACGGGGGCGAGGTCTTCTTCTCCTCCGAGCTGGGTGCCGGCACAACTTTTTACGTGCTGCTTCCGGTTACGGACAAGACGACGGGCGGCGATGCGCCTGCAGAACCCGCCGGCGGAGTCGCGCACGCCGGAGGCCAGACCGTGCTGGTGGTCGAGGACGAGAGCGCAGTGCTCAACATCGTCGACCGGATGCTGACCCGTGCCGGTTACGTCGTCGTCGGCGCGGGCTCCGGGGTCGAGGCCCTGCACAAGAGCAGCGACCCCCGCACGAGGATCGATCTTCTTCTCACCGACATGGTGCTCCCGGAGATGAACGGCATCGAGATCAGCCGGTACGTACAGGAGCTACGCCCCGGCATCCCGACCATCTACATGTCCGGCTATCCGGGCGAGACATTGTCCGAACAGGGCGAGCTGCCCGAGGGCGCCGCCTTCATCGCCAAGCCCTTCTCGGCAGACGAGCTGATCGATACGGTGAGGGACGCCCTCGCCGCGGGCGGCCATGGGGATCTGGCTCGCGAGATATCGGACCTGATCGCCTCCTAACGTTCGAGGCGGCAGTCCGGTCAGTGGCCGCTTTGGGAGAAATGCATCCAGTCCTTCATCGAGCTCCAGCGTCCTCCCCAACCCCAGCCGATCGCGTCGAACGCTCTCGTTACGGCGTCGCCCTCGAGGACCATGCCGGGCCTTCGGTTCGTGCGATCGGTGTATGCGGTCGCCAGCTCGGGTGCCACCAGCTCACCGTTGAGGTACGGATTGTGGAACGGATTGATGTCGATAGCCAGTCCGAACGAGTGCTCCGACCACGAGGTGCCGAGGGTTGTCCGGCGGCACTCCAGTGATGAGGTCACGTTCGTATCTCCGGTCGAATGCGTCTTCCAACGCCGTTGCTCTCGCAGAGTGACCACGCGCATCTCCTCGATCGCGAAGCGCGCCTGGTACAGATGCCGGAACACACCGACGATGTCCCGAGCGACAGAGGAGTGCACGATCATCTCGCCGGTGTGCCGCTCGCGGTCGAAGCCCCAGAACGTCATCGTCAGATAGGACAGGTCCTCCAACGGGACCGGGCACTTCGGTCGCCACGTCGAGCGCTCTGCGACCGCGCTCGGCACCGGGGCGATCGTGGCCCTGAAGCGCTTGCCTTTGGGCGGCGGGAGGATGTCGATCGTCGCGAACCTGCGGTTCCGAAGCACCGGCGGGGTGGGTTGGACGACGCCGAACCCGCCGGGACCGTCGGGGAGAACCCTGGTGCCGAGCCATACCGGACGGCGGGTCACCCACTTGTTCCTCGGTCGCTCGGCGGCCTCACGTTCCTCCGGCGTCGAGGTCGGCGAGGGCGCGGCCGTTGGTGTGGCCGGGAGTCGAGGCGCGGATGCCCGAGGCGACGGCTCGCCGCAGTCCGCCCCCAGCATCGTCACCAGAGCGGCGGCAGCAGCCAACCTCAGCACACATCGTTGGGTTCTCGTTCTCATCACTTCCCAGGAGACGCTTCGATCGGCTCGCCGGTTCGCCCTCGAGCGTCCGGCGAAGCTAGCCGGGTGCCGACAGCCTGACGCTTCCGTCGTCATCCACGGTCCAGCCGGGGTTGTGGGCGATCTCCCAAGGGTGTCCGTCGGGGTCGATGAAGACCCCCGAATAGCCGCCCCAGAAGGTCTCGGCGCCGCGCCGCGCGATCGTCGCGCCGGCCTTGTCCGCCTCCTCTATCACCGCGTCGACCTCCGCCGGCGAGCGGACGTTGTAGGCGAGCGTCACCCCGCCCCATCCACCCGGGTCCGAAACCCCGGAGTCCTCGGCGAGCTGGTCGCGCCCCCAGAGCGCAACGATCATGCCTCCGCACTGGAAGAACACCACGTCGTCCGCCGGTGCCGCGCCCGTCGTCCAACCGAGGGCCTCGTAGAAACGTCGCGCCCGCTCGAGATCTGCGACGCCGAGGGTGATCAGGCTTACGCGCTGCTCCATCAGCCGGTCGCCCTGCCGGTGTCCAGGCCGAGCGCGCTCAGGATCTCGTTGGCGCGCTCCTCGTCCTCTTCCTGCACGAAGACGCCGATGCCTTCGACGAAGTCGACCGACGGATAGATAGCGCGCGGGCTCATGGTTGCGGTGATGCCGTGCGCGGCAAGGGTGATCTGGATGAACTCCGCAGACGACGCCGAGGGGGCCGTTGCCACCACGCAGGACCGGCTCTGGTGCTGATACGAGGGCACCTGCCGATGTTAGGCCACGCCCGGGGCAGCCGAGGTCTAGAGGATCAACGTGTCCTCGGTCAGCGCGTAGTCGACCCTGATCACGTCGGCACCGAGCTCGGCGATCCAGTTGCTGAAGGCAACGTGTGACGGCTGGTCGTAGTAGGCCTGATGCGCCTCCTCGCTCTCGAACTCGGTCAAGAGCAGGTACTCGAATCCGCCCGACCTCCCCCCGGCATCCTTGCCGATCCGCAGCCCCGTGAAGCCGGGGATCGTCTCCGGCCACGCCCGCACCTGCTCTCGCATCCGTTGCTCTTCCTCGGGCGTCAGCTCTCGCTTGAACTTGAACAGCACGACGTGTTGCGCGCGCTCTGCCATCCGGCCTCCGTTCGTCGGTAAGGAGCCGATGGTAGCCACCCCCGGCGGGCGCATTAGCCTGGGGGCACGTCGAGAGAGAGGACGCACGTGTCGAAGGACGCCAGATACTTCGCCAAGGAGGAAGGGGCCCAACCGACTGGGACCGGCTCGTTCTTCAAGTGGGACGACCAGAAGCCGATCGAGATCCTTCCCGGTCTGATCTTCCAGCCGGTCCTCGGCAAGGAGCTGATGGCCAACTTCGTCTCGTTCGAGCCGAACGTCATCGCACCGGTGCACTGGCACGATGAGGAGCAGATGTCGATCGTGCTCGAGGGCGAGTTCGAGTTCGAGGTCGGCGGGGAGAAGAAGTTGATAAAGCGTGGCGAAGCGGTGCTGATCCCGCCCAACGTGCCACATGGGGCGCGCACCTACGACTCGACGTGTCTCGAGCTCGACATCTTCAACCCGCCGCGCCACGGGCTCCTAGAGCTGATGGGCCTCATCGGGCCCGACGGCGAACGGACGGCCTAGGCATGGATCTCGGACTGAGAGGTCGCAGGGCCATCGTCACCGGTGGGTCGAAGGGGCTCGGGCGGGCGATCGCCGAGGAGCTGGCGCGCGAGGGCGCCGACGTATCGATCTGCGCGCGCAACGCCGAGGAAATCGCGCTCGCCCAAAAGGAACTCGAGGCATTCGGGACGAAGGTCCACTCCGCGCTCGCCGACGTGACCGATCCCGAGGCGGTGAAGAGCTATATCGCGGACGCGGCTGCCGCCCTGGGCGGGATCGACATCCTGGTCAACAACGCTGGCAGGGCCAAGCCCGGCACCTTCGCCACGCTCAGTGACCAGGACTGGAAGGACGATCTCGACGTCAAGCTGTTCTCGATGATCCGCTGCTCGCGCGAGGCGCTGCCCCATCTGCGGCGATCCGACAACGCGCGGATCATCAACATCAACGCGGTGCAGGCGAAGAGTCCCGATCACCGCTTCTTCGCCACATCGACGAACAGGGCCGCCTGTCTCGCGTTCACCAAGACGCTCTCGTTCGAGGTCGCCGCCGACAACATCCTTGTCAACGCGGTGAACATAGGCTTCGTCGTAACGCCACAGTGGAAGAACATCCACCAGCACCGCGCCCCCGATATGCCGGAGGAGGACTTTTTCGACCAGATGGCGGCCGCCGACGTGCCGCTCGGCCGCTTCGGCCGCCCGGACGAGGTCTCCGGGATCGTCGCGTTCCTCGCGAGCGACCGTGCCTCGTTCATCACCGGCACGAGCATCGACGTCGGTGGAGGTATGGGCCGCCACCTCTAACGCGGCCGCGCCTGGCTCGAACCCTTCAAGGCTCCGACCCGTCGGTCAACTTTCCCAGAAAGTTTCGCGGGGTCGGTGATCGTGGCCCCCTGTGGTTGACCGACGGGTCAAGCGCAACGCGACTTTGTTGCCTCTTCGTGTAACGCGCGTTGCACTCTGCCTG
>DATFFR010000061.1:0-25632 GCA_035249925.1 Actinomycetota bacterium
ATCGAGCCGTTGAAGCAGGCCGGCATCAAGGAGATCTTCACTCCGGGAGCACCCACCAAGGAGATCATCGACTGGGTCAACCAGAACGTGGGCTCGGCAACGGGCGCCGGATAGGAGCTGCGACTTGGATCTGTTCGAATACCAGGGCAAAGAGCTCTTGCGGAAGTTCGAGATCCCCGTTCCCGAGGGGCGCGTCGCGTCGACCCCGGAGGAGGCGGCCGAGGCGACGGGCTTCCTCGGCAACAAGGTGGTGGTCAAGGCCCAGGTGTCCGTTGGCGGCCGCGGCAAGCAAGGTGGCGTCAAGGTCGTGTCTTCGCCGGAGGAGGCGCGGGAGGCAGCCGCCAAGATCTTCGACATCACGTTCACCGACCAAGAGGGCCGCGGCGCCGAGAAGGCCAAGCGGGTACTGGTCGAACGCGCGGGAGATCTCAAGTCCGAGTACTACTGCTCGTTCGTCCTGGACCGGACCTCTCGCAAGTACCTCGCGATCATGAGCTCCGAGGGCGGGATGGACATCGAGAAGGTGAACGAAGAGACCCCGGAGAAGATCGCCAAGGTGACCATCGATCCGTTGCTCGGGCTATCCGACTTCCACGCGCGCGAGTTGGTCTTCGGCGGAAACATCGACGAAGAAGCCCGCAAGGGTTCGCTGTCGATACTTCCCAAGCTCTACCGCGCATTCGTCGAGCTCGACGCGTCGCAGATCGAGATCAACCCGCTGGTCCTCACCGGCGACGGCAAGGTCATGGCGCTCGATGCCAAGGTGATCCTGGACGACTCTGCGGCGTTCCGGCATCCCTTCTACGAGGAGCTGAAGGCCGCCCACGAGGTCAACGAACAGGAGCGCAAGGCGAAGGAGCACGGCCTCAACCTCATCAAGCTCGATGGGGACATCGGCATCATCGGCAACGGCGCAGGGCTCGTGATGTCGACGCTCGACGTGGTGAAGGACGCCGGCGGCTCGCCGGCCAACTTCCTGGACGTCGGTGGCGGCGCCAACGCAGAGATCCTGTCGAACTCGTTGCAGATCATCACGGAGAACCCAGAGGTCAAGAGCATCTTCATCAACATCTTCGGCGGGATCACCCGCTGCGATCTCGTCGCCGAGGGGATCATCGATGCGCTCGGCCGCCTCGACGTGAAGGTGCCGATCGTCGTCCGTCTCGACGGCACGAACGCCGAGCAGGGCCGCAAGATGCTGGCCGATGCGCCGCATCCGATGCTCAAGGCGGCCGACACGATGCTGGGCGCCGCCAAGTTGGCCGTCGATCTGGCCCATGGAGTCAAGTGATGGCCATCCTTATCGACCAAGACACGAAGCTAGTGGTGCAGGGACTGACCGGAAGCGAGGGCTCGTTCCACGCCGGACGGAACAAGGAGTACGGCACGAACCTTGTTGCCGGCGTCACGCCCGGCAAGGGCGGCATCGACCACAACGGGACCCCGATCTTCCACACGGTCGAAGAGGCCGTGAAGGAGACCGGCGCCAACACCTCGATGGTGTTCGTTCCGGCCCGCTTCGCGGCGGACGCGATCCTCGAGTCGTATGAGGCGGGGCTTCGAACGATCGTCGCTATAACCGAGCACATCCCCGCTCTGGACATGGCCCGCGTGGTCGCGTACCTGAGAGGGGGAAGCAACGGGGTCTCGCTCATCGGACCGAACTGCCCGGGCGTGATCTCGCCGGGTAAGGCGAACGTCGGCATCATCCCCGGCGAGATCTGTTCTCCCGGTCCCGTCGGGCTGGTCTCCCGCTCGGGGACCCTCGTGTACCAGATCGTGCACGAGCTGACCCAGTTGGGCATCGGTCAGTCCACGTGTGTCGGCATCGGCGGCGACCCGGTGCCGGGCTCCGACTTCGTCGACGTCCTGTCGAAGTTCGAGGCCGATCCCGAGACCGAGCTTGTCGTTCTGGTGGGAGAGATCGGGGGCGACGCGGAGGAGCGCGCCGCGGCGTGGGCGAAAGAGAACATGACCAAGCCGATCGTGGCGTTCTTCGCCGGGCGCGAGGCGCCGCCGGGAAAGCGGATGGGGCACGCCGGCGCGATCGTCTCGGGCTCGAAGGGGACGTGGCAGGCCAAGGCCGACGCGTTCGAGAGCGCCGGATTCCCCGTGGCGAAGAACCCCACCCAGGTGGCCGAGCTCGTGGCGGACCTCAGGAAGAAGTGAGCCTTAAAGAGGTCGAGGGCGTCGCCGGCCCCCCGTGGCAGCGGGAGCTAACGGGGCGCCTCGAACAACTGGTCGTCGAATCGGAGCTGCTGAAGGGCAATCCGCTGGGTGACCCGACGCGGCGTCCGCTGTACGTCTATCTGCCTCCGGGTTACGGGGAGAGCACCCGCCGGTACCCGGTCATCTACGTGATCCAGGGATTCACGGGGCAGCTCGACATGTGGCTCGGACGGTCTGCCTTCGAGCCGAACATGGTGGAGCGGGTGGACGAGTTGTTCGCCGGCGTCGGCACGCGGCGGGCCATCGTCGTGTTCGTCGATGCGTGGACGTCGTATGGAGGCTCTCAGTTCATCAACTCGGTATCGACCGGTCCTTACATGGACTACCTCTGTGACGAGGTCGTCCCTTTCATCGACGAGCGCTACGCAACCGCCGCCGACCGAGATCGTCGCGGCATTACCGGCAAATCCAGTGGGGGCTACGGCGCGATGGTCGTCCCGATGCTCAGGCCCGACGTGTTCGGCGCCTTCGCTTCGCACGCGGGCGACGCGTTGTTCGAGGTGTCGTGCCTTCCGGGCTTCCGCGAGGTGGTCAGGACGCTGCGGGATCACTTCGACGGTTCCTACAACGTCTTCTTCGAGCGCTTCCGCGCCAAGGTCGAAGCAGCCGAGCGCTTCGATTACGACCGCTACGGCAACCCCCTCGAGATGTACGCGTACGCCGCGTGCTACTCACCCGACGAGAGCCGGCCCGGAAAGGCCCTGCTCCCGTTCGAGCTCGACACGGGCCGCATCGTCGAGGAAGTCTGGGAGAAGTGGCTCGCATGGGATCCGGTTCGGATGGCGCCGAAGCACATGGATGCGTTGAAGAGCATGCGCGTGATCTACCTCGACGCCGGGAACAAAGACGAGCCGTATCTGGACCTGGGAGCTCAGGCTTTCTCGAACGAGCTGGAGCGCGGCGGTGCCGAGCACAGCTTCGAGTTGTTCGATGGAGGGCACGGCGGGATCACGTACCGATACCCGCTGGCCTTGAAAGCACTCGCCGACGTCCTGGCGACATGACCGGTCGCATCGTCGTCCTCATCTCCGGCTCGGGCACCAACATGGAGGCCCTGGCCGATGCCTGCGACCGGGGAGAGGTCCCCGGCTCGGTCGTCGCCGTCGTCGCCGATCGGGACTGCCTCGGCTTGAGGGTGGCCGAGAAACGTGACCTTCCTACTGAACTCGTCGATTTCTCGTCGTATCCCGCCCGCGACGAGTGGAGCATCGCTCTGCGCGACAGGGTGCAGAGCTACGAGCCCGACCTCGTGGTCTCCGCCGGCTTCATGCGCATCCTGGCTCCCGCGTTCGTGGATGCGTTCTCCGAGCGTTTGATCAACCTTCATCCGGCTCTGTTGCCGAGCTTCGCGGGCGCCCACGGGGTGCGAGACGCCCTCGAGCATGGCGTGAAGGTCACCGGCAGCACCGTTCACTTCGTGGATCATCTGGTCGACCATGGCCCGATCCTGTTGCAGGAGGCGGTCGAAGTGAAGGACGACGACACGGCGGAGACGCTTCACGAGAGGATCAAGGCCGTCGAGCATCGGCTGCTGCCGAAGGCGTGCGGTTTGATCCTCGATGGGAAGGTCTCGATCGAAGGTACCCGGGTCAGGGTCCACGACTAGTGGTTCGGCGCGGCAGTAACGTCGTACTGGCGCCACGGCACTTACGCAACGGGCACTACGAAAGGGGATGCGGTGGGGTCTAAGAGAGCCTTGCTAAGCGTTTCGGACAAGGCCGGGATCGTGGACCTCGGGCGCGGTCTGGTCGATGCCGGCTACGAGCTGGTCTCGTCGGGCGGGACCGCAACGGCCCTGGCCGAGGCGGGCATCCCGGTCACGAAGGTGTCTGAGGCCACCGGCGCACCCGAGATCCTGGGGGGCCGCGTGAAGACCCTGCATCCCAAGATCCACGGCGGCATCCTGGCCGATCGTTCCAAGCCCGATCACATGAAGGAGCTCGAGGATCAGGGCATCGTTCCGATCGACCTCGTGGTCTGCAACCTGTATCCGTTCGAGCGGACCGTTGCCCATCCTGCCGTCAAGGAGCCCGACGCGGTCGAGCAGATCGATATCGGTGGCCCCGCGATGGTGCGAGCGGCTGCCAAGAACTTCTACTCGGTTGCCGTCGTGGTCGATCCGGGCCGCTACGACGAGGTGTTGAAGGAGATCCAGACCGAGGGCACGGTCTCTGAGGAGACGCGCCGTTCTCTCGCGCGCGAGGCGTTCGCGCATACCGCCTCCTACGATGCCGCGATCTCCGGTTACTTCGCCGCCGATGGCGACTTCCCCGAGAGGTTGCTGCTTGCCGGAGAGAAGGTCCTCGATCTCCGCTACGGCGAGAATCCTCATCAGCAAGCCGCGTTCTACAGAACGTCGGGCGGGGGCCTTGCCGCCGCAGAACAGCTGCACGGCAAGGAGCTCTCCTACAACAACCTGCTCGATACGGACGCCGCCTGGAAGCTCGCCCTCGAGCTCGACGAGCCGGCGGCGGCGATCATCAAGCACTCGAATCCGTGTGGCGTCGCGCTGGCCGGATCCATCGCCGCGGCGTACGCGCTGGCACTCGACTGTGACCGGACCTCGGCCTTCGGAGGGATCGTCGCGCTCAACCGGGAGTGTGATGGGTCCACTGCGGCTGCGATCGCGGAGATATTTACCGAGGTGGTCATCGCGCCGGGGTTCTCCGAGGACGCTCTGGAGACCCTGACCCAGAAGAAGAACCTCCGGTTGCTCCGGGCCTCCGCTTCCGGCCGAATCGAATTCGACGTACGCCGCGTCGCCGGGGGCCTTCTGGTGCAGAGCCCCGATCCGAAAGACGCGGCTCCCACCGCCGAGGTTCCGACCAAGGCCAGTCCGAGCGACGAGCAATGGCGCGACTTACGCTTCGCATGGATCGTGGCCAAGCACGTGAAGTCCAACGCGATCGTGCTCGCCAAGGACGGCGTCGCGGTCGGTGTGGGTGCGGGACAGATGAGTCGGGTCGAATCGACGGAGCTGGCGGCGCGCCGTGCAGGCGACCGCGCGTCCGGCACGGTGTGCGCGTCCGACGCCTTCTTCCCGTTCCGCGACGGGCTCGATGCGGCGGTGGCCGCGGGGGCAGTCGCTGTGATCCAGCCCGGCGGCTCGGTACGGGACGAAGAGGTGATCGCGGCCGCAGACGAGCACGGCATCCCCATGGTGTTCACCGGCCGACGACATTTCCGTCACTGATCGAAACGGCGCGAGCGGGTCGTCTAAGGTGGTCCCCGGTGAGCCGGGAAGCCTGGTCGGCACGTGTTCGACGCGACCGGAGACCTAGATGCCCACATCACGACCACCCCGTACATCGTGGCTGGCGAGCGATCGCCCGGTGCCGCGGCTCCTTGCTCGTCCCATCCGAACGTTTCTCGACACCGAGGCCTCCGGAGGCGTCGTACTCCTTCTGGCGACGCTCGCCGCGCTCGTGTGGGCGAATTCGCCGTGGAGCTCGAGCTACGACACGTTCTGGCACACGGAGATCGCTCTGGAGGCGGGGTCGCGCGATCTGACGCTGGACCTCCGTCATTGGGTGAATGACGGCCTGATGACGTTGTTCTTCTTCGTCGTAGGCCTGGAGATAAAGCGAGAGCTGGTGGTGGGCGAGCTGAACGACGCGCGCAAGGCGATGCTCCCGGCCATAGCGGCTCTCGGCGGCATGGCGGGTCCCGCGCTCCTCTATCTGGCGTTCAACGCCGGAGAACCGGGCGGGCCCGGGTGGGGGATCCCGATGGCGACCGATATCGCGTTCGCGGTGGGGGTGCTCGCCGTCCTGGGGAGCCGCATCCCCTCCGGGCTGAAGGTCTTCCTGCTCAGCCTCGCGATCGTCGACGACATAGGGGCGATCGTTGTCATTGCCCTGTTTTACGCCGGTGGTCTCGAGCCGGGGTGGCTGCTGGCCGCGGTGGCGCTGTTGGCCTTCGTCGTCTGCCTTCGCCGAGTTCGCGTCCACTGGGTGCCCGTGTACGCGCTACTGGGAGCGGCGGTCTGGTTCACCACCTTCCAATCGGGGGTCCACGCGACCATCGCGGGCGTCGCTCTGGGGCTTCTGGCCCCGGCGCGTCCGGCCGATCCGCGGGGTTTTGCGGATGTGCTGGCGACTGCGCGTTCGCTTTCGGACGAGCCGGACGCAGGCTCGCTGCGTTCGGTGATGCTCGAGGGACGGGAGGTCGTTCCTGTTGCGGAGCGGCTGGGCCATCTTCTGCACCCGTACACCAGTTTCATCATCGTGCCGCTTTTCGCTCTGGCGAATGCCGGGGTCGCCCTGAGCTCGGACGGGGTGGCGAAGGCGGTGACGTCGCGGGTCGGTCTCGGGGTGATAGTGGGCCTCGTGGCCGGCAAGATCTTGGGCATCACCGGCGCCGCCTGGCTGGCCAGCCGCTCCGGTCTCGGTCGGCTCCCGTCGGGGGTCGCGTGGCCACACGTCGTCGGAGCCTCTGCGGTGGCCGGCATCGGTTTCACCGTGTCCCTATTCATCACGGCACTCGCGTTCGAGACGGACGCGCTCGTCGCCCAGGCCAAGGTGGGCATCCTTCTGGCGTCGGTCGCCGCGGGAGTGCTTGGGGCTCTCGTCCTGTGGCGAGCGCCGGCGGCCGACGAACGCGTCTAGCCGCCGGCGGGCACCTTTTCGTCGTTCCGCACCACGACCCCCTCCGGATCGCGTACGCCGGGCCATAGCAGGAAGACCATCGTCGCGAGCGCGCCGAGGATCCCGGCCCAGATGAACGTCTCCCGAACCCCGATCGCCGTCGAGACCGGCCCGGTGAGAGCGAACGACAGCGGCACGAAGGCGGTCGAGACCGTCCAGTCGACACTCGTCACGCGGCCCAACAGGCGCGGCGGCACGAGCCGGTGCATCAGCGTTGCCCACACGATCAACCCGAGCGTGAACATCCCCCACGCGAAGAACTCGGCGACGACGAGATGCCAGAGCCGGGTGGCGACCCCATAGATCACTAGCGAGCCGACGCCCGCGGCCCACATGACGTACATGAACGTGATGTGGCGACGGGGAAGGCCGCGCTGACCCATGACCAAGGAGGCCACGACGGCACCCACGCCTCCCGCAGCGAGCACGAGGCCTAGGTCGGCCGCGCTTCCGTTCAGCTCGTTCTTCACGAGGAACGGCAACAGGATCTGGAACGGGCCGAGCGCGAACATCAGCGACATCAGCGCAGAAAGCAGCGTGGCGAGCAGCCACGGCTGGGAGCGGACGTAGGTCAGACCCTCTTTGATCCCGCTGAGCGCGCTCTGTGGCTCCTCTGCCGGTGCGGGGCGAGTTGAGATCATCAGCAGGATCACCGCGGAGACCATGAACGTGGCGGCATCCAGGATCAGGGACCAGCCCGCCCCCACGAGTTGGATCGCGAAGCCGCCCAGAGCGGGGCCGAACAGCCGCTCGGCCGATTGACGAACGAAGCTATCGAGCGAGTTGGCCTCGGTCAGCAGGTTCCTCGGGACTATCTCCGGCACGATTGCGCCGAATGCGGGTGCGAACAGCGCCTGTCCGATCCCATAGAGGATCGCCAGGCCGACAAGGTGCCACAGGCGCACCGAACCGGTAACGGCCAGCAGGCCCATCGTGGCCACGGCCACCCCTCGCAGGGCGTCGGCCCAGACCATGATCCGGCGTCGTTCGAGACGATCGGTGAGCACGCCGCCGATCAACAGGAACAGCACCATCGGAAGGCTCCACGCAACGCCGACCAGCGACAGCGCGGTCGGCACGTTCGAGAGCTCGTAGACCTGCCACGCGATCGCGACCAGGTAGATGCCGTCTCCGAAGAAGGACACTGTCATGGCCGTCCACAGCAAGCGGAAGTCCCTGATCTGAAGCGGACGGAGGATGCGGATCTTCTGCGTCGGTATCCGTGCCACGGATCGATGTTAGGGCTGCGGTACCGAGGTCTAAGTAAGATGCGCGACCTGGCGAGGCGACTGGGGGTTCTACATGGCTGCTGTGATCATCGACGGGAAGGCGATCGCGAAGCAGGTACGGGACGAGGTTGCACAGGAAGCGAGCGCGTTGGCGGCCGACGGAATCACGCCGGGGTTGGCCACCGTGCTCGTGGGCGATGACCCGGCCTCGCACGTGTACGTGCGCTCCAAGCGCAAAGCGTGTGCCGAAGTCGGCATCAAGGCGTGGGATCACGATCTGCCCGCAAGCACGCCCGAGGACGAATTGCTGGCGCTCCTGGATCGTCTCAACGCCGATCCCGAGGTGCACGGCATCCTCGTCCAGCTGCCGCTGCCCGAGCACGTGGACGAACAACTGGTGCTCGACCGCGTCGATCCTGCCAAGGACGCCGACGGTTTCCACCCCTACAACCTCGGCCGTCTGCTGAGTGGGGACCCCGTCGTCGCCCCCGCCACGCCCGCCGGCATCCAGGAGCTATTGCTTCGATCGAACGTCGAGACCTCGGGTGCCGAGGTCGTGGTGGTCGGCCGATCCAACATCGTGGGTAAGCCGCTGGCAGCCCTCATGGTTCAGAAGGGGCCGGGGGCGAACGCGACCGTCACCGTCTGTCATACGGCGACGCGCGATCTCGAGGCGCACACGAAGCGGGCCGACATCCTTGTGGCCGCGATCGGACGTGCGAAGGCGATCACCGGTCCGATGATCCGTCCGGGCGCCGCAGTGATCGACGTCGGCATCAATCGCACCGACGACGGTCTCGTCGGAGATGTGGATTTCGAGGCCGCCGTCGAGATCGCCTCGGCGATCACTCCGGTCCCCGGCGGTGTCGGTCCGATGACGATCGCGATGCTGCTCAAGAACACGGTAGCCCTGGCCCAACGCAGTCGCGTTGTGGGCTAGGAGGGGCGTCTAGCCCGAGCCGCTCCCGGAGTTGTCGTCGGAACCCGATCCGCTGCCCGAGCTGTCGGAGCCGCTCCCCGAGTTGTCCTCCTCGTCCGAGTCGCCGGACCCGCTTCCAGAGCTGTCGCCCGAGTCGCCCGAGTCGCCCGAGCCGCTCCCCGAGCTCTCGGACCCGGGTCCCGAGTTCTCCGAGCCCGGGCTCCGGCTCGAGGACGCGCCGGTGTCCTCGGTGACCTCTCTGACCGAGGCCTCGACGAGGATCACGAGGGCGTTGTTGTGAAGCTCTTCCACCCTCGCGCGGTAACGCTCGCGATCCGACTCTGGGACGTCGGCGAGGAGCAGCTCGACGCCTCCCAGGGCTTTGATGGCGTCGGCCGCCAGCTTCTGTGAGCGGCCCGGACGCTCGATCAGGAACGCCTCGGCCTTCTGCAGGGTGGTGTTGGCTGCGGCCAGCCGCTCGTCGAGCTCTTCGGTCGGACGCGGAGCGAGGTCGACCTCCTGGAGCGCCTTGCGCACGGGGTACAACGCGTTTCCCGGATCGGCGGCGCGTCCGGCGAAGTAGACGGCAGCCAGCAGCGAGATCCCCGCTATCGCCGGGGCGATGTACCTTGCGGCGGAGCGCCTGCCGCGTACTCCGACGGCCGACGCGAACACGGCGCGTTCGCGGTTCGCCGACGGCGTTTCGACGTCGAACATCCCTTCGAGCTGCCGCGCCATGTCGGCCAGTGGGGCCGAGTCGCCTTCCGGCTCTCTTTTCCCCGCCAGGACCTTGTCGAGGTCGCGCTCAGACGACATCGTGAGCCATCCTTTTGCGAAGGGTCTCCAGCGCTCTGAACTGCAGTTGCCGAACGGCGTTGACCTTCTTACCCAAAGCGGCGGCGGTCTCGTGGGTGTCCAACCCGCCGGCGAAGCGAAGCGCGATGACGTCTCGCTGGTCGTGCGTGAGGTGTGACAGCATGTCCTGAACCTCGCGCGCCAGCTCGTCCTGCAGGAAGGCGCCCTCGGGGGTTCGCAGATCCAGCTCTTGCGTATCCATGTCTTCGTCCAGGCTCTCCCTGCCGCTCCGCCGGAAGTGGTCCATCACCAGGTTGTGGGCGATGCGGAACAGCCACGCGTCGAAACCTGCTCCTCGCCAGCGGAACCTGTCGAGGTCGCGCAACACGCGTGCGAACGTCTCTGCCGCCACGTCCTCGGCATCCTGGGAGCTCCCGACCCGCGCAAGCGCGTAGCGATACAGACGAGGGTGGTAGTGGTCGAACAGCAGGGCCGCCGACTCTTCGTCACCTCGTGCAGCTCGCCGCACCTCTTGCCTGAGCTGGGCGTTGTCCACATCCATCCTTTTAACGCAGTCGTGGCCCGTGCGTTACGGCGCGCAACCCGTAACGCCTGAAGGTTCCAACCGTTGAACCCTCGTACGAAGTCCCACTACAAGGGAGGCGTCATGCGATCTTCGACCAACGGCTCAGATCGAAGGATCCCGGCTCGGTTCAGTATGGCGGTCGTGGCAGCTCTGCTCACGTTCGGCGGATTGGCGGCGGCGGTAGAGATGACCGGCTCGAGCGGACCCAGGCCGGCGATCGCGACGACAGACGATCCGACGCCAGACGTGTCTCCCAGCGTCGGTGATGGCTCGACGGACGACGACGGCACTGCCGATCGGGGACCGGGTTGCTGCGAGACCGAGGACGGGGACACACCCAGGGCCCTGGGGACGCCGGCTCCGAGTCCGTCGGCGAGCCCGGATGCCGACGGCGATAACTCGGGGCCGGGCCACGCCCACGACGATGCCGACGACAACTCGGGGCCGAGTGAGAACTCCGGCCCGGGCAATGCCGACGACGGCGACGACACCGACAACTCGGGTCCCGGCTCCGGCGACGACGATGACGACGACGACAACTCGGGCCCAGGGTCGGGCGACGAAGACTGAGGTCCCAGTAATCGGCTGAGGCGCGCCCTGCACTACCATCCGTCCGCATGGGGATGGGGCGGATGGCGGGCGCGGCCCTCGCGCTCGTGGTGACCGCGACGACGGGTGCGGGCACGGCGTGGTCCGGGACCGGGACGGACGTCGGGCGCATGTCGTTGCGCGAAAAGGTCGGGCAGCTCGTGATGTTCGCTCCCCGAGGCCATGGTCTCTCCGAGGCCGAGCGCGAGGTGATGCGGCGCCAGGACATCGGCGGTGTGATCCTGTTCGCGCAGAACTACGCCGACCGGGCCCAGCTCGAGGAGCTCACCGAGCAGATCCAGCGCGTCGTGCGTAGCGGGACGCGGCACTCGATCGGCGCCCTCATCTCGGTGGATCAGGAGGGCGGCGTCGTCAAGCGTTTCCCGGACATGCCCCCGTGGCGTTCGCATCCAGAGATCGGCGAGACCGGCAGCACGTCGATCGCCTTCGACGAGGGCCGGGCCGCGGGACGGGCCCTACGCAGGGCCGGAGTGAACATCAACCTCGCGCCGGTGGCCGACCTAGATCTTCCGCCGGAGCGCGTGATGCGGTCTCGGAGCTTCGGGTCCCGGCCCCGCCGCGTCGCACGCCTCACTCACTGGTTCGCCCGAGGGTTGCAGAGGGCCGGCACGGCGGCCACCGCCAAGCACTTCCCCGGTTTGGGCGGCGCCACGGTCAACTCCGATGACGGTCGGGCCTACGTCTACCGCTCTCGTCGCCAGCTGCGCCGGACCGACGCGGTGCCGTTCCACAAGGCGATCGAAGGGAACGTCAGGCTCGTGATGCTCTCGCACGGCATCTACGTGAACCACGGCGGCAACAGGCCCGCGTCGGTGAATTTCTTCATCGCAACCAAACGTCTGCGGAAGGAATTCGATTTCCAGGGAGTAGCCATCAGCGACGCGCTCGAGCCGGTGTCGTGGAGGTTCGAAGGCAGCACCCCTCGTGCCTGCAAGGCCACGATCCAAGCGGGCGTCGACATCGCCCTCATCACCGGTGACGTCTATGCGGCGCGCCGGTGCGCACGCGCGATACGACAGGGCGTCATCTCCGGAGACATCCCCCGGCCGCGGATGAACCGCGCGGTCGAACGCGTCCTGCGACTGAAGAGGTGGCTCGGCCTGCTGCCCGGCTAAGCCGCTAGCGCTGAGACAGCGCCTTCCATTCGCGCCGGTCGGGGCCGACGTAAGCGTGGTCGGGCCGGATCAAGCGGTTGTCCGCGTACTGCTCCCGCACGTGGGCGGTCCATCCGGAGACGCGGCTGCACGCGAATACCGGCGTGAACAGGTCGGTGGGGATCTGCAGGTACCCATAGACCGAGGCGGCGTAGAAGTCGACGTTCGGGTAGATGCCCTTCTCCTCCATGACGGCCTTCTCGATCTCTTCGCTGATCTCGTAGTTGCTCGCGTCCCCGCTCTTCTCCGCAAGCTCCTTCGCCATACGGCGCAGGTGGGTAGCGCGGGGATCCTCGGTCTTGTAGACGCGGTGCCCGAAGCCCATGACCTTCTCTTTGTTGCGGAGCTTCTGGATCGTGTAGTCCCGCGCCTTGCTCGCTCCTCCTTCCGCTCGGATCTCCTTGATCATGCGCATGACCTGCTCGTTCGCGCCGCCGTGGAGCGGTCCCTTGAGGGCCGCGATGCCGGCGGTGATCGCCGAGTGGATGTCGGACAGAGTCGCGGCACACACCCGAGCAGCGAACGTCGACGCGTTCATCGTGTGATCGGCGTGCAAGGTCAAGCAGATGTCGAAGATGCGGGCTTCCTCGTCGTCGGCCTTGTCGCCCTTGAGCATGTAGAGGAAGTTGGCAGCCTGGGAGAGGCTCGAGTCCGCCTTGATGAGCGGCTCCTCCTTGCGGAGTCGGTCGTAGTAAGCGACCAGGGTCGGGAACACCGCGATCAGACGGATCGCCTTGCGGTAGTTGGCCTCCTCGGATGTGTCCCAGCCGTCCGGGTCCTTCGCCGACGAGGCCGAACAGGCCGTCCGCAGCATGGACATGGGGGCGCAGTTGGCCGAGAGGGACGGCATGAGGTCCATGACGAAGTCGTTGGGCTCGCGCTCGGCCCCCAGCTGCTGCTTTATCTCGCCGAGTTGCTGCTCGGTGGGGAGCTCGAGGTTGTGGAGGAGGTAGCAGGTCTCTTCGAAAGTGGCGTTCGGAGCGAGGTCGTGGATGTCGTAGCCGACGTAGGACAGGACGCCTTCCTTGCCGTCGATGTCGCTGATGGCCGTCTCGGCGGCTACTACGCCTTCCAGACCTTTGCCGGGTTCCGCCATTGGCGTTGTGCCTTTCTGTCCCGGCCCACGCGGGCTCTCGTCTCGGTTTGCGCTCCAGGCTATCAGGTAGCCTAAAGGCCCCTTTTGCGTGCGCAGACCGTCTAGAGCTAGGAGTTCTCCCGCATGTCACAGACAGTTCATCGCGTCACTCTGATCCCCGGCGACGGCACCGGACCCGAGATCGCCGAGGCAACCCGCCGCGTGCTCGAGGGCACCGGAGTCAAGTTCGACTGGGACGTTCAGCATGCCGGCACCGACGTGATGGAAGAGCACGGCACGCCGCTTCCCGAGCACGTGCTGGAGTCGATCCGGGCGAACAAGGTAGCCATCAAAGGTCCGATCACGACCCCGGTCGGCGGCGGCTTCCGCAGTGTGAACGTGGCACTGCGTAAGGAGCTCGACCTCTTTGCGTGCCTGCGCCCGTGCAAGTCCTATCCGGGGGTCAGATCGCGTTACGAGAACATCGACCTCGTCGTGGTCCGCGAGAACCACGAGGATCTCTACGCCGGGATCGAGTTCGAGCAGGGATCACCGGAGGCCGCCAAGCTGATCGACTTCATCGCGGACCTCGGTGCTCGCCGCATCCGCGAGGACTCCGGTATCTCGATCAAGCCGATCTCCGTCCACGGGACGCAACGGATCGTGCGCGCCGCCTTCGACTACGCGATCAAGAACGGCCGCAAGAAGGTCACGGCCGTTCACAAAGCAAACATCATGAAGTTCTCCGACGGCCTGTTCCTGAGGACCGCCCAAGAGGTAGCGGAGGAGTACTCGGACTCCGGCGTTGAATTCGAGGACCGCATCGTCGACAACATGTGCATGCAGCTCGTCCAGAAGCCCGAGTTGTACGACGTCCTGGTGCTGCCTAACCTGTACGGCGACATCGTGTCGGACCTTGGCGCCGGCCTGGTCGGCGGGCTCGGCGTCGCGCCCGGCGGCAACATCGGCGACGAGGTGGCGGTCTTCGAGCCGACCCATGGGAGTGCTCCGAAGTACGCCGGGCAGAACAAGGTGAACCCGATGGCGATGATGCTGTCGGGAGTCCTGATGCTGCGTCATCTGAACGAGGTCGGCGCGGCGGATCGTCTCGAGAAGGCCATCGGCGCCGTGATCTCCGAGGGCAAGTTCGTGACCTACGACATGAAGCCCAACCGGGACGATCCCACCGCGGTGGGGACGTCGGAGGTGGCGGACGGGATCATCGAGAAGATGGAGGCTGATCAGCTATGACCAAGGTGACCGTCGTAGGCGCCGGGAACGTTGGATCGAACGCTGCCAGGCGCATCGCCGAGAGCAACCTGGCCGACGAGGTCGTGATGATCGACATCGTCGAAGGCCTCCCGCAGGGGCTCGCCCTCGATATCAATCACTCGGCCCCCGTCGTCGGGTTCGAGACCCGGCTGCGAGGGACGAACGAATACGCCGACACCGCCGGCTCGGAGGTAGTGGTCATCACCGCCGGCCGTCCGCGCACCCCGGGGATGAGCCGGATGGACCTCCTGGACGTCAATAGCGAGATCGTGGGCGGCGTGACCAGGCAGATCGCCGAGCACTCTCCCGACGCGGTCCTGATCATCGTCTCCAACCCCCTCGACGAGATGACCTATCTCGCGTCGGTGGCCTCGGGATTCCCGAAGGAGCGGGTCATGGGCATGGCCGGGGTGCTGGACTCGGCACGCCTTCGCTACTTCATCGCGGAGAAACTGAACGTCGCGCCCACCTCCGTCGAGGCGATCACGTTGGGCTCCCACGGTGAGCAGATGGTCGCGTTGCCGCGCCATGCAACCGTGGGCGGGAAGCCTCTTCCGGAGCTGCTCGGCGAGGACGATCTCCAGCAGCTATTCCAGCGCACGAAGGATGCGGGGGCCGAGATCGTCGGCTACCTCAAGAAGGGGAGCGCGTTCTACGCGCCGGCCGCATCGTCCGCCGCGATGGTGACGGCGATCCTCGCCGACGACGCCGGTGAGGTGCTTCCGACGTGCGCGTGGACGACGGGCCAGTACGGGATCTCGGATGTCTATCTAGGTGTCCCCGCCAAGCTCGGCAAGGGCGGGGTCAAGGAGATCGTCGAGCTCGAGCTCAACGACGACGAGGTGGCTCAGCTCAACGAGGCCGCCGAAGCGATCCGCACGAAGTGCCGGGAGCTGGACGAACGCCGAGCCTAGGAGGGCCGGGCGGGAGCTTGACCGGCGCTCGGCGGCCCGCTCCGCTTATGCGTGAACTACGACTCGGTCTCCATGGCCGTCTTGAGGTTGTTAACGAAGCCGGCATTCTTCCGTTTGACCATCGGGGTCATCATCGGCCGCATCATCTTCCAGGCACCCTCCAACTCCATGTCGACTCGCCGGGTGAACTTCGTCCCCGTCCCCGACGGCGCGAACAGATAGGTAATGGTGGGCTTCATGCCCATCATCGGGGCCTGCGCTTGGAGCCTTTCTTCCTGGTTGGTTACTAGGTTCTCGATCTCGAGCTCCATGTTTCGCCGGCCCATGAAGGCCAGGGTCCAGGTCATCCGCCCCCCCTCCCGGATCCCTTCTGGCGGCGGGACGACCTCGACCACGTCGTCGTGCCAGCGGGGCTCGTTCATGGGGTCGCTGACGTACGAGTAGACCTCCTCGACCGGCTTCGAGATCTCCGTGCTGCTCTCGATCCTGAACATCTCTGCCTCCTCTTCCGGGTCCGCTCGTCAATTGCCGCGCCGATGGATGATCAATGCAACCGGCTTGAGACGATCGGCGCCGGCGAACCCCCAGGATGCTCTGCGAGCGCCGGGGCCAAATGGTGCCTCTAGCGTTTCTGCAACCGTTCGGCCGCGACCCGCGCTACCACGAGGTCCTCGAACGCGGCCCCCACCGATTTGAATACGGTGATCTCGTCGTCCGAGGCGCGCCCGGTGCCGGTCGCGACGAGGTCGTGCAGCGTGGTTACCTGACCGGCCTGCAGGATCCCTTCGTTCAATGGGAACTGGAGATCGCCGGACTCCTTGAGCGCCATCTCCGTATCCACGAAGACGCGGGCCCGCTCGATGCTCACCTCGTCCAGCTCGCGCGCGTCCCGCTTGTAGGAACCGACTGCATTCACATGTGCGCCGTGCCGCAACTTTGCTCCGTCGAAGAGCGGCTCCCGACTGGTCGTGCACGTGCAGACGACGTCGGCCGCCGAAACCGTCTCCGGGCCACCGATGGACGCGTCGCAGCCCGCCCCCCGCGCTCGATGGACCAGACCATCGGCGCGTCCCCGTCCGCGCGAAACGACCGTGACCCGATCGATGTCCAGGACGGCGAGCATTGCGTCCAGGTGCGAGCTCGCTTGAACGCCGGCGCCGAAGATCACGAGGTTCGTGCTGTTCTTCCGAGCCAGGTGGCGGGTTGCGACGGCAGACACCGCCGCCGTTCGAACCGCGGTCAGGGCCCCGGCATCGAAGAGGGCGACGGGCGCGAGCGTCGATCCATCGAAGAGCACGTAGATGCCGTGGATCAGAGGGAGGCCGCGGTCCGGATTGCCCGGCGCCGCAGTAACGAGCTTCACGCCGGCGTTGCGGTCGTCCCATGCAGGCATCAGGAGGAGGTCGCCGTTGCCCACGTCCAGATGCGAGCGCGGGGGCGCCTGCGGGAGCTCGCCGCCGAAAGCACGGTCGAGCGCGTCGACGGCAGCTTCCATCGGGAGGATGCGCGCCAACTCGTCCGCGTCGACGAAAGGAGGGGCGGAGGGGGCCATCAGCGCAGGAGGAAACCGGTCCCCAGCGGGTCTTCCGGCTCGAGCACGAAGTGGTGGTAGCCGCTGAGGTGGGCGCTGCCCTGGACCTGGGTGTACACGGCTTCGGTTCCGCCCACCTCGGTGGCCCCGTCGACCCAGGCGACGAACTCGCCGCCGACGATGCCGAGATGCAGCAGCTCTCGTCCTCGCCGGAGCTCGCCGCTCGCGTCGAGGAGCGCGAGGCGCGCCGAAGTTCCGCTCCCGCAGGGAGAGCGATCGACCTCGCCGTCGGCGAAGATCGTCACGTTGCGCTGGCAGAGCCGTTCGCCGGCGTCCTCCAACCGCTCGAAGAAGATCGTTCCGTAGATGTCGCGCAGCCTCGGCTCGTCGGGATGGACGACGTCGTGGTCGCGCATCACCGCGGCCTTCACCTCCCGGCCTACCTCGATCAGTCGCGTGAGGTTCTTCGGCTCTACCGAGAGTCCGATCGTGGCCGCGTCGACCGAGGCATAGAAGGCGCCTCCGAATGAGACGTCGGCCGTCACGTTGCCGGCGCTCGTCTCGATCTGAAGTCCCGTCGAGTGCACGAAGGAGGGCACGTTGCGGAAGCGGACCCAGCGCACGTCGTCTCCTTCCACGCGCGCCACCGTCTCGAGGCGCCCGGAGGGCACGTCGACGACGACCTGCGTCTCGGGCTCCTTGCGCGGCAGCACGCCGGACTCGAGCGCCCAGGTCACGAGCGCGATCGTTCCGTGGCCGCACGCGGTGCTGTAGCCCTCGTTGTGGAAGAACACGACGCCGAGGTCGCCTCCCTCGTCCTCGGGCTCGGTAACGAAGCACCCGTACATGTCTGCGTGCCCGCGGGGCTCGTTGATCACGAGGCGACGGATCTCGTCGAGGTATTCCATCGCGTAGGAGCGCTTGTCGAGGATCCCGCGGCCCTTGAGCGGCAGGGGAGAGGTCACGATGCGGAAGGGCTCTCCGGCGGTGTGGTAATCGGTTGCCGCAACGGTCAGCGTGCTCATCGCCTCACCCTACTCAGCGGCCGTGGGTGCTTCGGGCGGCTCTCGCTTGAGCTTTCCGGTCGGGGTGCGGGCGAGCTCGGCCACGATCTCGACGTGGCGGGGGCGCTTGAAGCCGGCGAGCCTCGAGCGCGTCCACTCGAGCAGCTCGTCGGTGTCGAGGTCGCCGGCGGGCACGACCGCCGCGTGCACCTCCTGGCCCCATTCCTCGTTGGGCATCCCGTAGACCACGACCTCCGCGACGGCTGGATGTTGGGCGAGAACGCCCTCGACCTCCTGCGGGTAGACGTTCACGCCCCCGGTGATGATCGTGTCGTGGGCGCGGCCCGCGAGGAAGAGATATCCGTTCTCGTCGAGGTACCCGAGGTCTCCGACCGTGAAGGCTCCCGCTTTCCAGGTCCGGCGCGTTTTGGCGCGGTCGCGCCAGTACTGGAATTTCTCTATGCGCGGATCTTTGATCCAGACGGTTCCCACCTCGCCCGAGGCCAGAACGGTTCCCATCTCATCGGTGATCAGGATCTCGGCTCCCTCGCGCGGGCGACCCACGCTGCCGGGCTTGCGCAACCACTCGGCCGCCGAGATGCGCGTCGCCTGGCCCTCGGTGGATCCGTAGAACTCCCACACCGAGTCCGCCGGGAACATCTCGATCGTCTTGCGCTTCGTTTCGTCTCGGATGGGCGCGCCGGCGTGGATCAGCAGCCGCAGCGACGACAGATCGTGGCGCCGGACCGTCCGCTCGCCGAGCGCCAGGATGCGCTCCAGATGCGTGGGCACCATGAACGTGGTCGTCGCATTGAACAGGTCGATGGCCGCGAGGGTCTCTGCCGGGTCGAAGCGGCTTTGGATCGCGACGGTGCCGCCCGCTTCGAGGGTCCGCATCGCGTAGCGATGGGGGGCCGAGTGCGCGAGCGGCGAGCAGACCAGATGGATGTCGTCCTCGGTCAGGCCCCAGTAGTTCCTGAAGTCGGTGGACATCTGCGCCGCTTTGCGGGCTTTGACGGGCCGCACCCAGACCCCTTTGGGCGAACCCGTCGTGCCCGACGTGTAGTGCATCGGGCGGCCCCTCACGTGGTCGCAAACGTCCGTGGGGTCGCTCTCGGCCAGCAGCCGCTCGTACGCGTCCCCGAAGGTGACCACGGCGTCGAGCTCCGGCAGACCTTCCGTCGGGCGATCGGTGAACAGCCAGGTCGAGCGCGAGTCGGAGATCACGTACGCGGCTTCGGGCTCGGTAAGCAGCGGGTTCACCGGGACCGGGATCAGGCCGGCCCGCAGAGCGCCGGTGGTGACCTCGAGGGATTCCACCGAATTGCGGGCCAGGACGGCGATCCGGTCCCCCTCGCCGAGGCCCGCGCCGGCCAGCGCGCCGGCCAGGCGTCTCTGGCGCGCGTCGAGATCCTCGAACGTCAGCGACCGCCCCATCGAGACGAGGGCGGTGGCCTCCGGAGTGGCGCGGGCGTAGCCGCCGATACCGCTCATTTAGTGCCCTAGACGTCCGGCGTGCGCAGCCCTCGTACCAGCGGGGGGCAGTAGTCGGCCGGCTCGCGCTGGAACGCGCCCCGGCCGGGGCGATGCTCGGCCGCTTCGGGTTGGAAGCCCATCCACTTGGCGACCTGGCCGACCTGGCGGTAGTACCAGGCCCCCTGGGCCAGCGCGATCAGAGGGAACAGCCAGAACCCGCCGCGCTGCCCACCCATCAGGAACGCAGCTATGCCGTAGATCAGCGTGAACAGAACCATGGAGGCCGCCGTGCGGGCCAGGATCCCCGTCAGCTTCGCCCGGCTCATGCGGGCGAGCCTGGGGTCCTTGGCGCGGGATCTCTGGACGTGGTCCGGCCGCAACAGAACGAAGCCGCCGTAGATGGCCTGACCGACCGCGGCGGCCACCAGCAAGCGGTAGGCCCATCCGAGCTGGGCCGACGAGAACGGACTCTTGCGGTCGAGCAGCTCGACGAGGCTGTCGGGCAGACGCGCCATGGCGATACAGACGAGGGCCGTGAGCACCGCGGCGACCCCAAAAGGTCGCAGACGTTTGGCTACGAGTTCGCGCACGTTCGGAAGAGTAGCCGCCGAACCGACGCGACCGGCGCGGCTCTCGGCTGCGAGGCGTGACGGATTAGCTGCTCCACGTGGTGGGAAGACTCGGGCCATGGAGCTCAAGAAGCGGCCCGTGGATCTCAAGAAACGAATCGTCTACGTCATCGTCGATGGGATGGGCACGGACGCTTTCGAGCAGGCGACCTCGTCGGGCCGAGCCCCCGCGTTCGCGTTCCTGAAGTCCCACGGCAAGTACGTCCGCGACTCGGTCGCGGTGTTCCCGACCATCACGCCGGCGGCGACGGCCTCGCTGATCACGGGCGCCACGCCCGACGCTCACGGCATCCCCGGCATGTGCTGGTACGACCGCGATGCCCAGAGATTCGTGAATTACGGCCAGAGTCCCCGCGCCGCGATCGTGCAAGGCGTATCACAGGTGGTGCGCGACGTGATGCTCAACCTGAACGCAAAGCACCTGAGCCCCAAGGTAGAGACCATCCACGAGCAGCTGGACCACCTCGGCCTTTCGACCGCCTCGGTGAACTTCATGCTTTTCCGCGGCCCGTACATGCACGACGTCGATCCAAACCTGTTTGCCAAGGCGCTGTTCCGCAAGAAGTTGCCCGATCAGGCGCCGGGTCCGAAGGAGCACTACTTCGCCGACGCCATCACGGGACCGTCCGAGGCCTGTTCCAACCTTCTCTCGACGCGCGGTGTCGACAAGCGGATCCGCGCCACCGACGCCTGGGCGGCCTGTGTCACCAGAGACCTCCTGGAGCGCGGCGCGGCCGAGATGATCCTCTTCTACCTGCACGAGAACGACCACGCGTCTCACCGGGAGGGCCCGCAGTCACAGGTGGACAACCTTGCCGAGGCCGACGAGCACCTCGCCTACGTTCTCGACGCGTTCGATTCGTGGGAGCAGGCGATAGACGAGGTGGGGTTCGTCGTGACCGCCGATCACGCGCAGAGCCCGATCTCCAACGACAAAGATCACATCCTGGATCTCGACGAGGTCTTCTCCGACTTCAAGCGCGTGCGACTGAAACCGGGCAAGGAGCGGTTCAGGGGTCACGACCTGGCGGCGGCCGGGAACGGCCGGATCGGTTTCGTGTACCTGGACGAGGAGCGCAAGGACCTGCTGCGCGGGCCGGCGATCGAGACGTTGCGCGCTACTCAGGGGATCGACCAGGTCATGTGGCGCGAGGCGGACGCCTACGTCGTCGCGAGCGACCGAGGCACCGTACGTTTCTGGTCCGGCAACGGCGACGGATCGGTGGTCGACGAGCGCGAGAACAAATGGCACTACGAGGGTGATCTGGACGCGGTGGGCGGAGTCGAGGAGGAGAACCTGCTCCGGACGCCGGAGTACCCGCTCGCGTTCTGGCGGATCAAGTGCGCTATGGATCTGGATCGCATCGGGGACGTCGTCTTCACCAACGTGCTGACCTGGGAGACCAAGGACCTTGCCGGGGGCGATCATCGCGGTGGAGGCGACCATGCGTCCCTGCACGTACAGGACTCCACCATCCCGTTCCTGTCGACGCTGGACGAGCCACCGCTGCACCCATCGACCGTCGACGTCGTGCCGCACATCGTCTCGCACCTGAGACGCGCCCACTCCCGATGAAAGTCCTGCTGGTCGGTAATCCCGCTGCGGGGGGATCGGAGAAACAGGATCGCGGGGAGATCGTCGACGCTCTGGCTTCGCTCGGGACCGTCGAGGTGGTCGAGCCGTCCTCTGCCGAGCGGTTCGGCGAGGAGGTTGCCGCGGCCGCGGTGGACGCCGAGCTCGTCGTGGCAGCGGGCGGTGATGGGACCTTCAACTGCACCATCAACGCACTCCAGCGGCGGCTCTCTGAGCTTGTCTTCGCCCTGCTGCCGATGGGAACCGGGAACGACCTCGCCCGAACCATAGGCCTGGGGGACGATCCCGTCGCGGTTGCGCGAGGACTGGTTGACGGGACGGAGCGGGGTCTCGACGTAGGTCACGCGAGCGGCTCCGGTGCCGAGCGGCTCTTCGTCAACGCATGTATGGGCGGTTTCCCGGTCCAGGTGAACGAGGCTTTGGACGACGACGAAAAGGAACGCCTCGGGGCGGCCGCCTTCATATGGGGCGGCGCCAAAGCGTTGAACGATCTGGAGCGTACGACGGTGTCGCTGGACGATCGTCGCGTCCCAGATTGCGTCGCCGTCGGGGTCGGCAACGGCAAGACCTGCGGTGGGGGGATCGCGGTCTGGCCGGATGCCGACCCCGGCGACGGCCGCCTCGAAGGGTGCGCCCTTCCTGCGGGGGGGCCGGGCGCACTCGTGAAGCTTGCTGCAAAGCTCAAACTGGGAGATCACCGCACCATCGACGGCGTCACCGTGTCGAGCGGGCCGTCCATCTCCATCGATTCCGACCCGCCCATCGAATTGAACGTCGACGGCGAGCTGATCGGGTTGAAGACACCGGCGCGTTTCGAGGTGGTAAACCGAACCAGGTTGCTGGTTCCCAACCGCGCCTAGACTCGGCCGATCATGGTGAACGTACGTAAGGCTTTCTTTGCCGCGATGCGCGGCGACCCGAATCTGGTCCCTAAGGTCAAACACGCGTTACGCGAGCGCATCGATGAGAAAGAAGGGCCGGTGGCGACGGTCGTTCAGGCCGCCGAGGCGCTCGAGCCCATCCTTGCCGATGCCGTGCGAAAGCGTCCCTCGAAACTCGGCAAACTAGGCCTGCGAAGTGCAGAGGTACTCGCCGGTTTGACGATGCAGGACTCGAAGTCCAACAAGCGGCTGGCGAGGATCGCCAAGGGCTCGAGCGTCGGCATCGTCTTCGTCGACATCTCCGGATTCACCGCCTACACGGAGCGCGCCGGAGACGACGCGGCTATCGCGCTGTTGGACCGGCTGGACAGGATGATCGAGGTGAAAGTGCGCGAGGTCCAGGGCGAGTGTGTGAAGCACCTCGGCGACGGATTCCTGCTGGCGTTCCCGTCCGCGTCCCAAGCGGTGCGGGGCGCCGTCAACCTGACGCGCGCCGTCCGGCAGAAGCGTGCCGCCGATCCCACTTTCGACGTGACCCTGCGCGTCGCCGTGCATGCGGGGGAGCCGCTGATCGAGGGCGACGACCTGCTCGGCCACGACGTCAACCTGACGGCCCGTCTGCTCGATCATTGCAAGCCCGACTACGTCCTCGTCTCCGAGGCCGCCAAGGAGCTCGCCGAGAAGCGTCTCCGGAGCGTCGAGTTCGGTCGTCGAAAGGTCGTGAAGATCCGCGGGCTGAGCTCGAAGGTAGCCGTCTACCCGATCAAGACGGCCGCATAACCAGGGCGCGCTGGTTCCTTTCCGTGGTCCGCAGGAAGCGACGGCCTCTTCTGCATCGACGATCCCGAAGCTATAGATGGGATCCGATCCCGTGGTCTTCGATTCTCCTCAGACTCGATCTCCTTCGAGGTCAGCAGGGGCCGTCTCTTGGTGTTCCTTCGCTCGAGTCGTAGCTCATCACGTGGCCGACGGCCCTCGCCTCCATGCAATAGGAGTTCTTCGTTGCCTCGACGATGACTAGGTTGGCGCCGCCTGGGGCGAACCCCTCCCCGCGCAGATCGCCGGGGTTGCGCGTGTAGCGCGTGTTGATCGTGCGAAAGGATTCCTGAGCGGTCGCAGCGTTCTTGAGGGTGCTGGCCATATCGGCCTGGACATCGTCGCTGAACTCGTCGATGACGGCGTCGCCCGCGGCGAAGAGTCCTCCCAACAGCAGGATGAAAGCCGCGACGCTGGCCAGGCCCAGCCAACCCAAGATCAGTCCGCCTACTGCGATGCCGCGGCCCCCCTGGCGGCCACCCGAGCCGTCGATCTCTCTGGTCGCCATGTGCCCGAGTATCACGGCAAGCAGGGAGCCGAGACCGAACATCCACAGGATGGCGAGCACCAACGACGCGATGGCCTTGCCGTTGGTCTCGCCGGGCGCGCCGGTCGGCCTGATGCCGAGCTCGAAGTCGTACGCGCAGTAGCGGCACACTCGGGCCGCGGATTGCACCTGTTCGGCGCAAGACGGGCACGTCTTGGTCATCGCCGGCGAGCCGTCGGGTCCCAGCGGGGTGTCGTCGGTCATCGGAGCCGTTCTTGCGGAGTGGTCTGAGGAGCTTCGCCCCTCAGCGCGGCGACCATGCGCTTGATCGGGCTCTGGAGACCGTAGGAGGCCGCCTTCGGCAGTACGGCTTCGTCGACGTCGCGCGGCCTCGTGAGATCGACCTTCGGCAGCGGCACGTCGGCGGCGATCGTTACGACCTGCACTGCCCGTCGCACGTAATCGAGCTCTTTGCGCACCTTGGCGAGACCGCCCGAGCTCTCGCCGCTCTCGGCCGCCTCGATCACCGCGTCGATCGTCCCGAAACGTGTGAGCAGACCGGCGGCCGTCTTCTTACCGATGCCTCGTACGCCGGGTAATCCGTCCGAGGGGTCACCACGTAGCACTGCGAAGTCCCGGTAGGCGCGTCCGGGGATCTCGCACTTCTCGGCGATGTAGCTCTCGTCGACCGTGTCGATCACGCTCACACCTCGCACCGGGTATAGGACGCTGCAGCGGGGGTCCTCTACGAGCTGCCACAGGTCGCGATCGCCGGAGAAGATCTCGACGCGACCGGGCGCCTGCGCGGCCCACGTGCCGATGACGTCCTCCGCTTCGTAGTGGTCGTTACCGGCCACCGCGATCCCGCACATCTCGAGCAGCTCGTAGATCGCCGGCACTTGGTCGGCCAATTGCTCCTCGGCCTTCTCCTGGGGACTGCCGGGCTCGGCGCGCGCCGACTTGTAGTCGGCGATCAACTCGACGCGCCACTCGGGCCGCCAGTTGCCGTCCGCGGCGCAACCGATGAAATCGGGGTTCCGATCTGCGATGAGCTGGGACAGCATGTTGAAGAACCCGTAGGCCGCGTTGATCGGCGTTCCTTGTGGTGTGCTGATCGTGTCGGGCGTAGAGAAAAGAGCCCGATAGAAGAGACTGGGAGCGTCGACGAGGAGGGTCAGGCTCTGGTCCACCGCTACCTCTTCAGGAACTGGTAGACGATGAGAGAGCCGACCTCGCGCACGATCTCTTTCATCTTTGTCTCGCGGCTTCGATTGAGGTGCACGTACGAGGCGGGGCTTGCATACGCCTCTTCGAATCCCAGGTCGTGGGCCATCCTCTTGATCCTCTCCGAATGCAGCGGGTCCGAGACGAGCAGAACAGTTTCGATGTCACGATCCTCCGCGATGTCGCGAACGCGCTCGAGGCTCTCCAACGTCGTCGTGCCTTCCTCTTCCTCGAAGATCTGCTCGGCCGGTATCCCTTGCTCCTCGAGATACATGTGCGATGCCTGTGCCTCGGTGAACGCATCGCCCTCCCGCTTGCCACCGGTGACGATCACGGTGCGGGCCAGGCCCTCCTCGAAGAGGTACGTCGCCTGGTCGAGCCTCGCCTTGAGCACCGGCGACGGCTCGCCGTTGTACTGGGCCGCCCCGAGCACGACGATCGCATCGGCGCTGTGCACCTCGTCGTGATGCGATTGGTCCCAGACCCGGTAGGCGAGCCACGCCGGATACGCCAGTACCGCCACGATCACCAGAAGGACCAGCCTCCGTGCCAGCCTCATGCC
>DATFFR010000062.1:0-5704 GCA_035249925.1 Actinomycetota bacterium
GGCGTCACCGACGGCATCGCCACGATCGCGTTCGACCGGCCCGACAAGCTCAACGCCCTGACCTTCGAGGTCTATGCGGATCTGCGCGACATCCTGAAGGAGCTCCCCAAGCAGGAGGACGTGAAGGTGCTGGTGATCACCGGCACCGGCCGCGGCTTCTGCTCGGGCGGAGACGTCCACGAGATCATCGGCGAGCTCTTGAAGAGCGACCACGACCGCATGCTGGAGTTCACACGCATGACCGGCGCGGTCGTGCAGAACATGAGGGAGTGCCCGATCCCGATCATCGCGGCGGTCAACGGGATCGCGGCGGGGGCCGGGTCGGTGATCGCCCTGGCGGCGGACTTCCGGGTGCTGGCGCGCTCGGCGTCGTTCGCGTTCCTGTTCACGAAGGTGGGTCTCGCCGGAGCCGATATGGGCTCGGCGTACCTCCTGCCCCGCATGATCGGACTATCTCGGGCCACCGAGCTGTTGATGCTCGGCGAGACGATCAATTCGTCGACCGCCGACGCGTTGGGTCTCGCCTACAAGGTGGTGGACGACGACGACCTGATCCGGGTGACCGCCGAGCTGGCACGCTCGCTGGCCGACGGCCCGACGCTCGCCTACGCCAAGACGAAGGAATTGCTCACGCGGGAGATGGACCTGAGCCTGGCCGACGCGATCGAGCTCGAGGCCGTCACCCAAGCCGACCTGATGACCACCGACGACCACGCCGAGTTCTACAAGGCATTCACCGAGGGCCGAAAGCCCAACTGGACGGGCAAGTGACGACTCCGCACGAGATCTTGAACCCGCCCGAGCTCGCCGACCCGATCGGTTTCTCACATGCCGTCGTGGCGGCGGCCGGCCGCACGGTCTACATCGGCGGCCAGACGGCACACGACTCGGATGGGGTCGTCGTCCCCGGCGGCATCGCCGAGCAGTTCGACAAGGCGGCCGCCAATCTGGTGACCGCCCTCGGCGCCGCGGGGGCGCAGCCGGACCATCTGGTCTCGATGCAGATATACGTGACCGACGCGGCGGGCTACAGGGCGGCGCTGAAAGACCTGGCCCCCATCTACCGCAAGCACCTGGGCACCCACTATCCGGCCATCTCGCTGTTCGAGGTCACGGGTCTCTTCGACCCGGCCGCCCTGGTCGAGATCGTCGCGACGGCCGTCGTTCCCTAACCCCCTTTACGCGTTCCACTCCGAGGCGTTCAATCGAGAACACGACGACCTGGGGGCAGGCCATGAACGAAGCACGTTATCGGGAGGCGGAGCGGCGCCTGTGGGACTCGGTAGGGGTGACGCCAAGCGAACGGCGGGTGTTCCTGAAGCGAGCCCGGGCAACCGTGAGGATCCAGGAGGTCGGCGAGGGTGAACCGATCGTCTTCCTGGCCGGAGTCTCAAACGGCGGCTCGAGTTGGGCCGACCTCGTCGCACGGCTCGAGGGATTTCGCTGCGTCATAGTCGACAAACCTGGAACGGGGCTGAGCGATCGCTTCCCGGACAGGTTCACCTTCGAGACTCTGGCCGCCTTCGCCGACGGTCACGTGAGCGACATCCTCGACGCCGTTGGGCTGGAACGGGCCCACGTGGTGTCGACGTCGTACGGCGGTTACGCGGCGCTGCGTAGTGCGGCGGCGAGCCCCGAGCGCATCGACCGCATCGTCGAGTTCGGATGGTTGACGGGAGCCCCGACGGCCAAGATGCCGCTGTTCATGCGCGTCGCAACCATTCCAGCGCTCAGCCGTTTGATGACGAGCATGCCCGCTCCCGAGTCGGCCGTGCGGTCGATGTTCAAACAGATCGGATTGCGCGAGGCGCTGGCAGCGGGCCGCATCTCCCAGGAGGCGATCGATTGGTATCGCTCCCAACTCAACGACACCGACACGATGCGCAACGAGATGGACGCCGGCCCTCGGGTCATAACTCTCAAGGGGATGGACGAACAGATCTACCTTAGCGACGACCTCCTCGCGTCGATCCAGACGCCGATCTACTTCCTGTGGGGCGAGAACGACCCCTTCGGCGGAGCCGACATCGCTCGCGCGTTCGCTGCGAAGCTTCCGAATGCCGAGCTGGAGCTCCTACCGGGCGCGGGCCATGCGGTGTGGCTGGACGACCCCGACAAGGCAGCCGAGGTAACGAAGAGCTTCCTCAGCGATAGAGCTCCCGCGCGATGATCTCGCGCTGGATCTCCGACGTTCCCTCGTAGATGCGGGTCGCGCGGACGTCGCGGTAGAGATGCTCGAGGGTGTGGCCCTTCTCGAGCCCCGAGGCTCCGTGGATCTGCAGGGCGGTGTCGATCACCCACTGGGCGGTCTCGGTCGCGAAGAGCTTGGCGATGGCGGCCGCCTTCGTGACCCGGCCGCCGGCGTCGTAGATCGCGGCCGCGTCGTAGACCAGCAGCCGCGCCGCCTTGGTCCGGGCCGCGGCTTCCGCCAGCTGCTGACTGACGGCTTGGTGGTCGCGCAACGGCTTGCCGAACGACTGCCGCTCGCCGGCGTAGTTGATTGCCATGTCGAGCGCGAGCTGGGCCATCCCGACGGCGGCCGCGCCGACGCTGGGACGGAACAGATCGAGCGTTCGCATCGCGATCGAGAAGCCGTGGTCGACCTCGCCGAGGACGTGGTCGTCGGGCACGAAGACGCCCTCGAGCTCGAGCGTGCCGATCGCATGAGGCGATATCAGGTCGAGTGGCTCGCCCGAAAGGCCCTCGGTGTCACCGGGCAGCACGAACCCGGTCACCCCGCGGGTCCCCGACGCGGAGGTCCGGGCGAAGATCGAATAGACGTCCGCGTCGGGGGCATTTGAGATCCACTTCTTCGTTCCGGACAGGCGGTAGCCGCCGTCGACCTTCTCGGCGGTCAGGCTCAGCGCGCCGGCGTCGGTGCCGGCCTTCGGCTCGGTAAGTGCGAACCCGGCGACGACCTCGCCGCTCGCGACTTTGGGGATCCAGCGCTCCTTGAGCTCGTCGGATCCGGCCAGCACGATCGGATAGGCGCCGAGCCCCTGCAGCGCGAAGGCCGTCTCGGCGTCGGTCGAGCTGCCGGCGAGCCCCTCCCGCAATAGGCACAGGGTCACGGCCGACACGGTGCCGTCGGCCGGGAAGATCTGCGGGAGCACTCCGAACCCGCCGAGGGCCTTGATCAGGGGCCGGTTGACCCGGCCGGGCTCGCCGCTCATCGCGAGCGAGACGAGCTCCTCGGCGGCCAGTTGCCGCGTCTCGTCGAGCTTGGTGCGGGCGTCGTTGCTCAGCCAGCCCGGCAGGTCTTGCTGTCCCATGAGCCGCGACCGTACTCGTAATAAGTTGGCCCTCTCCACTCGAGCATTGAAGAAGGGAGCAGCGGTGACAACGGAGTCCCCGTACTGGAACCCGCGCCACGAGACCATGCCGCGCGATCAGCTCGAGGCGTTGCAGGTGCGGAAGCTCAAGAGGTTGATCGAGTGGGCGAGCGCGCAGGTTCCCTTCCACGCCAAGCGGCTGAGTGACGCGGGCGTAACGGCCGATTCGATCAACTCGCTCGACGACCTAAGGCGCATCCCATTCATGACGCGCGATGAGTGGATGCAGGGCCAGATCGAGCATCCGCCGTACGGGCCGATCCTGGCCGCGCCGGAGGACGCCGCGATCCGCTACCACCTGACGTCGGGCACGACCGGCAAGACGCCGATCCGGGTGCTCGACTCGATGAAGGACTGGGAGTGGATCGCCGAGATGTGGTGCTACGGCTTCTGGGGCTTCGGCGTGCGCCCGGCCGACCGGGTCTTCTTCGCGTTCAGCTACGGAACGTTCGTGGGCTTCTGGGGCGCGCACTATGCATGCGAGAAGATCGGCTGCCTCGTGCTGCCCGGCGGCAACATGACGACCGAGGCGCGCGTCAACCAGATCCTCGACATGAAGGCGACCGTGGTGTGCTCGACGCCGACCTATGCCTTGCGCATGGCGCAGGAGGCGAAGGCGATGGGCGTCGACCTCGCCTCGAGCCCGGTCGAGCGCTTGATCTTGTCGGGAGAGCCGGCCGGCTCGATCCCCGCCACCAAGAAGCTGATCGAAGAGCAGTGGGGCGCCAAGGCCGGCGACACCGCGGGCATGACCGAGCTCGGCACGATCATGATGTTCGAGTGCTCCGAGCAACCCGGCGGCGCGCACATCATCGACGACAACTACATCGAAGAGGTCGTCGACCCCGTCTCGGGTGACTCGGTCGGCTACGGCGAGCAGGGCGAACGCGTCGTGACCTCGTTCGGGCGCGGCTTCATCCCGGTGATCCGTTATCGCACGCGGGACTTCGTGCTGAAGGTGCCCGGATCGACGTGTTCGTGCGGTCGCACCTTCGACATCTACGACGGCGGGATCCGAGGCCGGGTCGACGACATGAAGCTGGTGCGGGGAACGAACGTCTATCCGCGAGCGGTCGAGGCGATCGTGCGCGAGTTCGAGGCGATCGACGAGTTCCAGATCCACCTCCACACCGCGGACGGCATCAGGGACGAGATCGAAGTGCTGGTCGAGGTCCCGGACGCCTCTGTCGACGCCGACTCGCTGTGCGCTCAGCTCGGCAAGACGCTGGCCGAGGCGCACGAGGGTTTGCGCTTCGGCGTGAAGAAGGTCGCAAACGAGTCGCTCCCCCGCTTCGAGCTCAAAGCGAAAAGGGTGCTGGATGAACGAGAGATCGTCGGAGGCCAGGGAGAAAGGAAGCAGGCGTGATGCAGAACGCGACCGGCCAGGATCTCAACCCGGCCCAAGAAGAGCTGATGGCCTGCTACGACCGCTTGGCGTCCGTGCTCGGCGAGCGCCGCGATGAGCTGGCGCCGTTCGAGCAACGCAACGCGCTCAAGGCGCTGGCCGCGCTATGGCAGGTAGCGAACGGCCTGGATATGGATCGAGGCCAGACCTACCACCTGGGGGCCTGACCCGGCGCCCAGGTGGCCACCCGGCCAGCACGCGAATGGGATCCACACAAAGGCGAGGCCGTAGAACGCGTCTGGACCCCAGAGATGTTGCAGAGTGATCGGCTCGGGATACTGAGGACGCGATATGGGCCTCTCGACCTCCTCTTTAGCCCTGCCGGCTCGAGCGGATACGAGAGCCTGCGCGAGGACGCCGACGTCATGGACGTAGCGGGCACGGAGGTTCCGGTCGTGTCGGTCGATTCGCTGATCGAAATGAAGGAGGCCGCAGGCAGGCCGAAGGATCGGGAGCATCTGTCGTTCCTCTATCGGCTCCGGAGGTTGAGTTCCGACGGCGAGCTCGCCGGTGCGGGTTGGGACACCGATCTACAAGACCTCCGCCCGACCCAAGAGCCCGAGGAGTTCTAGCCCGGCCGCTACAGGGTTGCTTCAGGAGCGAATCCTTTTTCCGGCACACTTCCAGAGCTTCCCTGGGAGTTTCCGACATTCAGAAGATTCCTCACATTTGATGTTTGAACTCTACGAACCGGGGAAATCGCGCGCCGCAAGCAGGGCAGGTAATCCACCCAGCCCCAACGACGCGACTGACGCGGGAGCCTGCATTCGATCTGGAAGGGGTGAGGTAATGCGCCGATGGTGCGCACTTGTTGTGATGTTGCTGGCCGCCTCGTTGTGGATGGGAGGCGTAGCGGTGGCCGACGGTCCCAGCGGATCGACGCAGTGTCACCTGCAGGACGACGACTGCGACGGGACGATCGATGAGGACACGGGCGGCCCCTCCGACGACTCGGATGGTGACGGTC
>DATFFR010000063.1:0-18432 GCA_035249925.1 Actinomycetota bacterium
TCATCTCGAGGGCGACGTCGGGGTAGCCGTCGTAGATGCGTTCCGCCCCAGTGGCGCCCGTGATCACCGGGAACATCACGACGCGGAAGCGATCGACGAGTCCGGCGCGCAGCAGCGACCGGCACAGGCTGAGGCTGCCGATCGTGCTCATCAGGCCCGAGCCGTCCTTCTTCATCTCTCGAACGGCTTCGGCCGCGTCGCCGCGCACGAGCGTGCTGTTCGCCCAGGCGAGTGGCTCCTCGAGAGAGGAGGAGAACACCACCTTCGTCGCTCCCGTGAGACCGCCGACGGAGGCCTCCTCATCGGCGGTGAAGTCGTCGGTGCCTTCCGGGGTCTCCCCTGCGGCGAAGCCCGACATCAGACGGTAGGTGTCGGCTCCCATCAGGTACGTGACCTCGGGTTGCTCCTCGAGCCAGGCGAGGTACTCGCGCCCTTGGAGACCCCACCAGCCGGGCCAGCCCTCCGCCGACGCGTAGCCGTCGAGAGAGGTGATGAAGTCGACGAGGAGTTCGCGCATGGTCGTGTCCTTTGTCGAGGATGTCAGGTGGCCGCTCCTCGACTTCGTAACACGGCCGCGACAAGGCAGCTGCTATGCAAGAAGAACGCCTGAGGGCTGTGCCGAACGCCTGATCCGGCGGTTATCGGCAAGCGAGACGGCCACACTTAGGTGCCGTTCGTCAGCTCCGACAAGTCGTGGCGGGACCCTTCGGGAACACGATGAACGGCACCACAGGGCTAAACGTCCTGGGGGTGCAGTTGCTCCTCTTGCCCGGCCTTTTCGGCACGGTTGATGGGGATGCCCGCCCGCCGGAACGCGGTGGCCATCAATGCGGTGAGGAGCAGACCCACGAATCCCCCGGCGATCATCAGGCCGCGCAGCCCGTCGGGGTCCTCCGGATAGAAGGCCACCATCACGACCCCCGCCGCAACGCTGGCGAGGTTGTAGAGGATGTCGTAGAGCGCGAAAGCGCGGCCGCGGTATTCGTCGGGCAGCGATTCCTGCACCGCGGCGTCCACCGCGACCTTGCTGACGAAGCCCCCGTATCCGCCGAGGAACGTCAGGGCCATGACGGCGTAGATATCGAGGATCCCGCCGAGCGCCACGATCCCCGCGCTCGAGACCGCGAACCCGAACAGGATCAGACCGCCGCGCCGCAAGCGCCTGCCCACCGCAGGCGCCGTGACCGCCCCGGCGAAGGCGCCGACTCCGGCAGCGCCAAGTGCGAGAGCGCTCGACGAGAGCCGGCCCGCTCGCTCGTCTTCGGCGCCGAACGCGTCCTTGATGATGAGGATCGCGGCGATCACCACGAACATCGCAAGCGTTCGGAGGAGGAAGATCGATATCAGCGGAAGCCGCGCGTGAGCGCGCGTCCAGATCGCCTTCAGACCGTCGACCAGCTGGGTTGCGACGGTCACGACGGCCCTGTGGATCGGCTCGTGCGCGCCGGTCCCGTGCGCGAGGGACATCGAGATCGCCCCCGCGGTCAGAGCGGCGGCCACGTATGTGACCCCGGCTACAGCGAATGCTCCCTCCGCCGGCATCACCAGCACGCTCGCGATCCCGGCGACCGCCCCGAGCAGCGCGGCCACCATGCCGCCGCCGCTCGAGAGCGAGTTCCCTCGCAGGAGGTGATGCTCGTGCAGGAGGACCGGCAAGACCGCTCCCTTGGTCGTAAGGAACAACCGGCCGAGCCCCAGCAGCAGGAGCGTTGCTCCGAACAGAGCGCTGTTCCCCGGCAGCAGCTGGGACCAGGCGAACAAAGTGATGAGCATCACCCCGCGGAGATGGTTGCTCCACACGAGGATGTTCCGACGGGGCCACCGGTCGACGAGCACGCCCAGGAAGGGTGAGATCACCGAATAGGGCAACAGCGTGACCGCGAAGAGAACGAGGATCCGCGCCGGGGTCCCCGCATTCAGCGGCTCGAGCACAAGAACGTCGGCGAACACCGCTTGGGCAAGCCCGTCGGCCGCTTGCGCAAGGAACTGGGAGCCGAGCAGAAGCCTCAGGTCGCGCTCGCGCAACAACTCGCGCACGATGTGGTGCGGCCTGGTCGCGGTCACCGCCCCACTATGCCCCTAGGGGGAAAGGGGTTAGCGCGCGCTGATCGTCGAACCGGGCTCGAGCGAGATGCTGTCCGCGCGGCCGTTGCCGTTCTGGGAGACCCCCGGAATGGGCTCGTGGATGAAGGCCTCGACCAGGTCGTGGGCCTCGGCGTCCGAGTACTGCACCGGCGGCGACTTCATGAAGTACGCGCTCGGGGCGAGCAGCGGGCCCCCGATGCCACGATCGAGAGCGACCTTGGCGCAGCGGACGGCGTCGATCACCACTCCTGCCGAGTTGGGGGAGTCCCACACCTCGAGCTTGAGCTCCATCGAGATCGGAACGTCGCCGAACTCGCGGCCCTCGATGCGGATGTAGGCCCACTTCCGGTCCTTCAGCCAGGGCACGTGGTCCGAGGGGCCGATGTGGATGTCGTCGGCGTCGATCCCGCCGGAGATCTGGGAGGTCACGGACTGCGTCTTGGAGATCTTCTTCGACTGCAGGCGCTCGCGCTCGAGCATGTTCTTGAAGTCCATGTTCCCGCCGAAGTTCAGCTGGTAGGTGTGGTCGATGATGACGCCGCGGTCCTCGAATAGCTTCGACAGCACCCGATGGCTGATCGTGGCGCCGAGTTGGCTCTTGATGTCGTCGCCGATGATCGGCACGCCGCGCTTGGTGAAGCGCTGCGCCCAGTCCTCGTTCGTCGCGATGAAGACGGGCATGCAGTTGATGAATGCGGTTCCGGCCTCGAGGGCCTCCTCGGCGTAGAACCGAGCGGCCTGCTCCGAACCCACCGGCAGGTAGTTGATCAACACGTCGGTCTTCGTTTCGCGGAGCACCTTCGCGACGTCGACCGGCGGAAGATCGGATTCGGTCACGACGCCCCGATAGAAGTGACCCAGGCCGTCGTAAGTGTGACCCCGTTGGACCTTGATGCCCGTCTCGGGGACGTCGGAGAACTTCACCGTGTTGTTGGGATCGGTCCAGATCGCATCGGCGAGATCGATCCCGACCTTGTTCGTATCGACGTCGAACGCGCAGCTGAACTCGATGTCGGATACGTGATACGGCCCGATATCGACGTGCATGAGGCCGGGCACCTTCTCGTCGGAGCGCGCCTTCGCGTAGTACTCGACCCCCTGGACGAGTGACGACGCGCAGTTGCCCACCCCGATGATTCCGACGCGGATCTTGGCCATGAAGCTCCCCCTTCTGTTATGCGCTGGTGGGATTGGGCGCGCCACCCTCGATGGAGCGCTCCTCCCGGATGAGTTCGTCTATCCACTCGATGTCCGACTGCGTCGCAGCCATGGAGTGGTTCTGCAGTGACAACGTGTAGCTGTCGATCCGTTCGCGGTAGTCGCGCATGTTCGCTTTGAACTGAGAGAGCTTTTCCTGGAGGTACGCCCGTCTGCGTTCGAGCAGGGCGAGGCGCGTCTCGGTGTTGAGGTAGCGGAAGAAGGCGAGCTTGAGCGTGAAGTGCTCGGCGTCGACCGCCGCCGCGGTCTCCTCGAGCATCTCTTTGAACAGGTGTTCTCCGTGAGGGGTGATCCGGTAGACCGTCTTGCGCCGTCCGGGGCTGACCGTCGAAGAGCGGAGAGCGCTCGAGCGGGCCTTGGTCGTCTTCGTCGCTTTGGCGGCCTTGATCACGCGTTTGGGAGGTCGCTCGTCGGCCAGCTTCTCGACCGCCCCGGCCTTGGCGAGACGGCGCAGCGTCGGATAGAGCGAGCCCCACGAGACCTGCCAGAAGGGGCCGAGCATGGCGCTCAGCTGCTTGCGGAGCTCGTAGCCGTGCATCGCCCGCTCCTTCAGCAGGCCCAGCACGGGAAGCTCCAGCATGCCCGGTTGTTTCATGGCTACGGTGTGGCTCCTTCTCTTTCAGATGCCGCCGATGTGTACGGCGATATATCGAACCGATATATCACGATGATACTAGGGCTGTAAACCGGCGGAACCCTCCCGCCCCGGGAGTAGCATCCGCTTCGATGTCGTTCTCCGGCCGCAACTTCGACCCGACCCGGACGCCGCCCCCTCCCGTGGGGCCGACCGTCGACTACCGCCTGGCCCGGCGGTCCGCCCTGGCGTCGGTGCGGCGGGGCTCCCTGGACACGAACGACGTATGTGACGCCCATCCCGAGCTGATGAGGGCGGCCAAGAACATCGGCGTGGCCTGCGACCAGGTCTGCCCCGTCTGCTCGCACGACTCGCTGCGCCTCGTCCGATACGTGTACGGGCCCGGCCTGAAACGGGACAACGGCCGGGTCGTGTACCCGGAGGACTGGCTGGTCGATCTGGCGACCCGCCACGAACAGTTCACCTGTTACGTGGTCGAGGTCTGCATCGACTGCGCCTGGAACCACCTCGTCCGGGCCTATCAGGCGGGGACGAAGTACGGCGGAGGATCGCCCAGACCCACCGCGGTGCGCTCGACGCGCAGCGAGCGGGGTTGACGGCCGAGGCCGTCCGGCCCCCCAGCCACCAGGAGACCTCGACCGCGCGATTCGTCGCCGGGACCAGGGTTGCGGGAGCCGTCATCGCTCTAGGACACTTGCTGGGACTCGTCCCGGGCTCGGTGGTCGCGGTGGTCGGAGCCCTTGCGATGATCACCTTCGGACGTGCTCTGCTTCTCGATGCGCGCGCCGCCATGGTCGCGGGAGGAGCGCTGGCGGTGGTCGGGGGCGCGCTCGGCATCGCCGCGTTGCGGTGGGGGGCCTTGGGGCTTCCGGAGCTTCGCGGGGTCCAGTCCGTTCTCGGGCCGACGCTTCTCGTCGGGCCGGTTCAAGCTGCGGTCGCTACCGGGATCGCCGCGGGGGCCGCGGTGGTGGCGCTGGCGGTCTGGCTGAGCGCACCGTGGCCGGCCGACCGGCTCCAGTACATCTGGTCGGCTCTCGAGGCCGGGATCGCGGCTTTAGCGGTCGTCACGGTGTTCTTCGACCCGGCCAAGTCCGCGCTGGGTAGTGGGGGCGCGACCTCGGTCGTCGTCGACATCGCGTTGTGGACGGCGGCCGTTCTCGTCACCGGGCTCGTGGCAGCTGCCGCGGCCTGGGGGCTGCGGCACGTCGGCATGGTGTGGCGGCTCGCCGCAGTGGCGCTCGCCGGCACCGCCGTCACCGTTGCGGCGGCTCTTCTGGTGAGTGTGATCTAGATGTTGGCCTCGCTTTCGCTCGTGCATGCGGTCTTGGCGCTGATCCTGCTGGCGGGGAGGGGACTGGAGGGCGCGGGGCGCGCCCGTCTGATCCGAGCGGTAGCCATCGCGGGCGGGGCCGCCGCGGCCCTGTTGCTGTTGTTCCGGGGTGCCGATTCGGTCTGGGGCGCGCAGCGATTGGACCCGCAGAGCGGCGCCCTTGCCGCCGTTGCGGTGTTCTGCGCCTGGGCGATCGTCGCAGCCGTGGCCGGCGAGGAGGGTAGGTGGGACATCGGCGCCCTCGTGGGGGCAGCGTCCACCGCGCTCATCCTTTTCGCGACGTCGCGCTGGGCGGCACCGGCGCTCTTGTTCTGGGCGGTCATCGGAGCGGCCGCCGTAGTGGCCGGCCGGGCCGCCGGCGCCCGCGCTTACACATGGTTGGCCGTCGTCTTGGCGGATCTATGTGTCCTGGGGGCGCTCGCCGCGCACTCGCTCGCAGAGGAATCGTGGAGGATGCCGACCGAGGTTCCGCCTCCCCTGCTGATCCCGCTCGTTGCCGGCGTCGTGCTGCGCGTCGGGGTGGCTCCGAAGACGGGGATATGGGGGTTGATGGGCGGCGTCGAAGCCGCGTTCCTCCCATTGCTCATCGGGTCGGGTTTCGCCCTGGTTCCGGCCGCGTCCGGCGGTGACGAGGTGGCGGTGGCCCTGGGGCTGCTGGTCGTGGCTCTAGCGGCGGTCGCCTGGTCCGTACTCGTGACAAGGATGCAACTCGCGGTGGTCGCATCGTGGATCGTGTGTCTGCTGCTCGCCGTCGTGTGGATCGAGCCTTCGACCGCGGCACGGGCGGCCGCGACGGCGGCGCTGGCGGTGGGGGCTCTGGCTCTGTGGCCGTGGACCTCGGGACGGGCGCGCTCCGAGCGCGCGCTGCTGCTCGGATTGGTCCCCGCGACGATCGGGTTCGGCGTCGTGCTCGCGGGCGCGGCCGCGTCGTTCGAACGAGCGACCTCCGCGGCGTCGGTTGCGACCGCAGCGCCCTGGTTCGCATTCGCCGCGCTTCTCCCTGCTGCGCTCGCCGCCGCGGTCACGCTCGGGGCGTCGTGGGCTCGCCGTGTGGAGGCCGAGACCTATCGGCCCCCTGCCGTCCTCACTCTGTGGGCGCTCGCCGCGTTGGGCGTGGTTCTGGGCCTATCGCCGAGGCCCGAGCTCGGCTTCGGCGGAGGCGGCACGCGGAGCACCCTTCTGTATCTGGCCGCGGCCGTTGCGGGGGTACTCGCGGCTCGTTTGATACCCGGCCAGGCCCCCGCGTTGTCTGCGGCGGAGGAGCCCGCGTCGGGCGCGCTCGCGCTGCACGGCCCGTGGGCGACATGGCTCGCCCGGCTCGCCCTCGTCCTTGGTCTGCTCGCCTTGGTCATCGTGTTGTGGTTCACGTACACCGGACTGCGACTCGGCTTCCTCTAGGTGTCCACTAGGTGCCTCGCGTCCGGGTGTTGCGGGCGAGGGCCCCTAAACTCGTCGCATGAGCAAACGGCCTCGGCCTGCGGCCAGATCGGCAGGCTCCCGAAGCCGCCCCGTCCGGAGGAAGAAACCTCAGCCGAAGTCGAAGGCGCAGAGGTTCCTGCTGCGTTACGGCTGGCTGCTACCGATCGGCGCGATCCTGGTTGGCGCCGGCATCCTCGTGCTCACCTACGCGTTCGCGTCCATCCCTCTGCCCCAGGACATCAGGCTCACGTCCTCGGCCGAGGTATTCGACGTCAACGGCAAGTTGATCGGGACCTATTCGGATGAGATCAAACGCTTCCTGATCGACACCGACGAGCTCCTGGACAAGAAGCCGTTCATCGGTGAAGCAGTCATCGCCGCCGAGGACCGTCAGTTCTACAAGCACAACGGCGTGTCGCTGCGGGGTATCGCTCGCGCCGCGTGGGCGAACCTCACCGGCGGAGAGGTGCAACAGGGAGGCTCGACGATCACACAGCAATACGTGAAGAACGCCGTGCTCCAGGACCCGTCGCGGACGGTTACGCGCAAGGCCAAGGAAGCGATCCTTGCGATCAAGCTGGAGCGCCGGTACTCGAAGCGGCAGATCCTGGGCTTCTACCTGAACACCATCTATTTCGGGCGCGGCGCGTACGGGATCGAGGCGGCGGCAGAGGTGTACTTCGACCATGACAGCGCAACGGAGCTGACGCTCCCGGAGACCGCCTATCTCGCCGGGATCATCCCCGCCCCCGAGGCGTACCAGCCCGATCGCGAACCCGAGGCGGCGAAGGGACGCCGAGACCGCGTCCTGCAGCTGATGGCGGACGAGGGATTCATCACGCAGGCGCAGGCGGACAAAGCGTCGCGCGGACGCGTTCGGCTCAAAGGCACGGCCGAGTCCGATCCCAAGGACTCGAAGGCCGCTTACTTCATGGAGTGGCTTCGCAAGAAGTACCTGTATCCCGAGTATGGGGAGGATCTCTACAAGCGCGGGCTGAAGATCTACACCACGCTCGACCTCGAGATGCAGGAGCAGGCCGAGACCGCGATCGCAGGGATCCTCACCGAGCCCAACGACCCGCAAGCCGCGGTGGTCTCGATGACCCCGCGCGGTGAGGTGCGCGCGTTCGTGGGGGGGGCCCGGGCCTTCACGAGCATCGAGAAAGCGCGCGGCTTCAACTATGCCTCCGACCCTCCGGGCCGCCAGCCGGGATCCTCTTTCAAGCCCTTCACGCTGCTAACCGCGATCGAGGAGGGCATCTCCCCGAAGTCGACGTTCTCGGGGGCCAGCCCGACCACGATCGAGGATCCGATCTGCAGCGGAGACGAGGACAACGACGGCGACCTCGATCCGTGGGAGCCGACCAACTTCGGGGATGCTTCGTACGGCGCGATGACGCTCGAGCAAGCGACGACGAACTCGGTCAACACGATCTACGCACAGTTGATCGCCGAGGTAGGTGCCGAGAAGGTGCGTGATCTGGTCGAGGAGCTCGGATTCGCGCCGAAATTCGGGGCGGACGAGATCCCCGTCGCGTGCGCACTTGCACTAGGTGGCGCAACGGACGTGACTCCACTGGAGATGGCGCGCGCGTATGCCGCGATGGCGGGGCGGGGGCGGTTGCCCGAGGTCATGCCGATCACGTACATCAAGGACTCGCTCGGCAACTGCGTGAAGGAGTATCGCGAGCGCCGGGGAGGCTGCGAAGAGGAGACGACTCCGAAAAGCCGTCAGGTGGTGGAACAGAACTCGGCCGACGTCCTGACCCAGACGCTCACCAGCGTGGTGGAGAGCGGGACCGCTACCGTGGCCAACATCGGCCGGCCGGTCGCGGGTAAGACCGGAACCACTCAGGAATTCAGGGATGCTTGGTTCGCCGGGTACATCCCTCAGCTCGCCACGGTGGTCTGGGAGGGGCATCCCTTCGAACCCGGACCGGACAAGAAGGTGGGAACCGACGACGACGTCGTTCCGGAGATGCGCTACTGCTCGGACACGAACCTCTGTCGTCCCGTCCACGGTTACGAGGTGACCGGTGGTGGGTCGCCGGTGAGCCCCGCCGTGATCTGGGCCAACTTCATGCGCGAGGCAGTGGCCGACATGGAGGTCTTGGACTTCCCGATCCCGCTCGACCTCCCGGACGAGGTGATCAACGAAGCACCGCCGGTGCCGACCACCACCGTCTCGCCGGAACCCGAGGAGAGCGAGAAGCCGGAGCCGAGCCCGGAGCCGACCGAAGAGCCCACCGCGGAACCCACCGTCGAACCGACCACCGAACCGACCACCGAACCGACGCCTCCACCCGTTGATCCATCGCCTTCGGGCAACCAGTCAGAGGGCGACCCGTAGCGGCGCCACCGGAGACCCGTGGTGAGCGCGAGACGGTGACGTTGGTTGTCGTCGTCTGCGCGCTGGTGCTCGTGGGCGGCTTCATGTTCAAGGCTCAGTGCACGGCCCCTGAGGGATGGGACGGTCGTCAGTACTCGCGACTTTGCTACAACGACATCCAGCCGCTCTACGGGATCCGTTCTGTCGAACACAACTTCCCCTACGTGAACGGGCGACTCGTCGACCAGGAGTTGCTGGACGGTGCGATCGAGTACCCGGTGCTGACCGGGGTGTTCATGTGGGTGGCCGGCCTGCTCGCTTCGGACATCAACGCGTATCTGCGGGTCACCGCGGCGATGCTGGCGCCGTTCGGGCTCCTCGTCGCTTACTTGCTGGCCCTCATGAGTCGGGCGCGGGCGTTCATGTGGGCCGCCGCTCCCGCTCTGGTGCTGTACGCCTTCCACAACTGGGATCTCCTAGCGGTGGCCGCCGCGGTGACGGGCATCTGGCTCTGGTGGAAGGAGCGCGACGCCGGTGCAGCGATCGCGTTCGGCATCGGGGGGGCCCTCAAGATGTATCCGGCGTTCATGATCGCCCCGCTGGTCCTCTTCGTGCTCCGGAAGCGCGGCCTCCGTCCCGCCGTCGCCATCGGGGCACTCGGCGTCGCGACGGTGCTCCTGATCAATCTGCCATTCGCGCTCGCGAACTTCGACGGCTGGATCGCGACCTACGAGTTCCACTCGCTCCGCCTGGGCAACTTCGATTCCATCTGGAATCTCGGGTTTTCGTCGTTGACCCCTGCGACGCTCAACCTGGTCACCGGAGGGTTGACGGCGGCGGCGTTCCTGGCGGCGTTGAGCGTCGGGTGGGTGCGGTCGCGGGACGGGCGCCCCTATCCGTTCGTCGAGGTCTCGGCCGCCTTGGTGGCCGCGTTCCTGTTGTTTAGCAAGGTTCACTCCCCGCAATACGCGCTGTGGATCCTGCCGTTCTTCGCCTTGACCACGGTGAGCTTGGGTTGGTGGGTTGCGTACTCGGCCGTCGACCTCGCGGTCTATGTGGGTGTGTTCCGGTGGTTCTACGACTATTCGTATCTCGGTGAGGACTTCACGTTCTTCAAGAAGCTGATGATCGCCGGGGTGTGGAGCCGCGCGGCGTTGCTGGCGGTGATCTTCATCGTGTTCCTGCGAGCTCGGCGTGCGGAGCCGGAAGAGGGGGCGATGAAGTTGTCGCAGCCGCTCCCTAAGGTGCCGGCCGTCGGAGCATCAACGACCGCCGAAGGCTGACGGGACGGGAGTCGACGGGAAAGGAGGTGCTAGCATCCATGACCGAAAGAGCAGCCCAGTGCTGCACCGTCCCCTGCCCGACCCGGCCGACCGCCTCACCGGCGCATACGTCGCGGGAGGGCCTCGGAGCCCCGGCGGCTCGAGTCCGGAGGAGGAGCTATGCGTAGCTATGAAGCGATGGTCATCGTCGACGCGCGCCTTGAAGAAGGCGATATCCAGAAGGCGGTGGAGAAGTTCGTAGCCGCCGTCGGCGAAGTGGGGGCCGAGGTCTCCAACGTTGATCGGTGGGGCAAGCGCAGGTTCGCCTTCGAGATCGATCATCAGCACGAGGGCTATTACTTCGTGACGACCTTCTCGGGTCCCGAGAGCTCGGTCGATCGGTTGAAACGCATGGTGCAGATCTCCGACGAGTACATCCGAGGAAAGATCGTCCGCCCCGCGTAGGGCGCGATCACTCAGGTAAGGAGACTAGAGATGGCAGGGATCCAGAACAGCGTCACCATCGTTGGAAACGTCACCGACGACCCCGAGCTCCGCTTCACGCCTTCGGGTCTTCCGGTCGCCAACTTCACCGTCGCGGTCAACAGCCGCGTCAAGAAGGGCGACCAGTGGGAGGACCGCAACGACGGCTTCTTCCGCTGCAGCTGCTGGCGCGACATGGCCGAGAACGTGGCGGAGTCGCTTCAGAAGGGCACCCGGGTGATAGTCAGCGGTCGCCTCCAGGAACAGAAGTGGGAAGACAACGACGGCGGCAAGCGGTCCCGGATCGAGATCCAGGTCGACGAGGTCGGCCCGACTCTTCGGTGGGCGACCGCGACGGTGACCAAGTCGCAACGCTCCTCCGGCGGCGGTGGCCAAGGTGGCCAGGGCGGCGGGTCGTGGGGCGCGCCTCCGCAGGGCGCCGGCGGCGGCTGGGGTTCGCCTGCAGCCCCCGCACAGGGTGGCCAGCAGCCTGCCGAATCGGGCTCCCAGCAGGGCGGCTCGAGCTGGGGTGCACCGGCTCCGGTGGGCGGCCCCGAAGAAGAAGGAGGGTTCTAGCAGTTGGCCAAGGACAGAGACCGTAGGGGCTCGAAGGCCCCCGTCGTACGGCGAGGAAAGAAGAAGTACTGCCAGTTCTGTGCCGACCAGCAGGACTACGTCGACTACAAGGACATCGCGCTGTTGCGTAAGTTCATGAGCGACCGCGGCAAGATCCGTGCGCGCCGCGTGACGGGTAATTGCTCGCAACATCAGCGACTCGTCGCGACCGCGGTGAAGAACGCGCGCGAGATGGCGCTGCTTCCGTACTCATCGAGATAGAGGACTACTGATGAAGGTCATCCTTTCAGACGACGTGGACAAGCTGGGTCGCAAGGGCGACATAGTCACCGTTGCCGACGGCTACGCGCGCAACTTCCTCGTGCCGAAGGGTCTAGCGATGGTGGCTACGAAGGGTTCGCTGAAGCAGGCCGAGGTCATGCAGCGGGCCCGCGCCGAGAAAGACGAGCGCGAGAAGGAGCTGGCGGCCGGCAAGGTCGCCAAGCTGGCCGCGTCGCCGGTGTACATCTCGGCGAGGGCCGGAGAGGAGGGTCGTCTGTTCGGTTCGGTTACGAAGTCGGACGTGGCAAGGGCCGTCGAGGACCAGCTCGAGGAAGCGGTCGATCGCCACAACATCAGGCTGGACGAGCCGATCCGCACGCTTGGCACCCACCAGGTCGAGATCCATCTGCACGCGGAAGTGAACGCCCTCGTGACCGTCGAGGTGATCGCTCACGAGGAAGACGAGGGGTAGGACCCTTCCTCCACAGCTACATCCCCGCTAACCAACAGGCTGTCGCCCTTGTTGTCCACGGGGGCCGCGACATAGCTTGTCCAAGGCGTCGTTCGATGACGATCGACCCACCTTCCCCGCTGTTGCGTCGATAGACGCGTTCCTGTCACAGGGCGCGCCTATCCTACGAACGTACGTTCGATGTTGATAAGGCCGCCGTTCGCGGGTGGTCGGGACGGCCGAGCGACCGCCCATCACGGGCCGTCGGGAAGGAGCGGGAACCGTTGGCTTTGGCTCCACCGCGGGACGCCGCGAACCGGATCCCCCCTCACAACATCGACGCAGAGCAATCCGTGCTCGGGGCGATGCTCGAGTCGAAAGAGGCCATCGCCAACGTCGTCGAGGTTGTCGACGCGGACGACTTCTACAAGCCGGCCCACGGCGAGATCTACGACGCGATCCTCTCCCTGCACACTCGGGGCGAGGCTCCGGACGCGATCACCGTGGCAGAGGAGCTGGCCCGCCGCGGCAAGCTCGACTACATCGGGGGCCGCCCCTACATCCTCGGGCTGATCGAGGCCTATCCGACGGCCTCGTCGGCCAAGCACTACGCCCGCATCGTCGAGGAACACGCGCTACTGCGGCGGTTGATCTCCGCCGGTAACGAGATCCAGGAGATCGGGTTCTCACTGCCCGAGGTCGTCGACGACGCGGTTGACCAGGCCGAAGAGATCATCTACTCGGTCGGCGACCGCCGGTTGCGCGACGACATCCAGCCCGTCCGTCCGCTGTTGACGCAAGCGATGATCGATATCGAGACGCTCTACGACCGCGGCGAGAGCGTCACGGGCCTCGCGTCGGGTTTCACCGACCTCGACGAGATGACGTCGGGCTTCCAACCGTCGAACCTGATCATCGTGGCGGCCCGGCCGGCAATGGGAAAGTCGAGTTTGCTAAACGACTTCGCTCTGAATACCGCGATGCGGCAGAACGTGCCGGTTGTGATCTTCTCGCTCGAGATGAGCCGGCACGAGATCGTGAAGCGCTTCCTTGCGTCGGAGTCGCGGGTCGATGCGCAGCGGCTCAACAAGGGCTCGTTGCAGGAGCAGGACTGGACGCGGCTGTCGTCCGCGCTTGGCCGGTTGGCCGAGACGCCGATCTTCATTGACGACTCGGCAAACATCACTCTGATGGAGATGCGGGCCAAATGCAGGCGCCTCAAGGCGAAGCACGGGCTCGGGCTGGTGATCATCGACTATCTGCAGCTGATGCAGTCACCCCGGAAGTCCGAGAACCGTCAGCAAGAGGTGTCCGAGATCTCGCGCTCGTTGAAGATCATGGCGAAGGAGCTCAACCTCCCGGTCATCTGTGCATCGCAGCTGAACCGCGGCGTTGAGTACCGCTCGGACAAACGGCCGTTCCTTGGCGATCTCCGGGAATCGGGCTGCTTGACGGCCGACACGCGCATCGCTCGTGCCGACACGGGCGAATGGGTGACGATGGGTGAGCTTTACAGCTCGGGGGCTCGCAATATCCCAGTCTGGACGTTGAACGACGACCTGAAGATCGAGCGCGGGAATATGACTCACGTGTTTTCGAGCGGAGTGAAGATGACCTATCGGCTCAAGCTTCGTTCGGGCCGTGAGATTAAGGCTTCAGCGAACCACCCGTTCCTGTCGTTCGATGGATGGAAGCCGTTGGGGGAGTTGACGATCGGCGAGCGCATAGCAATCCCGCGGACATTGCCTGAGCCATCGATGACCACTCCGTGGCCGGACGAACATGTCATCCTCTTAGCGCACATGATTGGAGACGGCAGCTGCCTTCGCCGCCTCCCCACTCGCTACGCGTCGATGAGTCAGGAGAATCTGCAGGCTGTCGCTGACTCGGCCAAGGCGTTCGGTGTAACCGCACGGATCAAGTTCGAACCGGAGGCAAGGTCGTATCAGCTCTTTATGCCCTCGCCGTACCGAGTCACCCATGGACGCCGCAATCCGATTGTTTCGTGGATGGATTCCCTCGGTCTTTATGACAAACGTTCGCATGAGAAGTTCATTCCGAAGGAGATCTTCTCCCTTCCAAAACGTCAGATCGCGTTGTTCCTCCGGCACCTGTGGGCTACGGACGGATACATAGGGCTGAAACCGACCTCAACGAACAAGACTCCGACTATCTACTACGCGTCTACCAGTCGTCGACTCGTTGAGGACGTAGCTGGCTTGCTGCTCCGGTTTGGAATCGTTGTCCGGCTGGGCGCAACATCGAAGGGCAACTACCGTGACATGAATCAGGTGTATGTCACATCGGGAGAGATGATGCGTGCTTTTGTCGAAGAGATCGGTGCCTTCGGACCCAAGATTCGCGGACTGCACCAGGTAACGGAATACATTTCCTCGCGGGTGACAGGGTCGAATCGAGACACTATTCCAGAGGACATTTGGCAAAGATTCATCGCTGTTGCCGGGAAAGAGTCCATCAAATCGATTTCTGCCGGGATCGGTGTTGGTTTCAACCCGAGCTTTAGCCGCTACTCGAGCCCTCGCCGGAGCGTCGTGCAGAGGCTCGCGGAGTACTTCGATGATTCAGAACTCAGGACAATCTCCAACTCCGATGTGTACTGGGACTCGGTAAGGGAAATCGAGGAGCTCGGTGAGGAAGAAGTGTTCGATGCCACGGTGCCCGGGAACCACAACTTTGTTGCTGACGGGATGCTCCCCCACAATTCGATCGAACAGGATTCGGACATGGTGATGTTCATCTACCGCGACGAGGTGTACAACCCGGACTCGCCGAACAAGGGGGAGGCGGAGTTGATCGTGGCCAAGCACCGCAACGGGCCGACGGGGACCTGCAGGCTTGCGTTCATGAACCAGTACACGAAATTCGCGAACATCGCGAAGGGTCCTGGGATCTGAAGAAACCTGTAGCGGCGCGCCGCGTGCGCGCGGCGCACCGCCGGTTACGCGCACAACATGGGCCGTTCCGTCCGAAGCCGCGCCTTGAGCCGCTTGACGAGCTCATCCTGACCGTGCTCTCGCAGCACACGTCGGACCTCAACCGAGACCGGGCGTTCGCCGGCTTGAAGGCTCGTTTCCCCACCTGGCAGCAGGTTCTGGACGCCCGGCCCTCTGAGATCGCCGACGCGATCCGGCCCGGCGGGATAGCAGAGGTCAAGGCGCGTCGGATCCTTGCGATCCTGCGCGAGATCGGGGCTCGGGAGGGCTCCCTCGACCTGGGACGACTGGCGACGATGAGCGACGAGGAGGTCACCGCCTATCTCTGCGAGCTGCCCGGCGTGGGGCCCAAGACCGCGGCGTGCGTGTTGGTGTTCTCGCTGGGCAGGCCCGCATTCCCGATCGACACCCACGTGCACCGGATCGTTCGTCGGCTCGGGTGGATCGACGAGAAGACGTCGGCGGAGCGCGCCGCGCGCGAGCTGACCCCCAGGATCCCGCCGGAGCTTCGGTACGACCTGCACGTGGCTCTGATCGACCATGGCCGCGCGGTTTGTAAAGCGAAAATGCCGCGTTGCAGTGCCTGCTCCGTTTTCGATCTCTGCGAGACCGGCTCCGCGTTGTTGGCCGCGGGTCGCGCGGTCTAACGCGGGCGGGTCGCGACGTATAGCCCACGACCCATGAATTCGTCCTCCTCTCGCAACTCGAGACCGGCGGCGGTGATGGCCGCCCGATGCTGCTGCGGGGTGAAGAGGCCCAGCTCGTGGCGTTCGGTGACGTAGTCGATCCCGTCGTGGGTCGCGATCAGATAATGGAAGTCGATGATCGAAACACCGTCTTCTTCCCGTGGCAGATCCGCTCGCACGATCTTCAGGTCTGGTTCGTCGACGGCAAGCCACCCGATGTGACCCTCGGGCTGAAAGGTCTGGGGTGAGAACCACGGTTCGATCAACAGAACGCCTCCCGGCGCGACGTGCGCGGCCAGCGCCGCGGTTGCACGTTCCAGGCCGGTCTTAGTGCCGACGTATCCGATGCTGCTGAACAGGCACATCACGACGTCGAAGGTGCGACCCAGGTCGAGCTCCCTCATGTCGGCGAGGTGGAGGGAAAGGCCGCGGTTCCTGGCCCGCGCGATATCCAAGAGCTCTGGGTCCAGATCGACACCCTCCACGTCGAAGCGATCTCGCAGCAGTTCCAGGTGTTTGCCGGTCCCACAAGCGACGTCGAGCAACGAGCCGGCCTTCGGCACATGGCGATCGATGATGGCGAGCAGCTTCTCGATCTCGCCCCGGTAGTCCTTCCAGGAGTAGAGCGCGTCGTAGAACCGCGCGGTCTTGTTGAACATCAGGAGGCCGGGACGTTCTCCGACCGGGTGGCGACCCGGTGCTTGACCGAGTTCTTCCCGGTGCGTTTGACCTCGTACATCAAGGCGTCGGCCTCGCTGATCATCGTGTCGGTGTCGGGGATCTCTTGAAAGGTGATGGAGCCGAGGCTGAAAGTGATGGGGAAGCCGACATCCCTGAGTGCACCGCGCACTCTCTCCGGCAACGCCCGCACGACGACCTCGGCGCCCTCGCCTGCGGTCTCCGGCAGCAGTATCCCGAACTCGTCCCCTCCCAGCCGGCCGACGGTATCGACCTCGCGCACGCTCTGGGTGAGGGCGGCGGCCACCCGTCTTAGCGCCTCGTCGCCGCCTCGATGACCGTGCGCGTCGTTGATGCCCTTGAAGTTGTCGATGTCGAGATAGCAGAGGGTTAGCGCTCGCCCATGACGGTGGGCTCGCCGTTTCTCGACCTCGAGGATCTCGTTGAACGCGCGCCCGTTGGGAACGGACGTCAGAGGATCCAGACGGGCCATGCTCTGCTCCCGGCCCACCGCGCGGCGGAGATTGGCCAGCAGGGACACCACGACCAGGAACATGACGAGACGCGTCCCCGTATTCCAGACCGGGATCCATTCATTCGTGTAGTCGGCGCCGGCTGCGATATCGGCCAGCAGCCAGGTAAGGGCAGCCAGCACGGATCCGACAACGGCGACCGACCGATCGTCATCGGGTCTTGATCCCAGGATGGCCAGGGGGATCAGATAGAAGACGGAGAAAGCCACGTCGGGTCCGGACGCGTAGTCGACGAATCCAAGCGCCGGGATCGACAGCAGCGCGGCGATCCGAAGAAGGCCAGAGGGCCACTGATCCAACCGCGCGCCCAGCCGGTCGAGGAAGGGGCGTTCGGCTCCGCCACCAGTCATCCTGACCCCGTTCAGTCGGTGAATTGCCCCCGCACTGCTTCGCAGGCGGTGAAGGGAATCGAGATAGACCCAAACTCATTTCTTCCCTTCGCGACCTGCGGCCGCCCCCGCACTGCTTCGCAGAGCGGGTGAAGGGAATCGAACCCTCGTCACTAGCTTGGGAAGCTAGAGCTCTACCATTGAGCTACACCCGCGGACTTGCGGATCCGAGATCCGTGAGCAGGGATTATAGGTGCGCTCAGGTCTCCGAGCGGGGCCGGACGAACGTGCCTTCGGACGTCACCGTGGTCTCTCCCGCGGACTCGATGCGACCGGCGACGACCACGCGCCGGCCCTCGATGCGGACCGCCTCGCCCACGATCCTGAGATCGCGCTCGATCGGGGTGGGCCGCAGCAGCTTGATCGAGTACTCCGCGGTGACCATGTTCGCTCCCGGCTCCTCGCCGCCTCGGCTGAGGGCCCACCACGCCGTGGCCGCGGAGTGACAATCGAGGAGCGTGCCGATGATGCCGCCGTTCAGGATGTTCGGGAACGCCTGATGGTGGGGCGCGGGCCGCCAGGTCGCGACGACCAGCCCGTCCTCGGGGAAGCTGCGGATGTGCAGTCCCTTGTCGTTGGCGGGCCCGCATCCGAAGCAGATCCCCTCGGGCCAATAGGTCTCTTGGATCGAGGTGGTGGGCTCCATCGACGGAAGGCTACCGAAGCCGCGCCCAGAGGCCGTCCCGGTCTTAGACTCCTCAGGATCTCGAGAGCCGGAGGCTGCATGATCCTGTCCGACCGCGACATCCGTTCGGCCATCGCCGATGGCCGCATCGGGATAGATCCGTTCGATGAAGCCGACGTGCAACCGTCGAGCGTGGACCTGCACGTCGACCGGTACTTCAGGACGTTCCACAACGCTCGTCACCCGTACATCGACGTGAAGAAGCCGATGGAGGAACTCACGGAGATGATCGAGGTGAAGCCCGACGAGCCGTTCATCCTGCATCCCGGGGAGTTCGTACTCGGATCCACCGCCGAATACGTGAAGCTCCCGCACGATCTCGTCGCCCGCCTCGAGGGAAAGAGCTCACTCGGGCGTCTCGGTCTCCTCATCCATTCGACCGCCGGCTACGTCGACCCGGGCTTCGAAGGTCATCTGACACTCGAGCTGTCGAACGTGGCGAACCTGCCGATCACTATCTACCCCGACATGAAGATCGGCCAGATCAGCTTCTTCCAG
>DATFFR010000064.1:0-27754 GCA_035249925.1 Actinomycetota bacterium
ACCTCGCACCCCTCGTGCATTGAGTGCGGCGGCGCCCTCGCTGGCGGGTAGCCGCGAGGGATGCGGGAGTCTGGGGGCCTCTGCCATCCGCACGCCCCCAGCTCCCTCCAAGGACTCGATGCGGTCCCGGGTGAGTTCGAAGGAGCCCGATAAGGGCGGACCCACCCGATAAGGGCGGACCCACAGAGTGAGAAGCCGCCGGAACCCGAAGGCCCCAGCGACTTCTCGACAAGGAACGTATGCGATGGGTCGTGTGCTGTCAACTTGACGCCAGAAGCGCTTTGGCATGGCGAGCAAATTTCGCGGAGCGGCGCTCAGATCGACCGGACCAGGTCGGCTAGAGCGTTGGCCGCACGGTTGAGCTGACGGCGCGTGATCGCATCGACCCGATGCGTGTATCCCCCGCGACGGTAGCTGCGGACCAGCGGCCGATAGCTGGGATGGGCTTGGCGTGCCAGGCGACGGGTTCGCATGTACGGACCCCCGCCGTCCCAGCCGTCGTTGCGAGCCTTGTACCGGCATGCAGCCGGCGTGCACCGTGAGTCCACCGAGCTTTCGTAGCTGGAATGGACAGCGTCTTCGGCGTTGATCTGGTCGGTGTGCATCGGCTGGGCCACGTCCCCAAGCATGTGTGCCATCAGCCCGAGCGCCCTGCTGGCGGGGCAGCGACGTCCGCGAGCGAGCTTCCGATCCGCTCGCCGATGCCAGACCGCGACGGCCTCGGGTGCGCCCCCATAGGTAGATCCCCACTCGTCCCAGACGTGCCACCACGTGCCGGAGGCGTGGTCGATGCCGCTCCTTGTGTCAGGGTCGTCGCTCGCCCGCATCGCGATCTTCAAGCACACCCAGCGCCCGAATCTACCTGCCAGGCGCACGCCCTCGCGCACGATCCAGTCGTGGGTGCCGAATGAGTTTAGGCCCCTCCTGCCGTTCGACCAGCAAGCGCCTCGCCGGCGGGCGACACGAGTCCGATGACCAGGAGGGCGACAAGGATGCGCTTCACGGCTCTCCAGCCTAGGGGTTCCCGGGGAGAGAAACATCCGATAGGCTTCCGCCCTCGCTCGCCTGGAGGTCTGCCATGCGGAAGGTCACGCTCGCCGTCTCGCTCGCCCTGATGTTGTCGGTGCTCGCCGCGTCGCCCGCTTCCGCCGTCGCCCCGACGGTCGATTCGTTCGATCCGACCTCCGGTCCTGTCGGCACCGAGGTCGTCATCACCGGCACCAGCTTCACGGGGGCGACCGGAGTCGCGTTTGGCGGGACGGCTGTGGTCAGCTTCACGATCGACTCGGACGTACAGATCACCACTACGGTGCCGCAAGGGCCGCCTGGATCCGTTCCCATCACGGTCTTCAACCTCGACGGTGCAGGGTCCTCGGCCACGAATTTCACGGTGACCCCGAGCCCGGCGCCCCCCGACATCACGGAGTTCAGCCCTCACCGCGGCCCCGTCGGTACTCAGGTCGTCGTCAGGGGAATCAATCTTGGGGACGTGAACCGCGTGCGGCTTCGCGGCAAGAGCGTCAACTTCACGGTCCTGTCCGCGACCCGCATCCGGTTCCGCGTTCCGCCGGGAGCCAAGAGCGGCCGCATCAGCGTCCGGGATCCGGATGGCTCGGACACCTCGAACGGCAAGTTCATCGTCCGCAAGGACAGGCATCGGTCAGTCATCACGTTCGAGCTATCGAGGCATCTCACCGCCGCCGGCCGGGTGAAGGCCACCGACGGGTCCAGGGTGTGCCGGACCAAGCGACGGGTGCTCGTTCAGCGAGCCTCAGGCGGATCGTGGCGCGCCGTGCGGAAAGTCCGCACCGGACCCCAGGGCGTGTTCCGCACCCAGCTTCCCGATACCCCCGGCTCGTACCGAGCGGTGGTGAAGAAGAAGTCGACCCAGCGTGACATCTGCTCGGGAGATGAATCGAGGAAGCGCAACCACAAGCACTCCTCGTCACCCCCCGGAGGCGATGGACGGTGGAGGTGGCGGCTGCCACCCCCCGTACCCGACGGTCTGCATCCTGCCGCCGCCGCCGGATCTGGACTGCGACGACGTTCCCTACGTGAACTTCGTGGTGAGGCCTCCGGACCCGCACGGCTTCGACGGGTCCGACAATGACGGGCGCGGGTGCGAGAGCGGGAGGTGAAGCCTGCATGGGCGATGCGGAAGGAGCGATGGGACATGAACAACGATCATTCACGCCGAGCAGCATCTTGCTTGTAGGGATACTCATCGGATTGGTCATTGCGACGTCCCTACCCGTCTTCGCTGAGGACCGGGGCTCCGCGGAGCGTGCAACGCTTGCTCGCCGAGTCGCACGGCTGGAACGAAAGGTCTCGAACCTGAATTCCAGGGTGCGCTCAGTACAGAGTCGCACGTCGCAGCTCTCATTCAGCGGCTCATACACGGGGACGATTCAGGGAAACCAAGTATCCGGCGACATTGAGGCCGATTAGATCGCGATTCCATTCCTCTGTGGCGGGGACCCAGCCGTCTGGAGCATCTTCTCGTTCGGTGGCCTGGACTGCTAGGGAGATGGGGTTCGGATGCGAAACTGGAGACCATTCACTTGGGTCATCCTCGTGGTGAACATGTTGTTCCTCATCTGGCTCATCACTGGTGTGGGGGGAGCCGGTGAGGACATCAAGGACTGCGCAAATCTCCGAGGGCAGGCTCTGGACCTGTGCGAGGCCGGGAACGCCGGCACGGCCCTGGGAGCGGGTATCGGAGCGTTCATCATCATCGCGCTTTGGGCGTTCGTGGATGTGAGCCTCGGAATCATTTGGTTGGTGACGAGGAAGAAGGAATCCCAGCAAGTCATCATTCAGCAATCGCCGCCTCCGTCGCAGCCGCCGACTCGTCCCGACCAGTAGGACGGCGTTCGCGACGATGGGTCACGGCTCTTGTTTGGCGGTCATGCTCAAATCCGTCGTCCCCTTGGCCGGGCAGTGGGGTGCTAGCCAACTCGTCGCAGTCGATACGGTGGTCTGCGACGAGGAACGTGATCACGTAGTCGCCGTGCGAGACGCCCGCGCCGACCACTCGTGCCGTAGACCGTCAGCTCGACCATCTGATCGCTGCCGAGGAAGCGTTCGAGCGTCCGGGCCTCCCGGTCGTGGTTGAACGTGAGCGAGCCTCCGGATAGACGCAGGGACTTGCGAGCCATGGGTGCGGTCGGCATCGCATACGGAACCGCCGCGTCGTACTCCTCTTGAGTCAGCGGCTTCTTCTTCGCCTTCGGGACGCTCACTGCCAGGAACCTTCGACGGCATTACCCACGACTGTGATGGAGGGGTTGTTCTCGACGACCTTGCGGGCTATCACCAGCTCCTCGGGGGAGGGAGATCCACCCCGGTCGAGCACCTTCTGCCACTTGTCGACCTGGGTCTGCGCCTCAGTGATGTGGGCCATATTCAGGTGTTCGCGGTCGGCCCGCCCGTGGGCGGCTTCCATCATCCAGTGCTCACGCTTGCCGAGTTCTTCCTTCCACTCGTTGAGGTTCTTCTTCTCGCGGAGCTGGACGGCCTTGCGCTCGATCATCTGCTGCATGATCCGGTCGCGTCCTGCATCGGCCTTGCGGGCGCGGTCCTCCTGTCTGATCTTGTCCTCGTCGGTCAGCTTGACGCTGCACGGGTCGGCCTCGAACCGGGCGACCTTGGACTGCGACCACGAGAAGGCGACCGCCATGTCGTCCTGATCCCAGCCGAGCATGTAGCGACGCTCCCGCGTGTCCATGCACTTAGCCTCGGTGCCATGTCTAGGGCGACGGGTAGGACGTATTCGTCAACGGGGAGGGTCGCCCTCTGCAGCCGTGCGATGATCGGGGTGCATCCGGGTCACGCTTTCGCGGCGTTCAGGCCACGCTTTTCTGCAACCGGGGCCACGGTTCGCGCAACCGGGGGTCGGGTGGGCGGTTGATGTTCCAGAGTCGTTCCAGTGGAGTACATCTACTCCTGTGACCACCATGATATGGACGGCGGTACTCCCCTCCCCGCCCCCCGGGCCGGCCCCCGATCCGTCCCAGGTAGGCGGGCGCGGGACGGGGGGAGTAGTAGTCACACCTAGCCCTCGGTCCACCCTGCTTGCCAGCACTCGGGACACGATGGGACACGGTGGGCTGGTGGCGTGGGTACGTCATGCGTTGCGGTGTAGGTGGGGCGGGCAGGACTCGAACCTGCGACCGGAGGATTATGAGTCCCCTGCTCTGACCGACTGAGCTACCGCCCCCTGCCGCGAAGCCTACCCACCCGTCGTGCGTGCGCCCCGGTTTGTAATGATTGCGACATCCGTTCCCGGAGGTTCGAGCGACGATGACCGAGCACCGCACCGAGTCCGACTCCATCGGCGAGATCGACGTCGCGACCGACCGATACTGGGGGGCGCAGACCCAGCGGTCGCTGCATCACTTCGCGATCGGCCACCCCGAGGCCGATCGCATGCCCGTCGAGGTGATCCGAGCGCAGGCGGTCTTGAAGAAGGCCGCGGCGATCGTGAACCGAGACTCCGGCGCCCTCGATCCCGAGATCGCCGACCTGATCGTTCGCGCGGCCGACGAGGTGATCGAAGGTCGGCACGACGCGCACTTCCCGCTCTACGTCTGGCAGACCGGCTCGGGTACCCAGACGAACATGAACGTCAACGAGGTGATCTCGAACCGCGCGATCGAGCTCGCCGGAGGAGAGCTGGGCTCGAAGTCGCCGGTCCATCCCAACGATCACGTGAACATGTCGCAATCGTCGAACGACACGTTCCCGACCGCGATGCACATCGCGGCGGCCACCTCGATCGTCGAACGTTTGCTCCCGAGCGTGCGCGCCTTGCGCGACGCGCTCGATGCGCGGGCCGATGAATTCTCCGACATCGTGAAGATCGGTCGCACGCATCTGCAGGACGCCGTCCCGCTCACGCTCGGCCAGGAGTTCGGTGGCTACGTGGCCCAGCTCGACGCCGATATGGTGCGTGTGGAGGCGGCGTTGCCCGGCCTGTACGAGCTCGCGGCCGGCGGAACCGCGGTCGGAACGGGCCTGAACGCCCCGCCGGGCTTCGCCGACGCCGTGGCGGCGAAGATCGCCGAGCTCACCGGTCTGCCGTTCGTGACGGCCCCGAACAAGTTCGCCGCGCTCGCCGCCCACGACGCGATCGTGTTCGCCAGCGGTGCCGAGGCGACGCTGGCAGCGAGCCTGATGAAGATCGCGAACGATATCCGATGGCTCGGCTCCGGGCCGCGCAGCGGGCTCGGAGAGCTCGTGCTGCCGGAGAACGAGCCCGGGTCCTCGATCATGCCCGGCAAGGTCAACCCGACGCAGTCCGAGGCCGTGACGATGGTGTCCTGCCAGGTGTTCGGCAACGACGCCGTCATCAAGCTGGCGGGTGCGATGGGCAACTTCGAGCTCAACGTGTTCAAGCCCGTGATGATCCGCAACTTCCTGTACTCGACGATCCTGCTCGCCGACGTCTGCCGCACGTTCCGGGAGTTCTGCATCGAAGGCCTCCAGCCCGACCGCGAGCGGATCCGCGAGCTCGTCGAACGTTCGTTGATGTTGGTGACGGCGCTCGCCCCGATCATCGGCTACGACGACGCCGCGGCGATCGCGAAGAAGGCTCACCGCGACGGGCTCACGCTGAAGGAAGCCGCGATCGCGCTCGGTCACCTCACCGAGCAGGAGTACGACGAGCGGGTCGATCCGAACGACATGGTCTGAGGCCGAGCCCACCTCGGGTGGGCACGCCGCGGACGGAACGTCACCAGCAGGCAGGATTCTTGAAACCGAAGCGCTCACGATGCGCGTAGGATGTTGCAGGGAGCAAGGGGGTTCCCGCGTGAGCGTGACCGACGACGAGCTGCCGAGTCCACACCTGCAGCGACGGATCCGAGAGGTCCAGACCTTCCTCGCCGCCAACCTCGATCGAGACGTGGATCTGCAGACGATCGCACGGGAGGCGGCGCTCAGCCCGTACTACTTCACCCGCCAGTTCACCGCGTTCGTCGGTGTTCCGCCTTACCGGTACCTGATCGGACTCCGGATCGAGCGCGCCCGCCAACTCCTGCGCGAGACGGAGCTCACCGTCACGCAGATCTGCCACCGCGTCGGCTTCAACAGCCTGTCGCACTTCACGACGACGTTCCATCAGCACACCGGGTTCAGCCCCTCGGCGTATCGCCGGCGTCGCGACTGGGAGCAGGATGCCCACCGCTTCTCTCCGATCACCCAGCCGCTCGTGGAGCAGCCGAACAAGCGCTTCTCGGTCTGATCGCTCGTCGGTCGTGGGGGGCCGAGACCGCGTTCCCGAGGGGGTCCAGTTCCTGAGGAACGCGGTCTCGGCTCCGTCTCGGAGGGACTACGAACTAGGTGCCGACACCGCCAGCCGGTCGAGGGCAGGGAGCCCGGCGAACTGGTCGAACGACCAGTTGGTGACCCGTGACGAGACGATGACCACGTTGTTGTCGAACAGGTACGGCACCCAGGGCACGACCTCCTCCATCAGGTACCGGTCGAGGTCGGCCCAGCACCGGAACCGCTCCTCGGCGGTCATCGGCACGCAACGGCGGATCTGCTGCTCCGCGCTCGGCACCGGCACCGGGTCGTACCCGCGGTCGACGAGCATCGCTTCGGTTGCGCCGACCATGGGATCGTTGCAGCACGACTCGGGCCCGATCGCGCTCTGCGAGAACAGCGGCGGGCCGAACGTGAATCCGTCGGCGTAGTCCTTGCCCCACGACGTCGCCGTGCACAGCTGCCATCCCGTGTTGGGATCCTCGCACTTCGCGTACATCGTGGTCCGTTCGAGCGCCTTCGGATCGAGCGTGATGCCCAGCGGCTCGAGACTCTGTGCCACCAGGGCGAGCTGCTTCGGGTACGGGGCGGCGGCATCGCTGAAGGTCAGCACGTCCTGGCACGCCGGATCGTCGCAGACACCGTCGCCGTCGCCGTCGTAGATCGACTGCTGCATCTCGGCCTTCGCGGCCTCCAGATCGCCGGCTCCGTTCTCGGTCGGATACGGGTCGAAGTCCACGAGCAGGTTGCTCTGCAGGCTGTCGACCATGATGTGACCCGCGAGCTCGCCGAAGAGCGGGCCCCCACGGAGCTGCCGCAACCCTTCCTTGTCGATCGCGTAGTTGACCGCCCGGCGCACGTGGACGTCGTCGAACGGGGGGTTCGCGAGGTTCATCTCGATGTAGCGAACGGCGTCCGAAGGGTTCGCGTGCAGCCGGTCCTGGAGATCGGGGTCGGTGGCGTACCGCTGAACCTGATCGGAAGGCGGAATCCCGTCGAGCACCAGGTCGATCTCACCGGACTCGACCTGCAGCGCGAGGTCTTCGGACGTGCCGCCGATCGAGGTTTCGATCCGATCGGGGTACGCGGGCCTGAGTCGATCGGTCGCCGGATCCCACGAGGGGTTCCGGACGAGCACGATCGAGCGGCCGGGCCGGTATCCGGCGACCGGGTCCTGCTCGTCGGCGGGCACCGAGAAGTCCATGTCCTCGGAGCCCTCGAACATGTAGGGCCCGGTCGCCACCATGAACCGGCCGTAGTTCGGGTCGTGACCTTCGGCCACCCCGAGCCGGGCCTTCGGGTCGAACGGGTTCGGCGGGATGGGTGCGGCCGCGGGCATCGCCATGCGGTAGCCCAGATCGCCGGTCGGCTCGGTGACCGTGATGTTCAGCGTCAGGTCGTCGACGGCTTCCAATCCCGCGATCGTCTCGGCCTTGCCGTCCGCGAACTCGTCGAAGCCGTCGATCACGGAGTAGTAGAAGGAATACCCGCCGACGTTCGCCCGGGGATCGGCGGTGCGCTCCATGGCACGCACGAAGTCGGCGGCCGTGATCTCGACCTCGTCGAGGGGTGGCGCGTAGCGCAGGCCGGGCTGCAGCGTGAACGTCCACGTGAGCCCGTCGGCGGAGATCTCCGGCATCTCGGCGGCCAGATCGGGGAAGAGCTCGGCCCCCCGTTCCTCGGTGGGCTTGCCGTTGTAGGAGACGAGGGTGCGCAGCAGGCAACAGCGATCGAACTCCCACGCGATGCTGTAGTACTCCTGCTGCGGATCGAACGCCTGCTGCACATCTGATTCGAGCGCCACCCGAAGCGTGCCGCCTGGTTCGGCCGTCGAATCACGGGTGGTGGGCTCCTCGCTCGCGCCCGTCTCGCCGTTGCCCCCGCACGCGGCCGCCAGCAACGCGAGCGAGAACAAGGTTGCAGCGGCTCGCCAGATCGGTCTCGACATGGACCCTCCCTCTCGGTCCGGGGCGCGACCCTCCGCACCCTCGTCAGGGTGTACGGGCCGTCAGCGAGCGCGCGGGTTCCGCATCGTTGCCCAGGGTTTCCGGTTCGTTGCCCGGACCTGTCGGGAACCTGCCCTGGTGCTCGGGAAGTTGCCTTCGGTCCGGACGCGCCCTCAGTCGTCGAGCGTGACGATCACCGGAGCGTGGTCGCTCGGCTTGCCTTCCCCCGCCGTGGGTTTGCGTTCCTCACGGTCGACCTCGACCGAGACGAGCCGCTCGGCCACGGGAGCGCTCCCGAGCACCAGATCGATGCGCAATCCCCATCCGCGGTGGAACGCGCCCATGCGGTAGTCCCAGAACGTGAACGGACCCACGACGTCACCGGCCGCTCGGCGCCCGAGATCGACCAGACCGACATCGGTCAACGCCCGCAGCCGGGCGCGCTCCGGTTCGCTCGCGAGGTTCAGTCCTCGCCAGAGATCGGGATCGTGCACATCGCGATCATCCGGGGTCACGTTGAAATCGCCGGCGATCGCCACCCTCCCGGCGGGATCGACCATGCTCGCGGCCCATGCGTGCAAGGCGTCGAACCAGGCGAGCTTGACCTCGTAGGCGGGATCGCCGACCTCCTTGCCGTTGACCGCGTAGACGTTCACGACCGTGATGTCGTCCACGCGTGCGGCCAGCAGACGGGCGTCCTCGGGCACCGGGGAACCCGGCAGCGCTCGGGCCACCTCCTCGAGCGGCAGCCTCGACACGATCGCGACGCCGTTGCGTCCTGCCTGCCCGTGGCACAGCGCCGAGTAGCCCCGGGCCAGCAACGGCTCGCTCGGGAAGTCCGCATCGGCCATCTTCGTCTCCTGCAGACACACGACGTCGGGCTCCCACCGTTCGACGAACGCGAGCAGCCGGGGCAGGCGCTGGCGGACCGAGTTGACGTTCCACGTCGCGAGACGCACATGCGCAGCTTAGGGGGACGGACGACACGAGAGACCCACTCAGCGTGCGACGTATCCCCCGTTCCACCGATAGGGGTTCCCTCCGATGGATCTACGTCGTATGCTCCGCTGGTTGCCCCCGATGAACGGAGACACTCGCATGCACCTGCCACGCTCGAGATCCAGCCGCAGCGCGATCACCACGACCGTCTTGACGCTGTTCGCATCCCTGGCCCTGGTTCCCACGGGAGTCAATGCGGCACCGGCGGCTGAGGTCAAGCCGTTCCGGGCGACGCTGACACCTGCTGCCCCCGCGTCGACGACGGCATCGCTCACACTCACGTTGCAGAACGAGTCGAACAATCAACAGCTCGGTTCCGCGGACCTGTACGTGCCCATCGGACTCGAGGTCTCGAACGTTCAAGCTCCAGCGACATTCGTGAGCGGTTCGGTGACCCATGAGGGGGTCACGTTCGCCGGCACGATCAGGCTTCGGAACCTCGCCATCCCGGCATCGAGCACCCGAACGTTCGCGGACCTCGTGACGGCGAGCGCGTCCTGCGGCGGGGGCACCTTCGGGTGGGGCATCCGAGCGAAGCAGTCCAACAACTTCTCGGGGCCCGCCGGCAACGACTTCGTCAACGTCGGCGATCCACTGGTGACGACGTTCGCCGCCAGCTCGTGCGAACTCCGCTTCGTGACCCAGCCCCAGGACGCCGAGGTGGACTCCGTGATCACGGGCACCCACGACTTCGGCTCGATCCTCACGCCGCCCGACGCGTCGCGCCCGCAGGTTGCCTTGGTGGATGGCCAGGGCGACACCATCACCTCGTTCACGGGCACGATCAGCGTCGAGCTGAGCGGTGGCAACCCCGCCGCCGACCTGGCTGGCACGACCAGCCGTTCTGCCATGGCAGGAGTGGCGACGTTCGATGACCTCTCCGTCGATCTACCGGAGACGTACACGCTCGTCGCGAGCGCCGCCGGCGCCCAGGACGAGACGTCGGACGAGTTCCAGATCGTCCAGCAGTTCTGTCCGGAGGACGTGGACTGCTCGAGCTCGCACGTGGGGAACGGGGGCCAGAGCTCGACCGACATCACCATGAACGAGTTCAATCCAGGGGGCGACACCGACACCGGTGCGTTGTTCTCCCGGTTCGACACGACCGGGCTGCTCGACTGCGACTTCGCGGACGGCACGCCCTATACCGAGTTCACCGACTTCATGTACACCTACGAGTACAGCAACTTCGAGCGCAACGCGACGATCACCACGATCGTCAAGAAGAAGCTCTTCAACGAGGTCTCGGACAACGGTGCCGCCAAGATCGAGGTCTGCTTCGAGGCAAAGCAGTCGTTCCTGAACGATGCCTTAGAGCCCACGGTCGGGCCGGCGCTCCTTCCCGGCTGCAACAAGGTGGATCCCTCGACGTTCCCGTGCATCCAGTCCCAGACCAAGCAGGGAGGCGACGCCGTCCTCGTGTACACGGTCCCGGCCAGCTACAACGGCGACCCGAGGGGCCGCAGCTAGTCAACGCAAGCATCGAGCTAGCCGGAGCCGCCCCGCAGGGGCGGCTCCGGGAGGCGCTCGATGCCGAGCGCCTTCATGATGGGGTCGCGTTCGGCCCTGACGTTTCGCCGCCCGGCGTCGTCGCCCTCGAGACGGGCGATCGCGTCGAGCGCGATCGCCAGGTCGTACGAGCTTCCGGCCTCGCGGGCTCGTTCGGCGGCGTCGGTGAGCCTCTTGAGGGCGACCTCGGTCTCACCTCGCTGCGCGAGCGCGTATGCACCGAGACGCTCGAGGCTCCGCTGAGCGGGGGAACCGTCCTCGACCTTCCCGGCGAGCCGAGCGATGGCCGCGTCGACGCCGGGATCGCCCCGGGCGACCTCGCCTTCGGCGATCCAGACCTCGGCATCGAGGGCATCGCCTTGGACCCGGAGCGCGCGATAGCGCTCGAGCGCGTCGCGTAGCAGCGCCAGCCCCTCGTCGAGCCGTCCCGCTCGGATGTAGGTGCGTCCGAGCTGAGCCGAGGCGTAGGCGACCCCCTGCTCGTCGCCGGTCCCACGCCACACCTGCAGGGCCCGGCGGAACCGCGCCTCCGCCTCCTCGAACCGCCCCTGATCCGAGAGAACCTCCGCGATGTTGCAGTCGGCGAAGGCTGCGCCGACCGCGTCTCCCGCTCGCTCGCTCGTCTCGGCCGCTCTCGTCCACGTGGCGACCGCGTCGCCCCAGCGTTCCTGCCAGTACGCACCCATGCCGATGTTGTTGAGCGCCATCGACTGGCCGAGCAGGTTACCCAACCCTTCGTAGATCCCGAGCGCACGCTGCGAGTACGTCTCGTCGTCGGATGCGCCCATCGAGGAGCGCGCCCATGCGATGACGAGACACCCGTTGGCGAGCGCGTCTTGCTCGCGAGCGATCTCGGCTGCCCTGATCGCCTGTCGGGCCAGCTCGATGGCCTCGTGGTCGCGGCCCTGTCGTACGCGGATGCCGGCCAACATGGAGTAGAGCTTCGCCCGACAGGCCACGGCGCGCTGATCGAGATTGCCCTCGAGGGTCCGGAGCCCCCGACGAGCCCAACGGATGGCGGGCACGATCCTTCCCGACCGTCCGTCGACGACCGAGTGCCGGTAGAGCAGCTCGGCTTCCCTGATCGGGTCTCCTCGCGCGAGCCCGCGGGCCGCGGTGAACGCGGCCATGGCTTGGCGCGGTTCTCCCATCCGCTCCTTCGCCAATCCGAAGGCCTCCCAGACATCGGCCAGCTCGCTCGGGTCGAGCTCGGCGCCGGCCGCGGCGCTCAGCGCCCGGCGATACAACTGGGCCGCCTCGCCGTACGCGTACATGTCCCGGGCTCGGTCGGCGGCGGTCCTGCTGTACCGCCAGGCGCGGGGGTGATCGCCGCCGAGGAAGAAGTGCCGCGAGAGGATGCCCGCGACCTCATCGCCCTCGTCGAGTTCCTCCTCGTACCGCAACCCGGCCGCGACGTGCAGGCGCCTCCGCGTCTTGAACGGCAAGCCGTCGTAGGCGGCCTCACGCACGATCGCATTGCGGAACCGCAGGTAGCCGCCGCCCTCGGCTTCGAAGAACCCGTGGAGTCGCTCGAGTGCCTTCGGTTCGAGCGAGGTCTCGCCGTCGGCCGAGAGCCATTCCAGCATCCTGGGGTGGAAGCTGAGGCCCAGCACCGACGCCAGGCGCAGCACGGTCCGGTCGGCGAGGTCGAGTCGGTCGATCCGAGCCACCGTGGCCGCCTCGACGCTGTCGGGGAGCTCGTCGGTGCTGCCGGACTCGACCACGGCTCCGACCAGGTCGACCAGGAACTGCGGGTTCCCGCCGGATCGATCCGCGATCGCCCCGACGACGTGCGGCGGCAGCGGATGGCGCTCGGTGACGGCCTCGGCCATCGCGATCGCGTCGACCGCGTTCAATGGCTCGACCTGTACCGGCACCACCGCCGGTCCCGGCACGGCACGGAACCCGTCACCCTCATCGCGCCGGGTCACGACGAGCAACCACGGGCGGCGATCGATCCCATCGATCAGATGGGCGAGCAGCGCCGACGACGCCTCGTCCATGTGCTGCACGTCCTCGATCTCGATCACCGTCGGCCCGGCGAGCCGGACCTCGAGGAAGCGAACCACCGTCTCGTGCAGCTTCGAGCGCTTGAACTCGTCCCCCAGCATCTCGATCTCGGGGGTCGGCGGAAGCGTCACATCGATCGTGAGGGCGATCAGCGGCAGCCACGGCGTGAGCTCCGGATCGCTCTCGGCGACCGCCGCCCTCAGTCGCTCGATCGCGACGTCGGCGGGATCCTCCCAGCCGATATCCAAGAGCTCCCGCATCAGCTCCCGCCATGCGACGTACGGCGTGGACGAGGTGTAGGACTCGCACGTGGCTCGCAGGGCCGGAAGCTCGGCGAACTCAGTCCGCATCTCCTCGAGCAGCCGCGTCTTGCCCACGCCGAGATCGCCGATCACCTCGATCGCTCGGCCGGTACCGGCGGCAGCCGACCGCATCGCGGCTCGCAGGGCGGCCATCTCTTCCTGCCGGCCGACGAGCGGCACCCGACCGAGATCGCCGCTGTCGTGCCGTCGCATCCGACGACTTCGGGTGCCGACCGGCCGGCCGACCGCGAAGGCGATGGCCGGTTCCGACTTGCCCTTGACGGAGAACGGCTCGAGCGCCACGACGTCGAACAGCGTCTCGGACCGATCGAGCACGTCGGCGGTCGCCAGCAGCTGTCCCGGCTCGGCCTTCGACATGACCCGAGCGGCGAGGTTCACGGCGTCGCCCATGATGGTGTACGTGCGCCGGTAGGCGGGACCCACGTCGCCGGCGAACACGTGACCCTTGTGCACCCCGATGCGCACGGGGATCGCGCGTTCTCCCTCGACGATCCGGCGGGTGGCCAGCAGCAGCCGCTCTTCGTCGGCTCCCGTGGCTCGTGGAGCACCGGCGGTGAGGATGATCTTCCCTCCGTCGCGATCGACATCGGAGGCGAGGAAGCAGACACCGTGTTCGTCCGCGGCTTCCTGCACGTCACGAACGAGCCGATCGAGCTCTGACGCGGTTCGGTCGGGTCCCGCTGTGCTGATCAACTCGTCGGTGCCGTCGAAGTGGATGAACGCGACCGAGACCTGACGGTGCTCGGGCTCGGGAGCTCCGAACAGTAGGTACTCGCGGGTCGCGAGCGGGATGCACGACTCCAGCCCCTCGGCGGGAGCCCGCAGCAGGGAGACGCGATCGAGGGGCTCCCCCGATGCAGCGCGGAGCAGCACCCCCGGCGGCTTCTCGGCGCCGAGCGAGGCCGACGGAACGAGGCTGGCCGTCGTCGAGCTCACCAGGACCTCACCCGTGCCGGCCGCAGCCTCCATGTCCGTGAGCCGGCTCACGGCGGGGCCCGTGATGAGCAGCTCACGATGCGACCCCCCGACGAGGAACATGTGATACGTGCCCGTGTGCACGCCGACCGACATGCGGAGCGTGACGCGGCCTCCTGCCGTGTCGAGACGGCCGATCTCCCGCAGCCGACGCCGCATGCCCAGCGCGGCTCGGCACGCGCGCTCGGCATGCTCCTCGGGGTCGCTGCCGGTGAACGCCAACAGCAAGGCGTCTCCCCCGAACTTCAGCAGGCTGCCGTCGTCGCGGTAGGCGACGTCGAGCAGCTGAGCGAAACACGAGTCGATCGAGTTCGCGATCTCCTCGGCGCCCAGCTTGCCGACCTTCGCGAGCTTCTCGGAGAGCTTGGTGAATCCCGAGATGTCCACGAACACCATGGAGGCCTCGACCTCACGGTGGGTCCGCATCGGCTCGGAGTCGAGCCATGTCAGCGTGATGCGCGGCAGGTACGGTCGCAGCTTGGCGCCGATGCCCAGAGCGCTCGAAGAGGAAGACGCCATCAGCGCCGACTAGCCTATTCGATGTGCTGCTGGCCGCCCGGAACGGGGGGGCGACCGGAACGGTGAAGTGCGCTAGCGTCGATCCATGCGCTCGACCCCGCGGGCCGTGCTCGGGATCCTCACGCTGAGTGGCACGCTCGCGGTCGCGTCGTGCACGATCTCGATCGGCGACCCGGAGAGCACCGGCGCCCTCCCCTCCTCCGCCGGGGCATCCCCGTCCCCCGCGGACGAGCCTGCCGCTCCCGATGCGAGGGGCACGATCTCCGCCCCCGGACGCATCGCCGTCGTCGACGCCGACGGCTCGCTCTCGACGATGCGCCCCGACGGTTCGGGGAGGAGCGAGATGCCAGATGCCGACGGGCGGGCCGTGCAACCTGCATGGTCGCCCGACGGCGACCGGCTCGCGTGGGTGGTGCAGCTGACCAGCGACACGGGCGTGGGAGGGGCGATCGTCGTCGCCGGCCCACGGGGTGAGCAACCCGTCGTGACGCGAACCCCGTTCCTGCCGTACTACCTCTCGTGGGATCCGACCGGCGATCGCGTGGCCTTCCTCGGCGCCGGCGGCGACCCGGAGATGCCGGTGGAGATGGGGGTGCTCGATCTCACCGGTGAGCGCGCCCGGGTGCGCATCGTCTCGGGCGGCGAGCCCTTCTTCTACTTCGCCTGGGCGCCCGACGGCCGGCGCGTGCTCGCCCATGCCGGCTTCGACCGCCTCGACGAGGTCGACCTGGCCGGCCACGCCACGAGCGTGAGCCGGCGGCCCGGTGCCTTCGCCACGCCTGCATGGAGCGCCGATGGGCGCACGGTCGTATTCGCGGAGCGTGCGGGCGGAGACACCCAACGGCTCGTCGCGATCGTCGACGGAGGACGCCCACGGGTGCTCGTCGAGGGGGCCGGGGCGCTCTCGTTCGTGTTGCGCCCCGACGGCGGCGCCGTCGCCTATCAACTGCTCGGGGCGGAAGACGGCGACTTCTTCGATCGGCGCCCCACGCTTCCGGGCGACGGGGTGAGGGTGGTCGACGTGCGCAGCGGCGTCACGAGACGCGCCACCGAGATCCGCGCGATCACGTTCTGGTGGAGCCCCGACGGCGAGCGTCTGCTCACGCTGGCCCCCGAACCCGCGTCCGCGGGAGCTATCCCCTTCCTGTGGCAGGTCTGGGAAGGAGGCCGTGCGGTCGAGGCGGAGGGCCGGCACTCGCCGACGATCGACGTCCTGCGCGACTACGCGCCGTTCTTCACCCAGTACGCGCAGAGCACCACGCCCTGGGCGCCCGACGCTTCGGCGTTCGCCTACCCCGTCCAGGGCCCGTCGGGCGAGGGGCTGATCGTCGTGCAGGAGGTCGGCGGTGAGCCCGTCGCGGTCGCCGAAGGCGTCTACGTCACCTGGTCACCTTGACCCTCCGGATGAGCCACTCGAACTAGGCGTTCGAGCACCGGTATCCCCGACGAACGGCCGGTCCACGTCGGCCTCTCGCCCGTAGCGCGGGACCCCTTGCGTCGGCCACCCTGGGGACCACGCATCGAGGGACGAAGGTCCGCGAACGAGGCACCCGCTCGATCATCACCAGGTGGCCGAACACGTCGGCCGAGGAAGGCAGGATCTCGTGGAGGTACACCGCGAACACGCAGTATCGCGCGCACACCAGCCGCCTGCGGCCCCGCTCCGGGAGCACCGCGACGAGGAGGGCGCGTCGGCCGTGGAGTTCGCGCTCATCGCTCCCCTGCTGTTCATGCTCGTCTTCGGGATCATCTACTTCGGCATCGCCTTCCTGAACCTGCAGACGCTGCGGAGTTCCGTTCGCGAGGGCGGGCGTGCGGCGGCCGTGGGAGCTCCCACGGTCGAAGCCGTCCAGGCCAAGGTCGAGAACGCCGCGCTCGGCGCGATCCCGGATGCCGGAGACGTCGTCGTCAGCCGGCTCTGCGACGGTGACGAGAGCGTCGGCGAGGACGTGACCGTTAGCTACGACACGCGCAACCTGCCCGAGGGCGGGATCGTGGTCTCGGCGCCCTTCCTTCCCGTCATCCACATGACCCCGATCGTCTCGGCGAGCTTCCGGTGCGAGGTGTGATCGTGAAACTTCCCGCAACCTCTCGCGACGACGGTGCCGTTGCCGTCGTCACCGCTCTGGTCCTGGTCGTGCTGATGGCCGCCGTGGCGCTGACGGTCGACGTCGGCGGCCTGCTGCTCCGCCGCCGGATGATGGTGAACGGCGCGGATGCCGCTGCCCTCGCCGCCGCGCAGTCGTGTGCCGACGCGGGCCTCGGCGACCCGGAAGCCGCGGCCGACGCCTACGCCGCGAAGAACGTCCAGGTCACCGACAGCGGTCTCTCCGGAGGCATCATCAACGGAGTCGACCCCGAGAGCGGTGAAGCGTGGACGATCGACTGCGGTGTCGCGGTGAGCGGGCACGTGACGGTCCGGTATGAGAGCGATCAATCCTTGTACTTCGCGCCGGTGCTGGGATTCGAGCACACATCGGAGGTGACGACGCAAGCGACCGCCTCATGGGGTGCGGCAGGCTCTGCGGGCCCGATCCCGCTCGTCATCTACGAGGGCTTCTTCCAGGGGAACCGCTGCGACGTGCCGTACGTGGCGGAGAACACGGTCTGCTACATCTGGGAGGACAACGATCTCTCAGGAGGCGGCAACTTCGGCTTCCTCGACGTCGGCGACGGTTGGGACGTCGGCAAGGCGGACGCGTGCGACAACTCTGGCGGCGCCAACCAGCTGGCCGGCTGGATCGGTGGCTACGAGCCCGTCGAGACCCTCGGCCTCAACTACCCGTACGCCACCTGGGTCTGCACTCGCGAGGGCGACGGAGGGAACAACGTGGCGTGGGGGGAGCTCGAGCAACTGGTCGGAAAGACGAGAGACTTCCCGATCGTCGGGACCTCGCCTGCCGACGTCGAACCAGCCCAGATCGGAACGCCCCAACCCAAGTACAACGTCATCGGGTTCGCGCACTTCCAGATCCTGGGCGTCAACATGCCCAGCAAGGCAACGCTGACCTGTCCGATCCCGTCGACCGCGACGCTCCCGTTCGACCTCATGGCTGCCTGCGCGCCATCGGCCGGCAGCTACATCGAGGGCAGCGCTTCCGGCGACAAAGGCGCGAAGCTGACCGTCGACGCGAACGGGGTCATCACGGCGTGGAGCAAGCAGCCGAGCGAGGTTTCGTTCGAGACGAGCGAGTCGGCCGACTGCGGCGGAAACCCGGCCCCGAACTCGAGCGCCCATTGCCTGGTGCTGAAGTGGAAGGGCACCTCGTTCGGCGGCGGAGAGCCCGGTGGCGGGGCCAACTTCGGACTGCTCGCTGGCCAGCTCTGCGACCTCGCCTACCGGACCTGCCTCGATCAGGAGTAGTCCGTCCGCCGGCCGACCCGTCCCGGCGGTCTCGAGATGGTCGCCGAGAAGGCCGTCGGACGACCGGAGCGAAAGAATCACTCGTCGGGCCGACTGTGCGCGTCGGGCGGCCGTGCGACGCTCCAGATCGTCGCTGCCGGTGGCCCGGGGGGAGCCATCCGATGCGGCGACACCGAACCGAGAGGCCGTGGGGTCCTTCCTGACTACACCGCAACCGCCCTGCGGTCACTCGGTCGCAACGTGCCTGACGGCGGATGCGGCCCTCCGGGGGCGACGCAGCCTGGTGAAGCTGCGGGACTCATTCCCCCCGAGCTCCCGGGGGGCCGCCCGCTCCGGGGTGATCCGCTATCGGCTCCTCACGGAGCCCACCCATCGCATCGGCGCTCGAGGTGATCCTCGTGGACCAACGGACATCGGACACGAGTCGCTGGGTTTCATCGACCGAAGCGACCCCGAGGGTGACGAGTCCTGCCCGCCTGTTTGCCTCTCCGTCGCCGTGGGAAGGCTGAGCGAAGATCGTTGAGAGGATCGATCCCCAGGCCGGCGGAGGGGAAGGAGAGCACGTCATGGACTGCGGACACGAGGGATGCACGTGCACCGTCGAGCAGGAGGGCGGGTTCTGCGGCAACTACTGCCGCGACCACGCCGGCGAAGCCGCGCATGGCGCCCACGCTTGCGAATGCGGCCACCCGGGCTGTCGAGCCGCGATGGCCTGAACGAGCTCCGCGAGGACCTGCTCGCTTAGCTCGTTGGAAGAGCGGGGCTGACGCGACCCCCAACCGCAGCAGGCCAACCAACGCGAACGTCAACACCCGGCGACGCGCAAGCATGGTCCGGCGTACCCGAGACTCGGATCCCGCTGGATGTTAGGAGTCCGTCGTCGATCTCGTCGACGGTGATCTCCTCGAGGGGCCATCGTTGATGCTCGACGGAGATCGAATACAGCCCGAGCGGACCCGATGCGTAGAGCCGGTAGCGCGCCGTTAGGAAGAGTGCGAGGGGGTCCACCACCCGTTGTCCGACGCCGGTAGTGACGATGACCGAACTCCGGAGGCCGCGCTGAGGCCGCCGTCGTTGGGCTGTGTACTCGATCCTGGACCCCCGCTCCTCGAGTGACATCTCCGACCAGGCGTAAGGCAGACCGAAGGCAACGCGCGCGAGGATGATCGCAAGGACCTGGGGCACGTCCAACGAGAAGAACCACAGCCCACGACGCCCGGACGGGTCGACCACATACGTTCGCACATTAGTCTCGGGGTATCTCGAGAGCGTTGGGATCGGGAGGCTGCCGACCGGCATCCGCATGCGCATCCGGAAGGGGACCAAGCCCACCCACGCGCTCCCATCGAACGTATCCACGTCCAGGCTCTTCGGGACGAGCGGCCGGATCTGAGCGGGCTCCACGCGCCAGTGCAGGAAGGAAACGGCGCTCCACGTTTGCAGCATCGATGCAAGAGCAACTCGTTCGGGCGGGTCCGCAGTGATGGCTTCTGTCACGCTCGTGCCAACCCTCGAGCCGAGAGGCTCGCGTGTGTCCCGAGCTTCTCGGTACCCGGTCCCCGAGTCATGGTGCCGGCTCCTGGACCATCTCCTCGCGGGCTTGCCGCGCCCGGTCTGCACCGATCGCGGTCTTCGTTTCCTGCTTCTCCGGTGGAGTCAGCTGCCCGAACTGGACGAGATAGTCGCCGATCCTGGTCGGCTCCTCGTGCGTCGCCTGCTCCCGCGCGGATCCCTAGGATGACCAACTCGCTCATGATTCCCCTCTCCAGGACAGGCACTGCATGCCCGGCAGACCCTCGAGGCAAACGTGTGCATCTGTTCCTGCGTTTGCGGGAAGAGCCGCCCGGGGAAGCTCTGACCCAGACCCGGAACAGGAGGTGGCGGGATGCCGAAGCGAAAGGTCTTGGTGCTGGAGAAAGCCGACGACGGCTGGAGGCTTCAGTCGGAGGGGCGCACGCTGACCCAAGGAAAGCGGAAGGACGAAACCCTTCGAAACGCCGTGCGGATCGCGAGGGAGCAGCACCCTTCTTCCTTGAGGATCAAGGGCAGGAGCGGCCGCGTCCAGGAAGAGCGGACGTACCCGCGCAGCTCTGACCCACGAAGGAGCAAAGGCTGATGCAGGTGCTGGGACTCCTCGTGCTGGTCTTGGCCGGTGCCTCGTTGCTGGTCATCCTGCGTTCCCAGGGCGAGGCACCCGACCGAGCGAGATCTGCTGCGCATCGGCGACGGATGCAAGCATCGGCTCCCGGGGGCGGAGAGACGGCTTCGGGACCCCGAGTGGCATGACGTAGTAGTTGGGGTCCGGGTTCGTCTTACGTCTGCAGGCCGGTGCCGATCACGTCGAACCCGATGGCGGAGCGTTCTGGTAGGTCACGGGTCCACGGCACTGCGGGCTGAACGTTACGAGGCGCACGTCCAGTCCGTGCTGGGCCTAGCCCGACCTACCGTATCGCCGAACGCCGTGGGCGCTGCCCGCACGTCATCGTCGTTGGAGACCGCGGCGCAATCGGCCTCGTCGGCTGTGCGGCCCCGGCTCGGCGGTCCCCTCCGGCCATGGCGACCCACGGCGGCCGACGACATCCTCGTTCGCCACGGGGGCGCACGCCAGGCACAAGTACGGCGAGCTCGCCGTCGAGAGGCTCGTCTGACCCGCTCGGCGACGTTGCCCGCCTGCTTTCCCGGAAGCGCGCTCAGCTTCCATCTGCCGTACGCCAGGTAAGTCAGGGCGCCGGCGATGATGGGCCTGGGTGCCGGGCTGTTACATCCCATCCTCCCATCATGCGACGCTTGGGGGAAGTTCCGTCGGGGCGCAGCCCTCGAGGTAGGCTGTCATCGTCCCGGGATGACGTGAAACCCGCCCTGGCGGCGGTGTGACAACCCTCCCGACCTGGGCACGTCGAGAACCTCTCACGACCTCGCCTGCAGGACCTCCACCCCGTGGCTTCGAGCGCCCGGTACTCCGCCAGCGTCAAGCCCGAGCCTCCCGTCATCCGCACCTCGCGCAGACCCATCCGCTCACCGTCCCGCGAATCATGCCCGGCGATCTGTTCACCGCCTCCCGGATGAGGTCGTTCAGGGGGGCCCAGGTGCAGGCTACCTACGATCCAGCAACAACCATGACGACTACGAAGTCGGAGCCAGTATTGCCAGCCGCATCGCTCGCTACCACCTCGATCACGTAGCCGACGGACTGGCCCGGAGGGGGCGCTGGCAACCTGGCCGTGAAGCTCTCCCCCGTCCCGAGCGGCGTTCCGCTGCCCGCCGGGTCGACGTAACTCGTCCATTCAAGGGCATCACCCGTCAGAGGGTCTCCCGACCCGTCGGTGGCTGCCGCCGCGAAGTCAATCGGTTCGCTCATCGACGGATCCGATGGATCCAGCCCGGCAACGAAGGGATACTCGACGTCGACGGTGCAGGTCCCGCAGATCTCACCCCTCGGACTGAGGATGTTGACATCCACGATTACCGGCACGTCGATGCAGACAGCCGCGAGGCTTACACCTGCCGCAGCTCCCGTTTGGTGTCCGTTGATAGCCGCGATCGTCCAAGTTCCGTCGGCGACGACCGGCTTGCTTGTCGCCACGAGATGCGGCACGAGGGCTTCGCCCGTGAACGTGTATCCACCCCCAGACGCGACCTCATCTGCATCGCACTCGGCCTGGCCATCCCAGTACACAAAGTTGATCGGTTCACGCTTCTCGGTATCGACCTCGACGAGGCGGTTGGAGCTAATCGGTGTCTGGGCACAAAGGGCGTACGCCCGAAGCGAGGGAGGTGTGGGGCCCTGTTGACCGGCGATCCGCCGCAGCGTTGCCGACCAACTTGCCCCATCCGCTGGAGCTGAATCCCATACCCAAGCGTTGTACAGACCAGCGACCTCCCACCGATCGTCGGCGGCGGGGATCACGCGGAAACCTCCGGCGGTCATCGTGGAGCCCTCCGGGCAGGTAACGGATGTGGTGGCTGTCTCAAGCGTTGGCGATGACGAGGCCATGACGACAGGTGACGCAACGACCTCCACGTCGGGCGGCGCGTTCGGGGTCGATGCGCAGATCGCCCAACCTGTCGCAAGCGGGATCCCGTCGCGATCCTGATCGAAATCGCTCGGTCGAGTCACCACGGTGCGCCAAACCTGATCGTTCATCGGGAAGCTCGCCTCGATGATGAGCGGGTTCCCGGCGCTAAGGGGTGGCTCGGCGAAGGAGTACCCTCCACCGATGAGCGACTCTCCTGATGTGCAGGAAGCATCGAGAGTGACACTGGATGCTTCATCGAGATTCGCGACGACTGGCCGCTGCGTCAGTCGGAAGTTCCCCTCTCGCGTCGTCTCGCATGCCGAGGTTGCGAACAAGACGAGCACAAGGGTAGGGACGATCGACTTACGCTGCGTTCGTAATCTCGCAAACGAAGGTTCGGCGAAGGTACGGAAGCGCAATCCGCGAGCCACCCTCCGATGCTGGTGGCCTCGTCATGCGCTTACCCAGGTACCCACGAAGGAACTCTCCCCCCGGCGGGCACCGTGGTCCCTCCCGAGTCAAGTCGGACCTGGCACAGGAGTCAAGGCCAACTCGTACCCGCGGGTCCCCGCATCGGATAGTCAGCGCCTGAATCAGCTGAGGTACGCAACCTGATTGAGCAGGGCTTCCTGCGGGTCGTCGACATAGCCCCGATCCTCGGCGTGACGCCCCAGCGCGTGAGCCAAATCGTCACCAAGCGCGAGGACTTCCCAAAGCCGGCGCTCATTCCGTGGGCGACCTCGCCGCGAACAGTTCGTGCTCGCGCTCCAGGCCCTTGAGCCGGTATCGGCCGCGAGACTCGAACCTCAGTCCCGTTGCTCCCTCGGCGAGATCGCGGGCGGTACCCGACACGAGGACCTCGCCCGCACCCGCGTGGGCCTCGATGCGGTTCGCGGCGTGCACCGCCACTCCCCTGACGTCCTCGCCGCTCATCACGACCTCACCACTGTGGATGCCGACCCGGATGGGGATCTGTATGGCGGCGAGGGCAGGGACAAGTGCCAGTCCGCAGCGGATGGCGCCCTCGGCGCTATCGAAGATGACCAGGAACGAGTCCCCGGCGGTCCCGACCTCGCGGCCCCCGAACCCGGCCAGCACGCTGCGGACGACGTCGTCGTGCATGTCTAGGGTCCGTTTCCACGACGTGTCGCCCGCGTCGTGCGCGAGTCCCGTGGAGTCGACGATGTCTGTGAACAGGATGGTGGCCATCACGCGCGCTTCCCCACCCGGCTGTACGTCGAATCCGGCGCCGCCCGCCCAGTCCAACATCAGCAATTCGTCATCACCGTCCACCCAGGTGACGTGGCCGGGCGGGAGGTCGAACACCTGGTTGGGGCCGATGATGAGCTCCTCGCCATCATCGGTCCGAACGCCCATCCGGCCACTCAGGACTACGCCACGGTGATAGAGCCCGCACGATGGGGTTCCGACCAAGGGCTGGGCATGTTCCTCCCAACTCCAGCCGGGCTGGAGGACGTGACGGTTGATCACAGTCTGGGCCAGACGAACCTGGTAGGTGGCACCGAGCGGGTAATTCACGACTGCCTCGGGCTCGCCGAGGTCGCGAACTTCAATCCGTCTCATGGGCGGTCCTCCGGCTCAACCTCGTGACGGGCGGCGGGAGCATGACTGCAGGCTATCCGACCACGCCATCAGTCCCTGACTGTCTCTCCGCTGGTCGGTGTCCCGGCGGCCCCCATGAAGTGAGTCGGGGACGGGTCGAGACAGGAGGGGTCGGTCCCCTGAACCCAAAGGAGCACCCCGGGACGGCATGTCGCCCGAGGGCGCTAGCGTCTAGTCGTCGTCGGCCCATTTCCATTCGTCGTCTCGGGCGAGAAGGCTGCGAACGTGGTTCGCCTCACCGGCGTGGTAGGTATCGTGCTGCAGCAGCATTGAGATCAGCCAGCGGGTCTGGGCCTGCTCTCCCCAGTTGGTACGGCGGGAACTCGATAGGTCCGCATCATCTAGCTGCCCAATGTGATCGACCAGCCTGCCGTGCACTCGTGTGAGCCATGCGATGGTTTCTGACATCGGAGCCTCGCCCAGAGGCCAGGGCTGAACCTCGACCTCGCCCCAGCTGAGTTTGCCCGACCCGAAGGCGTAGTCGTCGTACATGATCTTGCATCCGCCGACGTGCAATGCGATCGACTCGATCGTGCGTGCCCCCCTTGGCGGCGAGGTCGACCACATCGAATCGTCCACACTGCTGAGGTTGGCTAGCAGCGACTGACTCTCGTTCGTTTCTTGGATCCCTTCGCCTGAGAAGGCTTGATCCAACAGGTACACGATCTCGTCGACGGCGCTCATTGCTCCCTCACGACAGCTCCAACCTCCTTCGTCTCGCATATCCGTATCGTGCTCGCTGGGGGTTGGACCGTCATCCTAGGTTGCTGAGAGGCGCGCTACGCGGAGCCGGATTCGAGCATCGGCTTCAGCACCTGCAGGTTCGATGCCACAGCTTGGCGTACTCGTGATTCTGCCAGCGGCGCGGCGAGCTTCATCGCTCCCCGTCCTTGCAACCTGGCACTGTTGGTGAGCTGTGTACTGCCATCGACGTCGTCCAGCTCGTACGTGAGTGTGCCGGTGAAGGGCCCGAGATCACCTCGCACCGCGAATCGGCGATCCGTTCGAGCTCTACGACCTCGAGGCTCTCCTCGCTTCGCTGCGGAACTGACCGTACCTGCTGGTAGATCGATCCAATGGCGACGGGTCCGTCCGACACCTTGCGAGTTTCTACGATGGCGTAGTTCCATTTCGGGACGTTTTCGAGATTCGCCAGGAACTGGAACACCTCGCCGGGCGGTCGACGAATCGTGAGGGTGTTGGAGAACTCCATGACGAACACACTACGACCTGAGTGCCCTGGGCCTTTCAAGGAATGACCTTCTCCGCCGGCCCCGATGCTTCGGGTTACCCAGGAACTCAGCCAGGCACTCGCTGCTGGGTCGACGGTCATTGCCGAGGCGATCGCGCTGGTGCCCATCCTCGCGGATGCGGCCTACGCCTGGTACTCGAAACGGCGAGGCAGGCGTATGGGTTCAGTCGCTAGCGTCCTCGGCGGGCTGCGGCAGGCTTCTAGCCAACTCGTCGCGGTCGATTGAGTAGTCGCAGGTGAGGAACGAGACGGTGTAGGTGTTGTGGGAGACACCGGCGCCCGAGACCGTGCCGTACACGGTCACCTCGATCACCTTCTCAGTGCCGAGGAACTTCTCCAGTGCTCGGGCATCGTCGTCGCAGTTGAACGACATCGCTCCGCCCTGCAGACGGAGTTGCGTCTTCGCCATCGGGGCGGTCGGCATCGCGTACGGGACTGCTTCTTCTTCCTCGTCCTTCTTCACCCTCGTCAACGGGGATCTCCTTTCACCTGGTCTGGGTGAGGGGCGGGCGTCCCACGCGGCTTCGCGTTCCGCAGGATCGCCCACCCCTCACATCATTCGCCGACTGGCGCAACCCCACTCCCTTCGAGCCAATCGGCGAAGTCGGCGTCTGTACCCGCGAAACGGCATGGGGGTAGTCAGAGGTACCCCCATGGGACCCATTTCGCGTATCAATGCAGTCAGGGCACGTTTTCGGTCGTTCCCCGCGCACCCGTCGAAGAGCACGCGAATATGCCCTCTGACCTGCGGAAACGCGTGACCTTGCAAGAACGCGACCTTGGATCTTTCCAGTCGAAGCAGGAGGCCTCGGACGTCGCCAGACAGTGGGCCCTGTCGGCCCCGCCCAGCCAGGTCAAGAGCCAGGGATCTGACGGCACTTGGCAGACGGAATGGACGTACGGGACTGACTCGATCCCGCCCACTGGATGACACTGCACTACCCCTCAAGCTGCCGGCCAGCTTCCTCGACTCCGAGGTCCTCGACCATGGGAGGCTCAGGGCGGTTATGCAGCCTTCCTACGTGACGAATCGTGACAAGTGCATGCGCGTCAGGACGTAGTATGCAGGTCATGCTTGGCTTCTGCGAGAGCCCATCATCACAGCTCAGAAGGCACGGCGCAGGTAGGAAGCTCCGGGGGTGGGACTCGAACCCACAACCTACGGATTAACAGTCCGCCGCTCTGCCGGTTGAGCTACCCCGGAAGGTGGAGCGCAGGGCAGTCTATCAGTGGCTACCTTCGCGACCGGACCGTCTCGCCCACGAGTAGGCTGTCACGACTTCGCTCCTGTCCACCACCGAGGAAGGATCCGGGCATGAGGCTCCGTTCGCTGCTGCTCATCGGTGTCGGCATCGGCATCGGCTACACGATCTCGCAGAAGATGCGTGAGGACGACCCCGAGGTGGTGAGTGGCCCCCAGCGGACGACGTCGGGCTCCCCCACCCTGCGACTGGCCGGCGACCGGGCTCAGCGCATCGCCGACCAGGCGGGCGTGCGCAGTCTCGATGCCATCCGGCGGGCTCGTGGAGCGATCCGCACTCGTCTCGGCGAACCGCCGCCGTACGACGACGCCGCGTGGAGCTGACCGTCGGCGCCCGCCGCTCTACGTCGAGGGCCAGCGCGTGCCGAAGACGACCGTCGTAGCTTGGTCGGCGGTGCAGTCCGCGGGCGGAACACCACGTTCCACTGCGAAGCCGATGCCGATCGTGATCCAGTCCCGGATGTAGAAGCAGTTGCCGGCGTCGCTGTAGACGGCGGCCACGAACTGCCTCCCGGTCGTGGCCGCGTCGGGGACCCAGGTGCTGGCGTCATCGGGACCCGCGCTCGGGGTCACTTGGTCGACGGCGTTCAACGACGGCTCGGTCGCCATGAGCTCGGCCGGGGTGGCGGGAGAGTAGGTGGCGCCGTCCGTGAAAACGATCCGTCCCGTCTCGAGGGTCCTCGCAGCGGTCTGTTTGGCCGCGGAGTCCTGGGCGCGGGACCTGACGCCCGCGAACGTGCTGGTAGCCATCAGGATGAGGGCGCCGAGGATGACCACGACGACCATCAGCTCGATCAGCGTGAACCCGTCTTCCTCATGGAGATCCGGCAAGCGGACCATGTGCTCCACCCGTCCTCGGCGCGCGGACGATCCGCGCCTGAGAGGAACATCGGAGTGCGCCGAGGGATAGCTTGAGCGCAGTAAGTCGCTGCGCCGTACCCTATTCGAGGTAATCGCGCAGCTTCTGCGAGCGGCTCGGGTGGCGCAGTTTCGAGAGCGTCTTCGACTCGATCTGTCGTATGCGCTCGCGGGTGACGCCGAACTCGCGGCCCACCTCTTCCAGGGTGCGGGGATGGCCGTCAACGAGGCCGAACCGCAGCTGGATCACCTTCTTCTCGCGCTCGCTCAACGTGTGGAGCACCGACTCGAGCTGCTCCTGCAGCAGGATGAAGCTCGCGGCGTCGACGGGCACGACGGCGTCGGCGTCCTCGATGAAGTCGCCGAGGTGGCTGTCCTCTTCCTCGCCGATCGGCGTCTCGAGCGAGACGGGTTCCTGCGAGACCTTCTGGATCTCGCGGACCTTCTCGGCGCTGATGCCCATGACCTTGCCGATCTCGTCGGGTGTGGGCTCGCGGCCGAGGTCCTGCAGCAACTGACGCTGCACGCGCACGAGCTTGTTGATCGTCTCGACCATGTGCACCGGGATGCGGATCGTGCGCGCCTGGTCGGCGATCGCGCGGGTGATCGCTTGGCGGATCCACCACGTCGCGTACGTCGAGAACTTGTACCCCTTGGAGTAGTCGAACTTCTCGACCGCGCGGATCAGCCCGAGGTTGCCCTCCTGGATCAGATCGAGGAACAGCATCCCGCGACCGACGTATCGCTTCGCGATCGAGACGACGAGGCGCAGGTTCGCCTCGATCAGCTTGCGCTTGGCGAGCTGACCGTCGCGCTCGACCCGGTGCAGCCA